>CAWITY010000014.1:0-135339 GCA_963839155.1 uncultured Acidobacteriaceae bacterium
CTAGACCTGCCCCCCGTATCGGCACCGAGCGAAGTAGGCTAATCCTCGCCGTTGTCATAGAAACTCGACGTATCTATCTTCAAACTTCCTGGAACAATGGAGATGCCAAGCGGATCGCTCGTATCCGCTTCGAACCGGCAGTCCAGGGGGTATCCGTCGTGCGTCACGGAACCATCGTCCCTTGCAACGTCTGAATCCGAACCATACTGAAGTCTCACATCAACACTCCCGCTTCCTTCATACACGATCTGGTCTGGGTCGAGCGAGACGATGGCCAGATGCTCAAGCTGAGCACCTTCAACGGAACAGTGTGTGGCGAGACAATCGAGTTCGTCGCGAACCTCACTAATCAACTCGTCGATCAGAGCGTCCTTTGCCGCATCAGCAGCACATGCGCGCAGGCTGTCGCGCCGCTCTTCGATGAGCATTGAAAGCTGATCGAATGTCTCGATGGCTCGAACAGCTTGCATTTCTGCATCTTCATAAGAAATATCGAAGGTCTTCTCCGCTATGTGTGTGTACTTACTCAATTCATCGATCAAAGATGTGTATTCCTTGATCGTGCAATTCACGTCGATGTGAAGTTGTTCCGATACAAAATCATCATGAAGCTCTTCTTGAACCGCATATTTAGCGCGTTGTCCCCGCGTTACACCATCCTTCTCTCGTAGGCTCGGATCTTGCTTAAACCAGTTACATGCGCGAATTTTCTCTTTCGGAGCGAGATCTTCAAGCCATATACGGCCAAGCTCTCTGAGAGCGGTCGCAAAGTTATTGAGGCGTAGCGGATTATCTTCGTTGTCGAAGCTCTTCACCGCAGCGTCGAGGACACGCTTCTGAAAATCCGTCTTGAAATGAGCACGGACTTTGTGGGTGAGATCGTTGCTCTCAAGGCTCATGCTTCCATAGTGCGCTCAATTTCCGATTTGAACAAGAATCGTCGCGTTTATCGCGATCCCTCGTCGAGACGCCGTGAACCTTCACGGATCAGGCCTCATACACGCTTGTGGCCAGGAGGGATTCGTGGTTGATTTACGCAAAACCCACAATGCATTCGTTGACAACGGATCTTTCGCTGCCATGCCGAGGGATCACCGACTCCCGCTCGCTCTCATGGGCTCTGTGTCATCATTCACTTCGCTCTGCGGCGCAAAGCGGGTGAGGGACGCCGAGAAGATCGAGAAGGGAATGCGCCGCGCCGTCGAGATGTGGAAGGCAGCGGAATACTGGCAGAGCCGCGCCAAGGGCGCAATCCGACTTGCCAAGTACAAGGAGCGCCCGGACGTGCGCGCCCGCCGCATCAAGGGACTGGAGGCCAGCAAGCGCAAGGAGGAAAAGAGCCAGCAAGAAGCTGATATGTGGCTCAAACTCTGGAGAGCTTGCAGCCAAGAGCAAGACAAGAAACTTCAGGCGCAAGTAGCTCTCAGAATCGCCGGAATGTGTCACCTGAATTTAGCCCGGAAAGAAGGCGACAAAGAAGGCCATCCACACACGCCCAGCGCATACGATGCGCTTACCGGGAGCTTCCCCAGCCTTTACGCGCCGCGCACACTGGAGGAGGTTTTTGCATCCGCATTTGCGGCCTATCCGGGCAGAATCGAACACACTCAGCGGTGGATTGACCACTACACAAACCGCATTGCATACGAGCGGGCAATGCTTGACGACCAGGGCGGAACAGTGGCCGAGCAGACCGGCCCGGAGAAGGGCGGCGCAGTGAGATGCTGGACATTTCGCGGGTGGTCATACATCCAGAAGGTCAACAAGGTTTCTGTTACGGTGCTAGACAATTGGGGTAACGGTGGGGCGAACTTCACCCGCACCGTGCCATTTACCGACCTCAAAGGCGTGATGACGAAAGCCGCTGTAGACGCGGCCCGCGCCGATGGGCGATTGATTGAGAGCGCATCCAAACAGGGATTCTCTCTCTTGGACTCTACACCTGCCACGTCTCCGGTCCCGGCCCCAAAGCCGGAGCCGGAGAGCGCAGCCTCCGAAGAGACTCCCGCGAAGGATGACACGGTTTGCCCGGATGGTCCAGACTGCGAAGACTCCGAATGCAGAGCCGAGAGAATCCGGCAAGGCATTACACCCACAAGCACCCGCGACAAGATCGAGCAAATGCAGAACGCCTTGAAAACCGGTGTGCAGGTAATCACCGCCCCGCAACTTTTCCCGACACCGCCCGCGCTGGCCGAGCGCATGGTCGAGGAGGCCGACATTCTGCCAGGTCACTGCGTTCTTGAGCCGAGCGCGGGAACCGGCGCAATTCTTGCAGCACTGCCGAACGTGAGACCGTTCGGCAGCGTGACCGCTGTCGAGATCAATGCAACATTGGCCGCATCATTGGAACAAGTCGCAGACGAAACCATTTGCGGAGATTTTCTGGAGCAGAACGGAAATCTTGGAACCTTTGACCGAATTTTGATGAATCCGCCCTTTCAAAACGGCGCTGACATCAAGCACATTCAACACGCGATGAAGATGCTGAAACCCGGAGGCCGCTTGGTTGCCATTTGCGCAAACGGCCCCCGGCAGCAATCCACCTTGAAGCCTCTGGCCGAGAACTCAGGAGGATGGTACGAAGACCTTCCCGCCGGAACTTTTGCCAGCCAGGGAACCAACGTCAACACCGCTCTCTTGCTCATCGAAAACTGACAGCCACCCAAGGGCCGGAGCGATCCGGCCCCACCTTTTCCGGCAACGCCGAAGAATGCGTCATTGCCGGTGCCGCCCGCTCCGCCCCCGGCACCCCACCCGTGTTTTAGTGGTGCCGAAGCACCACGCCGCAGACAAAACCCTGCCAGGTCCAGCACTGTTGAAGCTGCCTATTAGGCCGTTTCGAGGGGTTGAGCAATAACCGCCTACCCACGCCGCCCGCTCTGCCCCCGGCACCCCACCCGTTTCCCAATCCCCGGTGTAAAGTTGTTGAAGGAGTACAGCCATGTCTCGTGTGTCCCATTTTCAGCGATTCTCACAACCGGAGAACCACGCCACCAACAACACGCTGCTGCTGCTGCGCTATTTCTACCAATCATCTCCATTCAAAATTCAGAAAGTTTTGACGTCGCTTCTTGAAACTGAGCTCTCTATTGGCCTCACTTTCGAACAACAGATCAGAGGTGATGCCAGCGTTCCAGATGCGCTCATCAAGCAGGAGCCGTTGCGCATCTTCATAGAGACTAAACGTGGCGGAGACCTAGACTCCGATCAGATTCGGCGCCACTTCAAGAGCATTGTGAAGCGTGAAGCCGGAACCAGTCGTGTGGAGGGCGCTATCCTCATCGGCCTTACGAAGGAAGCGATAGCGGACTCCGATCGAAAAGCGCTCGCGGCAGACGCCGCTTCGCAGGGAATGACGTTTGCAGCAGTGACCTTCTCGCAGATCGTTGAGGCGCTCAGAGCGCAATGCGCGGAATTCGAGCAGGAACTCCTCTCCATTGTTGAGGACTACGAGAGTTATCTTTCCGATGAGAGACTGTTGGAGGCGCGTAATCGGTGGCTCGTGGTCTTCCCATGTGGCACGTCCATTTTAGAAAACGAGCGATTCGGTCTCTACTATGAGCCACCATCCAGGCCGTGCAAACGCAGCTACCGCTTCATTGGAGTCTATGACCGGAAGACAGTCGCCTTCGTCGGCACGGTTGAAGCGATAAGTGTGGCATCATGGGCAGATGGTGTAATCACTTTTACCGAAGAGGCCGGATGTCTCACAGACAGCCACCGAAAGCGGATTATGAGCGCAATAGAGAATACCCCGTATTACGACCTCAAGGAAAATCCGCACCGCTTTTACCTTGTCGATAAGTTCATTCCAACCAATGCCAAGAAGACTTCACCGGGCGGTATATGGGGTATGCGGTATCTGGATATGTCAAAGATTGTCACGGCTTACAATCCACGTAAGGAATATGCGACAGAGGAACTCGCGGCTGCTCTCAAGGATGCCACTTGGGAATGAGGCAGGAGCAGCATATTGAGGTTTCAGGCGCAGAGGAACGGAAACCCTTGTTAAGAACAAACGGTCGTATCTGAATGGAGTGGATCGAGTATGGGTATACGCGAATTGCTCAAGAAGCGAAAGCTAGCGAAACTGGACTTGCAACTGGAAGAGCGGCGTACGAAAGCGCTGTTACAGATTGCTGAGCGGAAATCTGATATTGAGCTGATGGTACAACGTCCACGAAGTACGAACGACACTTTAAATAGTGTGTTGCTGGAAGAAGTGAGGCAAGCTCTAACGACGCTCGCAGAGAATGCCCAACATGCTGACCACATCGACAAACTCGACGATTTGGTCGATGAAGCAGATAAACAAAGTAACTTCAATGCCTACCTATGCCCACGGGGGGAGATTAGGAATGAAGGCCACCTTGCCTTTGAACTAATGGAATGGTGGGGGGTTCCCAAATCGGAGACGACCAGGCTGCGTGCTTTACTCGAAGGAAAGGTAGAGAGGGCGGACGATGAACCGGAAGATGGACGAAGAGCGTTATTTGCCCTCTTCAATGAAAGAGATGAATGGGGGGAGTACAGAGACGACTACGAGGATGCGATGCGAATTCGCGCAAAACGTCTTTTTCGAGCGATTATGTTTTTGCCAATTCTCGCGGTAGCAACCTTTTGTCTAGCGTTTTATTTTGCGTTCCTTCACGCGCCCGTGCTTTATGGACCAATTCTTGCACTAGGAATTATATTCGCAGGATGGACAGGAAGTTGCGTTAGTGTTATTTCAAAGCTCCCGACGCTAGAGGTATGTCTGTCTGAAAAACTTGATTCTTACGACAGGCTGATATGGAGCCGTCTTAGTGTCGGCACGATTGCAAGCGTGATCGGATGTGCATTTCTTGGATGGGGGTTAATACCCATTTCTATTCAAGGGCACTCTTTTGCGGGGGTTCTTGATGTTAACTCAAATAGCGAGTCTCCCATCGGTGATGCTTTCAGAGTGCTGGTTTTGCTGGCTGTCCCTCTGCTCTTCGGTTTTAGTGAGCGCATCAAATTATTCGAGCGGCTTGTATTCGGCAAGGGAAGAAAAGCTGAGAAGCAAAAGCATACAGGCACCGAATAGATTATGCGTCAGAGTTCTGACGAGGTCGGTAACGGTCGTTTTGAAAAGGGAATGGACAGTGATCTCGAAGTCCGAACATAACGTATCGCAAACGCTCGGTGTTCGGCTAGGGAAGGTTTTGAGAACGTGTCTCCGCGTGATGCACCCCGGCAATAGAGCTAGAGGGCGACCAGTTCGGCGAGCTTGGCCGCGACGTCTGCCATCGGCATTTCTGCAGTATCCAGGCCGTTTCGCGAGGCGAGCATGGGACTGACTTCGCGGAGAGCTTCGTACGTCGTGTTATGCACGACGGGAACGAGCTGATCACGAGCTAGAAGTACCGAAAGCTCCTTGTCTGCGACGCCCGCTGCTGGGAGGCGCTTCAGCAACGCAGGGGTCACCAGCACGATCCCGATCCGCGACTTGGCCAAGCCCTTGTCGATAGCGCGGAGAAACGGCTCGCCGAGGCCAATGTCATTCTCGCTGAACCAGACCGAGACATCGTGTGCCACGAGCAGATCGTACAGCTCCTTGGCGACCCCCTGCCGGTCGTCCCACGCATGGCACAGAAAGATGTGCCGAAGGTCAGGCAGGGACGCTCGCTTCTCGACGGTGTCGCGGATTGGCGTGAGTGCCCGCACTTCTTCAGGCGTATACAGCTGAGACGAACCGGCTCCCGACCAGCGCGCCCTTACAGTTCTGCCGGACCCGCCGCCGCTGCTCCGGCCACCCCCGCTGCTCACCGACGGGGAGTAAGACGGGGACGCGTACGAGTACGACCCGTAGCCGCCGTAGCCACTGTAGCCGCCACCGCATGCAGGGCAGGCCTCCCGACCGCTCGCTGTGCGATGACCATATACTGGTGCTGTGCATCTAGCCATTTGACCGATGATAACAGAGCACTAGCCGTCTCAAAAACGGTAAGTTTTGACCCACCACCGCCGCCCCGCGTTTTCAAGGGCTTGCATTGGTCAATAGTCCGGACCATATTCATAGCCCCAGGTTGTCGTTGACGGCGACGGCAATCTCCTGCTCAGAGCCAAGGTAACGCTCGGTCGTCTGGCTACTCTGTCCCGCCAGAATGAGCCCGTAAAGTCTCCGCGATCATCGGATGCGTCTCGTGTCAATATAGTTCCATCGTGGAATGATATTGACAATAAGACATTGCGACTGCATACTCTATATATGCCACGTACTCGCATGGACGAGTTGTATGCACTTGCCGAAGAGCATGATGGTCTGCTCGCGTCCAAAGACGCGCGTGCCCAGGGGATTCAAGATTCTGTACTGGTTCGGCTCGCACAGCGGGGCCGGTTGGAGCGGATGAGCAGAGGGGTCTACCGGATTGCGCACTTTCCGGCAGACCGGCTTGCCCAGTACCGCGAAGCTGTCCTGTGGGCACAGGCAAGTCAAGGACCGGAGCGCGTCGCCCTGTCTCATGAAACGGCGCTGCTGCTCTACGGCATCTCGGACGTAAACCCAGCGCGTATTCACCTCACTGTTCCGATGTCGGCACGGCTGCGGAGGGCGCACCCGGAATGGATCGTGATTCATCGCGCCGACCTAACGCCGCAGGAGATCAGCCAGCATGAAGGAATGCCGGTCACTTCGGTCGAACGCTCGGTCGTGGATGTTCTCTCGACAACGCATAGAGCAGACATTGCCCAGAAGGCCATCGCCGATGCTCTTCGAGAAGGACTGCTCAACACGGCTCAGGCAAGCGGCCTTCGGAAGCGCGTCAGCCGCTCGACACATGGTCTCTCACTTGTAAAAAACGGAAGCAGGGTTAAGTCGAATGACTCCTCAACCAGTTGAACGTCTGGAGAAGACATTGGCGCGAGTCGCCAAAGAACAAGGACTGGCGCAGGAGCGTCTTCGCCGTTGGGTTTCCTTTTTGGCGCTATGCGGCGTATTGGAGCGGGCCGTAAGTGAGGGCGTCCTAGACAACTACTACCTGAAGGGTGGCGCGGCGATGGAACTGCGCTTTGCCGAGGGCGCTCGCGCGACGAAGGACATCGACATCGGTGTCTCAGGCGAACGTGCGGCGCGGCTTGCACTCTTTCAAAACGCGCTCGCGCTTGGCTTCGATGACTTCAGCTTTCGGTTGAAAGGCAAGCCGTTGAACATGGAGAAAGTTGATGCGGTGCGACTGGAACTTGCCATCCAGTATCGAACCCGCGCATGGCAAACGATTGATGTAGATTTGGGGGCAGCAGGAGCAGGCGTCGTTGACCTCGTGGAGCCAACGATTCGAGGACTCTCCGCAATGGGGTTGAGAACACCGTCTCCGGTTCGTTGCCTGAATCTGAGTGAACAAGTTGCCCAGAAGTTGCACGCTTGCACTGGGCCATTTTCGCAAGGGCGCGCCCGCGATGTGCTGGACATTTTGCTGATTGATCTGTTGGGAAAACTGGACGTGCGGGCTGTACGCGCCGCAGCCGAACAGGTGTTTACGCAGCGGGCTACCCACGACTTCCCGCCGCCCATTCGTATCCCGGCAGAGTGGCAGCCTGAGCTTAAAGTCTTGGCGAAAGAGCTTGGATACCCGACAACCTCTGCGGTAGAAATTGAAGCCAGATTCCGTACATTTGTTGACGCGGTGGCGAGAGCCGGTTGAAACGATTGACTCTGTGAGAAGAGCTGTCGAAGAATGACAGCGTCGCTTCCTAGAGCGCTGCGGACCAAAAATCCGCAGGTTCAAGATGCGATTCTAAAACACTTACAGAATTAGTCCGGTGCCGCTTTTGGGGCCACTTTGTACCGTGATTTGGTGCTTTTTGGTGCGACAGGGTGCGATGTGGATAACACGTCTATCTCATTCATTATGTGACTGTTATTCGTCTCTGTGCGAGGCAGTGCAAGGCAGTTCTCAACGCCCAAAAACGGTCTTAAAATCCGCAGGCCGTAAGGTCGTGGGGGTTCAAGTCCCCCTCCGGGCACCAATAAAATCAACGCTTTGCAGATAAATAGGCCACCGGCAGTGGGTGGCCATTTTAATTTGGTGGCTGTTCTGGTGGCTATTGGCTTCGACAGAAGAGTTCGTGTCGCAGAGGAGCCAAGTCAATGGCTGTTTGGTGGCTGTTTTCGGCCTCGGTCCGTCGAACATCGAGTGACATTTCCCGGATAGACAGAGCATAGCCGAGGCCGGACCGGAGTCAAGGCCGCGCTGAAGCGCGCCGCTGCGCGGTCGTAGAGCCTTGACACCGGCCCTCGTGCCTCGGCACATCATCCAATATTCGGGGAATGTCAGCTCCTCTGAACGGCTATTCGGAAGCAGACGCGATCCGCGCCACCACAGACAGCCTATGCGCAGGGGAAAGGTGGCTGTAGCGGGCAGGCATGATGATCGACTTGTGGCCCGCCGCTTCCTGAATCTCTTTGATCGACGCGCCAGCCATTGCTAGCCAGGAACAAAATGTGTGCCGGTTTGAGTGCCAGACATACCCCGTAATACCAGCATCCTCAAGGCAGGGATGGAACCATGAACGCGTGTCGAAGCTCTTGCCCTGGCGGGGGAAGACCGGATCGCCCGCCCGCAGAATCGGACGACGAAGCGATTCAATTGCTGTCACCGCATCCGAATTCAAGTGAACCGTCCGAGCCGACCCATTTTTCGTTCTGGTCAGTTCAATCGTCCGGCGATCAGGGTGAACCTGTGACCAGGTACAGGAATATTGCTCGCCGAGGCGCATTCCGGTATGAACACTTACCACGAATTCCGCCAGATGCTCGGGGAACCGTTTGGTGATCACTTCGCGCAGCTGGTCGTATTCCTCGCGGCTGAGGAAGCGCAGACGGCCTCCGCCTTCCTTCCGTTGGCGAACGAGCCGGGCTGGATTGACAGCCACCTTGCCGTTGCGAACCCCTTCCCGATAGCAGAGCGAGATAAACGCCTTGTAGCGGTTGGCCGTCGCAGCCGTTTTGCAGTGCTCACGGAGCCAGCGTTCCAGCTCTTGAGGCGTCACTTCGGCTGCATGACGGCTTCCCATATCCTCACGGACAATGGCCGCTTTGCTTTTGTAGTTTCGGCTGTCCTTGTGATTTGCTACAAACTCCAGAGCATCGTCGAGCAGTTCGCCTACCGTTACCACTTTGCAGTTGCGTAGTTCCGGTAGCTTACGACCCGCCACGGTATCGGCCTTGCGCGACTAGTACAGCTTGATCGCATCCGATTCGCGTCCCACGTTTTCGCGGTGCCGCTTTCCATCCGCGTAATAGTGAATCCACCAAATGCCGCTATCCGTTGGGTTCTCATATACGCCACGCATAAAAGACCTCCAATGGCCGTTATGTCGGACTAATATCATCATCAAATCCGATTGAGCAGCCACTTGCGTAGCCGCTCAATTCCGTACATTGGCATAGGATCTATGCCACCGGTCATGCCGTTTCTGCCGCACTATCACGCTTAGGACTGGAGGTGCGAGGAGAATTATGCCTTCCATCTACGGGCTACATCCTGTGAACTTGGCTTTTCATTTGCAACGAGACAAGACAATATAGAGACATACGGTTCTATTTCATGCTGATTTCAATTGATCTCGCGGTTCTGGCGCAACTCGTGTTTATCGGCTGCGTCATCGCGGTTCTGGAGGGGATTGCCGTCTACACCTGGCAGTTCCGCGCCGAACCGGGCGCGCGCTGGCACGCCTGGTCGCAGAGTTGCAAATGCCTGTGGCTGGTGGCCCTTGCCGTCGCCATGCTGGGCGGCGACAGCCAGTGGAGCATGGCAGGCGCAAGAGCCACGTGGTTTATCTCTATGGCTTCGGCCTACATCTGGTACCGCTTTATTGCCGAATTGAGCGGATTCGACCGCTCTGCGCCTCGATGGCTTGAACCCGCGATCCGGATCGGTTTGCTGTTCTCGTGGCTTCTCTACCTTACCAATCCCTGGCATCATCTGATCGTGTTCGAGGTGCGCCGTTCCGGAGTTCTCGAAGAGCGCTACGGCGTACTGTGCCTCTTTTTCACATACCCCTTTGCATACACTGTGGGCCTTCTCTCGGCAGGCCTGAATGTGCGCTGGGCACTCCGTTGCCGTGGATTACGCCGACGTCAGGCATGGGCCTTCCTCGTGCCCTACCTGTTTGCATGGGCCGGTCAGTTCCTATCGAATATGCCGTGGGCCGGCAAGTACGATCCGCACGCGTTCTTTTTTCTACTTGCCGGAATTACCACTGCCTGGGCGTTTTTCCGTTGGCGTTCCTACAGCGTTCTTCCGCTAGCGCAAGAAGCAATGGTGCGCAGTACAATCGACGCCCTCTTGGTTATTGATGAAGAGGGCTACATCGTCCGCCTGAATCAGGCCGCGCGCTCGATCTTTCCCCGAGCCGCTGCGGAAGGCGACCGATTCGAAAGCACTGCGCAAGGCGCTCCAGCACTTTTATCCCTGCGCGAGGCAAGCGCGCCGCACGTACTGGAGGTAAGCTGGGAGATCGCGGGAATCCCTCGTTTCTTCCTGGTACAAACCACGTCCTTGTACACCCGGGCAGGATGGCTTCTAGGACAGGTCTTCTGCTTCAAAGACATCGCGAACGAAAAAGCGCAGCAGGCCCGGATCGTCGAACAGGAAAAGGCGATCTCGCAGCTTGAAGAGCGCTCCCGCATTGGACGCGAACTGCACGACGGCCAGGGACAGTCGTGGAGTTATGTCTCGATGCAACTGTTGGCCATCGAGCGGAGAATGGAACAGGGCGAGGCTGCACTGGCCGAGCAACTGTTGCAGGAGTTGCGCGCTTCGGTGCAGGATTCGCACATTGATTTGCGCGAGACCATCACCGCGCTACATATAGGACGAGACACGCTGAAACATGGATTGCTGCGCGCGATCGAAGACCAGTTGCGCTGGTATCGGGAACACTGCGAATGGCAAGTAAGCCTGGAACTGGAATGTGCGTGGCGGGAGGAGATGCTGGCTCCGCAGAGCAAGGTGCAACTGCTGCGCATCATGCAAGAGGCGTTGGCCAACGTGCGCAAACACGCCGAGGCCACGAGTGTGCGCATTGCGATCCAACACATTGGCGGCTTGCTCTGCTTCATCATCGAAGACAATGGCAGCGGATTCGATCCAGACGAGACCGCGCGCCTCAGCGGTCATCACGGACTGCGCATGATGCAGGAACGCGCCGAGGAAATTGGCGCTGAACTGTGCGTTCAATCGAGCCAGGGCGCGGGAAGCCATGTTACCGTGCGCCTTGCCGCTGCTCACGCGCATATTTGCGAGGAGAAGACTTTGCTTCAGGAGCAGACGCAATGAGGATTCTGCTGGTGGACGACAGCAAGCGGTTTCTCTCCGGGCTGAAGAATATGCTGGAGTCGCACAACTACCATGTTGTGGGCGTGGCCACAAGCGCAGAGGAGGCCATGCGCCAAACCGAAGCTCTCGCGCCCGATCTGGTGCTGATGGATATTCAGATGCCGGGCCAGAGCGGCATCGCGGCGACGCGCGACCTCAAACAGGCTCATCCCCTGCTGAAGATCGTCATGATGACCGTCTCCGACAGCGACGAGCATCTCTTCGAGGCCATTGCCGCCGGAGCCGATGGATTCCTGATCAAAGGCGAACCGGATCGGTTTGTCGATGCGCTGGCAGCGTTCGGGCGCGGCGAAGCTCCCTTCACGCCGGGTCTCGCGCAAAAGATCATGGCCGAGTTTGCACGCCGCGCCCACGCGCCCGAACAAGCCGAACAGGCTGCCAGCAGCGCCCCAACCGGCAACGGCAAATCCGGTGAAGCGCTTTCGCGCTACGAGGAGCAGTTGACCGAGCGCCAGCAGTGGATTCTTTCCCTGATTGCCGGGGGCTGCTCGTATCAGGAGGTTGCCCACCAGGTGGGAATCTCCGTCGCGGGCGTCAATTACCACGTGGCGGAGATCACCGCGCGGCTGAACGTGGAAAACCGCGCCCAGGCCATCGCCTGCTATCTCGCGCAAAAGTAGCGGCATGTGGCTCAAGCCACTTCCTTTGCAGGCGCGCATTCTCGATGCAGCCCTCTTGCGAGGGGTGAGGGCAAGCCCTTCCCGCATATTGGCAAACTTACCCTGAAAGAGCCAAACAATATTTGCCAACTATAGATTTCTCTAGGACTTTTGGCGGCCAACGCCGGTAAGCTCACCCCAAAGCCAGCATATCCAGACCACTGCACTGACAGCAACGCTCGCAGAATCAATAGGTTAGGTGCATTTTTCCTAGAGCGGTTCCAATGCGCGCGTCAGGAACGACAGGCAACTTTGCAAGGAGCAACTACCGTGTCGCAATTTCGTTTCTCTTCCTTTGCCAAATCGTATCTTCGTCTTCTGCAGATCCCTTGTGGAATTGTCGCCATCTTCCTGTTATCCGCGATCCCGGCCTGGGCCACTACGTGGACGGTCACCAGTAATGCTGACAGTGGGGCCGGAACATTACGTGAGGCGATGAACTCGGCTCAAAGCGGCGACACCATCACCTTTGGCTTTTCCACGCCGACAACCATCACGCTGGCGAGCACATTGCCCACGATAGCGGTCAACATGACCATCACCGGCCCAACCAGTGGCAGTGGAAGTTCTCTCACCAATCTGGTAACGCTGGATGGTGGAGGAAGTGTCGAGATTGTAAAAATTTACAGCTCTAGTAATCACATTATTGTGTCCGTAGCCAATCTAAATTTCGCCAACGGCTTCTCAATCTTAGATGGCGGCGCGATCAATAACGAATCCTATAGTACTTTGACGGTGAGTAACAGCACCTTCACCTCGAATACGTCGAGAGTGCTCGGCGGCGCGATCAATAACGAACCCTATAGTACTTTGACGGTGAGTAACAGCACCTTCACCTCGAATACGTCGAGTGTGCTCGGCGGCGCGATCAATAACGAATCCGATAGTACTTTGACGGTGAGCAACAGCACCTTTGCCTCGAATACCGCAGGCACCGGCGGCGGAATTGTTAACCAAGGGGAAGCAACGGTGGTCAATAGTACCTTCGTCGGAAATTCCGCGCCAGGTGGTTATGGCAGCGGAATCTACGATGTGGGAACTTCGCTGCAACTTTACAACAACATTTTTACCGGGAATCAGAATACAGGTTTTTTTGAGAACAGTGGTCATGCGCCATCCGAAAGTCATAACATATTCAACGACGGTACCTATGGTTTCACCATGTCTAGCACAGACCTGAGCAGCAACCCGAATCTTTCCGCACAGGGCAGTTATGGAGGCCTGACGCAGACGATGATTCCGCAACCCGGCTCATCGGCCATCTGCGCCGGTTCTTACGACATGACCCTGAAAGCGAACAACTCCGCATTGAGCGCTGATTTGACCACAGATCAGCGCGGGGCGGGATATAACCGTTCCAATACAACCTATTCTGGCTATAGCGCCGATACTCCATGCGTCGACGCCGGTGCGGTGCAGACTAACTACGCGCTACAAGGCTTCACTATTCAGCCTTCGGCTGTTGACAAAACAGCAGTCATGACTCCAGCGCCTGTAGTCACCCTGAACGAAAGTGGAACAGAAGCCAGCTTCGCATCCAGCGGTACGGTCACTGTAACTGACGCGTACGGCTATCTAAGCAGCAGCGCCACTCCGACGGCAATGCTCTCCTCGGGCGTGGCGACATTTAACAACTTGATCTTTACAACGACTGCCAGCGATGTCCAACTGACTGCCACTCTGCCTCTGAACGAAGCTGGAACCATATCGTTAACCGCCTCTAGCTCATCTTTCAATGTAGATAGTGTTTCTCAGGCACAGTTGTCCGTAACAGGGATGCCGACGACGGCTCAGGTTTACGGCACATCCTTTACCGTGGGCACGAGTGGCGGCACCGGCAGCGGCGCAGTGACATATTATGGTAGCGGTGCATGTTCTGCCTCTGGCACGACCGTGACAATGACCAGCGGCACTGACACCTGCTCGGTCTACGCCTATAAGGCTGGCGCTGGAATCTATAGCGAAGCAACCTCTGCAACGGTGAAAGTCAGTGCGACGACGGCCACGCAATCCACGCTGGCTGTGACCGGCGTCCCGACGACAGCGCAGGCTTTTGGCGCAACCTTCACCGTCGGATCAACCGGCGGCAGCGGCACCGGCACAGTGACGTTTGCAGGGAGCGGCGCATGTTCTGCTTCTGGCACGACCGTGACCATGACCAGTGGCACTGGCACCTGCTCGGTAACAGCCTCCAAGGCCACCGACGGCAACTATTCACTTGCGACATCTGCTGCCTCCACGGTGAGCGCATCTCTGGCTACGCAATCCACGCTGGCAGTGACCGGCATCCCGACGACAGCGCAGGCTTATGGCGCAACCTTCACTGTCGGATCGAGCGGCGGCAGCGGCAGCGGCGCGGTAACGTTTGCAGGTAGCGGCGCATGTTCTGCCTCAGGCACGACCGTGACCATGACCAGCGGCACCGGCACCTGCTCGGTAACAGCCACCAAGGCCACCGACGGCAACTATGCATCTGCGACATCCGCCCCTTCCACGGTAAACGCATCCTTGGCTACGCAATCCACGCTGGCAGTGACCGGCGTTCCGACAACGACGCAGGCTTTTGGCGCAACCTTCACTGTCGGATCAACCGGCGGTAGCGGCAGCGGAACGGTGACGTTTGCAGGTAGCGGCGCATGTTCTGCTTCTGGCACGACGATCACGATGACAAACGGCACTGGCACCTGCTCGGTAACAGCCTCCAAGGCCACCGACGGCAACTATGCATCTGCGACATCCGCCCCTTCCACGGTGAACGCATCCTTGGCTACGCAATCCACGCTGGCAGTGACCGGCGTTCCGACAACGGCGCAGGCTTTTGGCGCAACCTTCACTGTCGGATCAACCGGCGGTAGCGGCAGCGGAACGGTGACGTTTGGAGGTAGCGGCGCATGTTCTGCTTCTGGCACGACGATCACGATGACAAACGGCACTGGCACCTGCTCGGTAACAGCCACCAAGGCTGCCGACAACAACTATTCACTTGCGACATCTGCCGCCTCCACGGTGAACGCATCCTTGGCTACGCAATCCACGCTGACTGTGAGCGGCGTTCCGACGACGGCGCAGGCCTTTGGCGCAACCTTCACTGTCGGATTGAGCGGCGGTAGCGGCAGCGGAACGGTGACGTTTGCAGGGAGCGGCGCATGTTCTGCCTCAGGCACGACGATCACGATGACCAGCGGCACCGGCACCTGCTCGGTAACAGCCAGCAAGGCAGCCGACAGCAATTATTCATCTGCAACATCTGCTGCCTCCACAGTGAGCGCATCCCTGGCCACGCAATCCACGCTGGCTGTGACTGGCGTTCCGACGACGGCGCAGGCCTTTGGCGCTACCTTTACCGTCGGATCGAGCGGCGGCAGCGGCAGCGGCGCGGTGACATTTGCAGGTAGCGGCGCATGTTCTGCTTCTGGCACGACCGTGACCATGACCAGCGGCACCGGCACCTGCTCGGTAACAGCCACCAAGGCTGCCGACAGCAACTATTCACTTGCGACATCTGCCGCCTCCACGGTGAACGCAGCGCTGGCCACGCAATCCGCGCTGGCTGTGACCGGCGTTCCGACAACGGCGCAGGCTTTTGGCGCAACCTTCACTGTCGGATCAACCGGCGGTAGCGGCAGCGGAACGGTGACGTTTGGAGGTAGCGGCGCATGTTCTGCTTCTGGCACGACGATCACGATGACAAACGGCACTGGCACCTGCTCGGTAACAGCCACCAAGGCTGCCGACAACAACTATTCACTTGCGACATCTGCCCCTTCCACGGTGAACGCAGCCCTGGCCACGCAATCCACGCTGGCTGTGACTGGCATCCCGACGACGGCGCAGGCTTATGGTGCAACATTCACAATAGGATCGAACGGCGGCAGCGGCAGCGGCGCGGTGACATTTGCAGGGAGCGGCGCATGTTCTGCCTTGGGCACGACGATCACAATGACCAGCGGCGCCGTGACTTGCCAGATTACGGCTACCAAAGCAGCGGACAGCAACTACGCGAGTGCGTCTGCAACCGCATCGGTCAATGCGACGACGGCCACGCCGACAATCTCGTGGGCAACTCCCGCGGCAATCACCTACGGCACGGCGCTCGGCGCGACGCAACTCGATGCGGCGATGACTTACAACGGGGCAAGCGTGGTTGGAGGCTGCACCTACTCGCCGGTTGCAGGCACGGTGCTCGCGGCGGGCACGCAGACGCTGGCCGCCAACTGCACGCCCACGCTCACAAGCGACTACAGCACACCGCAAAAGGTCTCAGTTTCACTGACCGTGAATCCAGAGACGACGACAACCACATTAAGCACGTCAACGCCTATCTCCGTTCTCAGCAATACGGTGACACTGACCGCGACAGTAAGTGCGAGTTATGGCGTGGCGACAGGATCGGTCAGCTTCTACGACGGCTCGACGCTGCTGGGCTCGGCAGGTGTGAACACGAACGGAGTGGCAACGTATTCCACCACGTCGCTCACCACGGGCGCGCACTCGATCACGGCAACTTATGGCGGAGACACGAACGGCAGCGCATCGGCTGCCAACGGCGCGCTGATCGAAACCGTGGTGGATTTCACCATCACCAGCGTCGGCAGCACGACTCAGATCGTAATGCCAGACGCAGCGGGAACGTATACCTATAACTTGACACTAACCTCTGGAATAACTCTTCCGGTCGCAGCCACGGTAACTCTCTCCGGGCTTCCCACGGGAGCTACCGCGACACTGACCGGCGCCGGCTGGACGCAGTTGACTGGCAACAGTTGGCAACTGCCCGCCAACACACCTGTTGGCACGGTCACTCTTTCCGTTACCGCACCAAGCACGACGGCAAGCAACCGGAGGGATTCCGGCTTTGGACGCGGCGTGGCTCCCATTGCTCTGGGCCTGTTGCTGCTGCCCTTTGCGGGCCGTCTGCGCCGTGCTGGCAAGCGTCTTGGAAACAGAGGCGTGCTCCTGCTGTTTCTGGCCGCGGGTCTGCTGACGACGCTTGGAATCAGCGGCTGCGGCGGCAGCTTCTTTGCGCAATCGCAGCAGAGCTACAACGTGACAGTTACCGTGGCCGCCGGATCGCTAACGCACACAAGCAACGTGACTCTGACCGTGGAGTAACTCCCAAAAGGGCAGCAAGGAATCGATAAGATGAATCTGCGATTGTTTCTTTCCATTGGAATCCTGGGGGCCGCTAGCCTCCAGGTTCTCGCCGCTCAGAATGCGACGGCACAGGCCGCGAAGCCTTCAGTGTCCTCATTGGATTTCGGCGTAACCTACAACGCGCAATCAACCAATATCGACACCACGAACCGCTTCTGGATGCAGGGCGGAAGCGCCCAACTGCATCGCCAGTTCTGGCGCGGACTGGGCGTGGTGGCCGACGTGGCCGAGACGCATACCGCCAACATGCACAAAACCGGCGTTGGCCTCGATCTGGTGACAGCCACCTTTGGTCCGCGTTACACATGGCAATTGCCGCACAAAAAGCTCAGCGTTTACGGGCAGTTTCTTGCCGGAGAAGTCTGGGGCCTGCATAGCGCCTTTCCAGCAAGTAACGGTACCGAAAGCAGCGTCTACAACGCAGCCGTACTGGCTGGCGGCGGCGCGAACCTGCGCATGAATCGCTACCTCAGTTGGCGTGCCGTTGAAGCCAACTGGCTCTATACCCATCTGCCCAACGCTACCAATCAATCGGAGAACAGTCTGCGTCTCGGAAGCGGTCTGGTGATTCGCATTCCGTGAAATTCATCGGAAAAGGAACTGGAATTTGTTTGCTATCCGCTTGGTCGCCCGAACGTGCGTCATTCGTAGCTCGTAGCTGGGCGACCGAGGTTCTCCTGCAAACTCTCGTGAGCATACCGAGACCAACTTTCCTGCATTGAAGTCTTGGTGGACATCATCGGCATGACTGACGGGAGGGCGCGCTGCTTACGCAGCGGATGAACGGTGGACACGTCATCCCCAGTGGGGTTGCTGTAAGTATACCGATTGAGCGCATTTGTTAACATGCACATATTCAATCGGTTAGCATTTTGCGTTTACAGCCGTAAACGCGGTAATTGGTCGAAAGGCCCGTGTGTGCTCTGTGCGTAAACATACTCTCCCGTAAAGGGTTAGCGCATTCATCCCAATACCACCCCCAACTGAACGGCGCTACATTGCCTGTACCGAGGTATCCGCCGATGCCCTCCCAAGATGGCAAAACGCCCGTCGCCGCACAGTCTGTTGTCCCGGCGAACGAGAGCAATCGTAGCAAATCTATTGCGACACGGCTTACCGACGCCGAGTTTGCCGAGGTCGAATATGCGGCTTCCAGTAGCGGAATGAAGGTGGCCGAGTGGCTTCGCGAGGCGGCGCTTGCCCCGGTCCATGTAACAGGTGAAGAGAAGGAGACGGACACTGTTCTGCTGGCGGAACTGATGGCCTTGCGCAGCCTGATCGTCAACCTATTCGCGGTTGCTTCCAAGGGTCCATTGAGCGACGAAACCTTGCGCAGAATCAGCACATATGCCGACGCGATCAAGGGTCAGAGAGCTGAGGAATTGCTGGCCCGAAAGCGCCGCCAGACGGCACCCGAATCAGGGGGGGAATAGCCGTGATACTCCAGCGGATTCGCCGTGCATTTCCGTGGCGAACTGCGGCGCTTCTGGCTGTGCTCTTGGGTGTGCCTGTGCTGGCATTTACAGCTTGGTTTGTATGGGAGATCGAGCCACCTCAGAGTTACTATTTGCTCGACTATCGTCATTGCAGCAAAACAGCGGAACAAGCGGGATCGGCAACCGAAATCCGGTGGCTGATGAAGACAGCCTCAGGACGCAAGAGCCTGCCAGCAATTCCTTCCGATGTGACCACCGGCAAAACAGGAAACCTGTCCCTTCACCTCTTCTCCGTCACAATCAAAAGCGGCTCGAGTGGCTTGGAGAAATCCGCCCCTGACTTGGTCTATTCAGGCGAGTTGAAAGATGCTCTGGAGACGAATGTTTATCATGACCGTTCTTACTCGAATTTCATCGCTCTCCCACTACTCGAAGGCTGTACCTTTGCGCTGACGATTGTGGAATTCATCGCCTTCACAACGAGGGCAGAGTTGTGGCAGGAATGGAAGCGTCTTTGGCGTGAGGTAATCGCTGCAGATTCATCCCGGGATGACTGGCGAGATGTGTCTCCGAATCGACATGGGATCAGCCGCCCTATCACGCCTCGGGAATGGCTTAGGAAGGCACGCTCCAAGCTGGCCCCTCTCAGCCAACAACAACAAGAACCAACTACCCTGAGGAATGGGTTTCTACAGAAGATTTAGGACTTGACTGACCGCAAGGTCGTGGGGGTTCAATTCCCCCTTCGGGCACCATATACGCTTTGTATAATCAATAACATATCTATGATATTGTTCCCTTTCCCGATTGCGTCCAGTTTGACTCATCGGAGCACGACCGGAAAGGCCCCTACCTTCAAGGGCCCCGGTTTCAAGTCATTTCAGTTCTTGCCTTAGTCCGCAGAGGCAACCCACAGTTACCTGCAATCCATTCGCTCGCGGGCTGGTTTTCTTCGTCACACAGAGGGGAATTAGCAAGTGAAAGCTCGTCCCCTGTGTTCGGTGCTGGCGACGGAAACATCCGCATGGACGTCGGCGGCCGCGATGGCTTGCGCGTCGATACCGGCAAATTGCACAACATCTTTGACAAGTGAGGAATTACAAACAGCCTTGAGGTTTGCCCAGGCACGCAAATGGGCACCGTTGCGGCTTGCTTGCAGGTTCGTGAGGTTCCATTTTCCGTGAGGGATCTATGCTTCCATGGCTGGTTGGCGAGCCGTCGAACATTTTTCAACTGGGAGATTGCGAAGGTTTGGCAGCAGGCATGGGCGCGGAAATTGTGGTTTGTCCAGTGGCCATGCCTTGTTCCGCGAAGGGGCTGGTTGATGGGTTGGCGGGCGGAATTGGCTGTTATGACTTGCCCGGCAGTCGAATCGAAGCGGTTGGCCGCCAGGACGGTACGTCCCGGCCTTTTTTGCATGAGTTGTTCCAGGAGCTGTTGGTCGAAGTCGAGATGCAGATGCCAGGGTTCGCCGCGCTGCTACACCTGGCAGGCGGTCGGTTTGGCGTCGAATCGGGGCGGTGATAGCCCTCGCGCGGTTCTTCGAAGGCGGCGGGTAGCAGGGCAGGGGATTGAGCTGGATGCCAGTTCTTGCTTGCGGGTTGCCTTCGCTCGTGTGTGCGTGGCGGGAGCACGGAGAGGGCGGTGAAAAGGCACTTCCGTACTGTTGTGTCGTGGGCAATTCATTTAGAATTGGTTTGACCGCTCTGAATTCGCCGATGTATCGTGAGTCATGCGCAAAATGTGATGCCGGTCACGAATGAATGGAAGCACACGCATTCAATTGGCAATTGAAGAAGCTTGTAGCGGTGCGCTGGCGTTGCAGAATTGGACGGTTTTGTGGAAAACCCCACCCAAGTGAGGATAGCGAAGCTGTGCTTGAAGACAGACGCGGCAGAATTCTCCCCTGGGGCATTTTGGGGTCAAGGCGGCTGGGCCGGAGTTGAGCCTTCGCCAAAGTGGTTTGCGGTCTACACCACTTCGCGTCATGAAAAGCGCGTGGAGCAGCACTTTGGAGCGCGGGAGATCGAGCACTATCTTCCCTTGTACCGGGTGCAGCGCAGGTGGAGCGACGGGTCGAAGGTGACCCTGGATCTGCCGCTTTTTCCGGGCTACATTTTTGTACGGATCAGGCACAGCGAGCGCGTTCGGGTGTTGGAAGTGCCGGGGGTGCTGGCCCTTGTGGGCGGCACGGCGCGCGCTCCGGCCCCACTGCCGGAGGCCGAGATCGAGGCGTTGCGCAGCGGGCTTCCCCTGCGCCGAGCCGAGCCGCATCCCTTTCTGCGGGTGGGGCAAAAGGCGCGCATTCGCTCTGGCGCTTTGGCTGGGATGGTGGGTGTTGTGGTGCGGAAGAAGAACAGCCTTCGGGTGGTTCTGACGCTTGAACAGATCATGCAGAGCATCGCGGTAGAAGTTGAAGAAGAAAATCTGATTCCATTGAGCTATTGATTCGGCCCTGAAGTCATGCATCAAGTCAGGTCTGTCATCCTGAGCGAACGGGGCCCCAAACGTTCTTCAGTTTGGGGGTGGTGAGTCGAAGGATCTGTGGTCGCTTTTCCATCATTCCGTTCAATTGTTTCAGGGCCGGATCAGTAAGCAGAACCAGCTTGTGACTATGGCGGCATGTACGGCCTGGCAGTGGTCTCGCAAGGGGTGCGTATGTTAGGAACCATCGCGTCTAAAGGCCGCGGCGCTTCGGAGCGCATCCTGGAAACCGGAGCGGATCTTTTTTCGCGGTTTGGATACAACGGGGTGAGCACGCGGGACATCGCCACGGCGGCGAACGTCAATGAAGTGACCATCTATCGGCATTATCCGCGCAAGCGGGACCTCTATATTGCGGTGCTTGAATCGGAGTTGCGGCAGGTGCACCTGAGCGGCGATATGCTGGCGAATATTGCCGAGGCCACCGATGGGCGCATGGCGCTGGAGCGGGCCTTCGAGTTGGTATCGAAGACCATGTCGCATCGCCCGAAGATGCTTCGGCTGGTGAGTTTTGGAGTACTGGAGCTGCATGACGATTTCGATCCGCTGGTTCGCCGGCATCTTGGAGAACTGATCGATGTGATTGCGCGGTATCTGGAGCCGTGGATCGAGAAGGGCGATTTGCGTTGCACCCATGCCAAGGCGGCGATACTGACCCTGATCTCCATTGTGATGGGCCACGATTCACTCCAGCGGGTCTTTCTGGGCAAGCCGATCGAGCCCGAGCATATGTATGCGGCGTATTCCGATCTTGCGTTTGCCGGCCCGCCTGGGGCAAACCCTCCTCCCGCGTCCCGGCCGGCGGGGGAGGCGATTCCGTCAGGCTCGGAGGGAAGATAATTTAATCTGAGGTGTCAGGGGACGGCAGAACGGGTCAACCCGTGGCGGGATGGAAGCATCGAACAAGCAAAGCCCTCAATCAACCAGGGAGAACGGCATGTCCTCAATATCGCTTCTTGTGGATCGACTGAGCTGGAAGCTGGTCTGGCATCGGCTGCTGGTCAATCTTCTGGACTGGGCGTCGTTTGTTCTTTCGGGGTTTCTGGCGTTTGAGCTTCGGTTTGACGGGACGGTGCCAGCGCACTTCCTGCGTCCGATGGAAGTGTCTTTGTGCATCTGGACACTGGTGAAGGCCGCGGCATTTGCGGCAGGGAAGCTGAACCGGGGCAATTGGCGATACACGTCGGCACACGATGCGGTGCGCATTGCCGCGGCCAACACGGCAGGCTCGATCCTGAGCGTTTTCGCGATCTCGCTGCTTCTTGGACCCTCGGGCTTTCCTCGCTCGGTCTATATCCTGGATTGGCTGCTCTGCTGTGTGATCACGCTGGGATGCAGGCTCTCGGTTCGTGTTCTGATTACGGTGCACAACCGCAGGCGGAGGCCGGATGCGGAACTGGAGCGGACGCTGATCTACGGCGCCGGCGCGGCGGGGTTGGCGCTGCTTTGGGAGCTTCGTCAAAATACCTCGTTGCTGTGCGATGTGGTTGGGCTGGTGGACGACGATCCCTCGAAGACGCATCTGATCTTGCAGGGCAAGCGGGTGCTGGGGACCGGCGAGGAACTGGCGGAACTGGCGCGCAAGTACGCGGTGAAGAAGGTGCTGATTGCCATTCCCTCCGCGACCGGGCCGCAGATGGTGCGCATTCTGAAGTTCGCCATCGACGCGGGCGTGGAGTACAAGACTGTGCCCAGCCTGGGAGAGCTTCTTCAGGACGATGGGCTGGGCAAGCAGCTTCGCAAGGTTGCGGTGGAAGACCTTCTGGGCCGAAAGCCGGTGCACCTGGATCAAGGCAGCATTCGCGAGCGGATTCAAGGAAAAGTGGTGATGGTCACCGGAGCAGGCGGGTCGATCGGATCTGAAATTTGCCGCCAGATCGCGCGCTTCGGACCGAAAGCGCTGGTGGGCTACGATGAGGCCGAAACGCCGCTTTTTCAGATCGACCGGGAGATGGGCAAGAACTTCCCCCACCTGGCATTTCACGCGGAGATCGGCAGCATCACGCGCGCCGATACACTGCGCCAGGTGATGCAGCGCTATCAGCCGTCGGTTCTCTATCACGCCGCGGCCTACAAGCACGTGCCGATGATGGAAAGGCACGTGTTTGCGGCGGTGGAAAACAACATCTTCGGCACCTGGCACGTGGCCCAAGCCGCGATCAATGAGGAGGTCGAGGACTTTGTGATGATCTCGACCGACAAAGCGGTGCGGCCGACCAGCATGATGGGGGCAACCAAACGGGTTGCCGAGCTGGTGATCCGCACCCTGCAAAGAGCCAGCGGCACCAAGTTTGTGGCCGTGCGCTTTGGCAATGTGCTGGGAAGCAATGGAAGCGTGATTCCCATCTTCAAGGAGCAGATCGCCGCGGGCGGTCCGGTGACCGTGACTCACCACGAGATGACCCGCTATTTCATGACCATCCCCGAGGCGGCGCAACTAGTTCTGCAAGCCTTCTCGCTGGGCAAGGGCGGGGAGATTTTCGTTCTGGACATGGGAGAGCCGGTCAGGATCGTGGATCTGGCCCGGAACCTTATTCTTCTCTCCGGCCTGCAGCCGGACCGCGATATCAAGCTGCAATTTACGGGCCTGCGTCCGGGCGAGAAGATGTTTGAGGAATTGAATCTGGGCGACGAGCGGCTGGTTCCGACCCGGCACAGCCAGATCAAGAGTTACGACTCTCCTTCGGGATTGGAGCTGAAGCAACTGAAGGCCTATTTGAACGGGTTGCGGCAGATTGTGGACGAACGGGATGTGGCCCGGCTGGTCTTCCTGCTCAAGGAGATGATTCCCGACTACAATCCGGGGTCGGACTTGCTGCGAACTGCCTTGGCTGGCCAGGTTGATCAGCCGGCAGCCGCCGCTCTTGAGGTCGCCTCCCAGAGAGACGAATCCGCACTGGTTGCCAGGCTTGTGCCGGCAGCTAGAATGAACTGATGCTTCACAACAATTCCGCATACCACCCGCGCAGCCCTTTACTCGTGGAATACTGCCCGGGCTGCTTTGTGTCACTTGCGGAAGGCCTTGTCATCCAACCCCGGAGTGACAGATCCTTTCCGCCCCGCTGCGCTTGAGTCCACGGCGTGTTCTATGATGCCGTGCATCTCATCTCAACTCGAGCGCAGTTTATCCCACCACCTCCTCCTCCTGGCTGGCTGACCTGCGCCAGGCTATCGCCAGGCCTTCAAGCAGAGCTGTAAACCGGCGCCTTCCCTTGGCCCCCGGCTGGCGAATCAACTCCCCCCCCCATCTTAAGAGGATTCAGCTTGCGGCAGCACTGCGTGAGAAATCGCGTGGTATTCACAGGTGTCAAGAGTGCGCCAGCGCTGCTTGCCGCACTCTCTCAAGCCTACCCAACCGCATCCTGGAAACGCCAGGCATTGATGGGCAAACTGGCGGGGAAGAGGCAGAGTTCCGCTTTCATTCGATCCATGCAACAACGTCCGGAAAAAGCGCGAAATGGAATCTGCAAGAATAGCGTTTTCTTGGGAACGGATTCGAATTAGTCGTCGATTTATGCTATCTGCAATTATAGTTTCAATCGCCCTGAGCTTTTGCCGAGGAGAAGAAGTCCCCCCCCGGCGGGCTTGGATGGGACAAAGCGATCTATGCTCACATGGTAAGTGATCTGGGTCAGAGTCAGATGAACAGTGACGGGCAGCAAGTCCGACACACACTCATCGCATGTCCTTACTGCGCCCACTCCGCCTGTGCATAACATCCCTCCGATCTCCTCGCAAAGCACGAAAAACTCCTTCCATCCCCACCCTCCCCAGCAGCGCGGCTGTCTCGCAATATCCTCGGAGGCAGCTGGATTAGCGTGTCTGGCTGCAGGTGCGGATAAGTCGCTGGTTGTTTCAGGTCCTGCCCGCATTCTCTTGTATGAATGTCTATCTCGGAGATAACTTGATTGTCATATCTGTAGGCTTTTCGGTCGTAAACTGAGCCCATCATACTCAAGGCCGGTACATTGCGGGCGCCATGGTTGCTGCGGACCCTGTAATCGGCAGTCTCCTTGTTGATGAGCATATTTCCATTCGGCAGCTTCAAGTTGAATTGAAATACGCTCCTTATCCTGGTAGCAGCCTGCGGCGAAAGTCGAAGATGCCGGAAAACCGCCCACGGGGACTAGACCCATGATGATTTTGAATCACTTAGGGCACGATTGAGGCCGGGCCTTTTCAAAAACTGACTTTCACCACGAGCTGTTAGGCGATAGGGGACTGCGCGGCTGTTGACGGGATAGAGGTTGGAAAGGAGCATTCGGCGACTCGGCTGGTTTAAGATGAAGGCGGCCCGGCTGTCCATTGGATAGGGAATCGGACGGTGCTTTTGCAAACAGGTCAGCCGAATATTCTTGGCTTGAAAGGGAGCTAGGCAATGAAAGCAGTGATTCTGGCGGGAGGGCTTGGCAGCCGTCTCAGTGAAGAAACTACTCTGCGGCCAAAACCCATGGTAGAGATTGGCGGGATGCCGATTCTCTGGCACATTATGAAGATTTATTCAAGCTATGGGATCAATGACTTTATTATCTGCCTCGGCTATAAGGGGCAGGTGATCAAGGAGTTTTTTGCGAACTATTTTCTATACTCTTCGGACGTGACATTCGATTTAGGGAAGAATAGTGTTGAGTATCATCGCAGCGGTTCTGAAAAATGGCGCGTGACTCTAGTAGATACAGGGGCAAGCACCATGACGGGAGGGAGGCTGCGTCGCATTTTACCGTATGTGAAAAATGAGGAAATGTTCTGCTTTACCTATGGCGATGGCGTGGCGGATGTCAATATTGGAGCTTTGATCGAGAAACATAAGGAGTGGGGTAAGTTGGTCACCTTGACCGCGGTGCAACCGGCGGGCAAATTTGGCGCGTTGGAGATTGACGAACAGGAACGCGTGCAGAATTTCATGGAAAAGCCCAGAGGCGATGCCCGCTGGGTGAATGGCGGTTTCTTTGTGCTTTCGCCGAAGATCGGAGAGTATCTAAAGGACGACGCCACGATTTGGGAGCGCGAGCCATTGGAGGCGATTGCGCATGCCGGAGAGCTATCCGCCTATAAGCACTTTGGCTTTTGGCAGTCCATGGATACGGTCCATGATAGAAATGGGCTAGAAACTTTGTGGAGCCAGGGTGCGGCGCCATGGAAGGTATGGGAATGAACTGGGCGGGGAAGCGCGTATTCTTGACAGGGCATACTGGCTTCAAAGGAAGCTGGATGTCCCTTTGGCTGCAGCAGATGGGTGCGGAACTGTGCGGGTTTTCTCTTGAACCGCCTACCGCAATCAATCTGTACGAGGATGCCAGCATAGAGCGGGGCATGCGGTCGGTGATTGGCGATATACGCGATGCGGCCTATCTCAGGCAGGCCATGGAGAAGTTTCGTCCGGAAGTTGTTTTTCATCTGGCTGCGCAGCCGCTGGTGCGTGCTTCCTATGAGGATCCGCTCGGTACTTATTCCACCAATGTGATGGGAACCGCCCATCTGCTCGACGCTGTTCGTCATACCGACAGCGTGCATGCCGTGGTGGTCATCACTACCGACAAGTGTTACGAGAATCGCGAGTGGGAGTGGCCCTACCGGGAGGTTGACCTACTGGGCGGCTACGATCCGTACAGCAATAGCAAGGCCTGTGCCGAACTGGTGGTCAGCGCGTACCGCAAGTCGTTCTTTCCTCCGGCGGACTATGCGCGGCATGGCGTGGCGCTGGCGTCGGCGCGCGCCGGAAATGTGATTGGCGGCGGCGACTGGGCGGACGATCGGCTTGTGCCGGACATTATCCGCGCGTTCATGGATGGGAGGCCTGTCATGATTCGCAATCCGCATGCGATTCGTCCCTGGCAGCACGTCCTTGAACCTTTGCGCGGCTATATCGCCGTGGCCGAGTCGCTGCTGGCAGATGGTGTGGTCAGTGGTGAAGCCTGGAACTTTGGCCCCGATCCGAGCGATGCCCAGCAGGTGGAGTGGATTGTTCGCGAAATGGCCAAGGGCTGGGGTGAGGATGCGCGGTGGGAGTTGGAAGACGTGCTTCAACCGCATGAGGCGCAGAACCTGAAGCTGGATTGCTCCAAGGCGCTTTCGCGTCTGGGCTGGCAGCCCGCGCTGCACCTGCAAGAAGCGCTGAAGATGACCGCCGCATGGTATCTGGCCAAGTTGCAGAAAGCGGATATGCACACTTTCACTTGCAGGCAGATTCAACAGTATGAGGAGCGTCTGCAAACAGGCTGCGGGACCAAATCCAGGAGTGCGGGGTACAAGCGTGAGCAGTAGTAGAAAAGAGGAGATCAGAGCAGAGATTCAGAAGCTGACCAGCGAATACTGCGCAGAAGCTTTCCCGGAAAAGACCTTCGCGCCGGGCGAGTCGCATGTGCCTGTCTCAGGGCGCGTATTCGACGCCAAAGATGTCTTCTCTGTGGTCGATTCTGGATTGGATTTCTGGTTGACGGCTGGGCGGTTTGCCGAGCAGTTTGAATTCCGCTTTGCCAAGTTCCTGGGCGTGCGCGATGCCCGACTGGTGAACTCCGGCTCGTCGGCGAATCTGGTGGCTGTTTCTGTGCTGACATCTCCTACTCTGGGAGAGCGGCAGCTCAAGCCGGGAGATGAAGTCATCACCGTTGCGGCGGGATTTCCGACAACGATCAATCCGATTCTGCAAAACGGGCTGGTCCCGGTCTTTGTGGATGTGGAGCTGTGTACCTATAACGTGGATGTCTCCCAACTGGAGCAGGCGCTCAGTCCGCGCACCAAGGCGCTGATTTTCGCACACACCTTGGGCAACCCATTCAATGTCGGGGCGGTCACCGAGTTTGCGCGCAAGCACAATCTGTGGTTGATTGAGGATTGCTGCGATGCGCTCGGTTCCACATTTGGCAGTCGCATGGTGGGCACGTTTGGCGATATCGCCACCTTTAGCTTCTATCCCGCGCACCACATCACCATGGGTGAGGGCGGAAGTGTGGCCACCAACAAGCCGCAACTCACCAAACTGATCGAGTCTTTCCGCGACTGGGGCCGGGATTGCTGGTGCGCTCCCGGAAAAGATAACACCTGCGGCAAGCGTTTCGACTGGCAACTGGGCACGCTGCCCTATGGCTACGACCACAAGTATACCTACTCTCATATTGGCTATAACCTGAAGGTATCCGATATGCAGGCGGCCGTGGGTTGTTCGCAGTTGGACAAGCTGACCGGCTTTATCGCCGCGCGCAAGAAGAACTTCGCTGCATTGCGGCAGGGGCTGGAGTCAGTGCAGGATTTCTTTCTGCTTCCCGAGGCAACGGCGGGAAGCGATCCCAGCTGGTTCGGATTTCCCTTGGCGGTGCGACCGGAGTCGGGCATCGAACGGGACGCGGTCATTCACTTCTTGAACTCGCGCAAGATCGGAACCCGCCTGCTGTTCGGTGGCAATCTGCTGCGCCAGCCCGCCTATCGCGATATCAACAAGCGAGTCATAGGCGATCTGTCCACCTCCGATTATGTGACCAGAAACGTCTTCTGGATCGGCGTTTATCCGGGGCTCACTGAAGAGATGCTTCAGTATATGCTGATGTGCCTGCACGAGGTGGGCAAGACAAGATGCGCTGCCTTGTAACCGGAGCTTGGGGATTTCTCGGATCGCGTCTGGTACGCCGCTTGCTTGAACGACAGCATGGCGTAACCTTACTCTTGAGTCGCAACGGTCAACCGCAACGTCTTCAGGATTGCTTTCATCGTTTGCGGGGCGTGTATGGCGGCCTGAACGATCTTTGTGCCAGGAAGAGAGGTTTCGCCAGGAGCCGGTGGATGCGGTGAATTGGTATCGAAGTCAGGTCGATCATGCGTAAAGACATTGACGAATTGAAAGCAATGGCACAACGACTGCGCGCGGACGCGGTGCAGATGGTGTATCGTTCGCGAGCTTCGCACCTCGGCAGTTGCCTCTCCATGGCAGATCTTCTGGCTTGTCTTTACTGGGAGGCGCTGAAGATCGATCCGGGCAAGCCTGGATGGAGTGATCGCGATCGCTTTCTGCTCAGCAAGGGACACGGAGCGGCGATTCTTTACGCAACACTGGCCGAGCGCGGATTCTTTGCGGTCGAGGAGCTGGCAACCTACTGTCAGGCAGGGTCGCGCCTGACGGGACACGCAACCAGCGGTGTCCCAGGGGTGGAGTTTTCCACCGGCTCCCTGGGGCATGGATTGCCGGTCGGATGCGGTATGGCCTTGGCGCGTAAGCGCGCCGGCCTGCCGGGGCGGATCTTTGTAATGCTGAGCGACGGTGAATTGGATGAGGGCTCGAACTGGGAAGCCATACTTTTTGCGCCACAGCACAAGCTAGGCAACCTGATTGCCATTGTCGACTACAACAAGATCCAAAGCTTTGGAAGAACGAAGGACGTGCTGGATCTCGACCCACTGGCGGACAAGTTCAGAGCTTTCCGCTGGGCTGTTCGCGAGATCGACGGCCACAACATGGAAGAGATCTCCACTACGCTGAACGCGCTGCCGCTGGAGCAGGATCGGCCATCGGTGATTATCGCCCATACCGTCAAGGGCAAGGGTGTTCGCTTCATGGAAGACCGGTTGATATGGCATTACAAAAGCCCATCCGAGGAGGAGGTGCGGATGGCACTGGAAGAACTGGGAGTTCCCGCATGAGAACTGCCTTCGTTGAAGAACTCTGCAGGCTGGCGGAGAAGAACCCGGACATTTGGCTGGTGAGCGGCGATCTGGGCTTCTCGGTTCTGGAGCGGTTCTCCGACCGCTTCCCCGAGCGTTATCTGAACGCGGGTGTGGCTGAGCAGAACATGACCGGCCTCGCGGCGGGTCTGGCGCTCGAGGGCAAGACCGTATTTACCTATTCGATTGCCAACTTCCCGGTGATGCGTTGCCTGGAGCAGATTCGCAACGATGCTTGCTATCACAATCTGAATGTAAAGGTGGTGGCGGTGGGTGGCGGACTTGCTTACGGCAGCCACGGGTATACGCACCACAGCGTGGAAGATTTCGCGGTGACTTGTGCGCTGCCCAATATCACCGTGGCAGCGCCGGGCGATCCAGCCGAAGCCCGGGAGGTCACGCGCCTGGCCGCAATTACGCCGGGTCCGGCCTATATCCGGCTGGGCAAGGCCGGAGAGCCAAAGCTGCATATCGGAGAGATTCTCATGCAGGTGGGGCAATCCTTGCGACTGCAGACGGGTAGGGACGTGACGCTGATGACCACCGGCGGCATGTTGGACAGTGCGTTGAAAGCCACCGCCATGCTGGAGCAGAAGGGCTGTTCCGTCTCGGTTATCAGCATGCCGTATCTGGCGCCCTTCGACGAGGCGGCGGTACTGGAGGCTGCGCGGCAGACTCCGGCCATTGTCACGATTGAAGAGCATGGCTGGGGCGGGTTGGGAACTATCGTTGCCGATGTGCTGGCCCGGCATCGCTGCGGCGTGTATTTCCATCCAATGCGCCTGCAGGCCAAGCCGGTCAAGGTCTCCGGCTCGCAGGAGTACCTGCGTCAGCAGCACGGCATCGGTATTCAGGACATACTGGAGGCGTCGCTACGGATTGTCGATGCGGCGCGTGGAGCATCCCCCAATGAAGGGGACGAGCTTTGAGGATTCCGCCGGAGAAGCCGCCCCATTTTACGGTCCATCTCCTCAGGTCGAGTGGAAGAACCTTCGCAGCCGCGAACACGGCGGAGTGTTCAATGGCGGAGGGAGAGGGATTCGAACCCCCGGTACCCTTTCAGGCACAACGGTTTTCAAGACCGCCGGTATCAACCGCTCACCCATCCCTCCGCTGAGGTGTGAGGCTGTTTACGATTGTACTTCGAAACCCGCGCTCTACGGTGGCCTTTGAGGTTCGCGGTTGGGGAGGATACGGCAAACGGCGGCCCGGGATTCGCGCGCCAGGGTGCGCGATCAGCCTTGCGCATGCGGATTGAACCGCTAAAGCCGTGCACATCACGGCGCAGATGCCGCGAAGAGTGTTAAAAAAGGAGTGCATGGCAAGACCAACAAAATCGGGAGCAGTTCCGAATTCGGAGCAGGTGCCCAGTTTGCGCACGCTGGGAGAGTACCTGAACTTGTCCCCGGCGACCATCTCCCTGGTGCTGAACAATGCTCCAGGGGTTCGTTCGATCCCCCAGGAAACCAGGGACCGGGTGACCGCCGCGGCAGCGAAATTCGACTATCGCCCCAGTTTCTATGCACGCTCGCTGCGCAAGCGGCAAACCTTCTCGGTTGGCGTCCTGATCCCGGACCTGAACGACAACTACGTTTCGCAAGTGTTGACTGGCGTGGAGGAGCACCTGATTGAGGAAGGCTACTTCTACTTCACCGCCAGCCATCGCCGCAAAGCCGACCTGATCGAAGAGTATCAGCGGCTGCTGATGGACCGTTGCGTGGAGGGGTTCATTACCGTTGACACCGGCCTGGTGCACAAGATGAAGCTGCCGGTGGTGGCCGTGGCAGGGCATCGCAAGCTCGAAGGCGTGACCAACGTTGTGCTGGACCAGAGGCGCGCCGCGGAGTTGTCTCTGCGCCATCTCTACCAGTTGGGGCATCGCAAGATCGCCTTTATGCGTGGTGGCAGCCACAGTTCCGATGCCGACGAACGCTGGGAGTGCACAATGACGGTTGCCAGGGAGTTGAAACTGGAGGTGGCTCCCGAGTTGACCGTGCAAGTCCAGGTGCGCGATTCAACGCCGCAGATGGGCTTTGGACCCGCCAACGAGTTGCTCAGCCGGAACCGCGATTTTACCGCGCTCGTTTGTTATAACGATGTGGCTGCCATCGGAGCCATTCGGTCGCTGATGGATCATGGGCTACGCGTGCCGGACGATGTCTCCGTAGTGGGTTTCGACGATATCCAAAGCGCGTCGTATCACAACCCCAGTTTGACCACGATCAAGCAGCCGATGCAGCAAATGGGAGTCGTAGCAGCCCGCATCCTCTTGCAGAGGATTCGCGGTCAGGCGGAGTTTGCCGATGCGGTGGCAATCTTGCCAGAACTGGTGATTCGCGAGTCGACCTGTCCACCCAATCCGCGCCGCGCCCGCGGCAAGCGCGGCTGAAGAAATCTGACCGGTTCAGCCCCGGGGAATCGAGACACGAGTTGAACTGGCCTTCAGGCCCGGGGCTGAACAGGCTACGGAAAAACCCGAATGCAAGGCGAAGCCCCAAAAACATCCCGCAGAGGCTAAAGCACCTCCCTTTATGATCAGCATTTTGCGCCACGACTGAAGTCGTGCCCTTTCAAAAAAATGGGCCGTACCAGCGTTTTTCCGCAACCTGTGAAGCCCGCTTGAATTTCTCTGTAATCCAGGGGACTACAGCGGTTCCACAATTGCTGTACCCCGAACCCACCGCTATCAAGTGGCATTTTTCTCAAGAAAATGCCACCCTGCACGATGCCGGAAAGGGCATGTGAATTGTGGAACCGCTCTAAAGTCCCCCACTCCCTCCGTCTCTTTCTCCCCAATACACCAATCGAGAGCAGCTTGAGCTGATCGCCGCTTGTAGTATTCCAAGTGAACTGGGTGAAGGGAGATCGAGCGATGCGAAACTCTGTGGTTCTCGTGTTGCTGGCGGCCTTGGCGTCGTCCGCGTGGGCTGGAACTGAAGCAAACGTTGAGAAGGTTACCATTCAGGAGTTGGAAGAGAGGCTGGCTGCGGCTCATGGTCTGGCGGACACCGAGGTAGCGCAGCAACTTTCAGGCCTGGAACTGAGCGAAAGGCTCAACCCGGCAAGGTTTGCGCGCTTGAATGCCGGTTTGCCCGGCGAGAAGGCCAGGCAGGCGCTCGTAATCCTGGCCGATTCAGCGGCATTTCTCGATCCACCCGGCACGGATGTTCCCGCAAGTCCCCTCCCTGACCCTGCCGCGGCACGGCAGATGCTGACCCAAATCGTGAACTACGTCAATACAACTCTCCGTCAACTGCCCAATCTCATTGCGATGCGCAATACCACCGGCTTCGAGGACAGGCCAAAAGAGGATGTGCAAGATTCGACAGGTATGATCAGCCACAGTTACTTGCCATTGCACGCGGTAGCCAAATCAAGCGTCCCGGTCACTTACCGCGACCGCCAGGAGGTGGCGGATGAGAAGGAATTGAAACATGCACCGAAGATTGGAGGATTGGCCACTTCAGGAGAGTTTGGGCCGATTCTGAGCATCGTTGTAGGGGACGCGCTGAAGGGAAAGATCACATGGGGCCGCTGGGAACAGGGCGCGGGCGGGAATGAGGCGGTGTTTCACTACACCGTTCCCGGCGAGAAGTCGCACTACAATGTGCAGTTTTGCTGTGTTCCGGACGGGTTCAACTCCGACGGGTCTCCGAACGCAAGAGTATTCAGCGAACGCGTCGGCTATCACGGCGATCTTGCCTTCGATCCCGCGAGCGGGTCGATTTTGCGCATCACCATGGAGGCTGAGCTGCCATCGGGAGATTTGGTGTCCAAGGCCGGCATGGCGGTGGAATACTCGCCAGTGGAAATCGGCGGGAAAACCTATATCTGCCCGGTGAGGAGCGTCTCTCTTTTGATGGCGAATATCGCCCAGCATCTGGGCGCGTATTCCATGTCGAATTACAAAGGCCCCACAAAGACGTTTCTGAACGATGTTGTCTTCGATCACTATCGCCGGTTCGGCACGGAGACTCGCATTTTAACCGGGGACAGCGGAGAGAACAATAGGATGCCGGCCCCAGCCTCGGCGGATGCACCGTATGCCCCTCCGGCCAGAGCGCCCTCGCACTGATTCCGGAAACAAAAAGGGGAGCCCAAGCGGCTCCCCTTTTTTGTGGATGAACAGGGTGGGCTACTTCTTGCCCTGCAATTCGTCGGCCAGGGCGTTGGCGCCGTAGAGCTTGCGCAGACCCTCGATCATGCCGGCGGAGTGGACCGCGACCGCGCGGTTTTTTGCGCCGTCATAGACAAAATCGCCGGCCAGCGACTCGATGTTGCCGTCGAAGATCAGGCCCACAAGTTCGCCGTCGCGGTTGACCACCGGCGAGCCGGAGTTGCCGCCGATGATGTCGTCGGTGGTGACAAAATCGAGCGGAGTGGAAAGATCCAGCTTGTCTCGGCCCGCGGCCTCCTTCGGAGTCAGGTTGAAGGGCGGCTTGTTGCTGAAGCTGGCCGCACGGTCATAGAGCCCGTAGAAGGTGGTGAAAGGCGGGGCAATGGTGCCGTTGTAGGGGTAGCCATCGACCGTGCCATAGCTCAGGCGCAGAGTGAAGGTGGCGTCGGGATAGGCATCTTTGCCATAGACCAGAAAGCGCGCCTTGCCCAGCTTTTCCTGCGCTGGAGTCAGCACGCTGGTCAGCGTTTCCCGCAAGCGCCGGGTAGTCTCGCGGACGATGGGATCGACACGGCGCGCGGCTACGATCATGGGATCGGTAGAGGCGGCCACGGCTGCCTCGCCGCCATCGAGCAGAGCCTTGCGGACGGCCGGATCGGCGAGCTTGGTGCCGTCGATGAGGGAGTTCACCGTCGGGTTCGACATCGCCGCCTTGAAGGATGGCCTGCACATAGGCGTCGTCCTTGCCCAGCTTCTCCTGCGCCAGCTTGAGAGCATTGGTCATGAAGAGCTTTTCAGTGGAGGGGTAGACCGGGGCCGGCGACCGCAACTGGACATACAGCGAGTCAAGCCCCGCTTCGTGGATACTGCGGCAGGCGCTCGCCATCCGGCTTCTTGACCTCGGCCACGTACTGCACGATCTGGAGCGCGATGGTGAAGAGGCGGCTGTCGGTGCGGCGGAAGAGCTGACCTTTGATCTCCGGCTTGACCTTCTCCTCGACGCCGCGCGATCGTCTCCCACGAGCTGCCATACGCCTTTTGCCACTCGGGATTGGCCGCGACCTTGGCGCGGAAGTCGTCTTCCTCGGCCTGTTTCTTGGCCAGGATGGCCTTGTCGGCCAGAGCTGTGGCGCGGCCCAGGTAAACTTTGAGGCTGTTCTGCAAGCCAAAGATGGTGCTGCCCACCAGGCGCGCCTGTTCCGGTCCCTGCGCGGCGAAAGCCTGGGCGGCGGCGATGCGGCGCTGCAGGTACTCGGTGATGGCCGGTCCTCTCACATCGCGCTCCAGCAGCAACTGGGCCACGGTGTCCTCGCGCTCCGTGGAGCCGGGATGTCCGGAGATGAAAATCAACTCGCCCGGCGCGGCGCCCTTGGCGCTCCACTTCAAGAAGTTGTCTGTCTTGAGCGGCTTGCCGTTGTCGTAAACGCGGAAGAAGGCCATGTCCAGGTCGTAGCGCGGATAAGTGAAGTTGTCCGGGTCGCCGCCATAAAAGGCCGCTTGCTGCTCCGGCGCAAAAACCAGGCGCACGTCGGTGTAAGCCTTGTATTGGTAGAGCCAGTACTCGCCGCCGTTGTAGAACGAGACCACGTCGGAGCGCAGGCCGGTCTTGTCCTTGCTCTCCTTGGCGATGGCGGCGATCTCCGCGTCGCGCGCCTTTAGCGCCTTGGCCTCGTCGGCAATCCCCTTGGCCGCGCCCTGCACCCGTGCGGTCACGTCGTGCATGCCCACCAGCACATTGACTTCAAGGTCGGGAGACTTCATCTCCTGATCCGGCGTGGCCGCGTAAAAGCCGTCGCGCAGATAGTCGTGCTCGGCGGTGGAGTTCTTCTGCAACTGGCCGCGGGCCACGTGATGATTGGTGAGCAAGCAGGCCATTGGGGCTGACAAACGAGCCCGACCCGCCATCGTTGAGCCGAACGCTGGAGAGGCGAAGATGATCGAGCCAGGCCTGCGTGGGATGGAAGTTGTACTTGGCCGCCAGCAGCTTCAAGGGCGGGTTGTCAAAGGTCCACATGCCTTCTTCGGCATGAACGATAGGCGCCGCAGCAATCACGACCGCGGCCAGCAAGCAGATGGTACGAAGCGAACGAGCAAACATGAGGGGCCTCTTGGTTGAGTTGAGACGAACTGAAAAATCAGATTCCGGCGGCGCCATGCACGGGCAAAAGCCGCTCCGCGAGAAGCGAAAGGACCACGAGAATTCTAAACCCGCAGCCCACGCTAAAAGACGGCAGGCCACTCTTCTGGAAACTCTATCTTTCCTCCGGTTCGATACGAGACAAAATCCGCTTCCGGGAAGCGCTCTCCGAGAAGCCGTTCCATGGCTTCTCGCGACACATTCTGCCAACCGACGGAAAAGGACTGTGGCGCCTCGAATGGCCGCCAACTGAGCCACCCCTTGCTGCCCGATTGGAGAAGACGCTCTCTTTCCGGCTCCAGAATCTTCCCTTCGCCGAAGACCGAGGTTGCAACGCACCCCCGGCCGTCGAAGGTGACCAGAAAAGCCCGGTGAGGATTCCCGGTCATCGTCTTGCTGAAACCCTGGCACCAGGCCGCGATCTTTCGCTCAAAAGGGAAATCTCTGGCTGCATACGGCATGGTCGTCCCCTTCCCCTTTTCGTGTCTGCCGGCAGCACCAGCCTCGGGCACCCCACCCGGGCGCTCTCTTTGCGTGGCAAGAAGTGTCAGAGCACGACTTCAGCCGTGCCAATCAAGCTGTGCTTTGAAACGCACTCTACGGTCTCGGTAGCACCAGCACTTCTATGCCGCTGGCTGCGTCTTTCTGCCGGAATACCTGCTCGGTAGCCTTCTGGAACTCCTCCGGGCGGGCGTTGGGAATGTCGGTGAAGGTCTGCGGATTGCGGTCGGTCAGCGGGAACCAGGAGCTTTGCACCTGGACCATGATCCTGTGGCCGCGGCGGAAAGTGTGGAACAGGTCGGGCATGGTGAAGTCGATGCTGGCTTGTTTGCCCGGCGTAAGCGGCTCGGGCTTCTCCCAACTGGTACGGAACTTGGCGCGTAAGGGTTCCCCGCGCAGCAGTTGCTGGTAACCGCCCATGTGCAGCGGGGGTGTATCCACGACCCGCTTGTTGGGGCGGGTGGCGTCTTCCGTGTCGGGAAAGTCCTCCGGGTACACGTCAATCAGCTTCACGACGAAATCTGAGTCCGTACCGGAACTGGCAATTTTCAGCTTGGGCGAAATGGGGCCTGCGATGGTTACATCCTCTTCGAGCGGGTCGGTCTGGTAAACCAGCACATCGGGCCGGTAACTGGCGAAGCGCTGGTCGTCCACCATGTAGCGTTGCGGCACGGTATCGGTGGTGTAGCCCACAAAAGGCACGGGATGGCTGGGATCGCTGACGTATTCGTCCACTCCCTTTGCTTCACTGGGCGGATCGAAGCTGAGCTTGCCGCCGTCATGGAAGTAGAGGGTCCGGGGCGCGGCGGCCTTGGGCGGCCAGGCGTCAAGGCTGTGCCAGACATTTGTTCCGGTCTCAAACACCACGGCTTTGGGCTGGGCCGCGCCCTTGCCTTTGAGGTAGTGCTCGAAGAAGGGGAACTGGATGCTGGCGCGGAAATACTCTGCTGTTTTGGCGTTGAATTGCACGTCGCCCAGGTGATTGCCCTCGCCGCGCGCCCAGCCGCCGTGAACCCAGGGGCCTTCCACCAGCGTGGTGGGCGTTTCCGGGTTGAACTTGTTGATGGCGTAGAAGGTCTTGTAGGGGCCGCTCAGATCCTCGGCGTCGTACCAGCCGCCCACCACCAGCACTGCGCAGTGTACGTTCTTCATGTGCCGGGAGAGGTCGCGCGCCTGCCAGTAGGCGTCGTAGGTCGAGTGCTTGGCTTGATCGTTGAAGAGCCAGTTCGAACCCTTCAGGTAGAGCTTGTCCAAATTGGCGATGTTCCCGGCCTGGAGATAGAACTTGTAACTGTCCGGCGTGCCAAAGTCGAAGTTCACTCCGGGTTTGGGCGTCTCGGGGTTCTTGCTGGGCTTGAAGAAGGTATAGAACCCGAAGTTGGCCGAGAGCATGAACGTTCCGCCGTGGTAGGCGTCGTCGCCCAGGAAGAGGTCGGTCATGGGCGCCTGCGGACTGGCGGCCACCAGCGCGGGGTGGGAATCGATGATGGACGCCGAGGTATAGAACCCAGGGTAGGAGATGCCCCAGATGCCCACCTTGCCGTTGTTTCCGGCACGTGCTTGAGCAGGAATTCGATGGTGTCGTAGGTGTCTGAGGCGTCGTCCACGTCCTGGGGAGACTTCTTGTCGTCGATGTGGGGGCGCATTTCAGCGAATTCACCCTCGCTCATCCAGCGCCCGCGCACATCCTGGTAAACAAAGATGTAGCCGCCCTTTTCAAACTCGTCGGAAGGTCCCAGGCGCGCCGGGTACTTGTCTTCGCCGTAAGGGCCAACGCTATAGGGCGTGCGGTCCATCAGAAATGGATAGGGGCCTGCGGCGTCCTTAGGGACGTAAACTGCGGTAAACAGCCGCTTGCCGTCGCGCATGGGAATGCGGAACTCGTATTTTGTGTAGTGGGCGCGGACGTAGTCTTCCTTGGGTGCGTCGGGCACCGGCTGCTGGGCCCATGCGAAAGGTAAAGACAGGGCAAAGATGGCGAAAACGGCAAGGGGCAAACGCTTCGGCTTAAGCATCGTGGATGAGATTCTCCTGACCATCCAGACTACTCCACGGGGGTGGCCGCTTGGCGGGGCCAGGGAACCAGGTAGGAGCGAAAAAGCGGTCGCCTCGCATCGTCTTTCTGCCTTGCGCCCTGTTTTCGGAGTTATGATTTCGTTATGCGCGGCGGGCCGAGCCGCGATACCCTGTATTCAACTACCCCAACCAGCCGCCAGCGCCAACGCACGCCGGGACTGTATCTTTTCCGTCACGAAGGAGAATCATGTCTACTGACTACCGCAATTTTCTGGCTCTCTCCTACGAGGAGCTTGAAGAGCTCAACCTGACAGCCAAGGCAGACCGCGCCGCCCGCACGGCCGCCGACGAGATTCGCGAGAAGCGGTTGAAGTACCTGACCGACGAGAAGCGGATCAAGGCTGTCACCGTGTTGTTCAGCGACCTGGAGGGCCGCCTCCATCTGCTGGATTACGACAAGAAGTTCCTGCTGGGCGCCTATGAGAATCTGACTTTCGACGGTTCCTCCATCCGCGGCTTCACGGCGCAGAAGGAGAGCGACCTTCGCCTGGGCATCGACTGGAGCGCGTTCTACTGGGTGCCGGCCGACGTCTTTGGCACCGGCAAGGTGCTGGTCTTCGGCAATGTGATCGACAAGGACGGCACGGCCTACTCCGGCGACCTGCGCGGCGTGCTCAAAACCTACTCCGAGAAGCTGTTCAATGAGAAACAGTACACCCTGAATGCGGCCACTGAGATTGAGGGCTTCCTCTTTGCCGGCAAGGACGCAGAGCAGAAGTACTGCGAGACCGGCAAATTTGAGTTCATCTCCACCGGCGGCTACTATCATTCGCTGCCGCTCGACCCGCTGCGCCAATTCATCGACACCTCGGCTGAAGTGCAGCGCGCCATGGGCTTCCAGAATGAAAAGGACCACCCGGAAGTCGCCCCCAGCCAATTCGAGATCAACTATAGCTACGCCGAAGTGCGTGGCGGCAGCCGATCAGATCCAGCTCTACAAGCTGTTGACGCGCCAGATCGCCAACAACATGGGCTACACGGCCTGCTATCTGCCCAAGCCCGTCGTGGGAGTGAACGGCAGCGGCATGCACACCAACGTTTCGGTGTCGCAGGGCAAGACCAACCTCTTCTGGGACGAGAAGGGCGAGGAGCAGCTTTCGCAGTTTGGCTGGAGCTTCCTTGACCGCATCCTGACCCGCGCTCTGGACCTCTGCCTGGTTTTCAACTCCAGCGTGAACGCCTATCGCCGTCTTGACCCGCACTTCGAAGCACCCAACCAGATTCGCGCCTCGGCCACGGACCGTGGCGCCATGGTGCGCGTGCCCATCGGCAACCACCGGTCAATGAGGACTGAGGTCCGCGCCGTTGCCCCGGACGCCAATCCTTACCTGGCGCTCTATGGCATCTTCAAGACCGGCATTGACGGAGAGATCTCCACGGCCGAGGGTCTGCGCGGCGGCGGACGCTTCCTGCCCGACAACATCCAGCAGGCGATTGAGGATTTCCAGGATTCGAAGTGGATCGCAGACATTCTGGGCGCCGACGTGCAGGGCCGCTATGCCGACCTGAAGCAGGCTGTCGCCAACCGCAGCCCGCGCGAGCTGGGAAGCATCGTCAAGGGCTCCGAGGTGCAGTTCCACCACGCGGTCTACAACCAGTCGCTGTGGAGCATGTTCTAAACCGAAGCGCGATTGAGAAGCAAAGCGGGGCGGCGGACCTCACGGTCTGCCGCCCGTTTTATTTGGCGAAGACCTCGGCCAGCGTCTCCAGCACACTGTCCAGCGTTTCGGGCGTCACGACGCCTATGCGCTTGGCCAGGCGGACTTTATCGACGGCGCGAATCTGGTCCAGCAGAATCAGCCCATCCTTACCGGCATGGAGGACGGCAATGCGGAATGGCGCAGGGCGGCTTCCGGTGGTCATCGGCGCAATAATCGCGGTTCGCAGATGGTCGTGCATCTCCGGAGGAGAAATCACCACGCACGGGCGTGTCTTTTGAATCTCGCTGCCCACCGTCGGGTCGAGGTTGACCAGCCAGATCTCGCCCCGTTTCACTGCCGCAGGCTTCAGTGGCGTGGCCATCACCAGGAGAGCTCCGCGTCGTCCTCGTTGCCAAATTCGGGCAGTACCAGGGCATCGTCGCCGAGGCTGGCCAATTCGCGACTGGCCGCAGCCCAGCCACTGCGCGGCTCCGACGTGGGACGTCGCAGCACCAGCGCGTCCCCTTCCACACGCATGTCAGCCTGATCCACCAGACCCAACTGTTGCAGCAACGGCTTTGGGATCAACACTCCCTGCGAATTGCCCATGCGCCGAATGGTCGTCAGCATGTCGCCCTCCACGGAATAACAATGTTAGCACAAAGGGGCGGCGCGGCCAAGGATGACTATGGCGCTGGTGGGCTCTTCCGGCCAGAGTGGATCGCGAAACTTGAGGTTGAGGCCACTCAATTCCACCGCCCCTTCCTCACGGTTCCTTTATACCCTGTCTGCTAAAGCTATAGAACAGGGTTCAGATGGCTGGGCTTCTGCGCGGGAGCGGGACGTGGGTTTCGCATCTTGCCTGGAAGGCCGCAATCCATCTGCCACCGGCCCTGAATGCGCGGCACAGAAAGCCCCAGGTCCTTATGAACGCAGGCCCCTCGGTCGAAATGGAAACGATGTACGGCGATTACCCGCTCGACCGGGCGTTCGACGAGATGCGCGCACCGGACGGGAGCGTGCGCCAGCAGTACCGCGCGCTGGCCGAGACGCTGGCGCATCTGCCGACAGACGAGTTGCAGCGGCGCAAACAGTCGGCGGACTTGTCGTTCCTCACCCAGGGCATCACCTTCACCGTCTACGGCCGCGACGAGGGCACCGAGCGCATCTTTCCCTACGACCTGCTACCGCGCATCGTCACCGCCCAGGAGTGGGACCGCATCGAGCGCGGCCTTATCCAGCGCATCACCGCGCTCAATCTCTTCCTCCGCGATGTCTACTTCGAAGCCAAGATTCTCAACGACCGCATCGTGCCGCGCGAGCTGGTTTACAGTTGCAAACACTACCGCCGGCAGATGCGCGGCTTGCAGGTTCCGCGCAACGTGTACATCTCTGTGGTGGGCTCGGATCTGCTGCGCCTCAACACCGGCGAGTTCGTGGTGCTTGAAGACAATCTGCGCGTGCCCTCCGGCGTGAGTTACATGCTCACGAATCGCCGCGTCATGAAGCGTACTTTTCCTCAGCTCTTCCAGAGCTACGGCGTGCGGCCCATTGAGCACTATCCGCAAATGCTGCTGGCCACATTGCGCTCGTTGGCTCCCGAGGGCCGCCCGGAGCCGAATATCGTGCTGCTCACGCCGGGAGTCTTCAACTCCGCTTACTTTGAGCACACCTATCTCGCGCGCCAGATGGGCATCGATCTGGTCGAGGGCCGGGATCTGGTGACCCACGACAACATCGTCTACATGCGCACCACTGACGGGCTGAAGCGCGTGGACGTGATCTATCGCCGCGTCGACGACGACTTCAGCGATCCGCTGATCTTTCGCGGAGACTCCACGCTGGGCTGCACCGGCCTGTTCAACGCCTACCGGGCAGGAAATGTGACGGTGACCAACGCCTTCGGCACCGGCCTGGCCGACGACAAGGCGCTCTATGCCTACGTGCCGCGCATTATCAAGTACTACCTGGACGAGGACCCCATCCTGCCTAACGTGGAGACCTACCTGCTGACCGAAGACGATCAGCGCCGCCATGTGCTGGCGAATCTCGACAAGCTGGTGGTGAAAGCGGTGGGCGAGAGCGGCGGCTATGGCATGTTGATCGGGCCGCATTCGACCGCCCAACAGCGCGAGGAGTTCGCCGTCCGGATCGAGGCAAATCCGCGCAACTACATCGCCCAGCCCACGCTGGATTTTTCCCGCGCGCCGTGCCTCGTTGGCGATCGCCTGGAGCCGCGCCACGTGGACCTCCGGCCCTACATTCTTTTCGGCGACAAGGTGAACATCGTGCCCGGCGGCCTGACCCGCGTGGCCCTGGAAAAGGGCTCGCTCGTAGTCAACTCCTCACAGGGCGGCGGCAGCAAAGACACATGGGTTCTGGAACAGTGATTTGTGGGCAGGGTTTGGTGGTTGGCCGGAGACGAAAAGCAAACGCAGGTCCTTCGACTCCCCTTCGCTGCGCTGCGGGTCGCTCAGGATGACAGCGTTTGTAGTTGACCGGTAACTTGGGCCGAAGAAGAGACAAAGGTCTTGGGAGAACAACGATGCTATCGCGGGTTGCCGACAGTCTTTACTGGATGAGCCGCTATCTGGAGCGGGCGGAAAACACCGTGCGCCAGTTGGACGTGACCATGGGCCTGATGCTGGAGCCTGGGGCGTCAAGCGCGGAAACTCGATGGAAGCGGCTGATGTCCTCGCTGGGCAAGCTGGCCGGTATGGAGTGGAACGGCGACATGGAGTCGATGGCCCGGACGCTGGTCTTCGACGCCCTCAGCCCCCTTTCGGTCACCTTCTGCCTGAATGGGGCGCGAGAGAATGCGCGCCAGGTGCGCGAGGAGATTTCAACCGAGCAGTGGCAGCGGCTCAACCGGCTCTTCCACCAGATTCACTCGCCCCATGCGCAGGCGCAGTTCAGCTCCAACATCAACGACACGCTGGCCTCGGTGGTGGATGGCATTCACCTGTTCAAGGGAGTCAGCGACACCACCATGATTCACGGGCAGGGCTGGCAGTTCATCCGCCTTGGCCGGTATATCGAGCGGGCCTACGCCACGGCCACGCTGCTGGAGGTCTACCAGCCCGACCTGCTCAACCGCGCGGAGCCCGATCGCGCAGGATACGAGTATCTCGAACTGGTTGGGCTGCTCCGTTGCTGCACTTCGTTTGAGGCTTATTGCCAGGTGTACACTGCCGACCTCTCTCCCGACCGCATTTTGGAGTTCCTGCTGCTCAATCGCGATTTTCCTCACACCATTCGCTATTGCATCGACTCGATCCGCGAATCCATTGGCGCCATCCAGCGCAGTGGCGGCAGGCGGCCTCCGGACGAACTGCACGCGGTCATTGGCCGGCTCCATGCCATGCTCGGCTTTACCACCATTGGCGAGATTCAGGCTGGCGATGCGGCCGGCTTTCTGCACACCATCCGCGAGCAGTGCATGAGAGTGCACGAACTGATCTACCGCTACTACGTCCATTACTCGATCCAGTCGGCGCTGGCGGTCTAAGAGCAGTCCGACCCGCGCCGGAGGCGCAGAGTTGGCTAGCCCCGTGCGTCAACAGGGTGCTTATTGATCCGGCCCTGAAGTTATGCATCAAGTCAAGACTGTCATCCTGACCGAACGGGGCCCCAAACGTTCTTCAGTTTGGGGGTGGTGAGTCGAAGGATCTGTGGTTGCTTTTCCTGCATTCCGTTCCATTGTTATGGGCCGGATCAATAAGAAACGGACTTTGTTTTTTGGGGTGGTAGCGTGGGGTGAACGAAGGCAGAGACGTTGAGTCCCGTAGGGACGATGCAAATGGGTCAACATGCCCTTGCGCCGTCCTTCTGGGACTCGGTGTTCTTTGTTTGCTGTATTCCCCACGCTAGAGCGGTTCCACAATTCACATGCCCTTTCCGGCATCGAGCAAGGTGGCATTTTCTTGAGAAGAATGCCACTTGATAGCGGCGGGTTCGGGGTACTGCAATTGTGGAACCGCTGTAAAGCGCGGGGCTAACATCCATTGCGCCTACGGCGCGGAATTGTCCTGCTGCGATCTGCGGTGAAAAATGCAGGCTAGGGGAACAAGCATGAACTTTTATTCAATCCGGCATCTCACGCGCTTCCGCTATTCGCAGGCAATCAGCGAGAGCATCATGGAAACGCGCATGCACCCGCGCTCCGACCAGAACCAGCACTGCCTGACGTTCTCGCTCTCGGTGAGCCCGCGCTGCCGCGTCTTCAGTTACCGCGATCACCTGGGCAACAATGTGCAGCACTTCGACATTCCCGGCGAGCATAATCAGCTGGTCATCGTGGCCGAGTCGGTGGTAGAGCAGCAGGTGCTGCCCGACGTGCCCGCCTTCCTCTCGCCCGACGCCTGGGGCGCACTCGACGAATTGATCGAGGCCGGCGACTACTGGGAGATGCTGCTGCCCTCGACCTTTGCCGTGGAGACGCCCGCCGTGACCCTGCTGGCCAAGCAGATGGGCGTCACTCGCCGCGACGACCCGCTGATGGTGGTGCAGGAGCTGAATCAGCGGCTCTTTGAGTACTTTGAGTACGTTCCCCGCTCCACCCGCGTTGACTCGCCCATCGACGAGGCCATCGTCAGCGGCAAGGGCGTCTGCCAGGACTTTGCCCACACGATGATCGCCCTGCTGCGTCACGTCAAGATTCCCGCCCGCTACGTATCAGGCTATCTCTACCGCAGCCGCGAGGACCACGACCGCTCCACCCCGGACGCCACGCACGCCTGGGTCGATGTGCTTCTGCCGCATCTGGGCTGGGTGGGCTTTGACCCCACCAACAACCTGGTCGCCCACCACCGGCACATTCGCACCGCGGTGGGGCGGGATTACGCAGATGTGCCGCCCACCCACGGCATCTTCCGAGGCAAGACAGACAGCGAGCTTTATGTGGCCGTGCACGTGGAGGCCAGCGAGCAGCCGCCGGCCCTGGATCGTAAATTGCCCATTCCCGACGATTGGAGCGTGCTGGTGGAGCGCGCCCAGCAACCGCCGGAGCGCGTCCAGCCCTTCGTCGATTTGCAGCAAATGCAACAGCAGCAATGATTTAACCCAATTGAGCCGGAGAGAATTCGGATTATAGGACGATTGGGCAGTTTCTTGTTGATTCTTAAGTCAATATCCGACAAGATAAGAGATACACCCTGGCGCTTCTCCCCGATGGCGCCTTTTTTGAGAGCGACTCCCTGCAGAGAGGCTTTTCAGGCCCGCGGACAGGAGTTGCTGCAGCAAATAGAGCTACTCGCACAGCCAACATCGTCTCTTGCGGGCCTCCGGCAGGACCGCATCCCGTCGACTCGCATTGAAAATCGACCGGCATCACAAGCAGCGCAAAGCAAGCCTTTTTGGAGGAATATCCGTGAAACGATCCCTATTGGGATGTGTGCTCTTTTATATTTTTTCTACCGCCGTACTGTCTTTCTCCCAGTCCGCCACCACTTCGCTTCGCGGTGTAGTCAAGGACCCCAGCGGCGCCATGGTCGAAGGGGCGACCGTCACCCTGGTGAACAAGGCAAACGGCAAGACCCTGAGCGCCAGCACTAGCAATGCCGGGTTTTATGTCTTTCCGCAGATTGAGCCCGCAAAGTACATCATCAGCGTTTCGGCCAGCGGCTTCGGCGACCAGAAAAAGGCGGCCGAACTGCTGGTGAACCAGCCGGCCACAGTCGATTTTGCGCTTGCTGTTGAAGCCAGCACAGTCACCGTGGACGTGAGCGCGGAGGCGCAGACGCTCAACTTGACTGACGCCACCATCGGCAACTCCGTGGGAAACACCACCATCGAATCGCTGCCCATGGAAGGCCGCGACCCGGTCTCGCTGCTCAGCCTCCAGCCTGGCGTGCTGTACATCGGTTCGACGAGCACAGACAGCCGCCAGGGCGCAGTAGCCGGCGGCCGCTCCGACCAGGGCAATGTCACGCTGGACGGACTGGACGACAACGACCAGATCGTTGGCTCGGCTTTCAACGGCGTCTTGCGGTCCACGATGGATTCCACCGAGGAGTTTCGCGTCACCACATCGAACGGCACGGCAGAAGCCGGCCGATCCTCCGGCGCTCAGATCAACCTTGTGACCAAGACCGGAACCAATTCCTTTCACGGCGCACTTTACGAGTATTACCGGCCCACCAACACCGTGGGCAACGATTTCTTCAACAAGAACAACGAGCTCTCCTCGGGCGAGCCGAACATTCCCCAGAAATACGTGCTGAATACTTTTGGAGGCAGCTTCGGCGGCCCAATCAAGAAAGACAAGCTGTTCTTCTTCTTCAATTACGAGGGTCTGCGCCGCGCCATCGACCAGATCGTGCTGGCCACGGTGCCGACCGCATCCTTCATGGCCGGCGAACTGACCTATGCCGACGCGTTGAACAACACCGGTATTCTCTCCGCCAAGAACGTGGCGCAGGTGGATGGCGCTTGCGCCACCAACACCTTCAATGGCGCGCCGATTTGCCCCTGGGGGCCCGGCGCGGACCCCAATGTTGTTCCCATATCGCCATCGACAAGCGCCTACTACGCCAAGGTCCCTGTAGCTACAGGCGGAGCGGCTGGCGACGGTGGTTTCAATAGCGGGTCCCTTTTCTTTCCTTCGCCTCAACCATTCACGCAAAACACAAGCATCCTGAAACTGGACTACAACCTGAACGCCAGCAACCGCGTATTTGTGCGCGGCAACTTGCAGAAGGACACCTCAGGAGGCGTGGAGAACCTGCCTGGCCAGCCGCCGGCCAGTTACACCGACGACAATACCAAAGGCATCGCGGTTGGCTATACCTTTACCGCGAATTCCAACATGGTCAACGACCTGCGATATGGTTTTATCCGCCAGGGCTACCAGATCAGCGGTTTGGGCATTGGCGACTATGTCGATTTCCGTTTTCTGACGCAACCCGCGGCGCAAACCCGCAACACGAAGCTGCACGTCCCAGTAAACAACATCATCGATACGTTCACCTGGACGAAGAGTACGCACACCATTTCTCTGGGCGGCAACTGGCGTGGGATCACCGACCAGCACGGCACCGATGCCAACTCCTTTGACAATGCCACGACCAATCCTTATTGGCTCGACACCAATCTGCCCGACCCCACTGCAATCGGGATGCAGCCGGTGAACAGCCAGTTCACGGCTGCCTGGGAGGTGGCCTACTCCAACCTTGTGGGCAACATCTCGCAGCTTTCCAATGTGTACAACTACAAGGTCGCCAGCCCCACCTCGGGCACGGCGCTGGCCGACGGAGCCTTCATTAACCGCAACTTCCGCGCCAACGAGTTCGAGTATTATCTGCAAGACAGTTGGCGCGTGCGTCCCAACCTCACGGTGACCTACGGGCTGCGCCACACCATTCTGCAGACTCCATACGAGACGGCAGGCCAGCAGGTTTCTCCGACCCTCGATACAGACGCGTGGTACAAGCAGCGCGAGGCGGCTGCGCAGCAAGGGCAAATCTCAGAGCCTCTCATCTCCTTTGCTCCTTCAGGCAAGGCCAACAAGATGCCTGGCTTCTGGCCCAAGCAGAAAGCCAACCTGGCTCCACGCCTTGGCGTGGTCTACTCGCCCGATGCAAAGACCTCCGTTCGCGCCAGCGCCGGACTCTACTTCGATCACTACGGCGAAGGCCTTGTGAACTCCTTTGATCAGGAAGGCTCCTTCGGGCTCAGCGCGTCTCTCAGCAACCCCTCTGGCCAGATGGGCTTCGAGACGGCGCCCCGCTTTACCGGCGCCAACGCCCTGCCGGCCATCCCCTTGCCTGCGGCCACCGCCACGCAAGGCTTCCCGTATGCCCCGCCGTCCGGCAACTTCGGCGTCGACTGGGGTCTGGACAACAAGCTCAAGACGCCCTACGCCGAGTCCTTCAACCTCTCTGCCCAGCGCGAGATGCCTGGCGGTTTCATGGTGGAAGCAGCGTATGTCGGCCGTCTTGGACGCCACCTGCTGGAGCAAATCGATCTGGCTGAGCCGGTCGACTATAGCGACCCCAAGGGCGGCGGAGACTACTTCAGCGCGGCCAAAAAACTCTCAGCCCTGGTGGATGCCAACGGGGATCGAGCGGCCACCGTTTCCGCCATTCCGTACTTCGAAGATGTCTTTCCCTACATGCAGAACTTCGACAGCCCTGGGGAAAGCGCTACCCAAGCGATCTACAACAACGAGTGGGTTCCCACGCGCGATCTGGCCGGAGAAACCACCGCACTGGCCGACCTGGACTTCTTCTGCTGGAACAGCCAGAAAAAGATGTCCTACAACTGCCCCGCACAGCCTCGCTTCTGGAACAGCCAGTTCTCCTCGCTCTACGCCTGGGACACCATCGGCACCAGCTCCTACAACGCGCTGCAGTTCACCATGCGCCATCCTTCCGCCCACGGCTTCACCGTGGACCTCAGTTACACCTACTCCAAATCTCTTGATTTGAATTCCGGCACTGAGCGCAACAACGAGTTGAGCAGCAACGGCGACGGAGGTTATGTCGATTCCGCCATCCAGAACACCTGGAACCCAAAGCTGAATAAGGGCGTCTCCGACTTCGACACCAAGAGCCTGATCACACTGGACTGGGTCTATTCGCTCCCCGTGGGCCGCGGAAAGGCTCTGTTGGGCAGCGCCAATCGCATTGCCGATGCCGTTGTCGGGGGCTGGCAGTGGGCCGGTCTGGGCCGCTGGACCAGCGGTCTGCCCTTCTCCTTCTTTGAAACCGGCTGGAGCACCGACTGGCAGCTTGAGGGCTACGGCGTAAAGACCGGAAACGTCAAGATTCGCAAGCACCTCATCAATGGATTGCCGCAAGTCTTCGACAATCCAGGAGCGATTGGCGCCGGCGTGGCCACCGCCAGCCCGGTTCGGCTTCCTTATCCGGGCGAAGCAGGCCAGCGCAACGCCTTCCGCGGAGACGGTTACTTCGACATCGACTCCTCGCTCACCAAGAGCTGGAAGTTGGGCGACTGGGCCAAGCTGAAGTTCGCCGGCGAGGTCTATAACCTGACCAACTCGGTGCGCTTCGATCCCAGTCCGGCAAACCTCAACGCAAGTTTAGGCAGCGGGAACGCGCTGGGCGCCTACAGCGCCACGCTCTCAACGTATCGCCGCATGCAGTTCGGCCTGCGGCTGGATTTTTGATCCGCAGAACCTGACTGCTTCATCAAAGGGCCGGAGCATTTGCTCCGGCCCTTTGTTCAGTGTTCGATGGCTTGGCTTCAGGCCTCAGTTGCCGGGCGCGCCCGCGTCCTCCCCCATCGCCTTGAGCCTCATCTGCGCCAGACGCCAGGTAGAAGTGGGAATAGCCAGGAGTTGCTTCGGCTTCTCAAGCTTGCGATAGTCGGCGATGGCGATTTCGCGCTCTCCATACTGCTCGGCGATACGGCCAAATGCGTACCAGTAGTTGTCGTCCGGCACGTCCAGGTTGAGCTCATCCATGGCCTTCAGCAGCAGTTCGCGGGCCTCCTTGGTCTTGGCTGTTTCTGCGTACAGGCTGGCCAGCGTATGCAGAATATTCGGATTGTTGCGTGCCATCTGGGAGGCCTTGATGGCGGTCGAAATATCCGCTTCCTCTACCTTGCCCGTGAAGAGCGCTTCCCAGGCTATCGAGTTCAACAATCCGGCATCCTGCTTGCCCTGATCCACCAGCTTTTGTCCAAAGGTGCGCGCTGCGACGAAATCGCCACGGGAGGCCTCGGTCTCCATCTTGGCGCGCAGGGCGTCTGTGTCGCCCTCCAGCAGCTTGAGCCGCTCGTCGGCCAAGACATTCGCCGCATCGTAGCGGCCCAGGCCGCGCAGTGCGTAGCAGTCTTCAAGAAAGGCGAGCTTCGATTCCGGAACCTGCTTGAGCAGCGCCGATGAGACGTCGAGGAGCCGTGCGAAGTTGTCCTGAAGCGAGTATCCGGCTGCCAGCGCCAGTTGGATGTTGGTGCGCTCCCGTTCCGTCGAGGCGTCCTTTTGCGCTTCTTCAAGCAGAGTGACGCCCTTGGCAACGGTAGGCTTGGTGCCCACCATCAGGGCTGCCGCAGCCAGCTTCATCTTGCGCGCATCGGCGGCCTGTCCCTTGATCCAGAAGCGGGGGAAGACCGGCCCGCCCAGCGGGTCGTCGCCGCCTTCAAGGTGCTGGTCCTCCCGGAGCCAATCCAGCAGGGCCCTGGCTCCCTCCAGGTCGCCCGCCTTGATCCGGTCCAGCGCCTGCAGGGCAATCGCGTTGGGCTTCTCGATGGTGTCGAGAACTTTGTAAACCCCGTCCTCCTTGACCACAAAGAATGTCATGTTCACGCCGCCGGGGACCTGCACTTTCTCCCGGTAGCCGGTGGTGTCACTCCCATCTCCCTTGGGGTCGATCGCCTTGAGGACAAAGTCGATTGTGACGTCGAGCGAGGCATCCTGCCGGGCCAACTGGAAGTTCAGCTTCCGGCCCGGCGCCAGAGTCTTCTTGATCTCCTCCGGGTCCTCATTCTTCATGGTGATGATCGCATTCCGGCTCATGAGCGGAAGCAGTTTCGCCTCAGTCAAATCCGGGTCCAGCGAGAGGAGGAAGAAGCGCTTCACCAGATCGGTGGGCGTATTGGCAAATTTCATCTCTTCGTGGTGCTGAGCGCCGCGCAGCATGGTCGCCAGCCCCATGGTCTGATCGGCGTTTTCGCCCTTGGCGCCCGCCTGCAGAAAGTCCGCGGCCAGCGCATATTGGCGAGTATTCATGAGCATCCGGCCGGCAGAGTACGCGGTCTCCTTGAAGTTATCGTCGCCGCTGGAGCGCTTGTTGGCCTCGGCCAGTCCCACGATGCTGCCATGTTCCATGGCTTCACTGGCGGCAATCAGCGCTTTGGGCTCGGGATTCAGAGCTTGCGCGGCTTTGGAAGCGCCGGCATAGTCTCCGCCGTAGAAGAGCGCGAAAGCCAAGTTGTTGGGCAAGCCCAGCCCTGCCAGCTTGTCCTGGCCCAGCTTCTGGTACTCGGCAATGGCTTCCTTCATCTTCGATTGGCCGCCATAGCGCCGTCCCACCGGGTCGTACTCCAGCAGGATGGCGAGATTGGCCTGCGATTCATGGTCGTCCGGGTCCAGCTTGATGGCGGCCCGATAGGCTTCGGCTGCTCCGGCCATGTCGCTGCCTGCGCGCAGGTTACGGCCCACCAAGTCTTGCTTGAGGATTTGCGCCAGAATTTTTTCAGCCAGCGCCGAGTTGGGGTCCAGTTTGACGGCTTGGCGCGCTTCGGCTCGCGCCGCCTCGCCCATGCCCGCTTCAAGCAGCATCTTGGCCACCTGCAAGTGATGCACTGCTTCATTGGGGTGCATGGCGACCAGGGTGCGATAGCTGGTCAGCGCCTCACGAACCTTTCCTTCGCGGAAGAATGCCTCGCCGGCTGGCTCAAAGTTGATCAAAATCGCCGGGCCGGCGATCAGATCGGCCACCTTCCCGCTCAACTCCTTGGCCTCGGCCACTGTGTAACGGCGCTTGACGGAGTCGAATGTAATGCGCGCCGCCACGGCGCCGTCCTTCTCCGCGGAAAACTCCTCGGTCAGCAGCGCCGGGCCAAGCGAAATGCGGGCGTCCTTGGGCAGAGGCTTGGGTACAAACCCCGGCGGCGGCAGGATTCTGTAGCGCCACTCGGCGGTGAACGGCTCGTTCAGTTCCCAGTCTGCCGTGCGCGGCTTTTTCGGCTTGTCCTTGTCGTCCTTTTTCGCGTTCTCCTCGGGATCGTCCTTCTTCTTCAGATCTTCCGGCAGACGATAAAAGAGCGTATCCAGGCGGATGGCCGCCATTGCGGCGTCCAGATCGGTAAATCCGCGCTTGGCTTTCTCGCAGGTCAGCGTGAGTTCAAATTGATGGGAAAGGTCGGCGGGGTCGTTGCGCTCAACCTTGGTGAGCTTCTCCGCCATATACTGCGACTTCACATAGCCGGTGAGACTCTCCCGCATGTCCTTGTCGGGCTTGTCGGCATAGTAGCCCCGGAACTCCGGCTCAAAGACGCCCAGGGGCCGCGTCACCTCCTCGATCGTGGCCGGGCCATTCTCGCTCAGGGTGAATTGCCTTAGTTCCAGCATCACGTTGTCGGTAGAAGCCGACTGCGGCGTCTTGACCAGTGCCACAGTTTCGGGCCGCGCAATCAGCGCCAGCCGCTCCTGGTCGCCGGCCGGCAACTGCCCCAGCCGCGCGTACTGGTCGGTGGCATCAATCCACAAATCCCGCGACCCGCGCGCCCCATCGCCGGGCACAAAAACGATGGCGTGGTCGAAGAGCCCCATGCCCGGTAAATCGGCGGGAACGTCCATGCGTGAGCCGACATTCAACAGCGCCACGTAGGCCGGAATCCCTGCCGCCCGCAGCATAGTTACCAGCAGCGTGGCCTTGTCTTTGCAATCGCCGTATTTGTGGCTCAGCGTCTCGGCCGGGTCGTGGGGCACAATCGCCGCCTCGCCAAACTCGATACCGGTATAACGGACCTCTCTGCCGAGGTAGTCGAGCAGGGCATCTTCCTTCTCCGCGGCGGTCGGCTTGCCGGCGATGAGCTTATCTACGATGGACTGCACAGCGGATGCGCTGGCATGGCTGTCCACAATGCCTGCATACGCGGCTGCCATCGCCTGCCACGAGGAGCCTGTGGAGAACTGAATTTCGGGCACATGCGCAACATCCGGGGGCAGATAGGGCTCCCGCGGCTCAAAGCCCTCCAGCGGACCCAGATCGAAGGTCATCGTCACTTTTCCACCGGCTTCGGCGCGTACCGGCTTCAAATCGGGCAAGAGCAGTGCATGGGTGCGCAGCGACAGCGAGGATGGAGCCTCAAAGACGGCGCGGCTGTGCGCTACTGGAACCCGGTCGCGCCCAAAAACCACCTGGCCCACATGCCCTGGAGCGAAAAGCGGCTCGCTCTCGCGCTCCACATACTCCTCTTCCACCACCACGCCGGGAGCAATCGCCGGGAATGGAGCGCGCAGCATCTTGCCGTCGCTGTAAGTCTTGTAGTCGCCTTCGCGGGCGGGCGCCTCGCTGATCGATTTGGGGTCCAGAGTGTGCACCGAGGAGTCCGCGGCAATGACGCGCGCCCGGATGTCCGGCCGCGCTTGATGCCACGGCTCCCAGTCCACCGAGATGGAATCCCAGTTCTCCGCTCCCTGCTGGTTGAGAACCTTGTACACCACATACCCTACGTGGACGTAGCGCCCGGCTTCGTCGAAGGTGTAGTTCTCATCGTCTTCCAGCACCGTCACAGTCGCGCCGTCGGGCGCCGCCACTGCCGACGCGGCCTCATAAAGAGCTTTCGGCTCAATGGAGAAATGCGGTGCATTCCATGGCTCGACCCTTTGCTGCGCCTGAGCGCCGGCGGCAAACAACATTGGGATCGTGAGAGAAAAAACGCAGGGCATGAAACGGCGCAACGGAAGGAAGGACACAGGGTTCCTGACTGGTTCGAGGGTGAATCCAAAATAAACCCGGCTCTCAGGTTGCGCAAGGGCCGGCGAGCGGCTCCCCAGGATGACCGTGTCTGGTTTCAATGCTCCCTGACAGCTTCAGAATAGAAAAGAGCGGAATACGGCTACTTCCGCCGCATTCCGCTCTTTTGCGAGTGATTAGAGAGGTTCCACAATTCACCTGCCCTTTCCGGCATCGAGCAAGGTGGCATTTTCTTGAGAAAAATGCCACTTGATAGCGGTGAGTTCGGGGCACAGCAATTGTGGAACCGCTGTAGTTTGCTAATTAACTCAATTGCACCTCAATCTTCACGACCGAGGCTGGCGGGAAGGTGAAGCTCAGTGAATCGGCGTGCAGGCGGACGTTGGCGTTGCGCGTCTTTACCTGGTCCGGCTGTTCGAGTGTGTTGTGCGCGTGGATGTCATTTTCCGCCACGACGAATGCTTTGGCGCTAGACGCCTTGGCTCCACGCAGCACGATCTCCGCCTCGCGCGGCTGGCTCACGTCGGGGTTCACGGCGGTGAGCGTAAGCGTCTTGCCCTTCAGAGAAGCCGATCCTCTGAGGCCCGCAAAGCTGGCTGGCTTGCCGTCGCGGTCGTACCAGACCTCGGGCGAGGTAAACTCCGAACGCAATGCGGTTCCGCCCTGATGCGCCGCGTACATCTCAAAGACGTTGAAGACCGGCGTGGTGGCGAACTTGTCGCCGCGGCTGAGGAAGAGCGAGTTGAGGCAGTTGACCAATTGCGCGCAGGCGGCCATGCCTACCTTGTCCGCATGGCGATTGAAAATATCAAGGCTGAGGCCGGTCATCACGGCGTCGCGCACGGTGATCTGCTGGCCGAGCAACTGCTCCGGAGCATTTTCCGTGCCGGGGCGGTACCAGGGCCCGTACTCGTCCACAACCAGCTTGACCTTGCGGTCCAGATCGAATTCGCCCAGCGCAGTCCAGTGGTCGAGAATGATGCTCTCGATGCGGGCTGTCTCCTTGCCGAGTTCGTACCAGTCGATGGGGTCGAATTTGAGGGCGTCGCCCTTTTCTTCATTCCAGTCGTTGCTCTTGCCGCGCGACAGGTTGGTGGCATAATGATGCACACTCAGGCCCCAGACGCCGCCCATGTCGTGACTGGGCTTGCCGTGCAGCAGCTTGTTGAAAAAGCCGCGGGTCCAGGCCTGCTCGTCGCTGTTGGGACCGGAGGCCACAAAGCGCAGCGGCACGCCGTAGCTGGGAACCCAGGTGGTGAAGCGCTTGTATTCGTTGGCGTAGTCCTCGGGGTCGAAGTTGCCGCCGCAGCCCCAGCTCTCGTTGCCCACGCCCCAGTAGCGCACGTTGTAGGGATCGGGCGAACCGGCCGCTTCACGCGTCTCGGCCAGCGTGGTGGTGCCGCGCGGCGAGTTGCAGTACTCCACCCAGTGGTCGAAGTCGAGCGGCGGTAAACTGCGCACGTTACCGGCGATGTAAGGCTCGGCGCCGCAAAGCTTGCAGAAACGCACAAAGTCGTCGGTGCCGAACTCGTTCGTCTCGAAGACCTGGGGGATGTTGCGCTTCTGCTGATCGGCGGGGAAGGCGTCTGTCCAGAAATTTGTCCGGAGGGGGCGTTTGTTCTTGGGGCCGATGCCGTCGCGCCAGTCGTAGCTGTCGGCAAAGCAGCCGCCCGGCCAGCGGACGACGGGCGCTTTGATGACGCGCATCTTCTCGATCAGCGCCGAGCGCAGGCCGAACTGGTTCGGGATCTTCGAGTTCTCGCCGACATAGATGCCGTCGTAGATCACCGAGCCCAGGTGTTCGGTAAAGTGTCCGTAGATTTCGGGCGCGATGGTCCCAATGGGCTCGTCCACCAGAATCTCGATGTGGCTGCCTGCCTGCTGGGCCAGCGCCGCGCGCTTGCCAAAGACCAGCGCGGCTGCGGTTGAGGCTGCGGCCGCTTTCAGAAAAATACGACGTTCCATGCCTTTGCTCCTTGGCGATTCAATTGACCCAGGCGCCCCAGGTCTCGCTTATGAGACCTGGGAGACCTCTATTGCTTGTTTCTTAGCCTGATCCAACTGCTGGCTAAGCCGAGACACCCCGTGTCAGGGCACGACTTTAGTCGTGCCCTGACACGCTGGTCGTGGCCGAAAAGAGCCTGATGGCCGTATTGCGATTGACCCGTGGTTCGTCTTCCAACTTGCCTGATAGCATACGCCCAACTTCGGGCGTCCCAGGTCTCGTTCTTGAGACCTGGGAAAGCCAATTTGCCCGTTGAGGAGCATAGTCCTACCCTGCCTTTTGCACCTCGGCGGCGATTCTGCGCAACTCCGGCAGCACGCGGCCCAGAGCGATGGGCGCCGCATCGCGCAGGCCCAGGGCAAAGTACACATCGCGATAGAGCTTGTACAGTTCTTCGTAGACGGCTGCCGACTTGGGGTCCGGCTCGACGGTGCGCAGCGGCAGGCACACCGCGGCCTGCGCTTCTTCGATGGTCTTGTAGACGCCGGCCGCCAACAGAGCGACGATTCCCGAGCCCAGGCTGGTGGGAATGCCCGCGGGCACCAGCACCGGCTTGTTCAGCACGTTGGCATAGATACGGTTGAGCACTTCGCTCTTCTGCGGAATGCCGCCCGCGTTGATCACCCGGTCGATGCGCACGCCGTGCTCGGCCATGCGTTCCAGGATGATGCGGGTGTGGAAGGCCGTGCCTTCGATGGCCGCGAAGAGCTCGTCCTGTGCGGTGTGCACCAGGTTCCAGCCCAGCGTGACGCCGCCCAGCTCGGGATTCACCAACACGGTGCGGTCGCCGTTGTCCCAGCTCAGGCGCAGCAGGCCGGTCTGCCCGGCCTTGTAGGCGTCCAGTCCCTCAGAGAGCGCCCCCACCGTTGTGCCTGCGCGCTTGGCGATGGCGTCAAAGATGTCTCCCACTGCGGAGAGGCCCGCCTCAATGCCGGTATATGCCGGGTGCACGCTGCCGGGCACCACACCGCAAACGCCGGGAACCAGCTCCGCCTTTTTCGCCATGGCAATGATGCAGGTCGAAGTTCCAACGACATTGACCGCGTCGCCCTCGCGGATGTTGGAGCCGAGCGCGTCCCAATGCGCGTCGAATGCGCCCACGGGGATGGGAATTCCGGCCTTCAGGCCCAGCGCCTCAGCCCACTTGGACGAGAGATGTCCGGCAAGATGATCGCTGGTCAAGTATTCGCCGCCCAGCTTGGCGCGGATGCCGGCAAAGAGAGGGTCCACGGCGACAAGGAACTCCTCCGGCGGCAGGCCGCCCCATTTGGGATTCCACATCCACTTGTGGCCCATGGCGCAGATGCTGCGCTTGAGGTCTTCGACTTGGGTGATGCCGCAGAGCGTGGCCGCAACCATGTCGCAATGCTCCAGGGCGGTGACAAAGAGCGAGCGCTTTTCAGGGTTGTGGCGCAACCAGTGCAACAGCTTTGAGAAGCCCCACTCGTGCGAATAGACGCCGCCGCACCACTCAATGCCTTCAAAGCCCAGCTCATGCGCCTTGGCGGTGATCTCCGCGGCTTCAGCGTGGGCGCGGTGATCGCACCACAGGTAGTACTCGTCCAGCGGTTCGAGGCCTTCGCCTACGGGAATCACACTGGAGCCGGTGGTGTCGAGCGCGATGGCCGCGACGGCGCTGCTGGCCACTCCGGCAGCCTTGAGCACGTCGCGGGTGGCGGCGGCCAGCGCTGTCATCTGGTCCGTGTGAGCCTGGGTGGCAAAATTTGGATCCTCGCGGCGGCGGTGCAGGGGGTAAGAGGCCGAGGCGGTTCCAATTGGGCCCTTGACGCTGTCAACCAAAGTAACGCGGACACTGAGTGTGCCGAAATCGACCCCAGCAACAATGGACATTGAAGAAAACCCTCCCGGTAAACGCTTTCTGACTCGCAGTCCAGACTACACCATTCTTGGCATGTATGTCTGGAAATCTGTCACCCATCTTTGGTCATGGGTGCGAAAACGTCTCCCGTAGCGATCTGCGGGGGGTGGGTGCTCCAAAATTGCCGTCTCAGGCGGGTGGAGACTTTGCCGTGGAGGCCGCCGTGGCGGAAGCGCCTTGCACCAGCTTTGGCGCCGCGACGGTTGGCGGCGCGCCGTCGATACCGTTCTTTACCAGGATTGAAACTCTCCGGTTGGACGGGTCGGTGGGGCTGACCTTCTCGCGCGGAAGCTGATCGGCGTAGCCGCGTACCTGGGTCACCTGATCGGAGCGCACACCGTGTTGCTGCAACAGTCGCCGGGCAGAGTTGGCCCGATCGGCCGAGAGCTCCCAGTTGCTGTAGTTGGCGTCGTTCGAGTATTGCGTGGAGTCGGTGTGGCCTTCGATGAGCAGTCCATTGGGCAGCGTCTTCAACTCCGCGGCCAGCAGCGCCAGCAGTTGCTGGCCGCTGTCACTCAGTTTCGGGCTGCCGCTCTGATAAAAGGTTCCTTCCTTTTCCTCGATCAGCTCAATGCGCAGACCCTCGGCGGTCATGCTGATTTGAACCTGTTTGGAGAGCTTCTCCAAGTCCTTTTTTGCCGCAATCTCCTCTTCAAGCTTTTCTTTCAGCTTCTTCATGTTGTCGGCGGCCTTGGCGGTCACTTCAATGCCGCTTCCTGACATGGTGGTGCCCAGCAGATTCGCTGTTCCCTTTGGGTCGTTGAAGTACCCGGCCACGGCCTTCTTCACCTTATCGCTGGAACTCATCAGCCACAGCACGATGAACAGCGACATCATGGCCGTTACAAAATCGGCATAGGCCACTTTCCACGCGCCGCCGTGATGACCGCCATGGCCGCCCTTCTTCTTGATGACGATGATGGGTTGCGTCTTGGCTTGCATGATCCCCCTAATGAATCTCTGAATAAATCGCTGTTTTGGAAGGGCAGGACTTCAGTCGTGCCGCAAGCGGTTCAGAACCAACATGGGCGTTAGAGCGGAACCAGAGTCCCTATGGCCTCGTTCGCCCGGTGCAGGATCGCCGCTCCCTGGGGGTCGCGTCGACTTGAATGCGGCGGCTTCGGGATCCACCGACTCTGGTTCCGCTATAGCCCCTGAAGGACGGTCTTTCGGCATCATCGACTTTCATCACAGGCCGCTAGGCCGCCTTGGCTGTCTCAGCCGAGGCGGATCCGGCGCTCTTGCAGTGCCTTTCCATCTCCTCGAAGCTGGGGCGCACATGCGCGGGAATGGCGCGGCGCGCCATCTCGATGGCGATCATAGGCGCCCCGCCCTTGAGAAACGAGAGCAGCAGAACGCGCAGCACATGCAGATACTTGTCGTGATTGTCCGCGGTCTTGCTCATGTTCGAGCTCAGCGGTCCGGCCACGCCGTAGCACAGCAGGATGCCCAGAAAGGTGCCCACCAGTGCCGCCGCAACCTTCTCGCCGATCTCCTCTGGAGGGCCGCCCAGCGAGCCCATGGTAATCACCACTCCCAGCACCGCGGCCACAATGCCCAAGCCCGGCAACGCGTCGGCCACGGTGGTCAGGGCGTTGACCGGTTCGGTAGCTTCGTGGTGGTGAACCTCCATGTCCAACTCCATCATCTGGTCCATGTCGAAGGGTTCTACCCCTCCGGTAATGGCCATGCGCAGCGTGTCGCACAAAAAATTCCGGGCGTGATGATCCTGGATGAAGTGCGGATAGTTTTTGAAAATTCCACTCTCCAGGGGCTTTTCCACGTCCATCTCCACGCTGAGCAGCCCCTCTTTGCGCACCTTGTTCAGAAATTCGTACATCATTTTCAACGTGTCGAGGTAGCGCTGTTTTCCAAATGCGCTGCCTTTCAACACGCCCAGCAGTCCGCCAACCACTCCTTTGATGATGTGCAAGGGATTGGCCACCAGCAGCGTGCCGGTGGCCGCACCCACCAGAATCAGCAGTTCGGCCGGCTGGACAAGGACCAGAATGTGTCCCTTCTCCATGAGGAACCCGCCGATGACCGCGCCGAAGACCACTACAATGCCTACGATGGCAAACATGCATGCCTCCCTGGCGTCAACGTGATGTGGTTGCCGCCCGCATCCATGCTTGAAGCCATGGCATACTGCGCCCGCTCAAGCAAGTGCGCCAATGTCTCGTTCTCTTCCGACTGTGCCGCGCCGATGCTTACGGTGAGTGAGACACGGTCGCCCCACCAGCGGAAATCGGCGGTCCTGGCCAGCCCGGCCAGCATCCGCCCATGCGCGGCCAGCATCTCCGGCGTGCGCTCGCAGGAGACAATCAGCAACTCGAACTCGCCCCAGCGTCCCAGCTCTTCGCCCGGCCGCAGGCCGTTGGCCATCGCTCTTTCCACCTTGTCCAGCATGGCTTCGCAGGCCATGACGCCGTGGGTCTTGCGCAGCTCCAGGGCCTGGTCGACAGCGATCCACAGCACGCCGAAAGGCGGGCCGCCCAGCGCGAAATCCCCATGCAAAGTTGCCAGCCGGTCTTCCAGATTGACCTGGCTCTCTTCGATTTCCGTGTCGTCGCCACTTTCCCCGTGGGGCAGCGCATCCAGGCTCTCGGCCGGATGAAACACCACGGCGGTTCCCAGATGTTCACCCAGAGCGTCGCGCAAGGCAAAGGTGCGCGCCATCGCCGCCACGATGTGGCCCAGCTTGTGGTTGGCGTGCACCAGCATTCCGCGGGCGCTTTGCGGCGTTCCCACCGCATCGGGTGAATGGATACACGCGCAGCAGAGCAGCGGCTCCAGCGCCTCCGGGACCTGCCGGGCCAACAGGTCCATACCGGGAAACCCGGTAATGGCCTCCGCAGCCCGGTTCCAGAACAGTACCTGGCCATTCTCGCTGAGCAGCGCAACGCCGTCCTGAAGGCTGTCCAGCGCGGCCTCAAGAAGCTCCTTGTATACCATGTTCCATGTCTCTCCCTCTGGTGTATCGGCGGGGCGCGGACGAACTTAACCTCTCGCCGGGCGGGAAAACTGTTGGATTTTTCCAATGAAAACCGCCCATCGAAAGACGGGAATGCCTCGCGAGCGAAGCAGATTCGATGACTTCGTCGCGAAGAGATGGAACAGCCAGCAGCTAGTGGCAAAAGTCCGGATTTGAAAGGGCACGACTTTACAGGCTGCGGAAAACTCCAGGTGGGCGGAGTTTTGTGACGGTCCCGCAGCGGTGTCTCCGACGCGCGCTGGATGAAACGTGCATTTGGCCTGTCCCAGAGGGGCCGGTCGAGAACAGCCCAGGGCGGAAGCCCTGGGTCAGGTCTCAAATCAAGCCGCGGGCGGAGCGGGACTCTCCTATGCGGCGGGAGCGTCCAGCGGCAGGCGCACGATGAAGCGCGTCTTGCCCGGCTCCGATTCCACCGCGATCGTCCCGCCAAACTTGCGCGTCACGATGCGGTGAACAATCTCCAGGCCCAGTCCGGTGCCTGCGCCTTGCGGCTTGGTCGTGAAGAAGGCCTCGAAGATTCGGGGCAGCACCTCGGGCGGAATCCCGGCGCCGTGGTCCTCAATGCCCACTGCCAGCCAGCCAGGTTTTTCCGGTTCCGTGCCCGGCTCGTTCCAAGTGGCGATTTCAATTTGCGCGTTCTCTGGCGAGGCGTCCACTGCGTTGTCGATCAGGTTGGTCCAAACCTGGCTGAGCGCGGAGCCCTTGGTGCGAATCGTCGATTGGCTGGCATCGAATCGCTTTTCCACAGAGACTTGTTTCAGGCGCAGCTTGTGTCCCAGCAGCGTGAGCGTGCTTTGCAGGCTGTCGTGCACGTCCAACTCCCGCCCCGGCGAGCGCTCGTCATAGGCGAACTTCTTTACCGCCATGGCCAGCTCGGAGATGCGCGCAATACTCTCTTCAATGGAGCAGACAAGCGAAGCGCTCGATACCAGCGCCTCAAGCCAGTTCAGCGTGTCAGAGAAAGCGCCGGTCTCGAAGTACTCCTTGGCGCAGCCCAACTCTTGCCGGTCAAAGCCAATGCCCACCAGCGCCGGGCCAATGGTGTAGGCATTTTCTACGCCCGCTGCCTTGAGCCACTCTGCCATGGCCTCTTCGGCGTCGGACTGCTCTACGGAGCTGAGCGCAGGAGCATGGCAGCCATGCAGCGCATGTTCCAGCAGGCGCTTCATGCAATCCAACTGATTTTGCGTCTTGGCCTTGCCACTGAAGCGCAGGCTCAACTGCTGCAAGCGCAGCAGATTCTCGCGCAGTTGCGAGGCCGAGCGTTTGGCTGCCGCACCGGGATTGTGCAGCTCGTGCATCAGGCCGGCAGCCATAGTTCCCAGCGAGACCAGCTTCTCACGGTGCAGCGCTTCAACCTGGTAGGATTCAAGCCGCTGCGCCAGGTTGGCCTGCACCACCGCTCGCACCGCCGGGCAGCAAGCCATCAGCGTCCAGAACCGGTCCTCCGCAAAACGCACGAGCGTCGAGTCGCGCACCGCCTCAATCACCATCGGCGAGTGTGTCTTGCCGGTCAGCAACGGAACCTCGCCAAAACCTTCGCCGGCGCGGGCAAATCCCACGGTCGTGCGGCTTCCATCGGGCTCCAGCCGGTCAGCGCGAATCTCTCCGTCGAGCACGACCCAGTAGAAGCGCTCCGGCGGCGACGTCGCCACGAGCACCGCGCCGGCCGGAGCGGCAACGCGTTCTACGGTGTCCACGCCGCTCAGGGACTCAAGATCGGCCTCGGCAAACGGGAGCGTGTGGCGCAAAGCCGTGGCAACCCCTCTTAAGGGGACCGACTCAAACGTCGCTGCTTGACCGCTCGTGCTCATCGATTAGTGCCTTGCAATGCAGTCGAAAATGATTCTCAAAACGCGATGGAGAATCTTCCGCGCCGGAGAAATTCCGGTGGTTGCGAACTGAAACGGTGCTAAATAAGTTGCTCCGGCGATTCACCATGCCTTGTCATTTCGCCTAGAACCCCGCCAGGTACTGGTGCACAAATTGAACGGCAATCGACCCCTCGCCCACCGCCGAGGCAACCCGTTTGACCGACCCATGCCGCAAATCTCCGGCCACAAAAACCCCTGGAACACTTGTTTCCAACAGGAAAGGCTCGCGCTTTTCCTTCCACGTCTCAGGCAGTTTGCCTTCCGAGCGCAAATCTGGCCCGGCCAGAACAAATCCATGCGGGTCTCGCAAAACACCAGACGGAAGCCAGGCAGTGCCCGGCGCGGCTCCGATAAAAACAAACAGAGAACTGGCCGGCTGTAGCCACTCTCCTGCTGGGCCGCTCAGCCGAAGCGCTTCCAAACGCTCTTCCCCCTGGACTTCGATCACCTGCGTAAGGGGCGCCAACACAATATTGGATGTGCTTTCAATCGCATCGATTAAGTATTTCGACATGGTGGCGGAAAGTCCCTCGCCGCGCAGCAGCATGGTGACCTTGCAGGCGAACTTGGCAAAGTGCAGGGCCGCCTGTCCGGCGGAGTTGGCCCCACCCACCACAAAGACCTCTTCATCCTGGCAGGCCGCGGCCTCAACCAGAGCAGCGCCATAGTAGATGCCCCGGCCCGTCAGCTTTTCCGCGCCGGGAATATCGAGCCTGCGGTAGCGCACCCCGGTGGCCAGCAGCACCACGTGGCTCGAAACTTCCCGGCCGTCTGCCAATTGCACAAAGCGATACTGGCCTTCGATGCGCAACCCGGTTGCCCGCTGGGAGATGAACTCCGCACCGAGCCGCGCGGCCTGGGTATGCGCCCGCCGTCCCAGTTCGGCGCCGGTAATGCCGGAGGGAAATCCCAGGTAGTTTTCGATGCGCGAAGTCGACCCCGCCTGCCCGCCTGGCGCTTCCGGCTCAATGACCAGTGTTCGCAGCCCCTCGCTGGCGGCATAGACGGCGGCTGCCAGCCCTGCCGGGCCCGCACCCACGACCACCATGTCATAGAACTCCTGGGTCGCCTGAACGCTCAGACCCACCCTTGCGGCAAGGGTCTCCGGTTCCGGGTCAATCAGCACGCTGCCATCGGGGAACAGCACCGCCGGCAACTGAGAGACGGCCAGTTCTCTTTCTTTCAACAGCTTGGGCGCCTCTTCGTTGCCGTCGATGTCGAGCCAGCGATAGGGCACATGGTTGCGCGAGAGAAAGCTGCGCACCCTGTGGTCCCGCAGCGACCAGCGATGGCCAATGACCCGCAGCCCCTCGAAGGGCGGCTGGTAGGCGGCCTGCCAGTCCTCCAGCAGATCATTCAGCACCGGATAGAGCTTTTCCTCCGGCGGGTCCCACGGCTTGTTCAGGTAATAGTGGATGCGGGCGGAGTTGATGGCCCGTATGGCTGCTTCGGTGTCCGCATAGGCGGTCAACAGCACCCTTTTTGCCTCCGGATACAGCGCGCGCGCGTGCTCCAAAAAGTCCACACCGCTCATGCCGGGCATGCGCTGGTCGCTCAGCAGCAGAGCCACCGGCTCCTGGCGGGCCTTGAGTTGCGCCAGGGTATCCAGGGCCGCCTGCCCACCGGCCGCGCGCATCACCCGGTATTCGGCCCCATAGTTCCGGCGCAGGTCCTGCACCACTGCTTCCAGCACGTTTGCGTCGTCGTCTACCGCCAGTAAGATCGCCCTCGCCATATCTCCCAGTTTAGGGCCTTTAAGACCCAAAGGGATCAACAGATTCAACAGCCGCCCCAGGGGATTTTTCGTGACCCTCAGGGGCGGAAGGCTGTACTCTCAATCGTATAAAGTCTCCGCTGAGAGGTGGTTTTCAGGGAGAGCCAGCCCAAAAGAAGAATTTAAGGCAGTTTTCAGTGTCGCGATTGCGAACAATGCCAACATTTTTCTCCGATCTGCCGATAGTACCCAAAGGAGCAGGGAACCATGCCTGAACTCAATCCACATTCTCCGGTTTTGGCTGAGATGCAGGGCGAGCCGGCTTCAAATTGCTTCACCGGGGGCACGCGGCAAATGAGACGCGCATCATGAACAAGATTATTCTCGCCGATTCTCAGGCAATTTTTCGTGCCGGCACCGCCAAGGTGCTGGCCATGGACGAAGACTTCCGCATCATTGCCCAATGCAACGACGTGGACCGCATGCAGCACGCCATCACCACGTTCCCCGGCTCCATCGTTCTTTTCTCCGCATCCCTGCGGGCAGACATGGTGCGTTTGCGCACTGTTCTGGAGTCAGCCGGAAGCCGGGGCATTGTCATTGCCGAAAACAGCGACAACGCCGCCAACTACCTGCAACATGGCTTTCGAGGCGTGGTGTTTCGCAGCGTCACCGGCCCGGCACTGGTGGAGTGCGTGCGTCGCGTAGCTGCCGGCGAAATATGGCTGCCTCCACAGGTCATGCTGCCTGATTCGCCCGAAGAGGACATGGTGGGCACGCGCGTCCGCGACCGCCTCACGCCCAAGGAGATGCGCATTGTGGCGCTGATCGTCCAAGGGTGCAAAAACCGCGAGATCGCTTTCCGGCTCAAGACCACTGAGCAGGTCATCAAGAACTACCTGCGCTCCATCTACGACAAGACCGGGGTCAGCGACCGTCTGGAACTGGCGCTGTTCACCATCCACCACCGGGTACTGGCTCAGGCCGCCGCCGAGGTGGGCAACAAACTCGAGGCCGAAGAGGCCGCTCTGCCCTCGGCCGTGGCATAAAAGTCCATTCGGGCAGAGTTCTTTCGAAGTAGGTGAGGACAAGCAAAAGGGGAAAGGCTCAGCCTTTCCCCTTTTGCTTGTCCTCACCTAGCCGCTGGAGCGATTAGCAAGCATTTCTCGCCGCCAGATCGATGCTCTGTAGCGCTGACCTCCTGGTCGGCTGTACTGGCGGTGTCCTCGCCGCCAGAGCAAGGCCTCGTTCATGGATGCCGCTGGAATACACCGTGACGGGGCAAACGATGTCTGGCGTGGGCCGGAAGACCCACGCTACGGTCGGTCAACCACCCCACGGACGAGGACCTGTCCGTGGGGACCCCGGCCAGGAGGCCAATGCTACACCTTCGTTGACGCGCCCTTTGGGAAGTGCGGGTTAGCGAGCTTCTGCCGCACGCACTGCTTCTGCAACACTCTTGGCCTGGGTAAACAGCAGCAGGTAATCCGGACCGCCGGCCTTGGAGTCAGTGCCGCTCATATTGAACCCGCCGAAAGGGTGCGCGCCGACCATGGCGCCGGTGCATTTGCGGTTGAAGTACAAGATTCCCCACATGGAACTCCCGGCGGGCATGGTTCATCTTCTCCCGGTCGGTGGTGTAGAGCGAACCGGTCAGGCCGTACTCGGTGTTGTTGGCCACTTGCAGGCCTTCCTCGAAGTCAGTCACTTTGATCACCGCCAGCACCGGCCCGAAGATCTCTTCCTGGGCCAGAATCGCGTCCGGGGCGATGTCGGCAAAGACGGTCGGTTCAAGAAAGTAGCCGCCCTCCGCGGTTTGCGGGGGCATGGCCGCCCGCAATCAGCCGGCCTTCCTTCTTGCCGGTCTCGATATAGGCCAGCATGGAAGCAAGAGCGGCCTTGTTCATCACCGGGCCCAGGTTGTGGTTGGCCGCCGGGTCGCCCACGGTCAGCTTGGCTACGCGCTCCCGCAGACGCTCCAGAAATACGTCATAAATGGGAGCTTCAACGATGGCGCGGGAGCAGGCCGAGCACTTTTGCCCGCTGAAGCCAAAGGCCGAGGCAACGACGCCTTCCACGGCCAGCGTCCAGGTCGGCGTCGGCGCAGACCAGGATGGAGTCCTTGCCGCCCATCTCCAGAATCGTTCGCTTGATCCAGATTTGCCCTGGCTGGGTTCTTGGCGGCGCGCTCGTGAATCTCCAGGCCAACGGCTTTTGAGCCGGTGAAGGCGATGAAGCGGGTCTTGGGGTGCTCGACAATCGCGTTGCCGAAGGTCGCGCCGGAGCCGGGGCAGAAGTTGACCACGCCGGCGGGCATTCCCGCCTCTTCAAGCACTTCAATGAACTTGGCGGCGATGGTGGGGGCGTCGCTGGAAGGCTTCAGAATCACCGTGTTGCCGGTGACGATGGAGGCCGCGGTCATGCCCGCCATGATGGCGAAAGGGAAGTTCCAGGGAGGAATCACCGCGCCCACGCCCGAGCGGAATGTAGTGCAGTTCGTTGCGCTCGCCGGGATACTGGATGGGCGGGATGGCGGCGGCCAGCCGCAGCGCTTCGCGGGCGTAGAACTCAAGGAAATCAATGGTTTCGCCCACGTCGGCGTCGGCTTCGGCCCAGTTTTTGCCCACTTCGAAGGTCAGCCATGCGCAGAACTCGAAGGCGCGCTTGCGGATGATCTCCGCCGCGTCCAGCAGCAGAGAAGCCCTGGTCTCAACCGGAGTCCGGCTCCAGGTCTCGAATGCCTGGAGGGCGGCAGACATGGCCAATTCCGCGTGCTCGGCGCCGGCCTTCTGGTGTACGCCGACGATCTGCGCGGGGCGCGCGGGGTTCAAGGAGCGAATCTTGCCCTCGGTTTTGAGGCGCCTGCCGCCGATCAGCAGGTCGTATTCGCGGCCCAATTGGCTGGCCACCGCTTCCAGCGCGGCTTGCATCGCGCGGGCGTTGTCCGGGGTCTTGAAATCGATGAAGGGTTGGTTGGCGAACTCGCCCCGAGGGGAGCGCGGCTGGATTTGGGTATCGGAAATTGGGGTTGCCATAGCCCAATTAGTGTAGTCCAGGCCGGAGCCGGAGGGCGAGAAACCGGTCGCCGGAACGCATCCCAGATTCGGAATTGAGGCTGGGATGCGCGGCATATGCGAATCGCCTAGGCTTCGGTGGGCGCGAGCCGGGGGGCGGGGATGACGCGGATTCCGGTCAGCTCGATTTGCGGCGACAGATACGACGGGCAGACGGGTTCGGACTGGAGCAGTCCGGTAGAAAGGTACTTCTTGTTGTCGTCTGCAAAGACCGTGACCACCACGGCATCGGGGCCGATCTCATTCTGGGCCATGACCGCTGCCAGGAAGTTGCAGCCGGAGGAGATGCCGACGCCCAGGCCGAGGCAGCCGGCCAGATTCTGCGCCATGAGGATGGAATCGCCATCGGAGACCGCAATGGGAGCGTCAAGGGCGGCAATATCCACAATGGCGGGGATGAACTCGTCCGAGATGCCCTGGATGCGGTGGTTGCCGACCTTGCAGCCGGTGGAGAGGGTGGGCGACTCGGCGGGTTCGACGGGATAGACACGGATGGCTGGGTTCCTGGAGCGGAGATAGTTGCCCACGCCCATGACCGTGCCGCCGGTGCCGACGCCGGCGACAAAGGCGTCGGGGCGAAGGCCTAGCTCGCCGAGCTGCGCCCAGATTTCAGGGCCCGTGCTCTGCAAGTGGGCTTCTACGTTCGCGCGGTTGGAGAACTGGCGTGGCAGGAAGACGCCGCCCTGCGCAGCCAACTCCTCAGTCATGCGGATGCTGCCCAGGAAGCCGCCCTGCTCGCGTGAGACGGGGATGACCGTGGCCCCGTAGCTCTCCATAATGCGGGTGCGTTCCAGGCTCATCCAGTCGGGCATGAAGATCTTGACCGGGTGGCCGAGGGCCCTGCCCAGGGCGGCGAAGGCGATACCAGTGTTTCCGCTGGTGGCTTCGGCGATGATGTCGGTGGGCTGGATGATGCCATCGAGGTAGGCGGTCTTGAGGATGTGGAAGGCCATGCGGTCCTTGATGCTGCCGGTCAGGTTCCACTGCTCGCATTTCGCATAGATGACGCGGGAACGGCCGGCGTAGCGAAACTCGATGCCTACCAGGTGGGCGTTGCCGATAAGGCGTGCAAGATGGGCCAGCTTGGGCTGAACGCGATTCAGCCGGTCTTCGTCGACATGGGTACAGTTCATGGTTTGGGTGTCCTGATCTATCTTACGGCGAAGTTGTTGTGGGACGCCTCAGGTCAAGCAGCCGGGGCAATCGCATAAGAACGCAGGGCCCAGGAGAATGGGCCTTAAGGCGGCTCTCCCGTTTGTGTAGAGGGAGGAATGGAACGGAGGGAGCAGGGGACCAAAGTCCCCTGAATAAGCGATAGAATCATTCGGCCTTCAGGCCCGGGCCTCAAGGCCAGCAAAACTCGCGTCGGTTTCGTGGGGCTAAAGCCCCACGCCCCCTCCGTCAATTCACCGCGAATCTCCTCTTTACCATCGAGAGCGGTGCACTAGCCCGCTCCACGCCGGAAAATCCGCAAGCACTACTTTGCACAGCATTTCTTATATTTCTTGCCGCTGCCGCAGGGGCAAGGATCGTTCCTGCCAATCTTCGGCGCGGAGCGTTTGAACCCGGAAGGCGACTCTTCGCGCCAAGGGGTTGCCGCTTCCAAAACCGGAGTCCTTGGGCGCTCCAGGCGCACCTGGTTCTCCTCGAAGCAGGCCCACCACTCCATCTTCTTCACAGTGTCGTCGATCAGTTTCCGATGCGGATTGTCTGCAAGCCTGGCAAGCGCCCACTCCTCACCCTTGGCAAGGTCGCCCCTCACATCGTCCAAGCCGATGGATATAGGGTCGATCAGACCTTCCTCAAAGGCGCGTTCCATTTCGCCGAGCAGTTCTGGCGCATAGAGGTCCGTGCTATATCCGGCCAGATCGCTCCAGACGACATCGTTCCTGTCCGTCAGCTTTCCGTGGAAGAGACTCGCGAAATAGGCCACTGTTTCCTCGCGGCTCTTGAGCCCCGCGGCAACAAGTGTTACCAGACTGCCCAACGCCGCGCCCCTTACCCATTCGTCGGCATCGGGATTCTCGATGATGGCTTGAATCTCTTCCACATGGCCGTCGCACACTGACGCAAGAACATTGCCCAGATTCTCAGTGATGAAGTCGCTGAAAAGTGAGTCGAGTAGGTCGCCGGGAAGTAGCGCAATTCGAACCACCAGGGGATAAGCGCGGTGCTCGCGAAACTGTGCCAGCAAAAACATGGCATAGATATGAGCCATGTAATCGCCTTCAGCGTCGAGTTGGCGCGCCCGGTCGAGGTCCGCTATCTCTTCCAGAACACGCAATAGCTCAGGGACGATTTCATCCTTGCGCGCTACCGCGGCTTCGACCGCGGCACGCTCGAATCTCCCAGTCGCACGTTCAAACCGGCCGATAATTTCGGCGACTTCCATCAAGCTAGCCAATCTCCTTGAGAATATTTGGGCGATGTCCCATTGTTCTGGCAGTCTACACCTTCAAGATCAGTTCCCACACCGCCGGCTCGACCGGCAGCCCCAGCTTGGTATTCTCCGCCCGCGTCCGCAGCGTCTGTTCTCCGGGATAGCGCACCGCCTTGCCCTCTTGCGCAGGCCGGCAGCCATGTACTGAGGCCACAATCTCGTCGGCGATTTGCGCTGTTCGCTCCTGGTCCCCGAGAGCAGTCAGGGTTGATCGCCAGAAACACCTGCGACAGCCCAGCCTCCAGAAGAAAGTCGGTGGATAGCTCGTGCGTCGCCTTGCCCAGCGACGTCATGGCGGCAATCATGTCCAGCACCATGGAGAGCCCGGAGCCCTTCCAATATCCAATGGGCAGCGGCCGAAACGTCTGCTCGATCGCTGCGGGATCGCGCGTCAGGTTGCCCGCCGCGTCGAAGCCGCCATCCACCGGAAGCAGTCTCGCCACGCCTCCGGTAGCTCTCTAGCGCGCCATATGAGAACTGCGACATGGCCATGTCCAGCACCACATGGCCTGCGGCGCGCGGCACGGCCATCACCAGCGGATTGTTGCCCAGACACGGTTCCACTCCGCCCCACGGCGGCAGGTTGGGCATGGTGTTCGTCCAGCAGATGCCGATGAGCCCCGCTTCAGCGGCCTGCCAGCCGTAAGTGCCTCCGCGCATCCAGTGGTTAGTGTTGCCCAAGGCCACGCAGCCCAGCCCATGTAGACGGCTCAAGCTCCATGGCGCGTTCCATGGAGGCCCAGAGCGTTGAGATTGCCCGGCCCCCGGCGCCCGTCCCACCGCTCCAGCGCGCCGAACCCCGCCAATTTCCGTGGCTCGGCTTCCACGCCAACGCAGCCATTGCGAATCGTGGTCACGAAACGCGGAAAGCGGTTGATCCCGTGGGTATAAACGCCGTCCCGCGTGGTCTCGGCGAAGAGCCGCGCACAGGCCTGCGCCCGCTCCGCTGAAAATCCCAGACGGCGCAGCACGCTTGCCAGCGTCTCCCGCACTTCGTCAAATGGAATTCGATTCATGGTGTCTCGATACATGGGAAGGGGCAAAAGAGACCGCAGGTCCTTCGATTCCGCTGCGCTCCCCTCAGGATCGCAGTTCTGAGGGAATGCTGTCCTTTGGCCGAATCAACAACTTCGCGAACATGCCGTGGCGCGGCTAACTCCGTCAGCTACGCTAGTCCTTCAGCGTCACCGTAATCCGCCGCGCATCGCCGCCGGTCGAAGAAATGGCAATCTCCCCCGTCGACTTCTTGCTTGATGCTTTTGAACTTTTCGCCCCACTCCACCAGCACCAGCGCATCCGGCGTGAGCAGCTCGTCCAAACCCAGCGTCTCCAGTTGCCGCTCGCCTTCCAGCCGATACACATCAAGGTGAAAGAGCTTCACCGGCTTGCCATCCAGCGCCGCCGTCGTACTCATGCAGCAGGGTAAACGTGGGGCTGGTCACCTCGTCCGCCTCGGCGGCGTCCAGATGCCTGCGCAATGCCCTTCACCAGCGTGGTCTTGCCGGTGCCCAGATCGCCGCGAAGAATCAACAGTTGCGGAGGTGTGAGAAGCCGCGCAAGCTTGCGGCCCACTTCCACCGTGTCCGCGCCGCTTTGCGTGGTGAATTCGTGAATCCGGCCTTCGGCAACAGGGGCGGCAATGCTCATTTGGCTTCCTCGCAGGAGGCCGCGGCCGGTCAGGAGTCCGCCGGCAGCCCCTGCAACCAAACATACCCGTTTGGACCACCGGAGCGAAAGCGAAAAGCTCCAGAAAACCGCGCAAGGCTGTCAGTCGCAAGTAACGTATGCTCGTCGGCTGAGCGTGCTGCCAGATCCCCGGCCAGGCCGTGAAGAAAAACAGCCGCTTCCACCGCCTGCGACGGATTGTCAGGATGCTGCGCCAGCAATCCCGCAACCAGGCCGGTCAGCAGGTCGCCGCTGCCCCCCTTGGCCATACCGGGATTGCCTGTCGTGTTTACGGCCACATGCCCATCGGGATGAGCGATAAGCGTCCGCGCGCCCTTCAACACCAGGGTCACGCCCACTCGCTTGGCAAACTCCCGCGCGACCTCCAACCGGTTGGCCTGCACCTCGGTCGTCTTGATTCGCGCCAGCCGCGCCATCTCGCCTGGATGGGGAGTGAGTACCAGCGTGCGTCCTTTGGCCAGCTCTGCCAGCAGCTCTGGCTTGGCGGCCAGAATATTCAGCGCGTCGGCATCGATCACAGCGGGCATCTTGGTTGCCGAAAGCAGCCCGGCCGTGAATTCGACAGTCTCCGCAGCCTGCCCCAGGCCAGGCCCGATGGCGAGCACGGTCTTGGCCGCCGTAAGCGCTTCCACCAGCTCTGGCGTCAGGCTTTCCGCCCCAATCTGCCCGGCTGCATTCGCAGCCAGCGGCCAGGTCATCAGTTCCGGCGCAATCGCGGCCACCAGGGGCAGCACCGGCGCCGGAACAGCAGCCGTCACCAGCCCGGCCCCGGACCGCATGGCAGCCAGCGCCGCCATGGCCGGCGCGCCCGACTTGCCCACGGATCCCCCCACTACAAATACATGCCCAAAGTTGCCTTTGTTGGCCGCGGCGTCCCGCGGTGTCTGGGTCAAGGTCAAAGCCGACCCGGCCCACCCCAGCCCCAGCGCCGAGAGAACAGCCCCTTCCGGCGAGCCGATAGGCGCCACCACAATAGGCTGGTCCCAGTGCCGGGTCAGTTGGCCGAAAACATGCGCGGGCTTGGGCGCCGTAAAGGTAATCACCGCATCGGCAGGGAAGACCTGCCCTTCCGCCGTGGCGCTGGTCGAGTCAGCCGCCCAACCGGAAGGCAGGTCCACCGCCACTATTGGCGCATTGCTGCCCTTGGCCCACGCCAGAGCCATCAGGGCCAGTCCCTTAAGGGGAGGCTTGAAACCGGTGCCTAATACCGCGTCCACGATGAGATCTGCATCCAGCGCGTTGTTATACCGGGCCAGATCCTCCGGCGTCTTGACCACGTGAACCAGACCACGCTCCGGTCCCCAAGCCACGCTGACCAGTTCAAACCAGGCCTGTGCGGCATCGCCGTTGAGCTCACTTGGCGCGCCGAGCAGGATTGTGGTCACTTCCAGGCCCGCCTTGGCCAGCAGTCGCGCGGCCATCATGCCGTCGCCGCCATTATTACCGCGCCCGCATAATACCGTGACGCGCCGCGCCCGCGGAAACTGCTGCCGCGCGAACGCCGCCACTGCTGCGGCAGCCCCCCGCATCAACTCAAGGGAAGGAACTCCGAACCGCTCCGTCGTAGCGCGGTCACAACTCTGCATCTCATCTGCCGAGAGTACGTACATAGTAACAATGGTACGACAGTGATTCCTAGTCAGTGATCAGTTATCTGCGGCCCGGAGTCTAACTGGCCACTCCTCGCTGAGAGGTGACTCCTTGCGTCACTTGAACATCAGCACTAGAAACCACCCGTTCAACCCGGCGATCAGAGCGGCCACGAACCACGCTACCCCTTGCAGCCAGCGCGAATTCACAAACTCGCCCATCTTCCTCTTATCGCTCGTGAACATCACCAGAGGAACTACCGCGAAACTCAATTGCAGCGAGAGAATTACCTGGCTCAGCAGCAGCAGTTTCTCTGTTCCGCGCTCCCCGGTGAAGGCAACTACAATGATGGTGGGAATGATGGCGATGGAGCGTGTGATGAGCCGGCGCAGCCAGGGCGAAACCTTCAGGTGGATGAAGCCTTCCATCACCACCTGCCCGGCCAGCGTGCCGGTGATTGAGGAGTTCTGTCCGCTCGCCAACAACGCTATGGCAAACAGCGTGCTTGCGCCCGCCGCGCCCACCAGCGGGCTCAGCAGCTTGTAGGCATCCTGGATGGCCGCCACGTCGTAGTGTCCGCTGCGGTTGAATACCGCCGCAGCCACCACCACAATGGCCGCATTCACAAACAAAGCCAGAGTCAACGCAAGCCCGGAGTCGATGTTGGCCATGAAGATGGCCTCGCGCTTGCCCTCGGGTGTGCGCTTGTAGCGCCGGCTCTGCACAATGGAGGAGTGCAAATACAGATTGTGCGGCATCACCGTCGCGCCCAACATGCCGATTGCGATGAACAACATCTCAGGATTGGTGACGATGGAAGAAGAGGGAACAATCAGGTTTTTGAACGCCGGCCAGTACTCCGGCTTCGACAGGAACATCTGAATGCCGAACAGTCCTACAATGGTTCCGATCAGCGCAATCACCAGCGCCTCGACGTAGCGGAATCCCCAGCGCTGCAGCAGAAGGATCAGCAGCACGTCCGCGCCGGTGATGAGCACGCCCAGAAAAAGCGGAATGTGAAACAGCAGTTGCAGGGCAATGGCTGAGCCGATGACCTCGGCCAGATCGCAGGCGGCGATGGCGATCTCCGCGCCGATCCACAGCGCGAAGCTCACCCTCTTGCCGAAACTCTCGCGGCACAATTGCGCCAAGTCGCGCTCAGTGGCCACGCCGAGCTTCAGGCTCAGGCTTTGCAGCAGAATGGCCATCAGATTCGAAACCATGATGACCGACAGCAGCGTATAGCCGAACTGTGAACCGCCGGCAATGTCGGTAGCCCAGTTGCCGGGGTCCATGTAGCCAACGGAAATCAGGAATCCCGGCCCGATGAAGCCCAGCAATCGCCGCCAGTACACCGGCGAATGCGAAATGCCCACGCTCGCGTGAACCTCCGGTAAAGAGGGCTCGGCAAGCGCGGGATGGACTTCGACTTCAGTGGCCATAGGCGCTGGGGAAGCGATTGCAGGAATCACACAAGAACAGTATGGCACAGATAGTTAATCATGGTTAACATTTTTTATTATATTCACTTACTATTATTTCGCCGACCTCCTCCGATGGCTCTTATGCCTATCCTCGGTGCGTTCTTGCCGTCGCGCAAAGGATGGGAAGGCACGAAATCCATCATCCCAGCGAACCTGCGCCTACAGGTTCTCCGCCCTTAACCAGATCGCCTCCGCCGCCGGACGGCCCAAGACGGAGTTTCCTGTAGATAGCTCAATCGAAACGGTTTGATCGTAATTCTGGCTGACTACACGAAGGCACTGTCCGGGGCCGATGCCCGCCCCATGGAGAAAAAGCAGCAGCTTGGGATCGCGCTCCTGCAAACTGACCACCGTGTAGCGGCGCCCCCCGACCGCCTCAGACAACGCCACTTCGCCGCGCCGCGTTCGCTCGGCGGGGCTCTCGGGCAAGACGAAATTCCCGTGCGGACAGGCGCCGCCTTCGCCCAGCTTCTCCTTGAGCTTGGCCTCGAAGACCGGGGAGACGGCGTGTTCCAACCGTTCCGCCTCTTCGTGAATCTCGTACCACTCCATGCCGAATATCTCGCTCAACATGCGCTCGACCAGGTGGTGGCGCAGGGCGGTGCGATAGGCTGTCTCGCGCCCGGTTGCGGTCAGGCGCACGATGCCGTCCGTGCCCACCTCCACATAGCCGTCGCGCTTCAGCCGTTTCAGCGCCATGGTCACCGCTGGAGCGGAGACCTCCAACCAATGCGCCAGCTTCGCCGGAATCACCAGGTTCCCCGCGGCCTCGGCCTCCAGAATGGCCTTGAGGTAATTCTCTTTTGAAACGTGTATGGCGTCTTTCATGGCTGTGCCCCCATCAGTCTACCCTTTCTCCCGCTCACCTGGGCGGGGTGCGGCGGATGGCTTGGTCATTCCGGTTCGGCTCCGGGCTGCAAACTTCCCGAGATGCTGACCAGGCAAACCGCCTTCTCGCCGAGAGCTGCGAGGAATGGGCTGCCCGGCGCAAAAGACGCCACGCCCCGGATGCCCGGCACCGTTTGGTCAACTGGCGCGGCCTGGATGTGCAGGTGCTGCGTTTGTTGGCGAGGAATGGCGCTGGCCGCCCGCGCAACATTGCAGGGGGGATGGTGCGATGCCCTAGAAGAGGATTCGCGCCTCGGCAATCAGATTGTGATTGTAGAAGTGGAAACTGGAGGTGGCGATCTGCATTCCTCCGCCTAACACCACTACGGCGTGTTCGGGATTCCACCTTTTTTGGCGCAGCGAGTAGAAGCCTGCCGGCGTCAGGAAGTTCTGCATCTTTCCGTCAGAAGAGCTGCCCAGGATGTAGGTGGCGTTGTTCTCGATGTCCAGAAACAGATGTGCATTGGGATGGACCTGCGCTGTGGCGTTCCAGTCGATGGCCCGGCCTTGCAGCGCGGTTTGTCCCGTAGGCAGCGAACCGCCCAGCGTGCTCTGGATGTTGAAACGGCCAAAAGCCTTGCCTGCGGCGATTCTGGGGCCGTAGGAGCCGGTATAGCCGCCGCTCTCGTAGGCGCCCGGCGTAAAGTTGCGGCTCACAATCGCCGACACCGCGAAGTTTCCGTGCTCGGCATTCCCTGAAGCGATGCGCCACTTCGCCTGTACGTTGGTGTTGCCAAAGCCGTCCTTCTGTGTGGCAGAGTGGTTGCGGAAGAACGACGGCGGGTCCAGTTCGAATTGAAAGCGCCGCGCCGCCATCAGGCAGAAGCCGTGGTTGTTGCCGTAGACCACCGGATGCGCACCGGGGGAATAGGAATTCGATACGGAGACCCGCACCGATTGCGACAGGCGCGGATCGGACTGGATCAGCGGCCCCATCCACGTGGGCTGCAACTGGGTCATTGAAGCGTTGTGCGCCCTGAACTGCATGTAGGAGCTCTGCTGCCCTTGCGCCGCACACCCGCACACGGCCAAAGCCGCCGTCAACGCAAAACGCAAGATAGGGTCAACATTCTTCACAGTCCGAATTATTTATACCTTTCCTTGGGCATGACCCAAGTGATCTGCCTCACAGTCGTTCCAAGCACCCTTCATTCCGGGTCAATATAATGCCAACCATGCGACTTTTCCGCTTTGCCCTGCTGCTCGCAGCTTTCGCTACGGCTCTCCAATCAACGGCCCAGTCAAACCCCTCCTGGCAGATGCAGGACTCCGGAACAGCCGCCAGCCTGCGCGGCATCGATTCGCTGAATGGCACGGTGGCCTGGGCCAGCGGTTCCGGCGGCACGGTGCTCAGAACCATTGATGCCGGCGCGCACTGGCTGAAGTGTGCCGTTCCCGGCGAGGCTGCTGGCGGCGACATTCTGGATTTTCGCGGTGTGCAGGCCCTTTCGGCGCAATCCGCCATTGTGATGGCTTCAGGGCCGGGCGATAAAAGCCGCCTCTACAAAACCACCGACGGCTGCAAGACGTGGGATATTCTCTTCGCCAACCCGGACGCTCCACAGGGATTTTTTGACAGCTTCTGGTTCAACGGCCAGCATGGCCTGTTGCTGGGCGACCCGATCGCGGGGAACTTCGCGCTCTTCAAGACCGCCAATGGCGGCAAGACCTGGAAGCGCGACACCCTCCAGGGGTTGTCGCTGCAAGGACGCTCGCTGGCTGCATTTGCCGCCAGCAACAGCTCCATCGCCAGAGGCAATCGCCTCTTCGAGCGGGGCTTTGTCACCGGCGGCAAGGATGGGGCCATTCTCTACAGCCGCATCAACGATCCGCAGGACGAGGACCAGACCGCTCTCATTTCCAAACTCGTGCAGAAAAAGCCGGTATGGAAGACCGCGCCGATTCCCGTCGCCACAGGCAATGAGAGTAGCGGCGCGTTTGCCATCGCCTACCGTTATCCGCTCACCACCGGCATCTGCGAGGGCTGCGGATTCGGCGAGAATTCGCGCTTCATCGCCGTGGGCGGCGACTACGCCAAACCGGCCCAAAGCGCTGGCACTGCCGCATGGTCTGCCGACGGAGGCGAGCACTGGACCGCCGCAGCCATACCGCCTCACGGCTTCCGCTCTGCCGTGCAATGGAGCGAAGCTCTCCACGCCTGGATCGCCGCCGGAGCCAATGGATCGGACATCAGCCGCGACGAGGGCAAAACCTGGCAACCGCTGGACGACGGCAACTGGAACGCGCTGTCTCTACCCTTCGCGGTCGGCCCCGGCGGGCGCATCGCTCGCATGAGTGCAACGCCGCTTCGCCCCGCGAAGTAAGCGGTTCTCGAGAGCGGTTCCACAATTCACATGCCCTTTCCAGCATCGAGCAAGGTGTCATTTTCTTGAGAAAAATGCCACTTGATAGCGGTGAGTTCGGGGTACAGCAATTGTGGAACCGCTGTAAGCCCAAATGGAGTGAATCGTGTGCCCCGGCCCGCGCCGGTTGCGGTCATTGACGCCGGAGCCAGCCCGTTACCGGTTTCCCATATCTCGCTATTGAGACCTGGAAACCGCAATGGCACATGCAGCGTTTGTTCGCCGGCCACTCGAGCATTTTTGCTTTTGCCATAAAACTGTGTGCCCCATCCATTCCGCGTTTTCATGCGGAATGGGTGGGAGACCAACAGAATTACGGTCAACACGATTCGCGAAAATGCTTTAGAAATCCAGCCGCAGCGACATCTGGATCTGGCGCGGGCTGCCGATGGTGTGCAGCGTTACACCGAGGCCCGACGGGCAGTTGTAGAACGAAGTGTTGCTCTGCGCGCCGGTTGCCGTGCAGCCGGTGGGAAGCGGGGTCAGTCCCTGCGCAGGGAAGTTGTTGTAGTTCACGTTCTGCGCCACGTTGTCTCCGGTCACGTCGAAGCTCGTTGTGTTGGTCAGGTTGAAGACATCCAGGGTGTAGCGCAGCTTGGCGCGTTCACCGATCTGCGTGAGTTTCACCAGCGAGATGTCGGCGCGCTTCTGCGAAGCCTGGCGGAAGATGTTGCGCTGGCCATGCGAGACGAAGCCGGTCTCATAGGGATCGTTGCTGGGAATGCCACCGTTCAGGTCGCCGGGATTGAGCAGCGGGATGGTGAAGCAATTGGCCTTCAGCGCCGGGTTCTGGGCGCCCCATGCGCCCGAGGCGCCGGTCAGCGCGGTCTTCGGCGTGCAGTTGGCCGAGAGCGGCACGATGGGGTTGTTGATGCCGTCGAAGACGCTGTAGTAGACGCTGCCCACCGAGCCGGAGTAGTCAATCACGCTGTAGGGCTGGCCGCTTTGCAGCACGGTCACTCCATTCAAGCTCCAGCCATTGGTGAAGGCCCCCTTGAGGGATTCGTCGGTAGCGAACTTGGGCAGTTGATAGGTGTAGGTGAAGTTGAGGACATGCTTGCGGTCGAAATCGGCCAGCCCATAGCCGGTGCGCAGGTTGGTCGGGTTGTCGCCGTTGTAGAAGAGGCCCAGGCCGCTTTGCTCATCGGTGGTGTGCGAGAAGGTATACGATGCGCCTGCCTGGATGCCGTGGCCCATGCGCTTGTCCACATGGAGTTGCGCCGCGTTGTACTCGGAGATGCCGGCGGCCCGGTAATCGATGGACTCCGACGAGTAGCCGATGTAGGGCACGCGCAGATCCACGTTGCCGCCCTCGAAGTTGGACAGATACGGGGTGCCGTCCGGGAGATTGATCGGCACTTCGACGCATTGGGCGGGAGACACAGGATATGTGCACTGGGAGACGGTGTAGCCGTAGCTATACTGCTGCCCGTTGATCTTGTTGGTGGGGGTGGCGATCTGCGCCTGGTTGAACGGGGTGGGGATCACCTGGTGACGGCCCAGGTTGCCCACGTAGCCCACTTCGACCGCGATGTCGTTACGCGGCTGCCATTGCAGGTCGAGCGTGTAATTGATGGAATAGGGAAGGGTGTTCCTTCGGTCGTAAATGCCCATCGAGTAGGGCTCCGCCCCATTGGCGATGGCATTGGCGTTGGGCAGGTAGTTGGTGATGTCGGTGGCTTTGCCGGTTGGGGCTGCTCCCAGAGAGGCTCCCCAGGGCTGAGAGAGATTGGCCGCCCCAGGATCGCAGGTGGGGATGTAACCGTTGTAGTACGTTTCGGTGCTGACAGGGCAGAGTTGCTGGTTGACGAAAGGCTCCGACTGGCTGACGCCAAAGGGTCCGCCCGTCACTTCGCCGGCGGCGTAGCCCGGCGAGAAGTAGCTGAACAGCTCGCCGCGATCGTAGTAGAAACCAGTGCCGCCGCGCACAACCACCTTGCTGTTCAAGCGCGCTGGCGACCAGGCAAAGCCCAGCCGGGGCGCAATGCCCCATTGCCGCCCGGTCAGCGTGGTGTCGTTGGCGTTCTGGGCAATAAGGAAGCCGTTGTTGGCGATTGTGCCGTTGGGGTTGTTGGGATCGGCGGCCGTGCCCGCGGAGAATTTTGTGGGATCGAAGTTGTAAAGGCGGCTGTATTTCTCGCTGAATGCGCCGTTCAGGTCGTAACGGATGCCGGCAGTGATGCTGAGATTGGGACGAATCTGGTACTTGTCCTGCAAATACAGGCCGGACTGGTTGGCCCGGAGATAGCGGTTGGCGTTGCCTTGGAGAAATGTGGTGGTCTGGTCCAGGTCGTTGGTGGTGACCAAGCCCTGAACGAACTGCCCAAAATCCGCCGACGAGATGGTGCCCGCCTTGCCCGGACGATTGTCGCGGGTGTTCAACTGCGAGTGCGACCAACTGCCGCCAAAGGCAAAGGTATGATTACCTACGGTCCAGATGGCGTTGGCGCTCGGCATCCAGCGATTCTGAAAGACGCCGGTGAGCGAGCCCTGGTTCGAGCCGGGGCCGATGTTGAGCATCTGCGTAGTCGTCGGCTGATTGACCGGGCCCAGAATATCCACGATGGTGACGCCGGGAAAGTACGACGAACCAAGGTTGTTCACGCCCACGCTGCTGGCGCTGAAAGGCTGCACGTTGGAGGAGTAGATCTTCTCGCGAATGAAGCCCAGAGTCTCTGTCACGCCCAGATTGGCCCGCAGCAGGTTCACGTTGTTCACAGTGAAGACGTGGCTGCCGGCATCCAGGTGCTGGTCGAAGCCGGGCACGTTGGAGTAGGCATAGGGCGCCACGGTGGGATCGTGCTGGAAGTAATACTTTAACGCCAGCGTATCCCTGGGACTCGCGTTCCAGTCCAAGTCGCCCACTACCTGATCGCCGATAAAGTAGCCCGTGCCGGGAAGCGAGACGTTATACGGGTGAGCAACGGTGGCTGTACCGGTGGGGTTGGGAATCAGCCACTTGCCGGGTTCGCCGGGCAGGGAAGACTGGTTGAACAGGTTGAAAGCCACGCTGCTGCCTGGATTCAGCGTATTGTTGTTCAGTTGGCCGGCGGCCAGGGGCGCGATCAACGGGCAGGAATAGCCGGGCTGACTTGGGTCAGGCTGCGCGCACCAGCCGGCATTGGCCACCTGGGCCAGGCCGTTGGCGCTGCGGTCGTCGGAAAGGCCCACCGGAACCGAAAAGCGCGAGTAGCCGATCTCCTGGTCGGACACATGCAAATGCTGATAGCCGACAAAGCCGAAGAGCTTGTCCTTGATCAGCGCGCCGCCCGCCGTTCCGCCTGCCACATAGCGATGCAACTGGGGAACCTTCTGGTTGGCGGGAATATCTTCGTCGTTGTTGAAGAAGAATGGCGCCGCGTTCAGCCAATTGGTGCCGCGATGGAGGTAGGCATTGCCGTGGAAGGCGTTAGCGCCCGACTTGGTGCTCATGTCCAGGTGCGCGCCGGCCGTCGAGCCCTGCTGCGCATCGTACATCGAGGCGTTCACGCGGACTTCCGCAATGGTCTCCGGCGCCGGGCTGGGAATCGCGTTGCCGATGGAGAGATACACCGACGCGCTGCTTTGGATCACGCCGCCGGCCGTCGAGTTGCCTTCTCCGGTATTCATCACCACGCGCGCCGAACCCACCTGGCTGGTGCTCTTGCCGTTGAACAGGTTACTGGCGTCCACGCCATTGAGTAGGAAGGTATTCGATGTGTCGCGCTGCCCGTTGGCCCAGATAGGCGCGTTACCCAGGCCGGAGTTGACGCCCGTGCCGCCCGCAAGTTCCGCGCTCACACCAGTCGACTGGGTGGCCAGCCCGGTAAAGCTGCCGGTGGCCAGCGGCGCCAATTCAATCTGCGCCGTATCCAGCACGTAGCCGTTCGTGGTGTCCACCGCGTTCATCAACGGCGAAGCTTCCACCTCGATCGTCTCGGTGGTCTTGCCCACAATCAGCGCCGCATTCACGGTGGCCGTGCGATCTGCCTGCACGTTGATGTGCGCAGTCTTCTGCACTTCGTAGCCGTCTGCCGTGTAGGTCAGCGTGTAGGTGCCGATGGGCAGGTTCGCAAACGAATAGACCCCCGAGCTGTTTGTCTTCGCGCTACGCGCAAGGGAGGTCTGTTCACCCACGAGCGATACCGCAGCGTTGGGGATCACGCCGCCCGAGGAGTCTGTCACTTCGCCGGTGATACCGCCAAGCGTCTGCTGTGCGACAACAGTTGGACAACACAACGCCATGGCTGCCGTAACGGCCAGTAGCCTGGGGAGCAGGGTAGAGAACATTCGCATCGCATACCTCAAGTGGCAGGGCCTCGAAAAGAGGGATTCCCCATCTGTTTTTGAGCCATTAAAAAAGCTGGGCTGATTAGGAATCTCTGGCAACCTCGGTCCTTCGCAAAAGAGAAGAAACGGGAACCTCTACGAGTAGTGCTCGTTGGTTGATTTGGTTGACTATGAAAACGGAGTATCTACAGAATAACGGGTGCGAGGCAAATCTCAATCTGAATTTCTCAGTTTCCTGTTGCCAGATCTGTGCTCGATGTGCGAAATAGGGCTCCAATCTGCTTGATCGAGTGCGCGCTGTCCGCAAGAAGTCTGGGGCGTTACGGCCCTGTTTTGCACACCTCGCGTCATCGCGGCGTGTTTCTTCCAAGACGCTGGGTGCCAGGGTTCCCCGGTCCTGCGTTGGCGGATAGACTGGTGGCGATGCCTGTTGCCGCCATTGTTCTCGCCGCAGGGGCCAGCCGCCGTCTGGGCCAGCCCAAGCAACTTCTCCCCCTGGACGGCGAAACACTGCTCGGGCGAGCTCTGCGTCTCAGCATTGAGGCTGGCGCCTCCCCGGTGATTGCGGTGCTGGGTGCGTACCACAAGACGATTCGCGCCTCGGCTCCATTCCACAATGCGGTTTGCTCCATCAATCGGGATTGGCGGCAGGGCCTTTCGACTTCCATCCAGGCCGGCCTCCGTGCGCTGGAAGCGGAAGATCCCCAGGCAGCAGGCACGCTGCTGCTGGGTTGCGATCAGCCGCGCCTCACCGCCGCTCATCTGCGCGCATTGATCCAGGCCTTCGCCGCGCAGCCGGAGCCCGTGATCGCTGCCTCAGCCTACGGCGGCATCGTGGGCATTCCCGCTCTGTTTCCGCGCAGTCTCTTTGCGCAACTCCAAGCCCTCCGCGGCGACCAGGGCGCACGCGCGCTGCTGGCCAATCCGCAGTGCCGCCTGATCTCCATCGCTTTCGCGGGCGGAGAGATCGATATCGACCAGCCGCACGACCTGGCCGAACTCGAATAGCCGCCGCCCTACCCAGGCGAAACCCCTGTGCCATACTATTTCTGGTTTTGTGTTACAGAAAGGCAAGAACAACCTCTCGATGAACAGTATTGCCAATCAGGATTTTCTGCGACGCGCCATCTTGCTGGCCACTGAAAATGTGCTTTCCGGCGCGGGCGGGCCCTTTGCCGCGCTCATCGTGCGCGATGGCCGCATCGTCGGCGAGGGCGCGAACACCGTCACCACGGCCAACGATCCGACCGCCCACGGCGAGGTCAACGCCATCCGCGCCGCCTGCAAGACGCTGAGCACCTTTACCCTGGCCGGTTGCCAGCTCTATACCAGTTGCGAGCCCTGCCCCATGTGCCTGGCCGCTGCCAACTGGGCGCGCATCGATGCCATCTATTACGGAGCCAGCGCTGCTGACGCCGCACGCGCCGGCTTTGACGACGCGTTTCTCTACGCAGAACTGCGCAAGGACAAGGCACAGCGCAAGCTCCCCGCCACGCAGTTGCTGGGCGAAGAAGCCTGGGCCAGCTTCGCCGCCTGGATCGCCTCGCCCAGGAAGATTGAATACTAGGGAATTTTGCTTTTGCCATGGACTTCTGCGCCCTGTCCATTCCGCGCTTTCCCGCGGAATGGGTGGGAGAGCAACAGAATTACGGTCTACACAACTCACGAAAACGCCCTGGAGCACGCCCGCTTCAAGCGGCCAGCCCGCCCAGTGCGAAGCGTTCCCGCACGGAGTAGCGCGCTCCCTCTGGCAGCAGTTGGCTCTCGTAAAGCAGGAATTCTTTGGCGACGAAGCCGCTGAAGGCCGCTTGCCGCTGCAATCGGGCTTGTAGCGCATCCAGCGGTTGCCCACGTCTCTGGACCTTGCTCCGCGCCAGCGTGATATGCGGCGAGTAGGGCCGCGTCTCGGCTGCAAAGCCGCACTGCCCGGTCGCCGCAACCACTGCTTCTGCCAAGGCCAACAACTCCGGCGTCCGTTTTACCCCGGCATAGAGGATCCCCGAGCGTTGGAAAAGGCCCAGTTGCTCCATGCGCACCGCAACTGGAGACAAGCGCAGTTCCTTGAGCCGAGCCACCAGGCACTCATACTTTTCCGGCTTTGTATCACCCAGAAACTGCAGCGTGATGTGCCACGAGTCCGGGGTCGTCCAGCGCAGGCCGTCGTCTCTCCGCCTCAAGCGAGTCACCACCCCCGTTAATTCGCTGGCCACCGTGGCCGCCAGCGGAATCCCCACAAATAGGCGCATATGCAAAGATTCTAATGCCGCTTCCGTCCAACAGCAGCTAGCGCCAAACAGGGAAGATTTGGGTCCCATCTCCCCGCACTCCCTGAATTGTCATCAAAACCACCGTGTTCGCCTGCTGCAGCAAAAAGCCCCCGGCTGGTTGGCCGGAGGCTCGTTGTGCTGGGAGGCTTCCCAGGGACTCAATTGCTGTAGAGCAAAATACCCACCGGCTTTTCGTCGGTGACCGACTCGTCAGCGCTGACCGGGCGGTAGAAGAGCTGGTTGGCGTCCAGATACACCTCCAGGAAGGCTGGCCGGTCGGTGATTTTTCCGGCGATCAGGGCTTCCGACAAGGGGTCCTCGACGTAGCGTTGCAAGGCGCGGCGAAGGGGCCGAGCTCCGTAGCTGCGGTCGCCCAGTGTCTTGTCCAGAATCCACTTCTTGGCGTCCTCGGTCACCGAGATGGTGATCGACTTCTGGGCCAAGTTGGCGTTCAGGCTCTGCACCAGCAGTTCCACGATCTGAATGAGGTCCGCGTCCGACAGAGACTGGAAGAGGATCACTTCGTCCAGGCGATTGAGGAACTCGGGGTTGAAGGTCTTCTTCACTTCCTGCTTGACCAGTTCCTCGATCTTGTCGCTGACCAGGTCCTCCCGGTCGCTCTGAAAGCCCAGGCCCTGCTTCTTCATCAGGTGCCGCGCGCCGATGTTCGACGTCATGATCAGGATCACGTTCTTGAAATCGACCGTGTTCCCCAGCCCGTCGGTCAACTGGCCGTCTTCAAACACTTGCAGCAGAATGTTGAAGACATCCGGATGCGCCTTCTCGATTTCGTCCAGCAGGACCACCGAGTACGGCGAACGCTTGACCCGTTCGGTCAACTGGCCGCCCTCTTCGTAGCCCACGTATCCCGGAGGCGAACCGATCAGCTTCGAGACTGAGTGCTTCTCCATGAACTCCGACATATCGAAGCGGATCAGTGCCTTGTCCGAGCCGAAGAGGAAGTTGGCCAGAGTGCGCGCCATCTCCGTCTTGCCCACGCCGGTTGGGCCCAGGAAGAGGAAGCTACCGATCGGCCTGTGCGGCGATTTCAAGCCCGCACGCGACCGGCGAATGGCCCGCGCCAGCGCGCTGATGGCCTTCTCCTGCGAGATGATGCGCTTGTGCAGTTCGCCTTCCACGCGCAGCAGCTTCTGTGTCTCTTCTTCCTTGATGCTGGTGACAGGTACGCCCGTCCAGCGGCTGACCACATCCTCGATGTCCTCGCGGCTCACGATGCCGCTGGCCGAGTCGTCCAGGTGATACTTGTCGCGCAGTGCGCGCAGGTTTTCGCGCTCTTTGCGTTCTTCGTCACTATAGAAGCGGGCCTTCTCGAACTCATGGTTCGCGATGGCCGAATCCATGCGGTGCACGATGAACTTGATGCGCTTCTGCACCTCGGTGATCTCCTCGGGCAGGGAAGTCTGGCGCAGCTTGACGCGCGCGCCGGCTTCGTCGATCAAGTCGATGGCCTTGTCGGGCAGAAAGCGGTCGGGAATGTAGCGGTTGGAGTGCGAAACCGCGAATTCCACCGCGTCGTCGGTGTAGCTGACGGCGTGGAACTTCTCGTAGCGATCCTTGATGCCCATGATGATCTTGATGGCGTCGGCCTCGTTGGGAGGCGGCACCTTGACGGCCTGGAAGCGGCGTTCCAGCGAGCGATCCTTCTCAATGGACTTGCGGAACTCGGCCGGGGTGGTTGCCCCAATGCACTGAATTTCTCCGCGAGAAAGCGCCGGCTTGAGGATGTTTGCGGCGTCGAGCGAGCCCTCGGCCGAGCCCGCACCCACCAGCGTGTGCAGTTCGTCGATGAAGACGATGGAGTTCTGATTCTCCATCAGCTCCTTCATGATGGTCTTGAGCCGCTCCTCAAACTGGCCGCGGTATTTGGTGCCGGCAACGATGAGCGACAAATCCAGTCCCAGGACGCGCTTGTCGGCGAGGAAGCTGGGCACTTCGCCGTCGGCGATGCGCTGCGCCAGACCCTCGACAATGGCCGTCTTCCCCACGCCGGGTTCGCCGATCAGCACGGGGTTATTCTTGGTGCGGCGGCAGAGAATCTGGATGACGCGCTCCAGTTCGCCATCGCGCCCTACCAGGGGATCGAGCTGGCCGTCCATGGCCGCCTGGGTCAGGTCGCGGCTGAACTCCGCCAGCAGGCTGGATTCGCGCTGCCGCGCTTGCGCAGGAGCCTTATCTTGGGTCACGCGCGCAAGCTCGTCGCGAATCTGCGCCAGCTTCAGGCCGCGCTCTTGCAGAATCTCCGAGGCAAAGCATTTTTCTTCGCGCAGCAGGCCCAGCAGCAGATGCTCGGTGCCGATGTGCTTGTGCCCCAGGCGCTCTGCTTCTTCTGCCGCGTATGCTAGCACGCGTTTGCACTCATTTGAAAGCGGCAGGTCCACACTGGTTGAGACCTTCTCGCGGATAGTGGTGTGCGCCTCAATCTGCTTGCGAATCGACTCCACCGAGGCGTGCGAGCGCAGGAAGCGGTTGGTCAACGCCTTGTCCTCGCGCAACAGGCCAAGCAGCAGGTGCTCGGTCTCGATATAAGGTGAGCCAAACTGGCTGGCCTCATACCGCGCGAAGAAGATCACGCGCCGTGCCTTCTCCGTATAGCGTTCGAACATATTGGTCCCCCCATGTGCTGCAGGCCATCGCGGGAAGTGACCGTCCGGTTTTCTGCCGGCTTCAGCCCTGCCTGCGCGTGCCCTTCTCTGTACTTCGCCGCCGGGAGCCCCTTGGGAAATGACGCTCTTGCCCCGAACAGCCTATTGGATGGTTACGAACTCTCATCCGCTCTCATTGTCCACATCACTGCTGTTGCACGTGGACTGCCATCCTGCTCTGCCAGCCGGTTGAGAACGAGAACTTCCCTGTACGGCCTGTTACCTAGTTAAGACTCCGCAGACCCCTGAAAGGGTGCATTATCCGTCATGCATGCACGGTTGGCAATCCCGTTTGGGGAGTATACGCCAGCGGGGCCAGCTTACCGCTTTCCAACCGCATGGCCCGCGTGCAACGCGCGGCCAGTTCCGGGTTGTGGGTGACCAGAATCGAGGTAAGTCCGTGGCTTGTATGCAGCCGCTCGATCAGATCGAAGACGCGTCCGGCGGTTGCTTCGTCCAAATCGCCGGTCGGTTCGTCGGCCAACAGAAGCCGGGGATTGTTGACCAGGGCGCGGGCCAGCGCCACGCGCTGCTGCTCGCCGCCAGAGAGTTCGCCGGGACGATGATCGCCGCGGTCTTCCAACCCCACCTCCCGGAGCCAGTTGGCCGCCACTGCCAGTGCATCCCCTTTTCTCATTCCGCGGGCCAACAGCGGCATGGCTACGTTCTCCAGCGCAGAGAACTCTGGCAGCAGGTAATGGAACTGCCAGACATAGCCGATTTCGCGGTTGCGAAAGGCCGCGGCCTGCCGCAGGGAAAGCGTCGCCAGGTTGACCGAAGCGCAGGTCACCGTGCCCGCGGTGGGGGCATCCAGAGCGCCCAGGATATGCAAAAGCGTGCTCTTTCCGGCGCCTGACTGGCCCATGATGGCCAGCATGGCCCCGGTCTCCACCTCAAAATCGAGTCCGTGGAAGAGCGTAAGCGAGCCGCGCGCCGTGGTGTAGGTCTTTTCCAGTCCCCGAACCTGAATGATGGGCGCCAGCCGCCCCGGTTCCCGCGTAGAACGGGAATCCTGGAGAGCGGCCTCTGGGGAAGGTTGGATCATCCGGTTGACTTCATTTTACCGTGCCGGGGCGCGAGGCCGGTGGTCAAATCGGCCTACGGACTCGCGCGAAACACTCCGCCCACACCCCCTTCGTGCCCCTCCGGATTTCTTCATTTTCCGCGCGCATGGATTTCCCCCGTCTTCTGCGCAACAATAGCCTCATGACGGACCTGGACCACATACTGCCCCTGTGGCGCGCATTGGAAAGCGAAGAAGGGCAGTATCTGCTGGCCACTGTGGTCGCGGTCGAGGGTCCCAGCTATCGCAAGCCGGGGGCGCGCATGTTGCTGGCCCCGGATGGCCGGCGCGCAGGCACGGTGAGCGGCGGATGTCTGGAAGCCGAGGTTGTTCGCCGCGCCTGGTGGCTCACTGCCCAAGGGCCGGTAGTCGAGCGCTACTCCACCGCCGAGGACGACGGAGAACACCCTTATGGCTCGGGCTGCGGAGGCGTGGTTTACATCCTCCTGGAGCGGCGCGAAACCGCGGGCCCGCTGCTCAACGCACTGGAGCCCGCCTTCCATGACCGCACGCCGCTGGCCATAGCCACCATTCTCGAAGGCCCGAGAATCGGGCAAAGAGCCTTTGCCGGACCAACCCTTGAACCGCGCAAGGAACCAGAAGGCGATTCCTCCTTGCAGCTCCTGGCCGCGGAAGCGCTGGCCCTTCGCGCTCCCATCGACAGAGCGATCCGCCACCACGGCGCGGAGATGCGCGCCTGGGCCGACTACCGGCCCGCCCGGCCGGGCTTGTGGATCTTCGGGGCCGGCGACGATGCCAGGCCGCTGGTCAGGATGGCCCGCGAACTGGGCTGGTTTGTTGCCCTTGCCGATGGCCGCTCACACCTCGCCACGCGGGAACGCTTTCCCGAGGCGGATATTGTGCGCGTGCTTCCGGCAGGTGACCCGTCCTGCGCGGATGCGGCGGCAACCGGCGTCAAATCCACCGATGCGGCCGTCGTCATGGCCCACAGCTTCGAGCAGGATGCGCGCCTCCTGGCCGCGCTGCTCGTTCTCGACCGCCCGCCCGCCTATCTGGGCGTGCTCGGACCGCAGCGGCGCACTCGCGATCTGCTGGCCGAGGCCGCTCGCACGCTGCGCCTTCCAGAGGATGAAGACCGCCTGGAACGCTGGCTCGAAGAGGTTCATGCGCCCATGGGCCTGGATCTGAACGCGGAAGCGCCCGCTTCCATCGCGCTCTCCATTCTTGCCGAGATTCAGCAATCGCTGACTGGAGCGAGCGGGCTGCCGTTGCGCAAAGTCCGCACGGACCGTTCAACTCGGCCTGCAACGGAGATTTCGCTTCTCCTTACGCGCCCAGATGCGCTTCCAGCACTTCAAGAAACCGGGCCAGCCAAGCGGGGTGAGCCGTCCATGCCGGTCCGGTAACCAGATTTCCATCCACCACCGCGCCGAAGAAATCTACGGGGACAAAGGTTCCGCCCGCCAACGCCACCTCCGGCGCACAGGCAGGGTAGGCGTTCAGCTTGCGCCCCTTCAGGACGCCCGCCGCTGCCAGCAGTTGCGGCCCATGGCAGAGCGCGGCGATGGGCTTGCCCGCCTGGTCGAAGTGACGCACCATCTCCAGTACCCTGGCGTTGAGCCGCAGATACTCAGGCGCGCGCCCTCCGGGAATCACCAGCGCGTCGTAGCCGGTAGGGTCGATCTCGTCGAAGGTTGCGTTGAGTGTGAAGTTGTGGCCGCGTTTCTCGCTATACGTCTGGTCGCCCTCGAAGTCGTGGATCGCGGTGCGCACCTGTTCGCCATTTTTCTTGCCGGGACAGACCGCATCGACCGTGTGCCCTACCATTTGCAGAGCCTGGAATGGAACCATGACCTCGTAGTCCTCGACAAAGTCGCCGGCCAGCAGCAGCAGTTTTGCGGATTTCATCTGTGCATTCCTCCGCCTGCGAGTTTGCCACATCGGCAAGGCGCGATGCCTTAAAATCTCGCCATGGCAATTCGCCTTTCCCCGCCAGACACACTCGACGCCCTGAATGCCCGCATCGTGGCCTGCGATCGCTGCCCCCGTTTGCGGGAGTACTGCGCCGAAATAGCTCGCACCCGCCGGCGCGCTTATTCCGCTGTCGAATACTGGGGCCGCCCGGTGCCCTCCTTTGGCGATCCGCGGGCCCGCGTGCTGGTCTTGGGACTGGCGCCGGGAGCACACGGCTCCAACCGCACCGGCCGGATGTTCACAGGCGACGGCTCGGGCGATTTTCTCTTTCCGGTCTTGCACGACGCGGGCTTTGCATCCCAGCCCAAGGCGGTGGGCCGCGACGACGGCATGACGCTCCACGACCTGTGGATTGCCGCCGTGGTGCGTTGCGCTCCCCCGGCCAACAAGCCCACACCCGAAGAACAGCGCAACTGCGCGCCCTGGCTCGACGAGGAGATGCGCCTGCTTACCGGCCTGCGCGTGGTGGTGTGCCTGGGCCGCATCGCCTTCGACGGACTGCTGGCCCACGCGCAGCGCACCGCGCAGCCTGGCCAGATGCTGGCCCGCTCCGACTTCAAATTCGGACATGGCGCGGAGTTCACGCTGCCGGGCGGTTTGGCCGCCATCGCCAGCTACCACCCATCGCTGCAGAACACCAACACCGGCAAGCTCACCCGGCCCATGTTTCTTGACGTCTTCAAACGTGCCCGGCAACGAGCGGAGCTGACCTGAACGGGCACTCTGGCAAGCCGCTCTGAAAAGCATCGGAGGGACCTCTGAATAAGTCGCCGTCTTGAAAGGACACGACTTCGGTCGTGCCATTCTTGGTTCAAAATAAACATGGCCTTTACAGGCTGCGGAAAAACCTCGAATGCAAGGCGAAGCCCCCAAAATCATCCCGCAGGGGCTAAAGCCCATCCCCTTATTATCAGCATTTTGCGGCACGGCTGAAGTCGTGCCCTTTCAAACAATGGACCATACAGAGTTTTTTCCGCAGCCTGGTTAGCCCCTTATCGGTGTTTTTCTCCGGATTACGACTTCTGCCAGCTCTGCTGAGGGAATGCCGGCTTCAGAATTGGAGCTTCTTCGTTGGTTCACTAAACTGTCAGAAGAGGACACGATGGACAAATTATCAATTGAAGTCTTGAAGGAACTGCTTCCCGGGGAGAAGGAATTCACACCACCACCGGCCAAGCCGCGCGGCCCGCAAATGGACCATTGGCCCCCCGCCGTCCTGCTGGAACGGGCGGCGTATCTCCGCAAGATGGCCAAAGCGGGGGATGGGTCGGCCAGCGAAATCCTGAAGGAATATCCGCAGCATTGCACCATGCTCTCGGTGCGCAACCGCGACGGCCAGGCCGAGGTGCATGAGCACTTCGCGGATCTGTTTTACGTCATCGAAGGGCGCACGACCCTGGTGACCGGGGGCACGGTAGCCGGAGCAAAGCCAGTGGGGCCGGGAGAAATTCGCGGAGATTCGGTGGAGGGAGGCACGCGTTGCGATCTCCGCGTGGGCGATTTGGCTCACGTCCCGGCGGGCATGCCTCATCAGATGCTGGTGGCTCACGACCAGACCGTCGCCTGTTTCGTGATGAAGATCCAGGAGAGCCATTGAGCGGTCCAGCCCAGGCCGCGCAAAAGGCAGCCGCGGGCCGTGCGAACCGTTGTGTCAAACCGTGAGTCACTTGCTCGCGGCTGGCAGTGAGCGATACCTTGCCCGGAGTTGCTGGCTCCAGTCCCAGCTGCTTTCCGCGTCGATGCGCCCATGGCGCAAATTCCCAGACGGAGCGGCGTGGAGAAGAAGATGCGCGACACAACCGCACTCGACCGAAGATCATTCCTGAAAGCCGCGGCGACAAGCAGCGGCGCGGCGTTTGCCGCGGCGGCGTTTGGCTCGCCCCGCTACGAAGACTCCGAAGCATTCCGTCTGGTTGCCGCCACGGATCGCCCCCGCATCCTGGCTGCTGCCGGCAGATACCTGTCATTGGCGCCCCAGACCATTACCGCCTTCCCCGCCGCGCGCAGTGCGGGCGGTATCCACGACTTCTACTCCCAGGCGGATTACTTCTGGCCCAATCCCGCCAACCCGAACGGGCCCTACATCAATCGCGACGGGCAGAGCAATCCAGAGAATTTTGACGGGCATCGCAAGGCGATGGTCGCTCTTTCCTTGCAAATGCCAGCCTTGACAGCGGCCTGGGTTCTTACCGGCGACCGGCGCTTTGCCCGCAAGGCCTGCGATCACCTGCGCGCCTGGTTTGTTGAGCCCGCAACCCGCATGAATCCCAACCTGCTCTACGCGCAGGCGATCCAGGGGGTCAGCACCGGCCGCTCCATCGGCATCATTGACACCCTGCACCTGGTTGAAGTGGCAAGGGCGGCCAGCTTCCTCACCCCTGCCGTGCTTTCTGCGCAAGACAGCGCCGGGGTGAAGCAGTGGTTTGCCAGCTATCTCGATTGGCTCTGCAACAGTGAGCGCGGCATGGCCGAGCGGGACACCAAGAACAACCACGCCATGTGCTGGGCCTTGCAGGCCGCGGAGTTTGCCCGCCTTGCCGGCAACGGCGCAATGCGAAGCGAGGTCTACCGCCGTTATCGCGAGATCCTGCTGCCAGATCAGCTGGCCCCGGATGGCTCGTTTCCCAAAGAGCTGACCCGCACCAAGCCGTACAGCTACTCCATCTTCAACTTCGATGTCATGGCTGGCCTCTGTCAGTCGCTTAAAGGCCTTCAGCCCGATGCGCCGTCCTTTTGCCTGCCAGATGGACGCGGGCTCTGCCGGGCAGCGGATTTTATCTTCCCCTACCTCAACGACAAGCGTTCCTGGAGATGGGGCAAGGATGTGGAGCATTTCGATGCCCTTCCGGTTCGCTCCCCCGGCTTGCTCTTCTCTGCTCTCGCCTGCCGCCAGCAGGGCTACATCGAGCTTTGGAAGAGGCTCAATCCTGACCCGGAGGATCGCGAGATTGTGCGGAACTACCCCATCCGCCAGCCGCTTCTCTGGGTGTGAGCGCACGGGGTCCAAGCATTCCTCATGCCCCCGGCGTTCTCGCGCCTCACCACATGTGCACGGCCAGAATCGAAGGAGGTCCGGTCTTTCCGTCGATCACGCTCACCTTCAGCACCGCCTCGAGGTTCCGGCTGGAGAAACTATTCCCCAATCGCTCCTTGAACATCTGCATGTAGCGCGGGCTGGTGGCGAATTGCGCGGCCGCCTCGGTTCCGTTGCGTCCCAATCCCGCCAGCACCACCACCCATCCGTCGGTGGTGCTGTCGCGAAACCGCGCCACCAGGGCGTAATCGTCGGCGCTGGCGTAGGAGAGCGAGCGATCCCGCGCCCAGTGCACGCCGGGCTGCTGGCGGTCGATAATCGATTCAACCGGCTCTGGCGTGAATTGAAAGCGCTGCGCCTGCAACAGGCGCATGGCCCATTGGTTGTTGTAGCCGCCCAGCAGCACGACCGAGTGCTCCCGCAGTTCGGTGAGCGGCGTGGTAGGGGAAGAAAACAACTGGGTCGATTTGCCGGAGCGCTCCAGCAATCCGCTGACCTGCGAAATGGCCGAAGCAATCTGCATGGATACGAAGGGGTACTCGATGTCCTTGCCGGCGGTGACCACCCCGGAGAAGTTGTTTTGTTGGAAGACTACGCCGCCGGTGCACACCAGAACAGTTCGCTGATCGCGCAGTACGGGGCTCCAGAAATCGTCGACCGCCGATGGATGGAGGCCGCCATGCCACCTCAACCAAATTCCCGCCGCAATCGCCATCAGCAGCAGGCCCAAAACCGCCCACCGCAAGCGTCTGGGAACCGGCCGCTTTGCCGCCTCGTCCGTTGGGCCAACGTGCTTCACTTCGCTGGAGTGAGATTCGTGCGCACTGCCCATGGCGCCGGGATTCTCCCAGCCGGCCTCTATTGCCACAAGCTCTGCATGCCCGGCACTGCCGCTTCCTTCGCCCTCTTCCGGCTCGTTGTGGCCGTGCAGGAATTCCGGAACGTAGGAGCCCGCAGGGAGCGAGATGCGGATACCGGTGTTGCGATGAGGCTCGGAGTAATAGAGCAGGAGCCGCTTGCGCACTTCGCCCGCGGTATATCGCACCACTGTATCGGCGTTCGTGTCGTACGTCGGAGGCCGGTCGAAGACCTCAATTCCGAGCGTCCGCTCCTTGAGGTGATCCTGCTTCCCAGCCAGCGTGTTTTCCACAATGAACTGCAGCAGAGCGGGGTAGCGCTTGCTGTTGCAGAAATGGGGGCTGTTGACCACCTCCTGCAACTCGCGCAGGACCGCATCTCGGTCCTGGACCGTCTGCGGATGCCATGCGCTCCGGATTGCGGTCGGTCTATTCACTCGGATGCACGCATCATACTAGCCTGTTCGGACCCGCGCAAGCACGTTTGAAACAACCGGAGGCATAGTGTTAAGGCGCAGATTTCACAATAGATACTCCTCCCTTAAGGAAACAAACCGTGAGTCACTTGCCAGCCATGGCCCGCGGAAGGAAGATTGGGCCGTATGGACGGAGACATTCCCTTCGCCCGCTGGCTTTGGCTCCGGCTTGTGCAGCACCGAAAGGTCAGGGACAGTCAGAATAAACGAATTGCCAAAGCGCATTTTGGCGCTCGATGCATTTCAGAACGAGGCCCCCTTGGTTGACGCAACGCGACGGAAGTTCATGCAGGGTGCTTCTCTGTCGGCAGCCGCCGCTCTATGCCCGGCCCCACTCCGCGCTGCCGCCACGCAGTGCGAACCGGCAGAGAGCGGCGCTGCTGTTTGCGCCACACGCCTGCAGACCGGGTGGCAATTCCGCCTTGGCGCTCTCGAAAGCGCCGATCTTGCCTGGCAACCGGGCAGTGACAGCCAATGGCAGCCCGCCATTTTGCCACACTGCTTCAACCACTACGATGCCTGCGACCCCAGCCAACCCTATTTTCGAGGCCAGGGTTGGTACCGCACGCGCCTCTCGTTGCAAAACCCCTTTCCCGACGGGCGAATCGTTCTCCATTTCCAGGGCGCGGGCCAGACAACCTCGCTGTGGGTGGGGTCCACCCTGCTGGGAACCCACAAGGGCGGCTACGATGAATTTGTCTTCGACATAACGTCGGCCGTGCGGCAGCTTTCGTCAATAGCTACCAGGGACGGCGTGCCCATTGCAGTTTGCTGCGACAACTCCCCGGATCGCGAACGGGTGCCGTCGGATCTTAGCGACTTTTGCCTCTATGGAGGCCTCTACCGGCACGTGAACCTTGTATATCTGCCCGCCGTAGCGCTGGACGCAGTCCACATTCTGCCCACAATCACTGCCGAAGGCGCCGCCAAGGTCTCCATCAAGGCTCGGCTCTACAATCCATCGAGCCGGGACCTGCCCTTGACCATCTCCGTCCAGGTTTCCGACGCGCAAGGCCGCTCGATCCATGGCTCCACTCACAGCCTTTCTTCCTGGAGCGGTTTCGCCCCGCTGGTGGAGTTCACGGTGCCCGCTCCGGAACTTTGGTCGCCCGGGTCGCCTCACCTCTACACCTGTTCAGTCACCTTGGCCGGCAGCACAGGCCAGGCGCGTTTGGATGAACGCTTCGGCATACGCCAGATCGAGTTTGTGGAGCATGGCCCGTTCAAGCTGAACGGGCAGCGGGTTCTCTTGCGCGGCACACAACGGCACGCCGACCATGCCGGAGTGGCCGCCGCCATGAGCGATGTGTTGGTACGCGAAGAAATGCGCCTCATCCGCGAGATGGGAGCAAACTTCATTCGCCTGGGCCACTACCAGCAGGATCGCCTGGTGCTGGAACTATGTGACGAACTCGGTCTCATGGTCTGGGAAGAGGTTCCCTGGTGCCGCGCGGGCGTCGGTAGCAAGGCATTTCAGCGCAATGCGCAAGAGATGCTGACCCACATGATCGACCAGCACTACAACCACCCCTCCATCATTCTTTGGGGGCTGGGGAACGAGGACGACTGGCCAGACGAGTATCCCAGCGTGGACCAGCAAGCCATCCGGCGATTCATGGCGGGGCTGCGCGAACAGGCTCATCGTCTCGACGAATCCCGTCTGACGGCCTTCCGCCGCTGCGATTTCGCGCGCGATATCCCCGATGTCTATTCCCCTTCCATCTGGGCTGGCTGGTACCGCGGCAATTACCGCGAATACGAGCAGAGCCTGATCGCCGAGCGCGAGCGGGTCAAGCGCTTCATCCATATTGAGTGGGGCGCCGACAGTCATGCCGGGCGCCACTCCGAAGCTCCAGAGGCCGTCCTGCGCCATGTCGCCACCGGCGAGGGAACCGACGAGCGCGGACTCGACTACCTCAAGAGCGGCGGGAACGTCCGCGTTTCAAAGGACGGCGACTGGTCCGAAACATATGCCTGCAATCTCTTCGACTGGTACCTGAAAACCCAGGAAAGACTCCCCTGGCTCACCGGCTCGGCTCAGTGGGTCTTCAAGGACTTTGCCTCTCCGTTGCGCGGCGACAATGGCATTCCGCGCGTGAATCAAAAAGGCGTTGTGGAGCGGGATCTGACCTGCAAGGAGTCCTACTTCGTCTTTCAGTCTTACTGGGCCCAGGAGCCGATGGTCCACATCTACGGGCACTCGTGGCCCGTGCGCTGGGGCGCCAAAGGCGAACTCCGCAGCGTGCATGTGTACTCCAACTGCGACCAGGCAGAGCTTTTTCTCAACGGCGTATCCTTGGGCGTCCTTCGTCGCGATAGCCAGAATTTTCCAGCGGCGGGTCTGCGCTGGCAGGTGGCCCTTGCCACTGGCGCAAACCACTTGAAGGCAATTGCGAGCAAGGGCGGGGTCATCGTGAGCGACGAGATCGACCTGACCTACCAGACTGAATCATGGGGTCCGCCGGCCGTGCTGCGCCTGACTGAAAAGTCGCGCAACCTGCAAATTGTAACCCTTGAAGCCAGGCTGTTCGACGCAAGGGGAGTTCTCTGCCTGGACTCTGCCAAACCTGTCCGATTCGCGTTGCGCGGAGCCGGCACACTGATTGACAACCTGGGAACCACGCGGGGCTCCCGCGAGGTGCAACTGGCAAATGGGCGCGCTCAGATCTCCATTGCAAGCGAAGGGACATGCACCCTGGAAGCGATCTCTGAAGGACTGCCTCCTGCGACCCTCGCCGTTGCTTATAAAGGGTCTCCAGTTGCGGTAGAGCGGATGAACGGGGCGGAATGGCCTTTTTCCCATGAAATCACCACCTTGTAGGGGGTCGGAAACGTCCCATAAACCGGAGAACCGCCAGAGATGCGCCAGCCGTACACATCATCCGAGGGCTGCTCCACCCTTGAACTTGCCCAGATTCTGCTTTCCTTGCTCAACGGGGAAGCCCAAGGAATGGCGTCTGCCGCGGCGGCAGCGGGCGCCTGCATAAGCGGAATGGCCGCCAGTATTGTGGAGCCTCCTCGCGGGCGGTGCCGACGTGCCGTCCGCCCTTTTTCCCCTTCTCGATGCTTCACCACCATATTGCGGGAGGCACTCAACGTCACAATCGCCCCCGGCAATAGACGAGGAAAAAGGAGAAGTGTTCGAGGGGATCGCATTTCGGCACGAATAGCGCGTCCCCGATCAGGGCAGTCGCAAGGGCGCCTCATTCGAAATCACTTCTGAAGTGCAAATAGATCCTGTTTGACCGAGCGGCGGAATCCCCTTATGATGAACAAGTTGGCTTTTGTGCCCGGCGCCCTGCCGTGGCTCGAGTCGGCACGGCCTCAAGATCGCCGGTTACCGTCTTGTTGCCCCCTCGTTCAATGGTAGGACAGCCGCCTCTGGAGCGGCATATCGGGGTTCGAATCCCTGGGGGGCAGCCAAAAAATCATCCAAAAGGGTTTAGACAAGTTAAAAATGGAACGCCAGTTAGTTTCGTAGAATACTGATTCCATAAAAATTCCAGACCTTGTTTCCCCGCTGGCCAAGGGAGGATGTCCCGATAGGGTCAGTAACCAACGGCATCTAACGGTGATTCTCCGCGCAGGCGCCACAGCTGGAAAGGTTCACAATCAAAGAGTCTCTCGCGCTCCACGGGCGTTGTAGTCACCACAAAGGGAGTCACGAGACCACTTTTGCTGTCTGCAAAATCCAGATACGCCGTCGCGCCCCGAAGGGGCCCGTGGACTGAAACCCGCGAACCTGCGGTCACCGAAGCGGTCAATGAGGTGAAGGTCGGCGCTGTCGATCTTGGCCCCGGCTCCATCCACTTCAAGCTGCAAGCTCTTTGAATTGCTCCCACGAGGAGCAGCCGACTGCACGGTGGTAGCATGATTTCGGCTTTCGCAATTGCAGCCGCAATGACCTGCGCTGTCAGTCGAGTTAGTCTCCAAAAGCGCCGAAGGTTGTCTCCGTCGGACGTTATCAGTTGAGACTATGCAATGCAAGTTCGCGGAATTCGGCGAAGCTGGGCAATACGCCAAGTGATTCAAGAAAAGCACGGTCACGCTCATCGACTTCAAGCCCACGCGCGCCCTGCGGATGAACCTCCAACTCGTGCGCCAACACGTCGGCGACAAAGACAGCCACCGTGCAATCGAACCCGGTGTGTGGAATGCGGGTGGGATGGTGGTGATGGGCGATGGCTTCAACGGCAATGTCGGGAATTCCCCACAAACCAAGCAGGTATGCGCCGATCTCCGCATGGCTGGTCCCGAGCAGTTCTTTCTCCGCTTCGAAGCTCTTGCATCCGCGTTCGCTGGCCAGGGCAAGGACAGAACAGAATTCGGCGGGCATGGCGCTGGCCATGAAGAGGCTTCCTATGTCGTGCAGAAGCGCTGCCACCGCCGTGATTTCGCGATCTTTCCGATCCACCGGGAGCACCTGTGCGATGGATGCCGTAGTTAAGGCATGTTGCTGAATTGAGTCGTGAACCGCTCTCGGAATGCGCCGATCGGGCACGAAGACCCTGAATGCCTCGGAAGCCAAGGCCAGATTCTTGATGGTTTCCATTCCCAGATAGGAGACAGCGGCGGACAAACTGGTAACTCTTTGAGAGAGGCCGAAGAAGGCGCTGTTGGTGAGTTGCAACACCTTGGCGGACATGGCGATATCTTTCTCAATGATCTCCGCCACCTGACGGATCGAAGCATTCGGGTCCTTCACTAGCCTGGTAAGGCTCAAGTAGCTATTCGAGAGCGAAGGCAGTTCACCAACCGATCCGACAAGTTTACGAATCTCCGGAGCGCCCAGCAAGTCTTGCATCGCGCAGACCCGTTCGATGACTGACTGAATCTCGGTGGCGTTGCATGGTTTGGCCAGAAAGCGGTGCGCCACGGAAGCCGCGCGGGTTGCCAAGGAAACTTCAGAGTATCCGGAGAGGATAATTCGCGCAGTATTTGGAAAGCGGTCGCGGATGTGGCCCAGCAGCGTAGCGCCATCCATTCCTGGCATGCGCATGTCGGAGACGACCACGTCGAAAGCGCCTTCATCGCACGCTGTCAAGGCTGCTTCGCCGCCGAGGGCGAACTTCATCTCCCAACGGCTTCGGTCCGCGTACAGCGAACGGCGAAGACCATCGAGGATCTTGCTTTCGTCATCGACAAAGAGAATGCGCTTCATGCGGCCACCGCCTTGGAGGCAAGAGTCTTGCCATCGCGGGGCAGGCGAATCACGAAGGTCGTGCCCTTTCCTTCCTCGGTTTCAAAGTGAATCGTTCCGCCGTGTTTGCCGACAATCACCGAGCGGGCGATGGCCAGGCCCTGCCCTGTTCCTTTGCCGATTTCCTTAGTAGTGAAGAATGGATCGAAGATTCGGGTCCGAATCCTCTCTGGGATGCCCGAGCCCGTGTCCTTGATGCGAATCTCGGCCCACTGCGCGCAATGCAGAGTCTGCACCGTGATCTTTCCCTTCTCCGCGCTGCCCTGAAGAGCAGCGTCGGCAATGGCGTGCGCCGCATTGACGATCAGATTCAGAATTACCTGGTTGAATTCGCCAAGCAGACAAGGGATGAGAGGCAGGGATGGGTCGAATTCGGTTTCTAAATCGGCCACATATTTCCACTCGTTCCGCGCCACGGTAATCGTGCTTTGAATGGCATGGTTCAAGTCCGACGGAGTCTTCTCTTTTGTGTCGGGGTGGGAGAACTCCTTCATCGCCTTTACCAGCGCGGCCACCCTCGTGACGCCTTCAAGAGTCTGATCGATAGCCTTGGGAATCTCCTCAAGCAGGTAGCCGGTATCCACCCGCTCCACCGCCGCCTCGGTTTGCTGAATTGCCTCGCCGGACAAGGCGCCGGTCTTGGCCGCCGATAACAGCCCTTCATAGTCCTCAACCAGGCCCTTCAGGTCGCGGAAGGCATCTTTCAAAAAACGGACGTTGTCCCCGATGTACTGCGTGGGGGTATTGATCTCGTGTGCGATTCCGGCAGCAAGCTGGCCCACGGATTCAAGCTTTTGCGCCTGAAGGAGTTGAACCCTCAGTTGATTGCGCTCGGAGATGTCCTCGTACATCCCCTCATAGCGGACAGGCATTCCCACCTGAGAGATGATGTGAAGGCTGTGGCAGAGCCAGATCTTGCTGCCATCCTTGCGATAGAACTCGCTCTCGAAGTTGCGCACGACCCCCCCAGATTCTCTTGCTGCCAGCAACACTTCCAATCGGCGGCTGGGATCGACAAACAGTTGCTTGGAAATATCGGTGACACGGGTGACCATCTCCGTTGGGGAATCGTAGCCGAAGATAGAGGCCATGGCCGGATTGACGCTCAGGAACCGGCCCTCCGGCGTGCTCTGGTAGATTCCGACGATCGCATTGTCGATAATTCCGCGATATTTCATCTCCGCCTCGCGAAGCGCGGTCTCCGTTCTTTTGCGCGCGGTGATGTCCCGGCCTACGCCAGCAATCCCTAACAGATGTCCTTCGCTGTCGTAAATCGGCACCTTTGTCGTCAGGACGTCGAGTTCGTTGCCGGCGCGGTCGAGGCCCTTTTCTTCCCGATTACATAGGGGTTGCCTGGAACGTATCACGTTTTGCTCGTCTTCAAAAAATCCCTGGGCCAGTTCGGGAGGGTAGAAATCGAAGTCGGTCCTTCCCAGCAACTGCTCTGGCGTCTCCACTCCAATCTCGTGCGCCAAGTAACGATTGGCCAAAACAAATTTACTCTCAACGTCCTTCACATAAATGAAATCGGGAATGTTGTCGATGAGAGCGCGCAACATCTTGCGCTCGTTCTCCAGGATCAGACGTTTCGCAAGAAGGCGCCGATTGGCTTGGTCGGCCATCATCTTTGCATTCTGAAGACTGGCTTCCGCCTGCCGCTGATCTGTGACATCTCGATAGAACCAGACGCGTCCCAGGTATTTGCCTTCCGGATCCCGCAGGCCCGTCGAGTGCCGTTCAAGGGTCCTGCCGTCTTTCAGGACGACCTCGCAATGGTCCCTTTCATCCGGATGTTTGTAGAGCGCAAGGATTCTCGCCAGGAATGCTTCCCGGTCTTCTACCTGTTCCGCTGCCGCCAAGAGAAGCGGCAGATTTGGGGCTCCAGCACTGCTATTGGGCCACTGTCTATCAGCATCTTGTGCGGATATCTTCCAAATTTCTAGAAATCTTCTATTATGCGATACGATCTCACCGGCCTCGTTCACAACAAGGATTCCTTCGATCGTCTCGCGATGAATGGAACGGATGAGTGAGAGTTCAAACTGCCGGTCCTGTTCGATCTTGTTCCGTTCTGTGATATCCGCGCTGAGGCCGATGTGGCCGAGGTACTCGCCACTGGCCGAGAAACTGGGCTGGGCGCGCGAACCCAGAAGCCGCCACTCGCCATCGGCTCTCCGCACGCGCGCTTCGGTGCTGAAAGGCACTTGTTGCTTGATGGCACTGGAGTATTTCGACTCGAACTCGGTCACATCGCCGGGATGAATGAGGGACATCCAGGCGTAGTTCCATGCTTCTTCAGGCTCTATCCCCAAAAACTTCAAACAAGCCTGGTTCAAGAACAGGATGTTCCCATGGGCGTCGGTTTCCCACATCATCGACGGGCAGCCGTCGATAAAGGCCTTGAAGCGCTCTTCGCTTTCAGCGGGCGCAGGATTCTGGCCGTGGGCTTTGGGGATGGGAACAGGATCGGGCGTGCAACTCATCGAATGACCTCGCGCAACCAGGGAAGTTGGCAATCGAGTCTCTATCGGCATTTGCCTGGACCAGTTTCAGACAACCGGCTAAGCTAGACAACTTCGATGCGAGGCAATCGAATTCATGATTCACTGTGTTACTTCGCCGGGCGATTTGCCATTGCCCCATTGTTGCCTGCAACTTGCAAGGGGGGGCGCGCGAATGCGACGAAGTAGGCGATCCGAAGCCAAGGAGATTCCTCCAGACGGCTGCAAATTTCGGATGCCGCGCAGATCGTGTGAAGCTAGAATGCCGGTAGGGGCAGGTCTATGGCGAATAAGGTCCTTTTTGTCGACGATGAACTTGCGGTCCTGGATGGCTACCGGCGCAGCCTGCGCGGAGACTTTGCGGTGGATATAGCCGAAGGTGCGGAACAGGGCCTGGCTTCGATCCGCGATCGCGGTCCATACGCCGTCGTCGTTTCCGACATGCGGATGCCCGGCATGAATGGCGCACAGTTCCTGGCGCAGGTGCGCCAGAATACGCCGGACACCGTGAGGATGCTGCTAACCGGCTACGCCGATCTGGGTTCGGCCATGGAAGCAGTTAACGAGGGAAACATCTTCCGCTTTCTGACCAAGCCATGCGAAAGAGAAGTGTTGACGAAAGCCCTCGCCGCAGGGTTAGATCAGCACCGGCTCATCGTGGCAGAGAAAGAACTTCTGGAAAATACCCTGATGGGAAGCATCAAGGTACTCACTGAGGTCCTGGGCGCCGCTAGTCCCGAGGCCTTTGGCAGATCGATGCGCATAGCACGCTACGTCCGCCATCTTGTTGCCAAGTTCAAGCTGTCCGATCCCTGGCGTTTCGAGGCCGCGGCGATGCTTTCGCAATTAGGCTGTGTGACACTTGACCCGGAAATCATCCAGAGAGCGTATTTCGGCGCGCGGCTCATTCCCGAAGATAAAGATCGATTTGCAAGTCACCCTCAGGTCGCGAAGGAACTTCTCTCTCATATTCCAAGGCTTGAATCTGTTGCCTGGATGATAAGTCAACAACTGCCCGCCGAGACAGCGCACGGCGCCCACGAACCGCCGTCGCCGCATGGTGAAGTTGTTGCCTTGGGGGCAAAACTTCTAAGACTGGCCGTGGCGATGGACACCCTCAGAATGCAGGGCCTGGACGAAGTGAATGCCATCACCAAGCTGCGCGACAGACGCGTCGAGTTTGGGACCGCCCTGATCGATGCGTTGGCGGAGATAGAGCCGGAGAACGCCAGGATGGAGATGCGCAAGGTTCCAGTCGCTAAGCTCAGGGCGGGCATGGTTCTACAGCAGGAGATCACGACGAAAACCGGAATGCTGGTAGTCCCGCAGGGGCAGGAGATCACACAGGCTCTTCTGATCAAGCTCGGCAATTACTCTCAAACCGGGACGATTGGAAAGGAGATCATGGTGCTCGTTCCTGTGTAGAGCCTGCACAAGGACTGTCGTGAGGAACAGCCGGAATAGGCGCCGAATTCTGGAATCAAGCCTATTTTGTTCTCAGATGGAGTTTTGGCGAAGCGCAGTGTATATTTGGTCTTTCCAAGAGTCGAAATGAAGATCCCGCTCTACAAACACCTGGCCGGAACAGGGGTGCTCTATTTCCTGGCCGGCATGGCGGGTTTGGCAGTGCCTTTCACCGCCGGCAATGTCTCCCCGGTCTGGCCGGCCTCCGGGGTTGCTCTCGCTTGTTTGCTCCTGTTTGGATGGCGTTGCTGGCCTGCCGTCTTTTTCGCCGCCTTTCTGGTCAATTTTCTCTGGCATCTTCATTTCATGGCGGCTCTGGGGCTGGCCGGGGGAAACACAGCCGCGGCACTGGCGGGCGCGTTCCTGCTCCTTAGCATCCCCGGCTTTCAAACCTCGCTGACCCGCCTTCGGGACATGCTCGGCCTAATGCTGTTGGCGGCGGTACTCAGTTCGACGATAAGCGCATCTATTGGAACCGGTGCTCTCCTATTCTCCGGCGTGAAGCCGTGGGGTACCGGGACAACCGTGTGGTTGATGTACTACCTGGGTGACGCCATGGGCATTCTGCTGGCTGCACCCCTGTTCCTTTCGCTGAGCGAGTTGTTCAAAGTGCGCACCGCTGCTCGGAAATTGGAACTGGCAGGGCTACTGCTTCTCACCGCCCTAACCAGCGTGCTGCTCTTCGATGAGCACCTCTATTTTGCAATTCAATATACCGTGCTGGCGCTGCTGGTTTTCCCGTTTGTCTTATGGGCCGCAATTCGCTTCGGGGTTCGCGGGACCGCGCTGATCAATGCCGTGATTGCCACCGTCGCCTTGCTTGCGACCGCGCATGGTCTGGGACCCTTTTCAAAGGGCCAGCCTTTGACCAATGCCCTCCTGCTACAGCTCTTCTTTGCCACCCTGGCTGTCTCCGGACTCCTCTTGTCGGCCGTGATCGCTGAACGGAAAGCGACTGAGGCGGAGCGGGAACATCTCATCCGGGAACAGGCGACCCTGGAAGCCGAGCGGGAAGGCGAAAGGCGCTATCGCCGGATTGTGGAGTTGGCCAACGAAGGCATCTGGACCCTGGACGCACTAGGCCGGACGACTTTCGTCAACCGTCAGTTGGCCCAAATGCTTGGCTATGAGCCGAAGGAAATGACAGGAAGAAAGGTTCTTGATTTCTGTCCCGAAGCTCCCCCGCCATCTCTTTTGGAGTTCGGTGCGAACGAACTTCGTTTATGCAAGAAGGATGGCAAAGAGGTGTGGGCAAAGATTTCGACCACGGCGATTCCGGATGAACTGCACGCAGCCGATGGCATGCTGGTTATGCTCACCGACATCACGGAAAACAAACGCGCCGAGGAACTGGTGCGCAAGAGCAGTGCGGAGTTGCAAGCGGTGCTCGATAACTCGCCCGCACTGATCTATATGAAAGACCAGGGTGGACGCTACATTTTTGTCAATCGATGTTGGGCTGAGTTGTTCCGTATCCCCAGCGAACGCGCCAAAGGGAAGACGGATTTCGAACTTTTTTCGGAAGATGAAGCTCGCCAATTTACAGCCAACGACCGGGAAGTAGTGGAAAGCGGCCAGACAAGGGAATTTGAGGAACAATCGCTGCTCGCCGATGGCCTTCACAGCTATCAGAGCATCAAGGTTGCGATCAAAGATGACAACGGCCGGTTTCATGCGCTTTGCGGGATCAGCACCGACATCACAGAACGCAAGGCCAAGGAAGAGGCTCTGCGGCAAACTCACCGTGCCCTCCGAGTCTTGTCGCAATGCAACTCGGCAGTGGTTCAGGCGACCGGGGAGCAAGCCCTGCTGAACGAGGTTTGCCGCATCGCGGTCGGACCGGCAGGATATGTGTTCGCCTGGGTGGGCTATGCCGACAACGACGAAGCGCGCACTGTGCGTCCGGTTGCATCCGCCGGAAACGCCGAGGGATTTCTGGATCGCATCCAGGTGAGCTGGGCCGACAATGAGTTCGGGAGGGGAAGCATTGGCCCCGCCATCCGCTCCGGAAAACCGGTCGTAGTGCGCCGCATCCGGGAGCAGACAGCCTTTGTCCAGTGGCACAATGAACTGGTCTCCCGCAATTTTGAGTCGGTTATGTCGGTGCCCTTGCGCCAGGGAGACTCCGTGTACGGAGCTTTAGCCATCTACGCGCGGGAACCCGATGCTTTCGACGCGTCGGAAGTCGGACTCATCGCCGAACTCGGGGAAAACCTGGCCCATGGGATCGCTTCGTTGCGCGCCAAAGCGGAGCGTGCCGAAGCCATTGCGGCTTTGGAGCGCGCGCGAAACGAACTGGAGGATCGCGTGCGCCAGCGCACGGCCGAACTGGTGGAAGCCAGAGACGCAGCGGAATCCGCCGACCGGCTGAAGTCGGCTTTCCTGGCTACCATGTCGCACGAACTGCGAACTCCGCTGAACTCCATCATCGGATTCACGGGGATCGTGCTCCAGGGACTTGCGGGGCCGCTGAACGACGAACAGGCAAAGCAGTTGGGAATGGTGCAAAACAGTTCACGCCATCTGCTGGCGCTGATCAACGACGTTCTTGACATCTCCAAAATCGAGGCCGGCCAACTCGACATTTATTGCGCACCTTTCCCCATGCTCACCGTCATTCAGAAAACCGTCTCAGCCATCTTGCCTTTGGCCGAGAAAAAGGGGATCACGGTGCGGACGGAGCTTTCATCCGAGTTGGGCGAGATTGTCAGCGATCAGCGGCGCGTGGAACAGATCCTCTTGAATCTGCTGGGCAATGCCGTCAAGTTCACCGATCAGGGAGAAGTGGTCGTCCAATGCTGGCGAGACCATGAATGGATCGTTGCCGCGATTCGGGATACCGGCATCGGTATCGATCCCATGCACCACGAGAGTATATTTGAGCCTTTCCGCCAAGAGGATACCGGGCTGGCGCGCAAGCGTGAAGGAACTGGATTGGGTCTCTCCATCTGCAAGCGACTGGCAGATCTCCTGGGGGGATTCATCTCCGTGGAGAGCGCTCTCAATCAGGGCAGTACGTTCGCCGTTCGATTGCCGTTGGAATGGGGTAAGACTCGTGAAGAACACAGTTCTGGTAATTGAAGATAACGAACAGAATCTCTATCTAGTGCGCTTTCTCCTGGAGAAGCAGGGACTGTGTGTCCACGAAGCCCGAGATGGAAGACTCGGAGTTACCATGGCCAGCGAATTGCGTCCGGATTTGATTCTGCTTGACATTCAACTCCCCATGCTCGACGGCTACGCCGTGGCGGCGGAAATCCGCATGGACCCAGCGCTTCGAGATACGCCGATCATTGCGGTAACTTCCTATGCGATGGTGGGGGACCGCGAAAAAGCGCTGGCGTCGGGCGCGACAGACTATATTGAAAAGCCCATCAACCCCGGCACCTTCATCGAGCAAATTTCCAAACACCTGCCTCGATAGTCGGCTATCTCCGCGTAGGAAGCGAGAACCTCCCATGCAAAGAATCCTGATCGTAGATGACAATGACGAGAACATCTATTACTTGCAGGCATTGTTGCGCTCCACGGGGTATGAGGTGAATACGGCCAGGAACGGCGCCGAAGCGTTGAGCGCAGCCTTGGCCGATCCGCCAGAGTTGGTCATTTCTGACTTGCTCATGCCGATCATGGATGGCTTCACACTGCTGCGACAATGGAAAGCGGACCAACGGCTCAATCGGATTCCGTTTGTCGTTTACACCGCAACTTATACGGACCCAAAGGATGAACAGCTTGCACTGGACCTCGGCGCAGACGCCTTTATAGTCAAACCGACCGAACCCGCTCCCTTCATGGCCGGAGTCCGCGAAGTTCTGGCGAAAGCCGTGCGGGGAGATATGTCTCCCGCGCATGCTCCGGTTGGCGAGGAGACGGATCTGCTCCGGCAGTACAGCAAGGTCCTCATCCACAAACTGGAGTCAAAGGCCCTCAAACTGGAGGAGGCAAACCGCACCCTGTCAGCACGGGAGGCCCACCTCGGGGCCATCATTGAAAACAGTCCGAATTGCATTACGTCGATTGCCTCCGATGGAACGATCCTGACCATGAACGAATCGGGTCTGCGCATGTTGGAGGCTGACAGCGCGGAGAAAATCGTCGGCCAGTGCAGCTACCAACTGGTTGTCCCGGAATTCCGCGACGCCTTTCGCGATCTCACAGAGCGTGTCTGCCGCGGAGAATCGGGGAGTATCGAGTGCGAAGTCGAGGGATTGAAAGGTGCGCGGCGCTGGTTGGAGTTGCACGCGGCGCCTTTGAAGGATTCGGCTGAGAACCGTACTGTGCTGCTGGGGATAGCACAGGACACGACCGACCGAAAGCGGGCGGAAAGTGTTGTGCAGACCACCCTTCATCGCTTCTACGCCATTCTCTCCAACTTGTATTCCGGCGTCTTGCTGGTAACCGATGAGGGGAAGGTTGAGTTTGTCAATCAGGCTTTCTGCAACTTCTTTTGCCCAGAGGATGCGCCTGACGCCCTGGTTGGGTCGAACGCCATCGAAGTGATCGATAAGATCAAGCAGGTCTACCTGCGGCCTGAGGAGTATGTCGCCCGCATTCAAGAGATTGTCAACGAAGGCAAATTGGTATTGGGCGAAGAGGTTTCACTTCAGGCAGGGAAGGTACTTCTAAGAGATTTCGTCCCATTGACCGTTAATGGGAAGTCGTATGGAAGGCTGTGGGTTCATACCGACATCACAGAGAACAAGCGGACTGAATTGCGCATTCGAAGGCTCAACCGCGTCTACGCCGTTTTGAGCGACATCAACGAAACCATCGTTCGCGTGAAAGACTCCCAGGCAATGCTTGAAGCCGCCTGCCGCATCGCCGTGGAGAAGGGGGAATTCCGGATGGCTTGGATCGGGATGGCCGATTCCGCGACAGAAGCGCTGATCCCCGTCGCATCCAGCGGTGTGGTCGAAGATTATCTCAATCGGATAAGAATCGACCTTCAGGCCCCTGAGACTGCCACTGCGCCGGCAGCGCAGTGCTTCCATACCGGAAAACATCAGATCTGCAACGATATCGAGCACGAGTTCCTCCGGCCTTGGAAAGAATACGCTCTGCAACTTGGGTACAGGTCGCTGGCATCCTTTCCACTTCGCTGCGAGGGTCAGGTCGTCGGCGTTTTCAATCTCTATGCAAGCGAGTTGGCGTTCTTCGACGAAGAAGAGGCCAAATTGCTGGACGAGATGGCGATGGACGTCGGCTTTGCGCTTGAAGTCAATCGCCGTGAAGAGATGCGAATGAAAGCGGAAGCTGAGTTGCGCTGGCGAACTGCCTTCTTTGAAGCCCAGGTAGAATCCGCGCAAGACGGCATATTGGTAGTGGACACCTGGGGAAATGAGATTCTCAAGAACCGCCGGTTGGTTGAATTGCTAAAACTCCCCGAGCCTTTGGCCGATAATCTGGACGAAGTTCAGCAGCGCAACTTTGTTGCAGGTTTGACGAGGAACCCCGATCGATTCCTGGAAAAGAACAACTATCTCAACTCCCATCCGGAACAGGTGAGCCGGGATGAAATTGAAATGCTGGACGGCACTATACTGGAGCGATATTCCTATCCGGTGCGGGATAAGGAAGGAGTTCATTTCGGACGGATATCGACCTATCGCGACCTCACCGAGCGGAGGCAGCTTGAAGAACAGTTCAGACAGGCGCAGAAGATGGAGACGGTCGGCCAGTTGACTGGAGGAATCGCCCACGATTTCAATAACCTGCTCACCGTGATTTCGGGTTGTTCAGAGGTCATAGGGGACGAAGTGAAACAAAACCCGCGCCTGAGCAAGATGGCCGGCATGATTCTTGATGCGGCCCGGCGCGGAGCGGAGTTGACACATCATATGCTGGCCTTTGCCCGCCGTCAGGCGCTGCAGCCGAGGCCCGTCGACATCAACCGGTTGCTTATGGAGATGCGGAGCCTGCTGCGCCGTACCCTGAGGGCGGATATCGATTTGGAGATCGACCCGTGCGAGACAGGATGCGAAGCGATCATCGACTCGGCACAGCTTGAAAGTGCCCTTCTGAACCTTGTGCTGAACGCCCGCGACGCAATGCCCGGGGGCGGAAAACTGACCATCGAGGCGGATAACACAGTGTTGGACTCTGAATATGCGGAGCAGAATCCTGACGTCACGCCGGGGCAATACATTATGATCGCGGTTTCTGACAACGGTTGCGGCATCGCTCCTGAAAACCTGGGCCGCGTCTTCGATCCATTCTTTACCACCAAGGAGGTTGGGAAGGGTACAGGTCTGGGGCTAAGCATGGTGTACGGCTTTGCCAAGCAATCCCAAGGACATATAAAGATCTACTCCGAATTGGGGCAAGGCACATCGGTAAAGCTGTTTCTTCCCAAGACCAACCAGATGGGCGAGACGGCCAATCGGCCTCAAACCCCCATTGTCGATCTCCGTGGCTCGGAAGTCATTCTCCTGGTCGAAGACGACATTGCCCTGCGCGAGTTTGCCAAGTCCCAGTTGGTCGATCTCGGGTACCGCGTTGTTGAGGCAACAAATGGCAGGGAGGCACTGCAGGTCATTAGTGCGCGCGCGGATATTGATCTTCTCTTGACGGATATCGTGATGCCCGGAGGCATGAATGGGCGCGAATTGGGAATGGAGGCATGCAAGCTGAGACCAAAGTTGAAGGTGCTGTATTGTTCAGGTTATGCGGAACACGCCGTTCTTCATGAAGGGTTGCTAGACAGGGATGTACAGTTCTTGGGAAAGCCCTATACGCGGAGGGAACTGGCGAGAAGAATCCGCAGCCTGCTTACTGAGCGCTCTTCCCCAATCCAAGAAGAGGGATCCGATGCCTAACAGACGCATTCTCATCCTGGACGACGACGCATCGGTCGGTCAGACCATCCAGTGGATTGCGGAGAGCCTCGACTTCGAAGCTGAGTTTGTCACGCGCCCAAAGGAGTTCTTCTCGAAATTGGTTGAGATGAACCCAGAGATCATCACGATCGATCTGGTGATGCCAGATCTCGACGGCGTTGAAATCATGCGGCTCCTGGCTGAACGCAAATCCAAGGCGAAAATTGTCATATCGAGCGGAATGGGTACGCGCGTGCTCGACGCCGCCCAGCGATCGGCGCAGGCGCATGGCCTGAGTATCGCGGGGATCATTTCCAAGCCCATTTCCAAGGAGGCGCTGCGAACTCTCATAGGTAAAGGAAGCGACCGCGATGAGCCGCAGTCGGCAGAGATAGAAGCCAGGCGCGGCAGTGAATTTGAAATCACCAAGGCGGATATACAGACCGCGCTCGATCGCCACGAATTCGTGATGGCGTATCAGCCCAAGATCGCGTGCAAGAGCGGCGCCATGGCTGGGCTAGAGGCACTCGCCCGCTGGCAACATCCCGAAAAGGGGATGGTTATGCCAGACAGATTCATTCCAGTTGCCGAGGAAACCGGTATGATCGATGACTTGACTGTACAGGTCTTCGACCAAAGCCTGGAGTGGTTTTCCAGCGCGTTTCTCGAGTCCAATATCCACTTGTCTTTGAATCTCTCGGCAAAGAGTCTCGTGGATATTCAGTTGGCCGATCATCTTGCTTCCCTTTGTCAGCGATTTCAAATTGCCCCGGAGCGCATCGTCTTGGAATTGACAGAGACCAGCGCCATGGTCGATCCAATCCTCTCTCTCGATTTGATGACCCGAATCCGTATGAAGGGCTTTCAATTGTCGATTGACGACTTTGGCACCGGATATTCCTCCATGGTTCAACTAGTCAGACTTCCATTCTCGGAGATCAAGGTCGATAAGTCCTTCGTGATGCTTGCCAAACAAACCAAGGAATCGCTCACCATCATCAAATCAATCGTCGATCTCGGCCATAGCCTTGGACTGCGCGTCACAGCGGAAGGGGTCGACGACCTGAGTACCCTCAAATACCTCAATACCCTGGGGTGCGATCTTGCACAGGGATATTTCATTGCGCGCCCCATGTGGGGAGATGCAGCCCGCAGTTGGGCAGAGCAGAATGTATCGTAACCGGTTTGATTCGGCCGGCTCCTGAATCGTCTGGAATCAAGCGCGGAACTTCCTTCGTGTGGCTAGCAGTTTACCTGTATAGCATTTCTGTCAAAAGCCTTGATACCATTTCCCTTCCGCACTCCAGGATCCTCGAGAGCCGAAATCCCAGTGCGGGCTCTTCGCCGGAAGAGCTCGATCGCAGAAGACTTTCTGAACGATCTCAGCAAAGCACTCAGTGCGTCTTCAATTGCAGATCGGCGGAGCCCATATGACCGCTGGCGTTGTCTCGGACGATGAAGCGCAGCGTGGCGGCTTTCGGCGATGGCTGGACGGAGAAAGCAAAGTCGGCCATCTTGGCAGGATCGCTCAATCTTGCGCCACGCTTGGCGCTGGCGGTCATGCCGTGCAGTATATGTGCCAGCATCCTACCTTGCGCGTCGAGAGAAACGGCCATGATGTATACGGATGCTGTTGCGCTGCCATCCTGTTGCGCCTTCCAAGTGAGGCTGGCAGCGGCGGCATGAACAACATAGCCTTGGTGTGCTGGATCGGATTCTGCGGCAACCCGCAGGCCATGGAGAGCCAAGGCGCTCTCGGCCGCAGTGGTGAGATCGTAAGCGGCCATGGCTTCGGAGTTCTGTGCGGAGTTCTCGTTGGGGTAGTAGCCGGAGCGGGTCTTGGCGGTCAGCCCCGGGCGCAGGCAGACAATAGAAATCTTGCGATACTGGGCAGCCTCTTCGCTCATGCTGGTGGGCGTGTAGGCGATGGTATACGAGTGAGCGCCGAGCGAGACCGCCGACGCAACCTGCTGCGCAACATCGTTTTTGCCGCGGACCACGCGGCCGCCGGTCACCGGGCCCAGGCTATCGAAATCATCGCCGGCCCCGAAAGGATCGACGCCGTCAGCCAGTGCATCGCCCGCGTTCATCACAAATTCCATCTGCGAGGAGTCGGTGATTTCGGTCATGCCGGCGGCGGAACTGGTGGGATCGACGGCATAGAGTGTGACGTGTGTATCCAGCAGCAAGTTGGTGATGTGCTGCAAGGCATGCTTCACCTCCAGCGCGTCGTCGCCGTCGATGGTGGTTGGGTTGATGGTAGGAAAGCCTCCGCCCACCCAGATCAAATTCTTGTGGCCTGGGATGGCGGCGTAACTCTGGGCAATCTCCTCCAGGGCACGCAGAGATTGGTCGAGGCGCTCGACAGGGCCGAACTCTGTCTTGCCGGTGACTTGGAGCTTCCATGGATACTCGGCAGGAGCGGTGGCCAGCGCGCGCAGCAAGGCGTCGCGGTCGCGGGTGAAGCCGCCCAGCAACTTGAAGCGGTTGTCGTAAACGGTGAGCAGCGTTGTGGGCAGGGGCAGCAGAGCGGGCTGAGCGGCCAAGTACTCGTGCAGGCTGTGGCGCGCAAACGAGCTGTCGGCAAAGTGTGTGTTTAACTGATCGAAGACCAAAATGGCAACCGGAGAGCGGCCGAATGGGGCTGGCTGCGCGGGGTTGAAGACAGCAGAGATGCCTGAGGCAATGGTCTCTGGCGGCAGCGTCAAGGCGGCCGGCGGCTCCACCGAACGAATCCGCTGAGGCTTGCCGTCTTCAAGGACTTGGAAGTCGCGGGCGGCGAGGCCGTCTACAGGGTTGCCGGTCTTATCAGTGACCACAACGTCAAGAACCACCAACCGCGTGTCAAGCTTCAAGACGGTGGGAGGATGCGGAATTGGCGACCCGACCGGCAAGGCTTGAGTCCCGCTGTCAATTTGCGCGTGGGCCGCTGCGGTCAGAACGAGCGACGCGGCGATCAGCATTGTCCGCACCATCGGTTTGAGGCCCAGGAATACACTCGCTTGACGGGAAGGGAACTGCGGCATCTTCCTCCTCTTTCACACCGACGCGAAGGTTGTATCGTGTAATGTCTTTACAGATTCCATTCTAGCCAACTACGGGGAGAAGAATGCGACAGTCGAAGAGAAGAAATCATACGGTGCGCGCTGCGATGATTGCAACGTTTCTGCTTTGCTTGATGGCGGCGCAGAGTTGGGGTTGGGGACGCGAGGGCCACCGGCTGACCGCTCTGGTTGCGGAACAGTATTTGACACCGCAAGCCAAGGCGCAGATATCTCTTTTGCTCAAGAACGAGACGCTTGCCGATGTCGCACCCTGGGCGGACAGTTACCGGGAAGACCATCCGGAGACGGCGCAATGGCATTTCGTCGATATTCCATTGGCAGAGACTAGATTCGATCGCAATCGCGACTGTCCAGTATCCAAAGCAGACCCCAAGTCGCCCTGGAGGGATTGTGTCACCGATCGCATCCTCTACTTCGAGGGGCGCCTGGGAGATACATCCCTGAGCTTGCAGGAGCGTGCCTTCGCGCTGAAGTTTGTGGTGCATCTGATCGGCGATGTTCATCAGCCTTTTCACGCTCTGGGCGAAGCGCGGGGCGGCAACAATATTGCGGTCTCCTTTTTGGGCTCGGCCAGATGCGAATCCGGCAGGTGCAATCTGCACGGGCTCTGGGACAGCGGGATCATCGATCAACAGGGCCTGAGTGAGCGGCAATATACCGAGAAGCTGCTCAAGGAGATCAAGGACAACCAATGGGAGCGCCTCTCCGGCGGCGAGCCGACCACTTGGGCCAATATCTCCCATCACTATGCGGTGGAAGCCATGGTTCCAAACGGAGCCATGATTAGCCCGGAGTACATTGCCGAGGAAACAAAGATTGTGGATGCGCAGCTTGCGCTGGGCGGCCTGCGCCTGTCACGGGCGCTGAACCGCATTCTCGCCGTGCCGGATGCAACACTGGCTCCAGTTGCACCGCTGCTGCCAGAGTAAAGACAAGCATCTTCTTCCTAAACAGGAAGGACGGCCGTTCTGGCCGCCCTTCCTGCTTGCGGTTGGGAATGTTGCTAGAAGTGCAGCCGGGTGGCAATCTGCATCTGCCGCGGGCTGTAAGTGTAGTTGCTGTTGGAGTTGGTGTATTGCCCAAAGCTGCCATAAGGCGTCAGACTGGTGCCGCTGAGCGTATAGGCCTCGTCTGTGACGCCGGTGATGTTTTGGTGGTTCATGATGTTGAACATCTCGGCGAAGATCTCCAGGCGAACGCCATCGAGACGTTTTCCGGGAAGGTAGAAATTCTTTCCCAGGCGCGCGTCGTAGACCGCGGTCTTGGGGTAGTTGTAGGTGTTGCGATCGATCCAGGGCAAGCGATCGGCACTCGATCCCGATCCGTTCAGGCCCTTGTAGGCCGGAGTGACTGAGCACCCTCCAACGGCGGTGCACCCGTCGGCTCCGTTAGGGACCGTCAAGCCGGAGACCGAACCGGAGACGTAAGGCGTATAGGGCAAACCCGTCTGCAATTGAATCATCGGCGCAATGCGCCATCCGCCCAAGAGTTCTTCCATCAAGCCGTGAAAGTGGGTTTGCGGCTGGAAGACTGCGGCAAAAACGAAGCGTTGCCGTACGTCTAGGGCGCTGTTGCCGTGTTCCAGCTTCAGGTTTGTCGGGTCCAGCGCGTTGTAGGAAGGAACCACGGTTGAGAGATAGGGGTTGTCGTCCAAGGAGTGCGACCAGGTGTAGTTGGCCATCAGCGAGAAGCCATGTTCCCAGCGATGGTTCAACTGCACGGCGAGTGCATTGTAGCTGGAGTTCACATTGCTGGTCACCTTCAGGATCTGACCGTATGCCGGGTTGGGGCGGGTGTACTGCCCAGGCGCTGGATTTGCTGGCTGCAGGAAAACTTTGGTGGTAAACGTCTGGCCGACGGCAAACGGAACCGCCTTTCCCCCATTTGGTTGCGTGACATAGCCGCTTTGCGCCGGTTGCGGATAGTTGGAATACGAAGGTGCTGAGGCCGCGCTGATCCCGTAGGAATTGCTGGCAGCCGTGGTGGGGGGCGGCGCGGTGATGGTGAACGTGTAGTTGTATGTCGCCGCGGGAGAGAAGTTGGTGTCGATCGCACTCGGCAGTTCGCGGCCAAGCGAAGACATGTAGGTAAGTCCGAAGACAGTATTGTGGCCAAGATCTTGCTCGATGGCGATATCGGCTTCATACACCTGCGGATTCTGCATGTGCGGATCGAGGTAGGCCACCGTCGTGGTGGGAGGGGTAGCCGTCGACAAGGCGCCCAATGGACTAACGGGAGTATTGGATACGCCGGCGGTCAGCCCTGCAAAGCAGTTGTACACATCCGTGAGGTTGTTAACCAGATTGGGAAAATTCGGGCCGCAATGCCCGGAATAGAGGCTGGCGGTGTTGCCGCCACTGCTGGTTAGGTTGATCTGGGCGTTGGTGGCTCCAGATTCCTCATAGGTCTGCAGGATGTTGGAGTTGATGATGCGCCCGTAGTACATTCCGTAGCCGCCGCGCACGATCGTCTTGTGGTTGCCGTAGGCATCCCAGGCAAAGCCGATGCGCGGAGCAATGTTGTTGCGATCATCGGGGCGGTCCGCAGTTTGCGGAAGTGCAGCGCCGGCGGTAATCGCCGAGTTATATGTGGTGGTCGAGAAGGCCGAGACCAGCGCCGGGTTGCCGGTGTTGGGGAAAGGGTTGGAGGGCACGTATTCATACTCGTAACGCGCCCCCAAGGTCAGGGTCAGATTGGGAAGCAGTCGCCAGTCGTCGGTAGCGTAGCCCGCATACTCGCGCGTGGCGATCTCTCCGATCGGATTGCCGAAGGCTTGTCCGTAGCTGTAATAAAGCGGCGTGTAGCATGGGGATGTTCCAGCGGCCGCACCAAGGCAGTTGGGACCGCCCAGGCCGGTGGCAGTGTGGAGGTAGTCGGCGATGAAGTCGTAAGAATAGTCGTAGCTGTAATTGCCATTGCCGTCGTAGAGGTTGTTCACATAATCGACGACGCGGTTGAATTCCAGGCCGGCTTTGAACACATGCTTGCCGTGGACCCAAGTGGCGCCATCCAGCAGTTGCAGGCGGCGCTCATCGGGATCGGCCGTACGGTCCAGGTCCTCGTTCTTGCCGATGTTGAAGCCTTGCTGAAACTCATAGCCGATGCCGATCTCAGCGGGCCGGGAATAGGAGTTGTTGGCCAGCGGAAGCTCGTTGGGCAGCGGAGTGTCTGACAAGGAGTATTCAAGGTCTCGCCCGTACTGTACAAGCGCTTCGTTGACAAAGGAGCTGGAGAGTTGCGAAGTCAGCCGGGCAATGCCAAAGTCTTCCTTGACGAAATCGTTGCCGAACGAGGCGCGCCCGTAAAATACGGAGGACTGCGTCTGGAAACCGTTGGGCGACGACTCCCTCATGCGGTTGTACATCACCGAGAGACGATTGTGGTCGTTGATCTGATAGTCGATCTTGGGAAGGTTGATTACTTGGTCCAGGGTGCGCGGGACCGTTCCCAGAAAGCTGCTGACAATGCCCAGTCCTTGGTGATAGTAAGCCGATCCGGCCTGGAAGTTCCCCGGCAATCCCAGCGATGCAGCCACGGCGCAGGCGTTATAGTCGCCTTCGCTGGACAAGGAGAGCGAGGTGTCGGTGAAGGCGTTCTTGCTGCATGTCTCGCTGCCGGGCAACGTTGCATTGGAGGGCGCGAAGGTGTCATTAGGGTCTGGAGCGCGGCCGGTTCCTGGGAAGTTACGGCGGCCCTGATCGTAGGCGTAGAACCAGAAGAGCTTGTTGCGCAGCAGCGGACCACCGGCGCCGAATCCCCACTGTTTCCGCCAGTCGGTGGGCTTGTAGGGAACCTGGTTATAAGCGCCAGAACCGTTGGCGACCGTCAACAGCGTATAGGGATTGGTGGCGCCACCCAGATCGTTATCGCGATCATAGAAGAAGAGTTCGCCGTGCAGCTGATTTCCGCCGCTCTTGGTCACAGTATTGATGACGCCGCCAGCGGCGCGGCCGTACTGCGCCGAGTAGTTCGAAGTGTTGACCTGGAACTCCTGAATGGCGGCCTGGGTAATCGAGTAGGAAGCACGGGTGCGTCCTCGCGCTTCAGAGAAGTAGGCCTGGTTGTCGTCCGCGCCGTCAACGGTGTTGTTGTTGAGCAGAAAGCTGATGCCGCGGAAGCTGAGCAGGCCGAAGCCGTCGGAGTTGGAGACGACGCCGGGAGTGAGCAGGGCAAAGTTCGACCAGCGCCGACCGTTGATGGGCAGGTTGTCAATGGAGCTTTGGTCGAGGGTTGTAGAGATGTCGTTGGATTGGGCGTGCAGCAACGACTCTTCCTCCGCGGTCACCTCGACGCTGTCGGTCACTGAGCCAGGCTTGAGCACGGGCGAGACGGTGGACAAACTGCCGACGGTAACCACGACTGCGTCATCCCGGAAAGTGGCAAAACCGTCTGCGGTGAAGGTTGCGGAGTAGGTGCCCGGTTCCAATTCCGTGACGCGGTATTCGCCCGAGCCATTGCTCTTGACGGTGCGCGTCATGCCGGTGTCGGCTGACTTCACGGTGATTGTGGCGGCCGGCAGTAGCGCGCCGCCATTGTCGGTGATGGTTCCACCGATGGCGCCCGTGGTCGCCGACTGCGCAGAAGCGAAGGACAGCGAAGTTAAGAACAGGCACACAGCCAGAAATGTAAATCGGAACGGATGAGAATTGAGACGGCTGGCGATCAAGTTGGTTCTCCTAAAATGCCAATGCAAAGGTGAAGCGGATATCGCTTGCGGCTTCGATCTCGAGGAGGGGGGAATCGATGCTTGGCTTCCCGCCCTCCCCCATCAGGGATCGTTGACGCCGGCTATTGCACGGTCAGCGTAACGGTGAACTGCTGCAAGACACTGGCGAAGCTGCCTCCAGTTCCCGACGCGACAATCGTCACGGTCTGCGCTCCGGCAGGCGTGGCAGTGCCTGACGGACTGCTGCTGCATCCCGAGAAGCCCAGGCCGGCAAGACTCAACCCAAGCAACAGAAGGGGAAGATAGCCGCGCAGCAATTTGCGGCGCAGAGCTCCGAAGCCCAGCAGCAGCACCATACCAGGCAGCACGGCAAGGCTCAACGGAAGCTTGCCCAGGCCTGGCCGCTCCCTGTTGTCAAGGGAACTGGTTGCGGTGTTCGAGTTGATTGTCACTGCAACCAGGCTGCTGCTGCCCGAGCCGTTCTCCGCAATCGAGGGAGGCGAGAAACTGCACGTGATTGTGGACGAGGGCGAGGTGCACGAGAAGCTGATGGTTCCGTTGTAGCCAAAGGCCGGGGCCAGCGTGAAGGAGAGCAGGCCGCTTTCTCCGGGCGTAACCGTCAACGAAGTGTTCGTGGATTGCGTTACCGCAAAGGTCGGAACTCCCGAGACGATGGTGAGCGGGGCCGAAGTCGAAGTCAGAAAATTGTTATCGCCGACATAAACCGCGGTTACTGAATTATTGGTTGTCGCGCCGATCACCGCAAAGTTGGTTGTGAAGCTGCCCACGCCGCTGCTGTTCAGTTGTGCAGTACCGATGCTGGTCGTGGTGTTTCCCACCGTGTTGTAGAAGGTAACGTTGCCGGTAGGCGCCGTTCCTCCCGCATAGGACGTTTGATTGGCAACCGTTGCGGTCAACGTAACCTGGGTTGTGCTGTTGACGCTGATAGCAGAGGTGGCCAGCGCCACCAGCGTGCTGTCCTGGGTTACATACAGTGTGCCGTTGGTGGGCGTTACCGTGTAGTTGCCCAAAGCCGCACCCGTCACCGACGGGACGATGGGATAGCCCGCGACCGTCACCGGAGAATTCCACAGCGCCGTGGTGCTGTAGGTGACGCCGATAATGTCGCTGTTTACCACTCCGCTCAAGGTTCCCGTCAAAGTCGGCAACGGCGCGTCGAAGGGCTTGTAGAGGGTGCTGCCCACCACGGAGAGCGGCGCTTTGGCCAGAGTCAAAGGCAGCGTGGCTGTGCTGGCCGATGACTCCGTGTCTCCGCCATAGCTGACCGAGACGCTGTGAGGGCCGGCGCTCAGAGCGGCAAACGACAAAGATGCCGTCGAGGACGATGTTCCTGCCGTGAGCGAAGGAGAACCGGTGGCCGTCGAGCTGCCGTCCAGATAAACCGAAACACTTCCCGTGGGCGCCGGCAAGCCGCTGTTCACTGACACCGTGATGTTGACTACCACCGTCTGTCCGTAGACCCAATTTGTCTGCCCGGCCGGCGGCGTCGAGGTTATGCTGGCCGTGGTCACATCGTGCGGCTGGATGCCGCTGCCGTTGAGGGTGAGCGTCGGCTGGGCAGCGGGCGTTGTGGAGTCAAAGGAGTAGGTGGCGCTGCGATTGCCCAGAACCGTTGGCGTGAAGCTGGCCGTCAGCTCGACCCCATACCCCGCCTCCGGAAACAGGGAACTGTTGGGAATCGACGAAGGGGAGAGGCTGAAGTCTCCGGTGTTGCCGGTTGCTGCCGCAAAAGAGGCTCCAAAAACAGCCGGCTGCGTACCCATGCTGATGATGTCGCCCAGCGCTTGATTGGTTGCGGCAGGCTGGTTGCCGATAGCCGTCAATGCATTGCCCAGATTGATGGTTGCGGCGCTGCGGGTGAACGTATAGATGGCGTTGGCAAAACTGTCCGCAACGTAAACCGTGCCATTCCCTGCAAAGGCCACTCCCGAAGGTGTGCCTAACCCGGTGATAATGGCCATCTGGTCGGCGCTGTTCAGCGTGCCGCTTTCGTTGGGGATATAGACGATGCGGCTATTCTTGCTGTCGGCGACATAGAGACTGCCGGCCGGATCGACGGCCAGCCCCAGAGGCGCATCCAATCCCGAACCCAACGTTACTGCCGCTGCGCCGTTGAAGGGCAGCTCGATGACAAGGTTGCCAACCGCATCGGCCACAAAGACGTTGCCATAGGCATCCACCGCCACGCCGCTCGGCGAGCTGAGGGACCCCATGGGCAGCGGAACCTGCTGGCCCGTGCTGGCCATGATTTCGTAGACCGTCTTGGCCGAAGAATCCGAGACATAAAGGTTGCCAAACGAGTCGACCGCGAGTCCGGCTGGATCGGTGAAGCTGCCCAGTGCAATCTGGCTTCCACCGTTTGCGGGAATCTCATAGACTTTACCGCTTGAGAGCGCCGCATACACATTGCCGGCCGCATCCACGGCAACCGCATTGGCGCCGCTGAGGCTGGAGCCCACCGTAGATTGGCTACTGGCAGGGTTGACTTTGACAATCGAACTAGCGCCCGGAACTGCGGCATAGACGTTCCCCGCGGTGTCCAGGGCGATATCGCTGACTGATGCCACGCCGCTCGAAGCCAGAGTGGCTTGCGCGCCAGGATCGACCGCCAAAACCGCGGCCAGACCGGTTCCCGTCAGCGCGAAGCTCGATACCAGCCCCTTGCCGCTGGTCACCGTCAGAGGCGCCGAGCGCGCGCCGGCGGCGGAAGGAGTAAAGGTGATCGGCACCACGCAATCCTTGGTGGTGTCCGAATTCGCTGTGCAGGCCGGAGTGCCGGTGGCGAACTCAGTGAAGCCGGCAGGCAGCGCGTAAGCGGAAGTGGCTGCCGGGCCGTCTCCCACGCCGAAGTGAACCTCGATGTTCTGCGTGACCGCTGAACCGATGACGGTTGGCGGGAACTGCGTGCCCACGGATACCTTGCGAATCAGGTAGTTGTCCTGGTCGGTCACGTAAAGATTGCCGGCCGCATCGACAACGGGCTGATAAGGCTTATAGAAAGTGGCCTGAGTCCCAGGGCATCCGTCGCCGAAGGCATCGGTCTTTGCAGCGCAGGGCAGCGCGCCCGCCGGCGCAACGGTGCCGCCGTACGTCGCCGGAACCGCCGTGTCGTATTGTCCAGCGATCGGGTAAATTTCGGCGTTGGCGATGTCCACGCGGGCAACAATGCTCAACGGGGTATAAAACATGGAGGTGTAGACGTTCCCGAAAGAGTCCGTCGCCACTCCATAGACGCTGCCCAGCGCGGTCGAGTTGGCCGGGCCGCGGGACAGTGTCGCGGTGACGGCCATATGCGAATTGGCCACCCCGGCAAAAGTGGAAATGTCGCCGGTCGTGCCGTTAATCGCCCGCACATCGTACGGGTATTCGTCGGCAATATAGATGGTGCCCGAATTGTCCACCGCAACCTGATAGGGGCTGTCCAGTGTAGAGCCGGTCGAGGGGTAGGGGCTATTGCCGTTGCTGTGGCCGTAATAGGCGCTGGTGCCGCAATACTGGCTTGAAGTCAGCGTGGCCGTGTAAACCGTGGATACATAAGGGCAGCCTGATCCGGCGATGGTAAAGATCTCGCCGGCGGGAACGGTATACCCGGCGATGGTGGCCGCCGTGCTGCCCAGGTTCACCACATCGACGACGTTGTTGTAATTGTCGGCGATGTAAAGGTTCCCGCTCTTGTCGAAGCTCAGGCCGTAGGGGCGATAGAGCAGGCCGTTGGCCGCTGCGATGCCCGTTTTGGTATAGGCAACGTTATCAGCCTTGTAGCCAACGTTCCCGGTGGTGTTGACAATGGTATTAATGATGCCGGTGCTCTTGACGACCTCGCGCACCGAACCCAGGGTGTAGTCGGTGAACCAGACGTTGCCCTCCGCATCCACGGTAATGCCCTCGGGAGCAGCCAAGGGAATCTGTGTCGCCAGGCAGCCGTCGCCAAAGGCGCTGGTCGCCGTCAGGGGCGATCCGGTAGCGCAGGCGGCGCCCTTGGCGGGATAGACCGGCGTGCCGGGTATCGTGCCGGCGATGGTGGTAATGATGCCGGTGTGCGCATCGACCCGGCGGATGCTCTGGTTGTTGGAATCGACAATGAACAGGTTGCCTTCGCTATCCACGGCCGCGGCGCGCGGAACAGCGAGCCGCACTTGCGTCGCTAGACAGCCGTCGCCGGCAGCGTCCAGAGCCTTGAACGAACTGCCTGTAGCGCAGGCCGAACCGACCGTGAAAGGGGACGCCGTGGGATTGTATGTTGTGACAACCGCCGTCGCGCCTTGCGTGCCGCCGCCAGCCGCGATAGTCACCGTGTAGGGCAAAAGTTGTGGCGCAGCCTGCGCCCAAGCGCCGGCGCTGAAGCCGGCAAATGCCAGGCAGGTAAGGAGAAGAGGCAAATTGCGAAGGGAAAAACCAGAGATCTTAGCGGTATTTGACACGGAGTGAGGCTCCTTGACGCGGTGTGGTTCATGCGAGAAGAGCGAAACAAACCCCCTCGCCGCGAAGCGTACATACTATTCCAGGTCTGCGCGATGCGTCCAGAGAAATTACAGCGCGCGCTGCGGAAAAACTGTTCCTATTTACCTCAAACAATTGTATTGATCCGGGCCGTTCGCGCGTAAAAACGCACAATGAATTCACATTTCAGTAATGTGACCTCATTCGCGCTGTTCCTTTGCGCCTCCTGACCCAATCGTCCGGCGCATCCCCTCAGTGCGTCTTGCCTTCCACCGGGAGGGGGAACCGCGCGCCATTCCTTTGCGCAAGGCGGCAGTTGTGAGGCTGGCACAGGCCGCGCCTTCTCGCTGGCGCTCCCGCCAAGCACTTTGGCAGACCGGCCAAGCCATTCCATCATTGTGGCGTTGAACTCGTAAGGCACACGGAGGGGCGGAGCTTTCTATGTAAGATTGGATGGCACACAGACTCGGTGAGGTCTTTGGGCGTTTCTTGGTTGGAGACACTTCTATCAGTTTGTCAGAGGTGTCCATTAAGACAGAAGATCGCTCGATGCACGATGGACCGAGACCGAGATTTGAATCATGCTTCTTGCCGAGGCAATTGGAGTCCGCATCGAGGGCAAAGAGCAAGGGAACGTCCGAATAAGTCGAGGCATTGAAAGCGGTTCGACTATAGTCGTGTCTCCATGGGCCTTCGGCCCACCCAAGGGCATGAAAACGGCGCGGAGCCATTCGCCCCGGAGGGGCCGAACGATGTTAGCGCAGTCCTGGGAAATGCCAACAAAGTGGAGCCAAGGCCCCGTAGGTGCGTCCGAAATGGCAGCACAGATTCTAAAGGAGATAGGTAACGTTTTCTCGCCGCGCCGTAAATACCACAAAATGAAAGCGGGCCTTCGCCTCGAGAAACGTGATTCGGAAATCAGCCATTTAGTCAGACGTCCCTTACTGTAGCGCTAACGCCAGCGAGCCAGTAACTGGCAGTTGGGCGAGTTCGTTGCAAGAAGGGGAACCGCGAATCCGCGGGCTCGGCGCGAGGTCTACCAGATGAAGCAGTATTTGGCCGCCGCCATTCGCTGGTGTCGAGGCTCTCCGAAGATGCCTTCCGTGCTTCGAAGAGCGAGGGCCGCCCAGCAATGCAATGCCGAGGCGGGGCGGGGTTGATTGCGGTTGTTCGTTTGGGTTGGGGGCGATGGTACACTTCTACCATGGAAGTGTTGCGCGATGACTAACAAGGATAAGGTGAAAGTTACCAAAGCCGCGTCTGGAGCAGGGTTGAAGCCAGGTCTTCGGCAGCCTTCAATCAAGGACATTGCGAAGCTTGCCCGCGTATCGCACCCCACGGTTTCCCGCGCGCTGCAGTACAGTCCACTGGTGAATACCAAGACTGCGGAGCGTATCCGCAAGATTGCGGAAGAGTCGGGTTATCGGGCCAGCGCGGTGGCGCGTGGTTTGGTGACACGCAGGACGCGGACCATCGGCCTGGTGGTGACAACGGTTGCCGACCCTTTTGCCGGGGAAGTAGTTTGCGGAATCGAGCAGACCGCCAACGATCACGGATACAGCGTTTTTCTGGCCGACTCGAATGCCGATCCTGAGCGGGAGAAGCGCGTGGTGCAGGCGTTTGCCGAGCGGCGAGTGGACGGCATCATCGTTACTTCTTCGCGTGTGGGCGCCTTGTATCTCCCGATGCTCTCGGAGATGATGGTGCCGATTGTGCTGGTGAACGACCAGCATCCGGGCGCATTTGTGCACTCGGTGATGATCTGCAATCTGGAAGGCGTTCGTTCCGCTACCAATCATCTGATCGGGTTGGGCCACCGGCGGATCGCCTATCTGGGCGACCAGCTTGGTTATCAATCGGACGTGGAGCGGTATGCCGGATACCGGGCGGCTTTGGAGACAGCCCGGATTCGTCTGGCGCCTGAACTTGTGGTTCACGGCGACGGCTTGCCGGAGGCAGCCATGAGAGCGATGGATACTCTGCTGGCGCAGCCTCATCCACCCACGGCGGTGTGCTGCTACAACGACATGTCGGCTTTCGGAGCGATGCGATCGATTTGCATGCACGGGCTGCGCGTGCCGGAAGATATTTCGATTGTGGGCTTCGACGATCTGTTCTTGTCCAGCTATACGCAGCCGCCGCTGACGACGGTGCGTCAGCCGATGCGGCGCATGGGGCAACTGGCGATGGAGCATCTGCTGATGCTGATGTCGGGAGAAGAATCGGTAGTGCAGATCAAGGTGCCCGCGGAGTTGATTGTCAGAGAGTCGACGGCGCGGGTGAAGGAACGCGAAGCCCGCGACAGCAAAGCGCCGAAGAGCAAGGGCAAGGACTAGAGTGTTTTTGCGAATTGTGCAGACAGTAATTCTGTTGGTCTCCCACCCATTCCGCAGGAAAACGCTGAATGAATGGGGCACAGAAGTCTACGGCAAAGTTGTCGAGGCGATGGACCGGCAGGAACGTCTGGTTACGGCGTGCAGACTGCCGAGCCTGTACAAGCACGGCAGTCTGCACAGCGGAGAGTTTAAGCCGTGATTTCGTCGATGCGCACGGGCCGGTGTTCATCGTATGATTTGCGCGCGGCCAACGCCATTCCTGGCCAAGCAGCGAAGGCGGGCAACAAACAGCATCGGGCGGCTTAGTGCACACGTGTGTAACAAAAATGATCGCCCATTACGACTGAATTGTCAAACGAAAAACAAAACTCAGCGGCCTTGCCCGCCTCAGTTCACGGAGAGAGTGTAGCCGTGCGGCGAATCCGCACCTGCTCCTCACCCCGTGGCAGAGGAGCGCAGGGAGCGTTGTGCTATGCTGCCTGTGACTTCTCGGCAGAGCACCGAATGGCTTGGGTGCGGAGCGAAGGAGGGACACGCCATGCGAGTCCTGATTGTTGAAGACGAAGTTCGACTTGCCGAAAGCATTGCGGCGGCGCTACGCGAGGGTCCTGGATTTGCGGTGGACTGCGCTCACAACGGCCGGGACGGAATGGCAATGGCGGAAACCGGAAATTACGATCTGATCTTGATGGATCTGATGCTTCCCGGTTTGGATGGCCTGAGCGTTACGAGACAATTTCGAGGCCACGGATACAAGACACCGATTCTGGTGCTGACGGCGCGTGACGAGAGAAGCCTAGTGATCAAGCTGTTGAATGCGGGCGCAGACGATTACCTGACCAAGCCATTCGATCTCGGCGAGTTGATTGCACGAGCCAAGGCATTGATTCGCCGCGGAGGAGACGCGCCGAATCCGGAGATTTCGATTGGGCGGCTGACGGTGAACTCAGTTGAGCAGACGATACGATGCGATGGCAACCTGATCGAACTCTCACCGATCGAGTACCGCATTCTCGAATACTTGATGTTCCGGCCTCGTGCGGTCGTTTCAAAGAGACAGATTCTGGAACATTTATACGATTTCACTTGGGAGCACCACTCGAATGTGATCGAGGCGCATATCTCGAACTTACGCAAGAAACTCCGTGGTGTGGGAGAGGCGACAACTATACATACGATCCGCGGCCGAGGTTACCGGTTGGCGGAGCCGGACGGTGAGTTATGATCAAACGCTCGCTCACACGCAGGTTGATCGGCGGGGTTCTTGTTTCGGAACTTCTTTGCGTGACAGTCTTTGCCGCTCTGGCGATCGAACACGAGATGCATGGCCGGCGACGTGGATTTGACGTGATGCTTCGCGGACAGGCAGATTCACTGCTGGGAGCCATACATGACGTCGATGGTCCGGGGGGTGGTCTTGCGGTGGACAGCAGGTCGTTCTCGCCGCCCGCCGGCGATGTATACGAATTGGCGACGGTTGGCGGGGTTATGGGCGACTCGCAGAAAATGCCTCTAAGCGAACTGGACAGAGTTCGCTCCTCCAACTCCTCCGGCTACTTCAACTTCGAGTGGAATGGCGAAGAATACCGCGCCCTTCGGATTGAAGCAGCGCGGGCGGTCAAGCACGGAGGCCAGGGGACTGTATCGCTGCCGATTGTGTTGCTCTACGCTTCGCCCACCAGCGATTTGAATCATGAGGCTGTTGAGGCCGTCCGCTTTTATGCGGGAGCGAGTAGCTTCTTGCTGTTGATCACGGGCCTGGGGCTTGTTTTCCTCTTGCATCTCTGGCTCTCGCCCTTGCGCGACCTAGCCGCGCGTGCCAGCCGGGTCTCAGTGGATTCGTGGGATTTTACGCCCCCGGAGATTGCGTTGCGCACATACGAGTTGGCGCCGATCGCACAGTCGATTCAGAAGCTGCTGCGCGGCTTGCAGAGCGCATTCGAGCGGCAGCGCCAGTTTGCCGGAGATGCGGCGCACGAATTGAAGACCTCGGTTGCCTTGCTGAAATCGCGATTGCAACTTCTGACCATGCGGCGAAGGAGCGCAGAGCAGTATGAAAAGGGCGCGGAGGAACTTCTGGTCGATATTCAGCGGATGGAAGATCTGATCAAGCAGATGCTGACCCTTGTTCGTATGGAAGAGGTTCCGGCGGCGCCAGGCGAGGCAGTCGATCTCGGCTCCGCCGTGAGAGAAACAGCGCAACGCCTGGAACCGATAGCGGAAGTGAAGCATGTCGCGCTCAGGGTGGAGACGGAAGAGGCGCCGCCAGTAGCAATGGGGGTCGGCGAAGCGAGCACGCTGGCCTCGAATCTCATTATCAATGCCTTGCAGCACAGTCCAGCAGCGGCCCATGTAAGCGTTTCCGTGCGCCCCTGCAAAGCCGGCACGGAGTTTCGCGTCGTGGATGAGGGCGGTGGGATTCCAGAAGACGCTTTGCCTCATGTCTTCGATCGCTTTTACCGTGCCGACAGTTCACGCAGCCGGGAAAGCGGCGGCACAGGGCTTGGACTCGCGATCTGCAAAGCAATCGTGGAGCGGGCCGGGGGAAAAATAGAGATCCAGAGCCAGTTGGGGCAGGGTACAAATGTCATCGCGACGTTCCCTTCGCCAAAATAGACCAGCCTTCATGGTTGCTTAAGGTTGCCTTCCGATAATGGAAAAGTGGCGAATAGGTGCCACTCAGCCCAATCAGGAGCAACCATGATTTTCGCATTCAAACGGTGTATTTTTCGGACGACCGCAATGCTGGCCGCCGTCGTCCTGTTCTGCTCTGCAGGGTCAATGGCCTTGAGCCAGGAACCCTATCAAGTTGTGGACCATTGGAAGATTGGCGGAAACGGATCCTGGGATTACCTGGTCTACGACGCCTCCGCCCACCTGCTTTATGCCACGCACCGCACGCGGGTAGAGATTGTGGACACCAAGACCGGCAAAGAAGTAGGCGCAATCACCGATCTCAAGAACGCGCACGGCGTCGCGCTGGATACAGACGGAAATTTCGGCTACATCAGCGATGGCCTGAGCAACGACGTAGTGGTCTTCGATCGCCACACCCTGAAGCCGGTCACGACTGTCCCAACAGGTACAAATCCTGACGGAATCGTCTTCGACCCGTTGACCAAGACCGTTTGGGCATTCAACGGCAAGACGAACAACGCCACGGTAATTGATGCAGCGATGAATAAAGCGGTTGCCACTGTCGCCCTGCCCGGCAAGCCGGAGTTCCCCGTGTCCGATGGCAAGGGATCGATCTACGACAATATGGAGAGCATCAACTCCATCGTGCGTCTCGATGCAAAGACCAGGACGGTGATCACGACCTGGAAGCTGGCCAACTGTGAAGCTCCCACGGGCCTTGCGCTCGACGAAGCAAAACGCCTTCTCTTCGCGGTCTGCGACAACAACAAGATGGATATTGTGAATGCTGATACGGGCAAGGAAATTGCTTCGCCCAAGATCGGCGACAGTCCCGACGCAGTACGTTTCAGCCCCAAGCATCAACTGGCTTTCAGCTCCAACGGCGGCGGCACACTCACGGTGGTCGACGCGGCTAATGGCTACAAGGTGATTGAGGATCTGGCCACTCCCAAGGGCGCGGCGGCGCTGGCCTACGACGAAGAGACAGACCGCATGTACCTGGCGATGGCGGAGTACGCGCCAGCAACGGCTCCCGCGACAGGGCCAAAAACTCGGCATCCGACAACGGCGATGGTGCCAGACAGTTTCACCATCCTTGTAGTCGGGCGCAAATAACAACACAACACAGCCCAGGCCGCGGACAACCATGTCGGCGGCCTCGGTCTTCCTCGAGGTTCTTTGAAGAAGGCGGGATGCAATCCTCCCGCTGTTAGTTCGGATGGCAATGCTTGCGGCAAGTTACACGCGCCTGCTGTAAGTGTGCTCGAAGTGTAAGTAGGGAAACAATTCTTGTGAAACTCCATGGCTTAAAAACTGGCTGGGGTGGCGAATAAGTGAGATACAACAGAAGGCGAACAACAAAACGCACGTATTCAATGAGAGACCCAAGCAGACTTTATTGTTCGCCGCTCCAGCAGAGGCTTTGGATAAGTCAATCAGAAAGAGTTGCAACTTGCAATATTTTCAACGTGTTGATGCGACGGCCAGAAAAATCTAACATCGGTTGAAAATAATGCTTGACACACGTTTTCACTTTGTTCTAGTGTTCTCAGCACGTAAGCGCTAACGCGTTTTGAGCATCGAAGTCCCCAACGAACGTGTTAAGTTTCACCACACTTGAGGCTACCGAATGAATAATCTCCGCACGCTTCTTTTCGCGGTTTCACCGTCCAGACGTTTCTGCTCTTGCAGGAGAGACGCCACGCAGTCGCCCGTTTCCGGAGGGGCCTGGCGCAAGAGCTGTTTCGTTTTGCTCTTCCTGAGTCTCTTCCTGCTCTCAACCCAATCCTTCGCTCAAACCGCCAAGGGCACTACAGCCAAGAGCGCGCAAAGCAAGGGTTCGCAAACCAAGAACAACATCACGGGAACGGTCACCGATCCCGGTGGCGCGGTCATCAAGGGCGCCGAGATTGAACTGAAGCCGCTTGGGATCGTCGTCCACACGGACGAATCCGGCACATTTGCCTTCCCCGATGTTCCCGTCGGGCCCTATACGGTCAGGCTCTCCGCAATCGGCTTTGCCGACCAGGAGACCATGGTGCAGTTGAATGCCGATGAGCCGCTGGTGCTGAATCTCAAAGTAGCTGTGGGTAGCAATATCGAGCAAATCCTGGTCGTGGCGGAACGCCCGCACGGCGAAATGGAAGCCATCGACGAGACGCGTTCTGCCGACAACATCCAGCAGATTCTGCCCGCCGAAGTCATCGTCAGCTTGCCGAACGCGAACGTCGCTGACGCCATCGGCCGTCTGCCCTCTGTCACGCTGCAACGCTTGGAGGGCGAAGGCGAATACATTCAGGTCCGCGGAACGGAACCGCGTTTGACCAACATCACTGTGGATGGCATCACCGTGCCGTCTCCCGAGCCGTTGGTGCGCCAGGTTCGCCTGGATATCGTCCCCTCGGATATGGTTGAGCACGTCGATATCAACAAGACGCTCTCAGCCAACATGGATGCAGAAGGCATCGGAAGCTCGGTGGACCTTCGCACCAAGGAAGCTCACGAGAAGCCGACCATCAACCTTTTCACCAATGGCGGCTACACGAACATTCTGAATGGCCGCGAGAATGCAGCCGGCGGCGGAACCTTTGGCCGGCGCTTCCTGGCAGGCAAAAAGCTGGGCCTCTTGGGCAACGCAGCCCTCGACTTCAACGGCCGCGGCATCGACAACGAACAGCCCCAGATCGATCCGCTTTCCACTTTCGCCCAACCGTTTTACGACAACAATACCTACCGTCAATACCGCTATTACCGCTATCGTTACGGCTACTCGGGCAGCGCGGACTACAAGTTCAACGATGTCTCCAGCGTCTACATGCGCGGCTTCTGGAGCCAGCTCAAGGACTGGGGCGATAAATGGTACTACGAGCCGGTCTCTACGCCCCTCTCCGTTGTGGGCGGCGTAATTACGGCTCCCAGCGCCTCCGCGAATTCAAGCGCACCCAAGTTCTACACCTCGTCCAAGCGTCCTAATGCCGCCATCGGCACCGTCATCCTGGGCGGCAGAGAAATTCATGCAAATTGGTGGTGGAACTGGGAAGGATCGGTGTCCCGTTCCTCCGAGCAGGACTCTGCCGGCAATCCGAAAGCTGATTATGCCTGGATTGGCTCATCTCTACAATGCAACTACGTCGCCGCAGGGGCGACCAACCTTCCCCAGTTCGGCGCTTGCACCGGACCCAACTCGCCACTTCAGAATCCCAACCTCTGGGCTTTCAAGGACATTACCTACCCCGATCCCAAGGGCGTGAGCACGCAGCTCAACCTGACCGGCGCGGTAAACGTCGCGAAGTTCTACCAGGCCCATGGGCATTTCGGACAGTTTGAGGCAGGCTTCAAGGTCGGCAACGGTCATAAACTCCAGGATGCAACCGAGACCGTGTACGACGGTTGGGGAACAAAGTCCACCACATCCGGCGTTTCCAATTACACCATGGCGGCGTTGCAGGGCAACTTCCAGAACACAGACTACATGGGCGGAAACATCTTCGGTGGGCATTTCGGACCTGTCTCGGATTTCGTCAAGACGACGAACTACGCGCTTACCCAATTTGTCGGAGATGTCGACGGCTACAAGACCGCTCTCGACAACTGGCCAAATCTCTTCCACATCATCGAGCGCGTAACCGGCGGCTATGCGATGAACACCATCGACATCAACCGCTTCCATATCCAGACCGGGTTGCGCTTCGAGCAAACGACGATGGATACGAGCGGATACAATGTCACTTTGTATGCGGCTGGAAAAGGCCCGACAGGCGTGTCCTGCACCACAGGCTGCGGCGTGCCGACGGTGGTCAACAACAATCCTTCCTACTTCGATGTTTTCCCCAGCCTTCAATTGCGTTACAAGCTGACAGAAGACTCCGGACTCCGCGTGTCCTATGGACGCGGCATCGCTCGCCCCGATCCCTACCAATTAATTCCGTACATCACCTATGACGAGAGCTCGAACCCGCCCTCGTTCACCATCGGAGATCCGAACCTCAGGGCCGAGCACGCCAACAACTACGATGTACTTTACGAGAAGTTCCTGAAGCCGATCGGAATGTTCCAGGCGGGCGTCTTCTTCAAACAGTTGACCGCTCCGCAGCTTTTGTTCACCATTCCGCAGGGTACAGACCTCGCCGCACTTCCAGCGGGTTCGATTCCACCCGCGACTCTGGCTACCATCGAGCAAGATCTGGCCACTGGCACTAACACGGGCGGCGCTTCGGTTACGCAGTACATCAGCGGCTCGAATGCAGGCCTGTACGGCCTGGAGCTGAGCTATCAACAGCACATGACATTCTTGCCGAGCGTGCTGAGCGGAATAGGCATCACGGCCAACTACGCTTACTCGCAATCCTCAATCAAGTCGATTCCTCTTCGCACCGACCATCCGCGTTTGATCGACCAGGCTAACAATACGTGGAACTTCGGTCCGACCTACGACACCAAGCGTTTCTCCTTCCGGGCGGGGCTTGCTTACAACGGTTCCAGTGTCTTCTCGTACAACTGGATTTCGCCGGTTAGCGCTCCTGGCGCGGGCGCCGATCCAAGCGGTCTTGGTCCCAAGGGCCCCTCGGGCGACATCTGGGTTCTGCCCCATTTCCAGATCGACGCGCAGGCAAACTACCGCTTCTGGCACGGTTTGAGCGTGCAGATTTCCGGGCTAAACCTTAACAACGAAGTCTTCGGTTATTACGAGGGCAGCAGCCAATTCGTTAACCAGCGCGAGTTCTACAAGCCGACTTATAACGGCGGCCTCCGGTATGTCTTCGGAGTGAAGTAGAGGTTGTTGATTGCTGATGAACTGTTGAACTTGGACGGGGGGTACATGCCGGGACGGTGTGTACCCCTTATTCTTCCCACCCGGTTGGGTGGAGCTATCTCTCGCTTTACGCAGGGATGTTCTTATTCACTTGAGAGGGTATTCTGCGGCCAGAACGCAGGGCACACTCGAACTCATCTCATTTAAGGGAGCAATTGTGATTAGTCGCTTGAAGGTGCTATTGTCGGTTTCCTTGTTCGTGTTCGCCTGGACCGCGTTGAGTGCTCAGACAGAGACCGGGGATGCTTCCCACGGTTCCAACGGCAACAAGTTGAAGATGGTGGTTGTACTCAGCCGCCACGGCGTGCGGCCACCCACCTGGACGATGGCCAAGCTGAATAGCTATGCTTCGCAGCCCTGGCCGGAGTGGAGTGTGGCGCCGGGCCTTTTGACCGCGCGCGGATACGACCTGCTGAAACTGTTTGGAACCTACGATCGCGCATCGCTGGCCAAGGCCGGTTTGATTGCGGCTCAAGGGTGTGCACCCGTTGCAGACATATATATTTGGGCGGACACCGACTCTCGTACTCTGGCCAGCGGTCATGCAATGGCCGACAGCCTGCTTCCCGGTTGCTCCGCCGTCGTGCATTCGCTTGCCGAGGGCGTGAACGACCCGATCTTTCACCCGACCGCCGAGGGAGTCGATCCTGCCGATGCAGACAGAATCTTCGCGGAGTTTTCAAAGCGTGTCGCGGCGCTGCCAGCCTCGGAATACAGCGAACAGTTGACACGCATGAACCGCCTGGTGCGGGGCTGCAAGCTGGATGCGGATTGCACGCCGCAACGGCCGCCGGAGATCAACATGATGGATGAGAAAACCAGCGTTGCTCGCGGCAAGGGTGATCGCGTGGTGAGTCTCAAAGGACCTCTCCCGATAGCGGGTAGCTTCTCCGAAGATCTTCTGCTGGAATACACTGAAGGAATGCCCATGCAGTCGGTGGGATGGGGCAAGGTTGATGAGGCTGAGATCGTCCGGCTTCTCAAGTTGCACAGTATCTACTTCGATCTGATGCACAGCACGCCCTCTGCGGCCAAGGCCGAGGGGTCCAATATGCTGAATCACATTGTGTGGACGTTGCAACAAGGGGCTGAAGGCAAGTCCGTCGACGGGGCCATTGGCGAACCGGGGAAGAAGCTCGTTGTGATCATGGGCCACGACACAAATATTGCAACGGTCGCAACCTTGCTGGGAATGCACTGGACCCTGGATGGGCGCTCGGACGACACGCCTCCTGGGACGGAACTCTCGTTCGAGCTTTGGCAGACGCCGGCAAACACATATCTGGTTCGCGTGAAGATCGCGATGCAGACGCTTCGCCAGATGCGCGAAGTGCAGCCACTTACGCTGGCAAATCCTCCCGTGAAGCAGACTCTTGACCTGCCGGCATGTGGGGAAGGGAAGCGTGCATGCACGTGGGATGAATTCCGCACGGCTGCCGGAGTCGCAACCGCGAAGAAATGAAGGCTGCTCAACCTGCTTTCTTGCACATTGCGGAACCTTACGACAAACTGGCCGTTCAAAGAGGCCACGAAAAAGGAGTTACTCTATGAAGCGTTTGCAATTCATTTGTCTACTCGTGCTTATCGTGTTGCCGACCAGAGGCGCGCTGCGTGCGCAAAATGCGACCGCCTCGGTGCATGGCAGCGCGAACGATCCGCTGAGTATTCTCATCACGAGCGGCTCTGTGAAAATGACCCAGGACAAGGGGAAGATCGACAAGAACAGCCACTACCTTTACAGCTTCGATATGGACAAGGATGGCAATTACAAGGGCGACAACATCACCCCCGGAGTCTATACCCTGGTGCTGTTTCGCAAGAATTTGACGGCCGATTTCTCAAAGCCGATCACTCTGGTTGCCGGTCAGGATACTATTGTCAACTTCGACATGACTCGTCAGGATTACATTGACAAGCTGAGTTCCGAGGATAGAAAGGCTCTTGAGGAAACCAAGAAGAAGAACGCTGCCATCTTTGCGGAGAACGCCATCATCAAGAATGTGAATGCTTGGATGGCGGACGCGCGTGCCGCAATGAAGGCTCTGCCGCCCGACTATGCGAAAGCATTGGACGATATGACCCAGGCAACAGCAGCTCGTCCCAATGATTCAATCTTCTGGTTCATGCTGGGCGAAGCCAATTTCGGTCTGAAGAAGTACGACGATGCGATTTCAGCATTCAAGAAGTCAGTGGAGACGGATACCGCGTCGGCCAAGCCCAACACCGAAGCGCAGGCGGTGACCTATAACAACATGGGACACGCCCTGGCCAATGCAGGGAAGATTCCAGAGGCGGCAGAATCGTATGAGACCGCGGCCAAGTTGAATCCAACGCGCGCGGGAAGGTACTACGTCAACGAGGCCATCATTTTCTACACAGCGAGCGAGAACGACGGTCCGCATCAGGCCGCTGATCTGGCCGCTGCTGCTGCCGCCGCCGACAAAGCCATCGCCTTGGACCCGAACGTGCCAGAAGTTTACTACATCAAGGGACAAGCACTGGTGTTGCAGGTGACTACCGATCCCAAGACGGGCAAGATCACTGCGCCGCCGGGATGCATTGAGTCGTATCAGAAGTATCTGCAACTAGCTCCCAGCGGTCGTTATGCGAGCGATGTAAAAGCGATTCTTCAAGGAATTGGAAGTACCGTCGCCAGCTCGTACAAAGCCGGTGGGAAGAAATAGGAGCAGGCGAATTCATGGAGCAGAGAGTTGAAATGAGAACGTCTCCGGTCGGGTTGATTGGTTTTGTATTTGGTTTTCTGACCGTTCCGGTCATTCTGTGTTTCTACTTTGTATTCGCAAATCGCTAGGGTATGTTGTTGCGGAATGGAATCGCTCTCTCTATGCTTGAGGTGAAGATTGTTGCGCAGGCGGTGAATGGCACTAAGGCGTGCGCTTGCGCGCCGGCAAATTGCCGAAGAAGTCTGCACCCAGGGAGGGGAGCGAGGAGCATTCCGCGCTTTCGGCTGTAAGCGAAGACTCGCCGCGGCAAAGTCGAAAACTGCGCGGCTACAGCGTTTCCACAATCGATATACCCAGGGACCACTGAAAGCAAGTGGCATTTTTCTCAAGAAAATGCCACCCAGCACGATGCCTGCATGGGTACGTAAATTGTGGAATCGCTCTAGAGTGCTTTTGGCAGATACGGGCTTGAAGGCGAATTGCCAAGGTATCTCAAAACAACTTAACCGTGTTGCCCGGAATACCGGGCGG
>CAWITY010000015.1:0-357838 GCA_963839155.1 uncultured Acidobacteriaceae bacterium
GCAGATGAAAAGTATGCGCTCAAGGGGCTCTTTCTCACGGAAGAGCCCCCTTGCACGTCTTTCACAAAGTCTACGCGCATTCTGAAAATGCTCTAGACATGGAGCTCCGCCCACTCTTCGTGCGCCAGGAGGGGTTCTATTTCCAATGTATACATCGCGTAAGATTGGATCTTTTGCCGTCGGCCCACATGAAGATTTTGTCTTTGCGGGCACCATGGGCGGCGAAATCGTCACCATCCAAATTGACAGTTTTGCCGTGGTGGACAGACTCCGCGTCCATAATGGAGCGATTGAAGCCACCGCGGTTCACCCTGAATTGCCGTATGTTGCGACAATGTCGATGGATCGGAGTGTCTGCGTACTGGAGTGGACCGCTTCACATTCCCTCAGGCTCATCGATCGCTTCGTCTTTCGCGACACCACTTGCTGGAACGATCAGGCATCCATTCCCTACAACTATTCGCTGAGTCAGGCGCTCACCTTCCATCCAATCTCCAAACGGCTCGCAGTGCGCAGCGGAAACGGGGGCGTGATGGAGTTGGACTTCGCGAATGATCGCCTCGAGCTGATTCACTGCACGCGATTTCACGGCGATTTGGACTTGGTGACGCTCCGTTATGTGGACGAGCGGGGCACGCTTCTCAGCAGCGCTGGCGGCGAAGCGGCGTTGTCGAGGAATGGCCTCAAACTTCGCTCATGGAATCTCGGAAATTTCAACCTGCATTGGTTTGAACCGGTCGGAGAGGGCGAATATCTGATTGCCTGCGACGAACTCTACGTCATCCGTCTCGACATCAAGGACCGCCATACCCCCATTTGCGGAAAAAAACTCACCCTAGACGACCTGGAGCATGTCACTTACAATTCCACTTCCAAACGAGCCTTCGCCAGCGGTTTTGACGGAACCGTCTATGAGATCAATCCCGACACCTGCGACTTTGAGCGCATCGCCTTTATCGCTCCATACAAAATGCGATGGATCAAGACACTTGAGCGCGACCCGGATACGATGCTCATCCATTGCTTCAACGGGGCACTCTACAAGGTGAGTTTGAAGAGTCAAAGCATCATCGCGCAGGTCAAGGAGACGCCCAACGCGATATGGACCTGTGTTCGACGGGATGACGAGTTTTTCTTCGCCGGGGAGGGGGAAGTGATCCGCCCGGTAACTTTGACTGGAGTGAACCCAATGACGGCCTGCTCCAACTTCAAATTAGGGGCTCCCATCCATAAAGGCGACGGAAGTAGTTATACGAAGCGGATGGTGGAGGGGCAGTGCGGGCTGCTGCTTGCGCAAAAGCACGGCAAGATTCTTGAAGTTGGCGAGGATGGCGTGCGCGAAATTGCTGACATCCGCGAGGAACTGCGCGATCTGGCTGCTGTTCCCGGTGAGCAGGCCGTCTTCGTCTGCACAGAAAGGGGCCGGGTTCTCAAAGTCGATACGATGAACGGCAAGATCTTGTGCACCTATGACGTAAAAGATCGCGAGCCGGTATGGTCGTTGGCCTATCACCCGAAACGCGACCTGCTTGCCTTTGCGGGGCGCAGGGGAGAGCTGGTTGTCGCTGAAGGCGCAACCTTGCGCCCGATCTTCAGTGGCAGTGAGACCTCACGCCCCAAGCGGATGAAGTGGTGTGACGATACTCTGATCTATGTTCAGACCGGCACACTGCGAAAGTTCGACCTGAATACCCGTGAGATAACCGAGTATGTCGATGAGTGCCAGAACACGATCGAAGACTTCATCTGGGATGACGCCCGTCAATATCTTGTTTTGGTCGGGTACAGGACGGAGGTCGTCCTGTGCGATTTCGCAAGCGGCGCCAAGCTGTCGGTGGTTCCGGACCAGACGGATTTCTCGAAAGGGCTGGCGTGGATCAATCGAAAAGGACGCGCGGATGCCTACCCATTGGACTTTGTCACCTTTGGCCGCACAGGCACCGCCCACTTGTTCAGGATTCACAATGAACGATGTGTTGCGATGGGTCCAATCGCGGAGAACCTGATATGAGCAAAGAGATGCTGCAGATCGCGATCATTTGCGGCAGTCAACGGAAGAGGTCACAATCCGCCAAGGTCGCCAGGTTCGTGCAAACGCTTCTCTCGCAAAAGGGAGATGCACAGTCGGCCTTGATTGATTTGGGCGAGGCGCCACTTCGATTGTGGACCGATGACCCGAGCGAGCAGGAACTTCTCAAACGGACATGGCATCCCATCTCCGAGACACTCAAGACCTCTGAAGCGCTGATCATGATCACGCCCGAGTGGAATGGCATGGTGCCGCCTGCACTCAAGAACTTCTTCTTGTATTGCACGGAGCACGAGATTGCCGACAAAGCGGCGCTGATCGTAGGCGTGTCTTCCGGTCGAGGGGGCTCGGTGCCCGCGGCAGAGCTTCGAGTTAGCAGTTACAAGGATACGCATCTCTGTTATATCCCGGAACAGGTGATCGTCAGCCATGTTACCGGGGTGTTGAATTCCCCACCGGACGGGCCGCCCGAGTCCGAGGGAGACGCGTACATACGCTACCGCTTGAGTTATGGCATCGATATTCTCATGGAATATGCAAAGGCGCTTGCCCTGGTCCGCAAGAGCAACGTGCGTAACTTCGAGCAAATTCCGTACGGGATGTAAGAACGCTTTCCGCCTCCGAGATGATTGTGATGCAGATCCGCGAGTCATCGCGGACGGGCGGGATTGCCTACGGCGCGCATCATCTCACGACGATTCGAAATCCCCGATAACGAAAGACCGGACCCGGATACGGTCCATGCCGCCGTGCACAGCGGGCAAGATCTCCTCCAAGCGCGAAGGAGCCGCCGCGAAGCACCCGGTAACGCGGCCCAAGGCTCTCGAAGAGATCGTCCTTGATGAATTGCCCGCCAGGATAAGGGGAATATATACTGCTGGTCCATTCTTCGACGTTCCCGGCAAGGTCCAAGACGCCGAACTCCGATGCTCCCCGCGGATAAGCGTCAACCGGCGTCGTTGTGCCGATGGCGGCCTCGACGGTGTTGCATTTGGCTGCGTCAAAGGACTCCCCGTAGGGATAAGTAAACCCGGAAGGACCGCGGGCGGCGCATTCCCATTCCACCTCCGATGGCAAGCTGCATTGAGCATTGGTCCGCGCCCCCAGCCATTGAACATACGCTGTCGCGTCATCGTAGGTGACTCCCCAAACCGGATGATTGCAGGGTGCGCCGGCGAAGATCGATTCAGGAACAGGCCCCCGGCAAGAATCGACGAACGCCTGATATTCCGCGTTCGTCACCGGGAATCGTCCAATAAGAAATGGTTTCACATGTACCCTGTGCTTTGGGTACTCCTTCAGTATCCAATCTCGAAAGGAAGCTCGATAGGATGGATCAACAAGATTTGGCTCCCAATCCGCCACGCACTGTTCGACTTCATCAAGGGTGGACCCCATCTCGAACGCGGTGGCTGGAATGGACACCAAGTCCAACTGCTTAATCTCGGAAGCGCCCGTAATCCCTGTTCGCCCTTCATTTGATAACATGGAAACTCCAGATTGCATGATTGTACTGCACAAATCCAGAAATCTGCGCTCTCAAAGAGTCTTTGTGAAGCTGTGCCTCGCCGGAATTCTGACCAGTGGTGGATGCGTTGCAAAAGGGCGCCGGAGTTTTCGAAAGCGCTGGCTCAGCCAGCCAGTGAGCGCGGAATTCATCCTTGTGTAAAGGGCGGCAAGTGTTGAACCGGTAAATGTACTCCGCCAGGATTGACTGAATCACATGGTGGCACCTACTGGTCAGCGGAGCAGGCGCTGCCGTGGCTGACAAAGTGCAGTTAGAGCATTGTCTTAAATAGTGTGGACTTCTTTTGGCGAGACTCTGCGGCGGACAAAGACATGGGAAAACGGTCTAAAGCGGTTCCACAATCGGTATATCCCGAAACCACCGCTATCGAGTGGCCTTTTCTTCAAGAAAATGCCACCCTGCATGATGCTTGCAAGGGAACGTGAATTGTGGAATCGCTCTAAAGGCCCATTGATTCTGTATGCTCATATCGGCACGACTAAAATCGTGCCCTTTCAAGACAGAGATTAGTCAGTGGTTTTTCAATTGGCCGCGCCCGAGTTCGGCAGAAACTGCTGAAACTCTTCCAGCGGCACAGCGGGGCTGAAGAGAAAGCCTTGATACGACTGGCATCCGTGCTTGGCGAGGAACTCTCGTTGCTCTTCGGTCTCCACTCCTTCGGCAATCACCGACAATCCCATTGCCAGGCTCAGAGAGATGATGGCTTGCGCAATGGCGGCGCTGGTAGTATCGACCAACATATCGCGGACAAATGCCCGATCGATCTTGAGCTGGTCGAGGGGCAGGTTCTTCAGGTAGGAGAGCGATGAATATCCGGTTCCGAAATCGTCCAGAGAGAAGCTCAGGCCGTGGGATTTGAGGGCGGCCATCGTGGTGATGACCGCCTCGACGTCGTCCACCAGGATGCTCTCTGTGATCTCCAGCTTGAGGCGTCTGGGGTTGGCGCCTGTACGGTACAAAATGTTCAGCACCTGCTCTACGAACTCGGATTGGCGCAACTGCCGTGCGCTGATATTGACAGCGATGGAAAGTTGAGCTGTTTCTTTCCGACCCGCCCATAGCGCAATTTGCTGGCAGGCAGCTTGCAGTACCCAATCTCCGAGGAGCAGAATCAGCCCCGTTTCCTCGGCCAGCGGTATGAACTGATCGGGAGGCAGGAAGCCGCGCGCGGGATGATTCCAGCGCAAAAGAGCCTCGGCGCCAGTCAGAGCGCCTGCTTGTAGCTGCGGCTGATAGTACAGCTGGAATTGGTTCGTCCCGATCGCCTGGCGAAGGTCTTCTTCGATTGATGCGCGGGCGTTGATGGCGGCCTGCAGAGCCGGAGCATAAAAGCGCAGCGTGTTGCGGCCTGCCGCCTTGGCCTGGTACATGGCGATGTCGGCCTGCTGCAGCACATCGTCGATGCTCTCCCTTCGATCTCCGAATACCGTCACGCCGATGCTGCAAGCGCTGAGGCATACATGGTCCGTGAGCAGGTAGGGCGTGCTAATGGCCGAGAGTATCTTCTCCGCAACCGTCTTGGCGTGTGCTGCAGCCTCATGGGAGGTGTCGCTCAAGTCTTCAAGAATGACGACAAACTCATCTCCGCCCAGGCGCGCCACGGTGTCGGCTTCGCGCGTGCAAGAGGAGAGCCGTCGCGCTACTTCCTGAAGCAGCATGTCGCCCATCTTATGACCGAGCGTGTCGTTCAGGGTTTTGAAATTATCCAGGTCGATGAAGAGCAATGCTCCCTTGTGGTTTCCGCGTGCGCAAGATGCCAGAGTCTGGCGGAGCCTCTCCCACATCAGGCGCCGATTGGGCAGGCGCGTCAAGGTATCGTAAAACGCCAGGTCTCTGATCTCCGTCTCCGCCACCTTGGCATCGGTGACATCCCGAGTGATGGAGAGGATGCAGGGAACACCATCGACTTCCATGATCGACGCAGACATTTGCCCCCAGAAGACCTCACCGTTCTTCTTGCGGAACTGGGCCTCAAGGCCCTGGCAGTTTGAGGAGAGTTGCAGCAAATCGACAAGTCTCTCCCGGTCGCGTCCGTCCGCCCATATGTTCAGATCCAGCGACGAGCGGCCAATGACTTCCTCGCGCTCGTACCCCATGATGCTGAGAAAGGCCTGGTTGCAATCGAGATAAAGTCCATCGCTCATGCGGTTGATATTGACGGCATCCAGGCTTGTCTGGAAGGCAACCGCATAGCGTACTTCGCTGGCTCGTTGCGCCTGTTGCGCCGCGGCAAGGCGCTCCTCCGCCGCTTTGGCCGCCGAGATATCCCGGATGATGCTCAAAATGCAAGGGGCGCCTTCTATCTCGATCAACGCTCCAGAGACGGAGATCCAGATCATCTCTCCGCTCTTCGTCACATACTGGGTCTGCATATCTCTGAAGCCCGCGTTCTCGCTCAGGGCCTTGACCATCTCGCTTCGGGCTCCCGGATCAACCCAGAAATTGAGTTCCAGGGACGTGTGGCCAACTATCTCTTCGCGCTCATACCCCATCAGATTGAGAAAGGCCCTGTTCACATCGATATATCTTCCCGTGCTCATCTGGCTGATCGCGATCCCATCCACACTGGTCTGGAACACGGTGCGGTAGTGCGCCTCGCTCGAGCGCAATGCTTCAGCAGCGGCTGCGAGTCGCGCCTTGGCCGCGCGCGACTCGGTAATGTCTCGCACAATCGTGTACGTGCATGGCAAGCCGTCGATCTCGACGATTATGCTGGTGAGCCTGCCCCAGAAGACCTGTCCATCCTTTCTAATGAACGGGAAGTCGAGATATCTGCAAACTGAGTTGGCGCGCAAGGCTTCGATCCACTTATCGCGGTCGCTGAGATCTCTCCATGTGTTGAGTTCCAGGGAACTCTTCCCCACCACTTCATGCCGTTCGTATCCCGCGAAGTCGAGGAACGCCTGGTTCACGTCCAGATAGACTCCGTTGTCCATGCGCGCCAGGGCGATGGCATCGGGGCTGGTCTGGAAGGCGGTCCGGTAACGTGTCTCGCTCGACTGCAGCGCCTTTGTGGCTGTTGCAAGGCGCTCCTCCGCCGTCTTGCGCGCATGGATGTCTTCGACCAATCCAATATAGTGAAGCGTGCGCCCATGCTTGTCGCGCCGGGCGGAAATGGTCATCGTCACCCAAATTAGAGTGCCATCCTTGCGAATATAGCGCTTTTCCCAGGTTGCGGTGTCGATCTCCCCCTTTGTGAGGCGGATGAGCGTGCCGAGGCTTTCATCCAGGTCCTCGGCAGCCGTGATCTGCTGGAAGGTCAGGTTGCGGACTTCCTCCTTGGAGTAGCCAACGATCTCCGCGAATCGCGCGTTGCATCTCAGAATCCGGCCGCCAAGCGATGTATGGATGATCCCGACCGCTGCCTGCTCAAACGTTGCGCGGTAACGCTCTTCGCTTCTACGCAGCGCTTCCGCAGTCGCTTCAAGGCGCACTTCGGCGGCTTTGCTTGCATTGATGTCCCGCACCAAGGCCACAGAATAAAGAGGGCGTCCGTCGGCGTCGCGTTGCACCGAGGCCGTGACTGATACCCAGGTAAGGCGGCCATCCTTGCGTAAGTACCTCTTCTCCACCGTGACACTGCCAGACTGGCTATCCGCAACTTGTTGCCGTGCTAACTCGCTGCTGGCCAAGTCCGCGGGCGCGGTAATCTGCTGGAGCGTCATGCCGGGGATGTCCTCCAGCGGGTAGCCGATGATCTCAGCAAAGCGCGCGTTGCATCTCAGGTATGTGCCGTCGAACGAGGCATGGACGATGCCGACCGCAGCCTGCTCGAAGGTCAAGCGGTAGCGTTCCTCACTGGCTCGCAGCGCCTCTTCCGCCAATTTGCGCTCCGTAATGTCTTCAAGGAAACCTTCGAGGTAATGTGGAACTCCATCAGTTCCGCGCACGATGCGAGTGCTAACTGATGCCCATGCGTTTGTGCCGTCCTTGCGCTTGAACCGGCACTCAAAGCCCAAGTTGGACCCATGTTCCTGCACCTGTTGAAGATGCTTGGAGCGCTCAATGGGGTCGAGCCATACATCGCGGGCGACATCCGAGATCGCTGCCAGGGCCTGCTCCGCTGAATCGTATCCCAGAATTCTCGCCAAGGCGGGATTCGCGGCAAGCGGCCTTCCCTCAAGCGTAGCGCGGAACATACCTTCAATCGCGCCCTCGAAGATGTCCCGGTAATCCCTCTCGGCATGTTGAAGGGCTCTCTCATAGCGCTTGCGGTCGCTGATGTCGCGGGCCACGGCGCAAGTTCCCACCACCTCTCCCGCCGAATCCCGCATCGGAGTCAGCGAAAGAGAAACGTCGACGTGGCTTCCGTCCTTTCGGCGGTAGACGGTGTCGAAGGTGCGCGATATTTCCAGCACGTTCGGCGAACCGGTGTGCCGCCGGGACTCTCGCATCTCTTCGGGCGGAAACAGAACCATGACGTTCTTGCCGATCATCTCCTGGCTGCTGTAACCGCACATGCGCTCGGCTCCCCGGTTCCAGGTGACGATGGTTCCATCCAGATCCGAAGTGTGGACTGAGTCGCTGGAGGATTCCACGGGCGAAGCGAGCAAAGACTGGGCGACTTCGGCTTCCCTCCTCTCAGTGATATCGCGCACGATGCAGGAAATCACGGCCTCGGTGGCGTCACCGCTCCGGACAAGGCTTGAAGATACGGATAAGCGGATCTTCCGCCCGTCCTTCCGTTTGCCTATGCCCTCTGTTTGGAGAACGCCATTGCCTCGCAATAGCTCGGTGGTGTAGTCATCCAGACTCGGGCCACTTTCCAGCGCCATGACCAAAGAGAATTGCCTTCCGATGACTTCGTTGGCGGAGTACCCAAAGATAACCTCAGCGCCGTGATTAAAGGAAAGTGTTTCGCCGCTGGGGCGATAGGAGAGAATGCCGTCCTCTGAGCTTTCCACCGCGCGGGCGAGAGACGCTTGCCACTCTCCGCCAGCCTTGCGGCCGGTGACATCATGCCCGAAGACGGAAACGCCAGTCGTTTCCCCGTCGGATACGATGGGGTTGAAAGCCAACTCCAAGGTCTTGCCGTTCGCAAAGGCGCACTCGGTTCGAAAAGAGCCACCAGAAAGGGCGCGCGCAAAAAGATGGGACCAAGGCGCATCTTTCCCCGGCGGAAGGCTTTCTTCCACATTCATCCCGATCGCCGCGGTTATGCCGAAGTTGACCTCGATGTGCCGCAGGAACGCACGGTTGAAGGCAATCAGTCGGCCGCTCGTGTCCACCGACCAGATCGGGTCTTCGCTGCTCTCGATCAGATCCAGAAGCCTGGCAAATGCTTGATTGCGCAATCCGTCCATACCTTGTCCTGTTTGCTCTCGATCTCCTACACATCAGACCGCCGCTCGGACGGAATGAACAAGGGAATGCGGCATCCAGCAGGGGAACCTTGCCAACCATCTTACCTGCCTGCTGCCATCTTTTCTATCGGTAACACACTCAAGAAAAGGCAGGGCCTTCACGAACATTTTTTCGGTTGGGTAATCCAGGCTCTCCAACTCCTTCGCAGTTCGACGGAAATCACTGATTCCCAAGGCCTGCGGCATCGCCGGTCATGGTTTTCCCAGGATCGAGATCCTGAAACGCCTTATGCTTACGTCCATTGGCTCCTCCCGAAAATCCGTGCCCGGCTCGGTGCGAGGAAAAGACAATCGAGCTGAGCCCAAGAAAATGACAGCGCAAGTTGCCGCTCCACCAGTGACCCGTGTTCCTTCAATCGCTGCGCAGTTACTTGACCAGCTTTTGCACCACGGCAATCAACTGATCGGCATTGAAAGGCTTCACAATCCAGCCGGTTGCCCCGGCTTTGCGCCCGGCGTCCTTTTTCTCTGCTTGAGACTCTGTAGAGAGCATCAGAATGGGCACAAATGAATACCCAGGGAGCTTGCGAACTGCGGTAATCAGTTGAATGCCGTCCACATTGGGCATGTTCAAGTCGGTGATGATCAAGTCGAACTTGCCGGCGCCGACTTTGGCAAGTCCATCCTTGCCATCGACGGCCTCGGACACCTCGTAACCTGCCTTTTGCAGGGTGAAACTGACCATCTGCCTTACGCTTGCTGAGTCATCCACCGTCAAGATCCGTTTCATCGCTGGCGCCTATCTCCTTCGTTCCAGATTCCCCTGATCGTCGCGGGCCGGGGCTTCCATCAGAATAACTCGACGTCGTTTCCCGTTGAGCATTGAAGTGCAACAGGTGATTCTGTCCCGTAAAGAACCGCCTGCATAACAGCCCTTTCGGCCTGCGTAGTGTAATTTGCCGAAAACAACCGCTCAATTTCCGCATGATCGTAGTCGTCCATGACTCCGGGATTGTCTGCCTCCAAGCGGAATCTCACCTGCTCCAACTCTGCAAGCACGGAATCGATCTTGGCATAACAGGCATCCAGAAGATCAATGATTTTCCCAGCGTCGCTGCTCATGGATCGCATCGCATCCGTTGCGGCGCCAATCCTCTGACCCTGTGCGACCGCGAACGCCGAGGCGCTTCGCAGGCTCTCCAAGCCAACCTTCATTTGAGCCTGCGACATGCCTAGACCATCTTCGCCGGTCTGTGAGAAGGTTGCCATTACCTCATTGATGCGCTGCGACAGGCTCAGAATTTCCTGCAAGGCGCTCGCCGATTGCTCTGTGATCCTGCTCCATTCAACCGAAACTTCCGCGATTCCATCGGCAATCACGCAAATGGTGTCAGCTTGCTCGCCGAGGCGCGAGGCCTCAATGATGGAGTTGAAGGTCAGCAACTGGAGACGATTCCGGGCCGTTTCGGACTTTTGCAGGTGTTCTGTGACGAGTTGCGAAAGATTTGCGATCCCTTCCAGAGTTGCGCGGATTCTCCCGCTGTTCTCCAGGCACTCCTGTTCAAGCAACTCGATGTGAGATAGTTGCGACGACATTGTGCGCTCTTGCTCAAGCACCAATGGGCCGATCTCCACCAGGTCCGAGGCGCTGATTCTGAGTATGCCGCTCGTGCAAACCCTTACTTGCGATGTCCATTCGGCGATGGTGGATTTGATTGCTCTTAGCTGAGATATCTGGATTGCAAGGCCGGCATGGGCGCAAACGGCCTCCCGCGAATTGCCGCTCCACAGCGGCTCTTCCGTGAATATTCCCCGCGAAATGACATCCAGAGCCTCCTGGACGTGCTCGATCTGCTGGCGGGTAATGTCATGCCCCTGCACCGCGACGACCACTCCGGCAATTTGCCGGGAGATTTCTTCGGCGGAGGTCCTGAATTGCGCCGGCGTCAGAGAGAGCCGGGTCAGGCCGGCCTGCAGCGCAGCCAGATCGTCGCTCAGATTCACTTCGATACGAGCCAGCTCTTCTGTTAGTTGCGGCAGCTCGACAGCGAACATGTGCCTCGTCTTTTCGATCGCCCCTTTGCGATCGTTCGTGTGCCGTATCAGTTCATCTGTGCTTCGCGCCAGCGAATTCGAGAAATCTGCCAACTCCTGCGCCAGATATTCGAAGCTGACGCCCACGGCGCCGAGGTGGGCGACTTCGATCTTCGTGTGCACGTTGAGTACCTTGATCTGGAGCGCGATCTTCGCCTGCCCATCGGTTACTATCGACAGCTTTCGCAGCAGTTGCATCTCCGCGGTTACGGTCTCGAGGATTCCGGCAGTTGCCCGCAGTCTCTGGCCAACAAATCCCTTCGCCGCTACACCCAGTGCCTGCACGTTCGATAGGACGGAGCGGACGCTTCTATCTTCGACGCGATCCACAATGGCCGCCGAAAGCGTAAGAACCGTGTCGGCCTGTTCCGTGAGACCATGGAAGGATGTCACCAGTCCTGCGATCGCATCCTCTGTGGTCTTGAGTAGCCACTGGAGATCCTCTCCCGCTTTTTCGAGAGTGTTGGCGGCGACCGTCTTGGTTGTAAGGCTCATCGGTCCTGTTCCTGCCTGGTCCCAGTTGTTTCCATTCCCATGAATCGAGAGGGTGCGTTCATGCTCTTCGGGCTGTCGGAATCATCAGCCACGGCATCGGTTCATAAAAGCGGAGAACTCGTGCGAGTTGTGCGGTTCGTCTCAAAACCGCTTCATCGCTCCTTCACCTCGCATAATTCAAAATCGCTCCCGCAATCGCATGGAGCGGCAGAACCTTGTTGACGGCGCCTAACTTGACAGCTTCCTTGGGCATGCCGAAAACCACGCAACTAGCCTCGTCCTGCGCAATCGTCATGGCCCCTGCCTGTTTCATCTCCAGTAGACCCCGCGCGCCGTCGTCGCCCATTCCGGTCAGGATCGCGCCCACCGCATTCTGCCCTGCATAACGGGCCGCGGAGCGAAATAGCACATCGACCGAGGGGCGATGGCGGCAAACCAGCGGTCCATCCTTGATATCGACATAGTAGCGGGCGCCGCTTCTCTTGATCAGGGTGTGATGATTGCCAGGCGCGATGAGAGCCCTTCCTCGCAAGACTGTGTCGTTCGTTTCTGCTTCCTTTACGGTGATGCTGCACAGGCCGTCCAATCGTTTGGCAAAAGCGCGGGTGAACAACTCCGGCATATGCTGCACAATCACGATGCCAGGGGAATCGGACGGAAGCGCCTCCAGCAATGTCTTCAGCGCTTCTGTCCCTCCGGTCGAAGCGCCAATGACCACGACCTTCTCCGTGGTCTCAAGCATGGCCTTGGTGGCAGGCGAGAGAATGGCGTCAGCGGTCAATTTGGGTTCAACGGCACGGCTTGGCTGCAGCACATGCAGATGCGCCAGGGCGGCGGCCTTTACGGCCTCGCAGAGGAGGATTTTCGAATCTTCAAGAAACTGCTTGGTGCCGAACTTCGGCTTGGCAATGATCTCCACAGCCCCGTATTCAAGCGCCTTCAGCGTGCTTGCGGCATTTCCCTCGGCAAGGCTCGAACAAATGACCACCGGAATCGGGTGCTGGCTCATGATCTTCTGAAGAAAGGTGAGTCCATCCATGCGCGGCATTTCAATGTCCAGCGTAATCACATCCGGAAGCTGCTCGGCGATTCTCTCTGCAGCAACAAAGGGATCGCCTGCCGTCCCGATTACCTCGATCTCCGGGTCGGAGGACAGCACTTCGCTCAGCGTTTGGCGGACCACCGCCGAATCGTCCACAATCAGAACACGAATCCGCGGTGCGCTCATATGCCCTGCCCTTCAATGTCGGGCCGAGGTGGAACAAATCCTGAGTTGTGCTTGAGACGGCGAAGGCGTACTTCGCCATTGCCGGTATGAAATTGGATGTTAAGCCCGGACTTGCCCCGCAAGCTCGATGCCGCGATGCGAAGATTCTCAGCACTCAGCACTTCGAGCGCGGTGTCGCAATTGAGGCTGCCGATGGTAGCTCTCGCGGATACCCCGGATCCGACCAGAAGGACATCTGCTCCTCCAAAAACTTTGACCTGTATCTCCGATCGATGAGCGCCCAGTTCATCGAATTTTCGGGCGAGGTCGCGAATTGAGAAATCAACATAGCGGTAGCCAACTTCGGGGCGCACGCCGCGCAAGAGGCTCTCCGGGCACCGCGGCAGCATGGCATGGCACAGCGCACCGATTCCGAGCCGTTGGCTCCAGAACGCGACTCCGACGCAGGATCCTAGAAGCGTGCGGATAATCGTCGGTTCCAATGCAAGGAACATCTCGCCCGGCTGAAGATAAACTTCCACCAGCTGAGTTTCACTGTCTGGCATCGATCCTCCTGTAGAGCGCCGGCCCAACCGGCAAAAGAGGAAGGTCCATGCCGTGCAAAGTCTCGGAGTGGCCGACAAAGCAATATCCGCCGGGCAAGAGATGCTGGGTCAGCTTTTGCAGAATCTGCTCCTGTGTCGGCCTGTCGAAATAGATGATGACATTGCGGCAGAAGATCACGTCCGCCTTCTCGGTCATCCCATAGTCAGAGTCCTTGAAGTTCAAGCGCCGAAACTCCACCATCTGCCGCAACTCCGGAACAACTCGCAGGAGATTCGAACTACGGTCGCGGCTGCGCATGAAATACTTGCGCCGCAGTTCCGAAGCCACAGGCTTCACCGTCTCCTCACTGAACACTCCCATCTTGGCCTTGGCCAGCACGGCGGTGGAAATGTCGGTAGCTAGCACCCTGAATTGGAAACCTGGATGGTTCTGCGCAAAGTCGCTCATCACCATTGCGAGGGTGTATGGCTCCTCGCCAGTGGAACAGCCGGCGCTCCAGATCAACAGCGTTCTTCCTGGTCCGTTCCGTTCGAAGAATTCCGGAAGAGCCTTGCGCACCAGAAAGTCGAAATGATCCGGCTCCCGAAAGAAGTCGGTTTTGTTGGTCGTGACAACATCGAGGAAATGTACGATCTCGTCCTTCTGGCCCTGCTGGCCGAAAAGGTATTCACAGTAAGCTGAAAACGATGTCAGGTTCAGATGCTTGAGCCGCCGCTTGATGCGCAGCTCCAGCATGGTCTTCTTGTCCACATTCAGATTGATGCCGGACTGCGCGTAGATGAAGCTGCGCAGGCGGCCGAAATCCGCGTTGGATATTGCTTCCTCGCGACTGCTCATAGGATGAACGGGGCGCTCGCGCGCCCCACCCCTTTCGTCATCGGGCTGCCTTATGCGGCCGCCTTGCTGCCTTCCGCACCGCGAACGGCCACCAGCTCTTCGGCAGAAAAGACGCGATCGATGTCTAGAATCATGATGAATTCAGAATCGCGCTTTCCCATGCCTTTGATAAAGTCGGTCCGAATCCGCGTGCCGATTCTGGGCGGCGGTTGAATCTGATCCGGCTCAAGGTCGATGACCTCCTCCACCGAATCGGCCAGGGCGCCGATCACAAACGACTCGTTCTCCAGCAACACTTCAACGACGACAATGCATGTATTTCTTGTCTTGACGGTCTTCGACATTTCAAAGCAAAGCCGCAGATCGACGACGGGAACCACGCTGCCCCGCAGGTTGATCACACCGCTCATGAACTCGGGAGTCCTTGGAATCTCTGTGATCTTCGTGAAATCCAGAACTTCTCGTACCTTGGCTACGTCGGTCGCAAAAATCTCGTTGCCAAGCTTGAATGTAAGGTACTGCCGCGATTCAGTGATCTCGGTAACGCTCATAGTCCGCTCCTTTCGCATGTTGAACGCGCGCGGGCCGCAAGCGGCCCGCGCCGGAACTGGTTAGTAACGCTCAAAGCCCTTGTCAAGGTCGTCCTCCTTGTCCTTGAGCCTGAGACTAACTCCGGATCTGGCAGCAGCTTTGAGGCTGGCTGGAACCGCGTGACCGTTGGGCCTTGTGGCTCTCACTGGCGCGGTGTCCACATGCCTTGCGGCCTTTGAGCCCGAAACCTGACGCGGTGCAACATGACCGTCGTCTCCGGTGCGGAAGAAGCCCAGTGCGCTGACTAGCTGATCGGATTGGCCAGTCAACTCCTCTGTTGTGGAAGCCATCTCCTCGGAAGCGGATGCATTCTGTTGAATGACCTTCTCCAACTGCTGGAGCGCCTTGTTGATTTGCTCGGCGCCGGTATCCTGCTCCTTGCTGGCAGCAGTAATCTCTTGCACCAGTTCCGCTGTTCTCTGGATATCGGGCACGAGCTTTTCGAGCATCTCGCCGGCCTTCTCCGACACCTTGACCGTTGTGCCTGAGAGCTGGTTGATTTCACCCGCGGCCTTCTGGCTGCGCTCCGCGAGCTTGCGAACTTCTGCCGCGACCACGGCGAATCCCTTGCCATGTTCCCCGGCGCGCGCCGCCTCGATGGCCGCATTGAGAGCCAGCAGGTTTGTTTGGCGTGCGATCTCCTCAATGATGGAAATCTTGCTGGCGATCTCCTTCATCGCTGCCACTGCTTCCAGCACGGACTTGCCGCTTTCCTGCGCGTCCTTGGCGGACTTGTTGGCGATCTTGTTGGTTTGCTGCGCGTTCTCTGCATTTTGCTTGATGTTTGAGACCATCTCTTCCATCGAAGACGATGCTTCCTCGGCAGATGCAGCCTGGGCGCTGGCTCCATTCGATACCTGGACCGAAGCCGTGCTGATGGACTGGCTGGCCGCCGATACTTCCCCGGCGATCGCGCGAATGTCGGAAACCGTCCGCGTCAGGCCGCTCACCATCGATGCCAGAGCCTGCATCAGCTTGTCTTGCGAGGAGCGCTCCCGCACCACAACGGTCAGATCGCCGTCGGCGATTTCCTCCGCCGCAGCTGTGATGTCGTTCATCGCAACGATCAGCGCATTCAGATTGTTCTTGATGGTGTTGAAGTCGCCGTTGTAGGTGTCAGTGATCTGCGAAGGGATATCGCCCTTCGAAATCAGGTCAACATACTTGGCGGCCACGTTCAACGGGCCGATCACCGCATCCAGCGTGTCGTCCACCCCTTGCACGATCTTGCGGAAGTCGCCCTGGTGCTTGCTGGCGTCAGCGCGCGTGGCCAGCTTGCCGTCCACGGCGGCCTTGACCAACATGCCTGCATCCGCCACGAGCGCGTTCACCGCATCGATGCATGTATTCAGATTGTTCTTGAGAGTATTGAAGTCGCCGTTGTAGGTGTCGGTGATCTTGGTGGGAATGTCTCCCCTGCTGATCCGGTCAACATAGTTTGCGGCAACATTGAGAGGACCGATGACCGCGTCCAGCGTGTCGTCTACGCCTTGCACAATCTTCCTGTAGTCGCCTTGGTGCTTGCTGGCATCGGCGCGCGTAGCCAGCTTGCCGTCTACGGCTGCCTTAACCAGCATCCCCGCATCGCCAACGAGCGCATTGACGGCGTCGATGCAGGTATTCAGGTTGTTCTTGATGGTGTTGAAGTCGCCGTTGTACGTGTCGGTGATCTTGGCGGGGATATCGCCGCGGCTGATGCGGTCAACATAGTTGGCGGCAACATTCAATGGGCCAATCACCGCGTCCAGCGTCTCGTTCACGCCTTGCACAATCTTGCGGTAGTCGCCCTGATGCTTGCTGGCATCTGCGCGGGTGGCAAGCTTGCCTTCGACCGCGGCTTTGGAGAGCACGCCGGCATCTGCCACCAAGGCGTTCACCGCGTCGATGCAGGTATTCAGGTTCTTCTTGATGGCGTTGAAGTCGCCGTTGTAGGTGGCAGTGATCTTGGCGGGAATGGCGCCTCGGCGATATCTGGTCCACGTAGTTGGCCGCTACGTTGAGCGGACCGATCACCGCGTCCAGCGTTTCGTTTACGCCTTGCACGATCTTGCGGTAGTCGCCCTGGTGCTTGCTGGCGTCGGCGCGAGTGGCCAGCTTGCCCTCAACCGCGGCTCTGGAGAGAACGCCGGCGTCTGCAACCAGCGCATTCACGGCGTCGATGCAGGTGTTGAGGTTGTTCTTGATCGTATTGAAGTCGCCGTTGTAGGTGTCGGTGATCTTGGCGGGAATATCGCCCTTGCTGATGCGATCGACATAGTTGGCGGCGACATTCAATGGAGCAATAACCGCATCCAGGATGCCGTTGACTCCTCTGACGATCTCGGAATAGGCGCCCTTCACCTGGTCGGGGTTTCCGCGCTCCGTCAGCTTCCCCTCCTTCGCGGCATCGGTCAAACTGCGCAAACATCTTCATGCAGGGTCTGCATGACTTCGGCCACGTTGTTGACGGCTACCTTCATCTTTTCGTGGTCGCCCTTGTAGGTTTGTGCGATCAACTCGTCGATCTTGCCATTCGAAATCTGCGCCAGGATGCGGTTGCCTTCGCCGATCGGCAGGAGAATGGCGTCAAGCATGGTGTTGACGCCGCGCACGATCTCGGCATATGCGCCCTGGAACTGCTCTGGCTTGCCGCGGTCGGAGAGCTGCCCTTCCTTGGAGGCTTCGATCAGCCGCGCCATTTCCTTTTGCAGACCCTGGGTCACGATGGCCACGTTGTTGACGGCGACCTTCATCTTCTCGTGGTCGCCCTTGTAGGTTTGTGCAATCAACTCGTCGATCTTGCCATTCGAAATCTGCGCAAGAATGCGGTTGCCTTCGCCGATGGGCAGAAGAATCGCGTCCAGCATGGTGTTCACGCCGCGCACGATCTCCGCATACGCGCCCTGGAACTGCTCCGGCTTGCCGCGGTCGGAAAGCTGGCCCTCTTTCGACGCTTCAATCAGTCGCGCCATCTCCTTTTGCAGGCCCTGGGTCACGATGGCAACGTTGTTGACGGCCACCTTCATCTTCTCGTGGTCGCCCTTGTAGGTTTGTGCAATCAACTCGTCGATCTTGCCATTCGAAATCTGCGCAAGGATGCGGTTGCCTTCGCCGATCGGCAGGAGAATGGCGTCAAGCATTTCGTTGATGCCCAGCACCATCTCGCGATGAACGCCGGTGAACTGGTCGGCCCTGCCGCGGTCGTTGAGCCGGCCTTCCCGTGAGGCGTCTACCAGACGCGCGATCTCTTGAGATACGAGCAGCATCTCGTGGTCTTGCGCCCCTTGTCCGTTGTGGGTCTGGCCGGGGTGACCGTTCGAGTGCGCGCCGCGTCCCGCATGAACTTCAAGCACTTTGCCGTTTTCTTTTACAGCCTTTGTTGGCATGACTTTTCCATCCTTTGAAACTGAATTCGTTTGTTTGTTCTTGGAGAGAAAGGGGATCATGCACGCTTACTGGGACGATCCCCGGCGGCCCTGGGTCTTCTTGCGGTTCCGGCGGCGTAATCAAGGTGAATTGACCGGCAATCCATCCTGGGCAACGGCATTTGCCTGCGTTGACGCCGGACGCGCGCGCAGGCTCCGGCTCGTTCCCCGAATAACTTCCTGAACAAGCCGGTGTGGGTCGAGAATCAGCGCCACCGAGCCATTGCCGAGAATGGTGGCTCCTGATACGAACTGGACATGACGGTAGAACCGCCCTAGATTCTTGATCACGGTCTGATGGTCGCCGAGTACCTCGTCGACCACGAAGCCGTATCGCCCGTCTTCGGTTTCCGCGATCATGATCTGCTCGCGCTCCGGACGCTCCGTGCGAACGTCGAAGAACTCCCTGAGACGAATGTAGGGAATCATCTCGCCGCGCACATAGGCGACATGTTTGCCGTTGGCCTTCTCGATGTCCTGGCTCGTCAGCTCGACACATTCCAGTGAGTTGGCTAGCGGAAGCACATAGTGGGCATCGTCAACCCGCACCAGAAGCCCGTCAATAATGGCCAGCGTGAGCGGCAGGCGGAGCGTAACGCTGGTGCCCGCGCCGAATGTGCTGGCGATGTCGATGGACCCGCGCAGAGCCTCTACGCGCTGGTTCACAACATCCATCCCCACTCCCCGGCCTGAAACATCCGTTACCTGCCGCGCGGTAGAGAATCCGGGCATCAATATAAAGGAGTAGACCTCGGCCTCGGTGAGCTTGGCGTTCGCGTTGGCCAGACCGTTCTGCACCGCGCGTTCGCGAACCGCTTCCGCGTCGATGCCGCGCCCGTCGTCCGATACGCCGATCAGCACATTGGCGCCGGAGTGGCGCGCAGAAAGATGAATCGTTGCCGTGGGCCGCTTCCCGGCGGCTGCCCTCACCTCAGGCGACTCGATGCCGTGGTCCATGCTGTTGCGGATCAGGTGCATCAGCGGGTCGTTCAACTGGTCGATGACCGTCTTGTCCAGCTCAGTGTCTGCGCCCTCAATGGTCAGCTCGACCTCTTTGTGCAGATCGCGCGCGAGATCGTGGACCAGCCGCCGGAACCGCTCGAAGGTTGCGCGAATCGGAAGCAGGCGAATGCTCATCGAGTTTTCGCGAAGCGCAGCCGTCAAGCGCTCGATTTCTTCAGAGACCGCTGTGACGTCGGGATCGTCGCGGCGCGCCGCAATCTCAACCAGCCGGGCCTGCACTGTAACCAATTCCCCGACCAGGTTCACAAACTGGTCCAGCTTTTCCGCCGGCACACGAATACTGGAAGCCTGGTCCGGCTTGTCTGAATCGCGCCTCCCTTGACTCTTGCGCTGATCGTCCCAGGATTTTGGCGTCGTTGCCAGCGAAGGCGAAGACTGACTCGCCATCGGCTCAATGCTCAGTTCGCAGCAGTCCTCGACAAAGATGAAAACATCGCGGATCGTGTCCAGGCACACGGCAGTCGTCAGAATCAAGTCCCAACGCACATAGCAACGTTCAGGGTCCAACTCGGTCAACGGCGGAATTCCTGCAACGCTGGCCGTCACCTGAAGATTGCCCATTTGTTTCAGTTCGCGCAGCAGCAGCAGGGGATTGGTCCCCGTGCGCAGAAGATCAGGACCGGGCGAGAAATGGATCAGCCAGTCGCGAAGGACGCACTTCTCCTCCGATGAATTCTCCTCTGCCACGGGCGCCGCCGGCGTGGCAAGCACTGTGTCCTCGACTCCAGTCAGTTCTTGCAAACTAGCCAGAATGCCTGCCGAGATTGCAGTGTCTTCTTCTGACTGGCCAGACGGCTCGTTCACCATCCTCTTGATCCGGTCAAGCGCCGCAAGCGAGAGATCCACCAGCCCGGGCGTGACTTTGAGCCGTCCGTTGCGCACTTCGTCGAAGGCTGTCTCCAGGTGGTGCGTGAACGCGGCCAGCTCGTCGAAGCCAAACATCGCTCCCGAGCCCTTGATGGTGTGCATGGAACGGAAGACTTTACCGACCAGTTCGCTGTCTTCAGGATTCTCGTTCAGCTCCAAGAGCGAAGATTCCAACTCGACCAGAATCTCATTGGCCTCCTCCTGGAAGGCCTGCCGGTGGCGGTCGATCATGTTCCCGTTCGATGGAACTGTGCAAGGGACAGTCATTTTTGCCCCTTGGGCGCGGCAAACTTGCGGAAGCCCGCGTGGGCCATCGCCACGGAGATATCGTCGGGAACCCGGCCCTCAAGCGAGAAAGGCATGTTCGATTTCGCCGCATCTCGTTCTGTGGCAACCAGTAGCTGCATCGCGGTGATGTCGAGGTCGGTTGCCTTTTCGAGATCGACGCGCAGGCCCTTGCCGGCGGCCAGGGCCTGGAGAAGGAGGCTCCTTAACTCTGCGGAAGTGGAGATATCGGCTTCCCCTTCGATGCGTAGCAGGGGGATGGCGCCGCCTTCGTCGAGAACTGCCGGCATATCGTGACCTCCTGCGAGCGTGCATTTCCGAGGCAAGGCCTCAGCCTGAATGCAACTGCGCGATTGACCCGCGCACTTGTCGCTCTCGCATAACTCGTGAGGAATCTTCTACTTCGAGCGAGAGATAGAAGGTCAACGCCTGAATAAGCAGTTCATCGCTCTGCGAATCGCGGGGAAGCACTGCTTCGGTGGCATTATTATCGGCATCGAAGGTAACTTGTATAGTCCTTGATCGAACTTATTACTTATGGGAATGAGTGTATACTCTTTTGCAATATTAGCGCGCCTCCGCAGGTAGAAGGCAATCCGCACAAAGAATAACCACTTACGGAGTCGAGAGATATGGAGCCATTTCATCCTGAATGGCGGCGGAGTTGTCACCATAAAGTGAAGTCTCGAAGCTTGCAGGTCATGAAAGTGCTTTTCGACGCTGCCAAAACGTTTTTGCTCGGATGGTCGCCTGCGGGTTTGGCCGGCAGAGCGCCAATTGCGCGGCGCCATTATCGGCCGGGAATGAACTCAATCGGGACAAAAATGTTCATTCTTGACAGAGAGACTCCAACTGGCGCAACTTGAGAGCGGAAGCGGGGTCTAACCAGGCAGGGACCATGCTCCGCACGCACTAAGCAAATTGAAGCGGGCATTCAAGGGTGAAGATTGGGACCTTTTGCTTCTCATCCCGCAGGCAGTCAGGTACATGCTGGCCTCGATGCGGCTTCGCCGCCTGGGCGCGCAAGCGATGCCGCCGGTCGCGGCAAGATCGACGAGTTGGTCTTTGCTCATCTCGCGAAAGCAGGAGTGGCGCCCGCCAATCTCTCTTTAGACGAGGTCTTTCTGCGCCGCGCCTACCTTGACGCCATTGGCACATTGCCCACGGCGCAAGAGGCGGCGGCTTTTCTGTCCAGCGCAGATCCTAAACGGCGTGCGGCTCTGATTGACCAGATTCTTCAGCGCGATGAGTTCCCTGTCTACTGGGCGATGAAGTGGGGCGATCTGCTGCGCATCAAGGCCGAGTTCCCCATCGACCTTTGGCCCACGGCCGCGCAGGAGTATTACCGCTGGTTGCGCGAGTCGCTGGAGAAGAACAAGCCCTACGACCAATTCGCGCGTGAGCTGCTGACCTCCAGCGGAAGCAACTTCCGCGTGGGTCCAGTGAACTTTTATCGCGCGCTGCAAAATCGGGAGCCGCAGTCGTTGGCGCAGGCCGTGGCGCTGACGCTCATGGGCGTTCGCACCGAGAAATGGCCAGCGGCGCGGCGCGCGGAGATGGCGGTCTTCTTCTCGCAGGTGGGCTACAAGCCAACGGGCGAATGGAAAGAAGAGATCGTCTTCTACGACCGCAGCAAACCCCTGGCTACGGTCAACGCAGTTTTTCCTGACGGAACCAAGACCCGCCTGCATTCCGACCGCGATCCTCGTCTGGATTTCGCCGACTGGCTGATCGGCCCGCGCAATCCGTACTTTGCGCGCAATATCGTCAATCGCATCTGGGCCTGGCTCTATGGCCGAGGCATCATCGACGAGCCGGACGACATTCGCCCCGACAATCCGCCGTTCTATCCCGACCTGCTGGCTTACCTTGAGGGCGAGTTGGTCTCCTCGGGCTACGATCTCAAGCACATCTTCCGGCTGATTCTGAATTCGAGCACTTATCAGCTCAGTTCTACTCCGCGCAGCACAAAGCCGGAAGCGGCGAAGAACTTCGCGAGCTACCCGGTGCGCCGCCTCGACGCCGAAGTGCTCGTTGACGCACTCAGTGAGATTACGGGCACCAGCGAGCAGTATTCCAGTGCGGTGCCGGAGCCTTACACGATCATGCCCAACGGCGAGCGAGCCATTGCGCTGCCTGACGGCAGCATTTCCAGTCCATTTCTCGAAATCTTCGGCCGTTCGCCGCGCAATACCGGGATGGAGTCGGAGCGCAACAATCGTCCCACCGCCGCGCAACGCCTGCATCTGTTGAACTCCAGCCAGGTCGAGCGCAAGATTGAACAGGGCCCGGCGCTGCAGGAGATGTTTCGCAAGCCAGATCCGCGCGCCGTGCTGACCAGCCTTTATCTGACCATCCTTTCCCGCTATCCGACGGAAGCGGAAATGAAGATCGCCGCGGCGTATGTGCACGAAAGCGGATTGAATCGCCGTCAGGCCGAGGTCGATCTAACCTGGGCGCTGATCAACAGCTCTGAGTTTCTCTATCGCCACTGAGAGGAGAGGTGTTTCCAACTTCCGCAAGGGCTGAAGCTTCTGAGTTGCTGAGCTATTTCAGCAGGACTCGAGTGACACAAAGCTGCTCTTTCAAAAATAATCTCTCAGCACGGAAAGATGCTCTAAGAAGGAGACACGCGCCATGGGCGACGACGAACGGAACGGGAACCTGAAGCGGTCGCTGTTTGCCGATCTCACGCGGCGCGGCCTGCTGCGCATGGGAGCCATGGGAGGCGCCGGAATGGCGCTCGGCGATCTGTGGTTTTTGCCCGCCTTTGCTGCCTCGCCCAAACCAACGGCGAAAGCGAAATCGGTGATTCAGATCTGGATGTGGGGCGGCCCATCGCACCTCGACACCTTCGATCCCAAGCCGGAAGCGGGGAGCGACTATTCCGGCCCGCTCGATCATCCGATCGAGACCAACGTCAGCGGCATCCGTATCTGCGAGCTGATGCCCAATCTGGCAAAATGCGCTGATAAGTATTCGATTGTTCGCGGCATGACCCACGGAGTGAACGGCCACGAGACGGCTTCTTATGAAGTGCAGACAGGACGCGCTTCAGGCGGGCAGGATGTCTATCCCTGCGTGGGTGCGGTTGTCTCCTACTTCAAGGGAGTCAACGCCGGATACAAGGGACTGATTCCGCCTTACATTGTTCTCACTGAGCCGCAGGGCCGTTTCTCGGAAGAGGGGTTTCTCGGCCTGCGCTACCAGCCCTTTGCCACAGGTGGCGATCCGGCGCAGACTCGCTTTGCCGTTGAGGGCGTTGTGTTGCAGGGCGTCTCCGATCAGCGCCAGCAGAGCCGCCGTAAGCTCCTGCACGATTTGGATGCACTGGATAAGGCGCTGCGCGACGATCCCCGCATGACGCCATGGAAAGACAGCGAGCGGCTGGCCTATGAGCTGATTCTTGGCGACGGTGGCAAGGTCTTCGACCTCTCCCAGGAAAAGGACGAGATGCGCGACCGCTACGGAAGAAACACTTTCGGGCAGTCGTGCCTCGCGGCGCGGCGGCTCGTGGAGCGCGGCGTTCCCTATATCACGATCAACTACCAGGGCGGCTGGGACACGCACAAGGAAAACTTTCCGACCATGCGCAGGCGCGTTCCAGAGATGGACAAAGCGATGGCCGCCCTGTTATTGGACCTGTCTGCCCGGGGGCTGCTCGATAGCACAGTCGTGTGGTGGAGCGGCGAGTTTGGCCGCACGCCGAAGGTCCAGTGGGAGGCTCCTTGGAACGGGGGCCGCGGCCACTGGGGGCAGGTCTTCTCGTCGGTGGTTGCAGGCGGGGGCTTTGCCGGCGGCCATGTGATCGGCTCCTCGGACGCGCGCGGCGAAGAGGTGAAGGACCGGCCAGTCTATCCGATGGACTTGATCTCAAGCATCTATACGCAAATGGGAATCGATCTACACGCCAATCTGCCTCATCCTCTGGGCCAATCGGTTTTTGTCGGCGCCGGCAAGGAAGAGAACGTGAGAGCCGCGGGAATGCTGCACGAGATCATGGGAGCGCGCACATGATCTGCCGGGCGCGAGGACTGCTGCTTCTAATGATGGGAGCCGCGGCGGCCTGCGGCCAACAGAACTCGCCTCACGCGGCATTTGTCTATCCCGCCGGTGGCCAGCAGGGAAGCTCCTTTGAAGTCTCTGTTGGCGGCCAGTATCTGGATGGAGCGAAGCAGGCTTTTTTCGCCGGCGATGGTGTAAAGGCTGAAGTCATCGGATTTTCCAAGCCTCTTTCCCAAAAGGAGCTGGACGATCTTCGCGCTCAGTTGAAGGATCTGGAGCAAAGCCACTCAAATAGTCCCGCCGCTGCAAAGACCGTGCCCAGCGCAGCCAATGCCGCGGCCACTCCAAGCAAGGACGCACAGACGCCAGCCTTTGCGCAATCCCGCGTTACTACGCCGTGGACACCTGAGGATAGGAAACTGGCCGCCGATCTGCACAAGCAGATTGACGCCACCATGCGCATGAGGGCTGCGCCTGCGCTTTCGCAGTCGGTTCTGCTGCGCGTTACCTTGGACGCTCATGCCGCCTTCGGCAATCATGAACTGCGCCTGATGACCAGTCAGGGATTGACCAATCCGCTCAACTTCCTGGTTGATCGGCTGCCCGAGATTACACGTCCCTTTCAGCTTGTGCCGCTTCCGCTTGCCGCGGGCGGCGGCTTGCCTCTCTCAGCGAGCGCGCATGCTGAAGCCAACGAAACGCCCGTGAAGATTACTCTGCCGGCGATTCTGAACGGCCAGATGATGCCGGGGAGCATGGACCGTTATCTCTTTCATGCGAGCAAAGGTCAGAAAATCGTGATCGCCGCAATGACCCGTGCGCTCATCCCGTACATGTCAGACGCCGTTCCGGGATGGTTCCAGGCGGTACTCACGCTGACTGACGCGAAGGGAAGGGAACTAGCATCGGCCGACCACTTCCTTTTCAATCAGGAGCCGGTCATCGAAAAAGAAATTGCCGAGGACGGAGTCTACAATCTCTCAGTGCGCGACGTCTTGAACCGCGGCCGCGAAGACTTCGTCTACCGAATTACAATCGGCGAGATTCCCTATGTGACCGGCGTCTTTCCCTTGGGTGGCAAATTGGGCGCTCACACGCAGATTGAAGTGCAAGGATGGAATCTGCGTGCGGCAAAATTCAAGCCCTCTCTGAGTGAGCCGGGAATCCATGCATTTTCTCCCGCGGACAAGGGATGGAGTGGCGCGAATCCCGTTGTGTTTTCCGTGGACACACTTCCTGAATCCGTGCAAACGCAGCAATCATCCGGGGCCGCGCATGCCCGCCGCATCAAAATGCCGCAGATCGTCAACGGGCGCATCGACCACCCCGGAGATGCGCAGTTCTTCCGCATCGAGGGCAAAGCCGGTGAGGAGATCGTGGCCGAGGTCGAGGCCCGCCGCCTTGGATCGCCGTTGGATTCCACGCTCACGCTGACCGACGCCCACGGCAAACAACTCGCCTTCAATGACGACTTTGAGGATAAGGGCGCGGCTCTTCTCACCCATCAGGCCGACTCACGGCTCATCTACCGGTTCCCCGCAAAGGGCGCTTATATTCTGCAACTCGCCGACGCCGAACAGAACGGCGGATCTGATTTCACTTACCGGTTGCGCATCGGGCATCCGCGGCCGGACTTCGCGTTGCGCGCTGCTCCCTCCAGCATCAACCTGCGGCCCGGCAGAACAATCCCTGTCAACGTGCTCCTGTTGCGCCGGGATGGATTCGATGGCGCTGTCACCCTGCACATCAAAGATGGACCTGCGGGACTCGTGCTTGGCGGTGGAACGATTCCCGCTGGAGCCGACGCGGTGCGTGTCAGTCTGACCGCGCCGGCTGAAGCAATCGGTGCGCCGCACCGGTTCTTGCTGGAGGGAGAAGCCACTATTGACGGGCGGACCGTGCGCCATACCGGCTCTCCCGCGGAGGACATGGTGCAGGCCTTCGCCTGGCATCGGTTGGTTCCCGTCGAGGAAGCGATGGTTTGGGTCTTCGGCAATGAGCATCGCAAACCGCTTTGGAGTGCGATCGAAGATCGCCTGCGGCTGGTTGTTGGAGGAACGGTGTTGCTCCGTCTCGCAGTGCCGCCGGGTCAAGCAGGAAACCAGATTCAGTTGGCGCTCAGCGATCCGCCGGACGGCATCGCGATCTCAGATGTGAGTCAGGCCGGCGGCTTTCTCCAGGTTCGCTTCACGGCGGACTCCAAGATAAAGCCAGGGTCGGCCGGGAATCTGATTGTCGAGGCGTCCGCGTTCAGGCCAACCGCTGCTTCAGATCCGCAACCGAAGAATAAACGGCCGGTGGTGTTGGGGATTCTCCCGGCCATTCCGTTCGAAGTTGTGCAGCGTTAGCAGAGATGTGTGGTGAAAGCCGAGTTTTGAATGGGCACGGCTTCAGTCGTGCGGTGAGCGGTTCAAAATATACATGGTCTCTAGCCACTGAGGCACGTTCCTTCCCCGCATTTTCGACTTTTACCACAGTCCCAGCGGCTTCGTTTGTCCCGTGCAGGATCGCCGCATCGAGTGAACTTCTCAATCAGCAGGGGTTTCAAAACATAAACGACCATCTTTACAGTGGATACCACTGGTGCTTAGGCCGCATGAATCGGTAATTCATCATGGACAAGCGCGGGCGAGGACGCCCGCACAACAGCCGGTCAGGAGACCGGCGCTACAGAGCGGTCATCACTGAATCATGCGGTCACAGTACTATTGATTCGGCCCTGAAGTTCTGCATCAAGTCAGGTCTGTCATCCTGAGCGCTTGGGGCCCCGTTCGTTCAAGATGACAGCCCCAGTCTTGCTAGGGACAGGACGTTAGTCATGCGGGGCAGGGATGGTCTGCCACGGATTGAGCATCGGCATGAAGGTATAACGGTCGCCGACCATAAACTCCGTCTTCAATGCGTCATCGATCAGGCACTCCTCCGATAAAACCATTCCATGGATCTTGTCGGCCAATTCCGGCGTGATCGGTGTCATGCCGGTTGGGCCGGCCAGAGCCAAAAAGTCTCCGACAAAATCGGCGGCTCCGTCTCTGACTTGGGTTGTGCGATGGAAGGCGCTGCAGGAGTCTTCGTGACCCGCGTTGACTGGCTCATCCTGTAGATCGAAATGGCGGAGTTCCGGATCGGGAGAGGTGAAGGTGCTTTCCGCCGGATAGTGGCCACGGGCTATAGCGGAACCAGAGTCGGTGTATCCCGAAGCCGCCGCATTCAAGTCGACGCGACCCCCAGGGAGCGGCGATCCTGCACAGGGCGAACGAGGCCACAGGAACTCTGGTTTCGCTCTAAATGGCGCGAACGTTCATACCGCCTCGCCGGACCGAGGAAGCTGTGAAAGCCGGCCGGAAGAGCGTACTTCGGCGGATGGTTCATCAGCACGCACAGGCAGACTGCCTCCCGGCCGAGTAGGTGAGGCAGAAAATGAGCCAGTAAAGTGGCCCGCTCGATCTCTTGTGGCAGTGAGATTCCAAGAGTAGCCCCCCGTACTAGGCGGCAATGTCCAGGCGAAACCCGCGGCTTTCAAACGGCATATAGAACGGTGTCGATATTGAATGGCGAGTGTTGTCTCAAATAAAGCCGATAGTCTGGCCGCATGAGTTGAATAAGTCGAGGAATGTCGAAGTAATCGGATGGCCGATGGTACACACAAATCGCAAGTTTGGGCCGATTTAGCCGGATCGTTTCCTTGCAGCCGGCGAGCGCGTCCAGTTCAGCCCCTTCGATGTCCATCTTGATGTACGTCACGGCGTCGTCGACAGCATCGTCGAGCCGAACAACTTCAATGCATCCATGACTCGCAGTCCCGTCCTGCAAGACTATATGTGCTCCCAATGGTTGATCGTTGTCAAAACTCACCACGCCATTCTCGCTGTAGAGCCCTTTGCCGATCGCCTTTACCCGAGGGTCCCCTGCGAACCGGTCGGCGAGTTGCTTCAAATGCGCTCCGTGGGGTTCAAAAGCATAGACAGCATGGAAATTCTTGTTGGTATGTTCAAAGGCCGCAATATGCCCGCCGGTGTACGCGCCAGCATCCACGAGCACTTCCCCATCCGGCAAGCAAGGGACGACATCGTTCCCGAAGTAAGGGTGAGGTTCGTAAATGTCCCTGAACCAAAGCTGCCCATCAGCCTGGCCCTGCGTCATCTCAAGAAAGACCTGGCGCGATTTATCGTCCGCGAATCCGGCAAGCAGGGCCTCGATCTGCGTCGCTGGTTGCTTTGCCAGGCAGAAGCGCATATCGAGCGACGCGGCAGTCAGAAAGTTATAATAATAAAGCCTGTCATGCACGTCTCCGAGCACCAGGAAAGGGCTGGTGGTGACAATAACAACCACGTCATCCACGGCTTCCGTCGCGAGTTTCTCAGGGGAGCATACTTCTGCGCCAAAGAAAGAGTTTCCCCATTTCGATCTATCTCGATCACATACATAATCGGGAAGTCTAATATTGCGGCTTTCCACGCAGTTTCGACGCGTAAACTCGTGGGCATAGTTGCCCGCGCCATAAAAGATGATTCTCTTATCGGTGGCTAGTAGATCGTCAAAATGGAACACCTTCTGCCCCCTTTTCAAGCGCCGCAGGGCTCTGCGATTTCAACACGAGAAGCTCTTCAGCGAGGCAATTTCTCGAACCGCGTCGATGAATTGATCGATTTCATTCATCTCGATAAGGTAGCTAGGCAAAAGTCGAATCGTTCGTCCGCTGTTCGCGGCCTGCACCAGGCATCCCCGCTCCAGGAGCGCTGCGAGAAAACTCTGGGAAAGCAGCGAGTAATCGGGCAGGCCATCGATGCTCAAGTCGAACGCCAGCATCAATCCTCGGCCACGCGGCTTATGAACCAATCGAAATTCCTGGGCAAGCCCGGTCAGGCGCTCAAGGAAGTACTCTCCTCGCTGCCTGATTGTCGCGAGGAGATCGTGCTTGATAACCCAGTCGATTGCAAACGCGACAAGCCCGCAATTGAATGGATCGTTCTGATGAGAACTGTACATCTTCATCCGGAAGCCGTCCGCCGGCACGAGAGCGCCGCGGAAAATCACGGCAGATACAGGATAGCCTAAGCCCATCCCTTTGCCACAGACGACAAAATCGGGAATGATTCCCAGTTGCTGGTAATGGAACCATGTGCCAGTGCGTGCAAAGCCGGTTTGGCACTCATCGAGGATGAACAGGATGCCGTGCCGCCGGCATATCTCAGCAACGCGCTGGAAATACTCCTTAGGCGGGAAGAACATGCCGCCGGATGACACGATTGGCTCGAAGATTGCTGCGGCGATATCCTTACCATGCAGTTCCACGAGATCGGAAAACGCATTGACATAGAAATCGAGATCGGCGCCAACCACCTCGTTTCCCGCTCTGACCGGGGGAACTGGGACAGAATACGTATCTGGGATCTGCGGCTTGACGTGTTTTCGCGAACCAGAAATGCACTCTGTGCCCAGCGTCAACCCATGCCAGGCTGGTTCGAAACTAATAACGCCCTTACGCCCTGTCAGGTGCTTTGCGAATCGCAGGCAGCATTCGTTTGCTTCCGCTCCTGTAGACAAGAACACTGAACGCCCATCCATGTCGTTCGTAATCTCATGAAGCTTCCTTGCCGCCTCCAGAGCCTCTTCTCCAACGGTGGTCGTGCTCGTATTCTGAATCTTCGATGCCTGAGCAAAAATGAAATTAGCCACCTCAGGATGGGAGTGCCCGAGGATGGTACAAAACTGTCCGGCACCGAGGTCGAGGTAGCGGTTCCCCATCGTATCCCAAACATAGGATCCGCTTCCTCTCGCTAGTATAGGTCCGTCTTGGCGTGTCACCGGGGCTAGAAAGTTGGGCATCCGAACGCTCTTTTCATCAGTTCCAAAACATTATACACAGTGAAACATTGAGAGGCGCGCCGCTCAATTTGCAGGAGCAATAACGTAAACGTTGTGTTAGCTGAGCTGATTGTGTACCGGGTTTAGAAGTGAAGCGGATTGCGAGGGCAGGCAGTCGTCGAATGCGCTCTCCGATCCTACTTAGCAGCCAGCGATTTGAGAAAGAGGATCGGGATACTGCATCTTGTACAGGAAGTGCATCTGACGCTAGATCAGAGTTTCTGGAGTTTCGTGGAGTTGCCGAAACTCTTGGTAAGGTTCCTCTTCCGGCGGAATTTGCAGCTCGGTGGAAAAAGAAGCACATAGGTCATGCCAGCTTCTGCTGGACAAGGGCTTCTACGCAGAAATACCGCGACTCCACCAGGTGGCAGAAGATGTGCTCCAGGGTCAGATGCGCTTCTTGAATATTCGCCGTGATCGCGGAGGGAATCGTGATGTTGTAGTCGCAGAGCAGCGACATTTTCCGGCCGATCTGGCCGGTGAAACCGATCGTGGAAATTCTCATCTTGCGGCAAAGCGCCAGCGCCTTGAGGATGTTTTTCGAGTTGCCGGAAGTAGAAATGCCGAGAAAGACATCGCCTGGCTGGCCCAACGCCTCGATTTGGCGCTCGAAGACGCGATCGTATCCGTAGTCGTTGGCCACTGCGGTCAGAATGGATGTGTCGGTTGTCAGCGCCAGTGCACGCATGGCCGGCCGGTCGACGGTCAGGCGGCTGACGAACTCCGCTGCCAGATGCTGCGCGTCCGCGGCGCTGCCGCCATTGCCGGCGATCATCAGTTTACTCCCTTCCAGCATGGCAATCGCGGTTCTTTCCGCGGCGCCTGCCAACGCCGTTTGAAGTGCATTGTCGGCCATCATCTGCCGCAGTGTCGTGATGCTCCGGCCCAGCTTTTCCTGAATAAGGTGCTCCATTCCAAACCTTCTCTCACAAATCGCTGTTGGCCAATTGGGCTCGAAATGCGATTTCAACGAGTACTTATGGCCCACTCCAGAACTTGGTTTCAGCCACTAATCCGCATTCGAAGCTGGAAAATCTAAGCGCGTTTGCCAAACGCCCTTTCGGGCTTGTGTGTGCGGTTGGACTCACCAACAGCAGAATCAATCGCTTGGGCAGTTTCTCATACCAGAATCCGAGCGTGCATTTTGCGGGCGAGCCTGGCTTTTCGCCCTCCCACCGTCCCAATGACGATGAGATGTGCTTCTCTCGAAAACCAGATTGGTTTGGGAGATGCAATCTGAGGGCCAGGATTTCGTTAGCAAACGATTAGAGTCATGCAGCCTTCCGTTCGGCTTACAAAACGCATGTCGGGCAGCAAGCAACTGAGCGGGAAAAGCAAGGTCGTCCATTTCGCAGAACGGGGCATACATTCTTGCCCATATTGCTGGAGCCTATCATGAACTTCTCCTCGGGCCGCGCTGGGAGTCAATTCTCTCAGTTCGAGGAAACAGGAGCAGCGGATACCGGGAATCTTCGAGCGGCGATTAACGAGAAACGGGAACGTTGACCCCAGCCCTTCGGGTTGCGGAGATCCCGCGGGTCGTCCAGTAAAACTGCGGCGTAGAGCCCGTTCGACTTTGTTCACCACTTGGGAGAGTTGTTGAATGACCGAATATCGAGACTGGCTGGGGCTGCTCAAAGCGCTGATCACCGGACAGGCGGAAGCCGATGCCGTATCATCGGATTCAAGGCTGGGGGTGGGCGGAAATGGCGAGCGGCTACGGTGCTCACCACCATAACCGTCGGCATCCACGGTCCTGCGAATACTGGGTGGAAGTGCCTGCGTTTGTAGACCGCCGTGCCCACGAGCTTTCAGAGGTGTTCGGGGTGTCTCTCACAATCGCCGAAACATCGTGTGCGGGCGAAGCACCTCCCGCAACGCGATTTCGTGACCCTCAGGTATGCGGAAGCGGTGAGCGGTACATTGTCGCTAGGTTGGATCGAGGATCGGCCTTTTAAAGAAGTGAGACCAGAACTTCTGGTCAAAGTGAGGATACGATGACCTGCGTTACGCTTGATCAGAACGAGTTTTCGGATAGGCTGCATGAAGCCTCTACGCATTTTCTAGACAACCGACAGGCTTCTCTCGAATTACTAGGGAAAGAGAAGTCGGTTATCGTGTACTCCTTTGGAACAAAAGGATCGGATCTAGCCCGGCAATTCAGGAGCGCGGGAATTGAGTGCTTCGTATTCGATAACGCAAAGGAAGCCGTGGAAAAGGCGGCAGCGGAAGGGTTCAAGACGACCTCTAACCTTGCCCTGGACCTGCCGCTGATTGTGGCGGCGGGACAAAACCAATTGAGTATCTTGTCCGGTCTGACCCGGCCCGCCTACTCCCTTGCCGAGGGGCTCTATGCGTTCGATTTGATCAATGCCTACGGGAAAGCGCGACTGTTTACGGAGATGCTTCCCATGCGGGTCGACGAACTCTTTCTAGTTTACCGGCGGCTTGATCCAATCTGCAGGGAAGATTTCCTCAATGTCCTCCTCTACCGCGCCTCGCTCGATGTCAGGCACATCGCATCGACTCGAAAGCCGGTCTCTCAAATGTGGACTCCGCCGCCGGCCATAAGCAGCATCCACTCATTTTGCGACGTCGGAGCCTACGATGGCGATACCCTTGCCGGCATGAAAGCGATCTTCCCCGGCCTTGAATCGACTCTCGCCGTCGAACCCAACCCCGAAATGGTTTCGAGCATCGGAGCCGTGGCGAAGCGGAACGGACTGAGCAACCAGGTCTTTGTGGGGGCGGCGTGGAGCCACAAAACCAAACTGAACTGCTACGTCCTTCCGAATGGCATGATGGCCGTGACGGAGGATGCAACAGGAGCGATCGACGCGGACGCGCTCGACAACATTACCTCCTTGCAGCATTTCGATTATGTAAAGTTTGACGTAGAAGGCGCCGAAGCGCCCGCACTGGAGGGTGCGAAATCGCTGCTGCGCGGCTCTCGCTGCATCGCCATCGCTTCCTACCATCTGCCGGGCGACCTTGTGGACATTCCAAACCATGTCGGAGCAATTCTCGGATCGGATTGGGAAAGTGAATGGCGTTGCGCCTTCCATCACTATTCGGAATGTTTCGACGATTCCATTTTCTATTTTTATCGCGAGAAGGAATAGCCAATCGATTGATTCTCCCACGCATTGGCATGACGGAATTCGAGGGCTTTCCCACAGCTGCGGCGGTTCCACAATTGCTGTATCCCGACCCCCCGCCATAAAGTGGCATTTTTCTCAAGAAAATGCCACCTTGCTCGATGCCTGAAAGGGCATGTGAATTGTGGAACCGCACTAGACAGGTGCTTATGCCGCAGGAAAGCCTCGCAATTGAAAGACGGAGCGAATCGAAACCTGCCGATGTGCAATCCGGCTTTCAATAGAATCGAACCCTTTGCGTGTTCCTCACCGGCTTTCCGAGGCCAGCCACAGGTCGTACATTTGTTCCAGCGCGGTTTCGATCTCTTTGGCCAGGGCGCGATAGTCGCATATCGGACTGGCCGCCATGCGCGCCCGCTGCGTTTGTCGCAACTGCTTGCGAAGTTCCACGTTGCGCGCCAGCGCGCAGACGATGGCGACGTATTCTTCCTCGCTGGCAGCGGTCCACTCCTCGCGGTCAATGGCGCGCAAGGCAGTGCTGGAGATCATGCTGCCCGTGTCGTTGCCTTGCAGCGACACGAGCGGCACGCCCATCCACAGCGCATCGAACGCCGTGGTGCCGCTATTGAAGGGAATTGTATCCAGCGCGATGTCCAGCCGGGCGTAGAGCTTCATATGCTCCTCGTGGCCGTAAATGGCTGGGTTGAACTCGATGCGGTCGGCGGCCACCCCCTGCTTGGCCATGCCTGCCAGGATGCGCTCGTGCGTCTCCTCCTCGTGGTCTGTGCGGTCTTCGAGCAGTAACTTGGCCTCAGGCAGCGCCGCCATCACCTTGCCCCACAGGGCGAAGGTCTGCTCGCGCATCTTCGAGTATTTGTTGAACGAGCCGAGCCAGACGGTTTCACCAGGCTGCCAGCCGCTGTCGGGCAGCGAAGCATCTCCGCGATAGCATACTGGAACACGTGGCAATCGCCACAGCTTCTCGCGGAAGTGCCCGTCGATGAAGGCCGGCGTGTCGTTGTCGGCGAAGACCCAATCCATCTCCGTCAAGCCGGAGGTGCCCCAGTAGCCGATGTAGGTGATTTGCACGGGCGCGGCGCGGTGGGCAAAAACGTCAAGCCGGCCGTTGCAGGTGTGGCCTGTGGTGTCCATCAGCACATCGACCGCTTCACTGCGGATGCGCTCAGCCGCCTTGTCTCCCTTCATGCCAACCAGCGATACGATCCCGTCGGCCAGTGCGCTCAGTTGTTCGGCCCGCGCTCCCTTCCTGATCGTCGTGGGAAACAACGTCAGCTTGAGCCGCTCCTTGCCCATCGTTTCGAGCAAGGGCTGAAGGAACTCCGCCACGGCGTGCATGCCCAGCTCGGCCGAAACCACGCCCAGGTGCAGCTTTCGGCCCGCGCGCGGCGTGGCCGGAAAAGCTCCTGACAAGGGCGAGGCCCGGCGGCGCGCGGCCGCGCGCTCCTCGTCGCTCAGCATGTTTTCTTCCCACTTGCAGGCCAGCGCCAACTCTTCTTCCGGCGAAATTGCGCGCGTGAAGGCATACAAATAGAGCAGGTTGCTGTAGGCCCAAGCAAAGTCTGGCCGCACGGCCAGCGCGCTTTTGTAGCTCTCGGCAGCCTCCGCAATCCGGTCCATGTCGCGCAGCGTCTCTCCGAGATTGGAATAAATGCGTGCATCCTTGGGGTCGAGTTCAATGGCGTGCCGATACGATTCAACAGCCTGACTCAAGCGTCCGAGTTCTTTCAGCGAGTTCCCCAGGTTCAAATGCGACGGGGCATGATGGGGATTGATCGCAATCGCCTTCTCGGCGCTCTGCGCGGCCTCTTTCAGCTTGCCAGCGGCAGCCTGCGCTACGCTCAGTTGGCAATACGCGGAGTAGCTCTGGGGATCAAGGAGAAGGGCCTGTTCGCAGGAGGCAAGGGCTTCCGCGATCTGGCCCATTTCCTGAAGCGGCATGGCGAGATTGGCGTAAGCGCCGGCATATTTCGGATTGAGCGCGATGGCCTTGCGATAGCAGGTGATCGCCTGCTCCAGGCGGCCCATTCGCTGCAATGCGAATCCCAGGCTGTTGGCCGCTTCTGGAAAATTCGGTCTCGCCGCCAGCGCCGCGCTACAGCAGACCGCTGCCTCAACCGCACGCTCCAGCCGCAACAAGCAGTTTCCGGCATTCAGGTGCGCCTCGGCCGGTTGCTGCTGGAGCGATGCTGCCTGACGATAGCAGTTTACGGCTTCATCCAGATTGCCGGTCGCTTCGAGCACGGCTCCGAGATTCTGGAAGAACAGGCCATTTGAGCCATCCATCGAAAGAGAGCGCCGTATCAGTTCGATGGCTTTGGCACTCTCCCCGCGCTGGTGTGAGACCAAGCCGAAGTAGTGCAACGCTTCGGGATCGCCGGGCCGAACGCGCAGAATCTGTTCGTAGAGGCGGGCGGCCTCGTCGAGCCGTCCAGCCTTGTGGTGGGCCAGGGCATTTTGCATCTTCGCCCCGTCGGATTCGGGCTGTTTGATAGAGCGGCTTTTCACGCGGATCACCCTGTGAGACGGCTTCGGATTCACACTTCATCAAGTGGTTTTACGATCATGTTGGCGAGAAACTCCTCACGCGGCAGGAAAGGGAACAAATCTTCGAGCGGTTTGGACACAAATGAACCATCGGGCTTTTGGTGGGATTGGAGACGCGGAGCTCGCATCTCGTCGAGGATCACGCGGACGTCGATGATCACTGGGCCTTCGGTAGCGAGAGCTCGCTTCACGTCGTCGCGCAGGTTGTTTTGGTTTTCAATCACGATGGCAGGAATGTTATAGGCGGCAGCTATCCGGCTCAGATCGGGAATTGTAAGTCCTGTCTGCCTGTCGCAGCCGATGTTTGGCTTCTTGAAATAGCCCGTTTGCGACGCTCGAATCGAGGCATAGCCATTGTTGTTCAAGACAAAGAGCTTGAGTGGCAAACCCAAGCGCGAAACTGTCTCCAATTCCTGGATGTTGAACTGGAATCCACCGTCGCCATCGACCAGAATAGTGCGCCTGCGGCCGCCGCCGAGGCAGACTCCGATCGACATCGGCAGGCCGTAGCCCATCGCGCCCAAGCCGGCGGTATGGTAAATTCGCTGACCGGCTCGGGTGGGGCAAGCAAACAGAAATATCTCAATGCCGCTGCCGGAACTGCCGGAGACCAGCAGATCAGCCGGGTCCGATTCGTTGCCAATCACTTCGGCGAGATGGAAGATGCTCACACGGCCGTCCGCTTTGCGATGCTCGTCCGTCACAATTGGATATCGCGTCTTCCAATCAGCACAGCGCACATCCCAGGCGGCATGATCTTTCAATTGGATGGAAGATTTCTGCCTGAGCAACTCCTGCAGAAAGTCTCTGGCGTCGGCACAAATCGGCTGCTGGAGATGCGGATCGAGCTTCTTGAGTTCGGCGGCGTCGATGTCTACCGCGACCTTGTGGGCCTCGCGGGCAAGATTCTGCGGCGCATAGCCGGTGATCGCGAAATCGAGACGTACGCCAATGGCGAGCAGGAAATCGCAGTTCTGCAAAGCAAAGTTGGCGCCCCGTGCGGCGACTGCTCCTGGCCGGCCCACGAAAGTAGGCTCGTCGCTCGGTACCAGGTCCGCCGCACACCATGTGGCAACAGAAGGAATTTGCATCAGGTGACGAAGCTGTTCGAATTCCGCCGTTCCGCGTGCCAGGCGGATGCCATTGCCGGCAAACAACAGCGGTCGCTCTGAAGCATTGAGCCTTTCAATCAGGCGGCTCACTTCTTGCTTCAGGTTCGTCACGCCAGATGGCTTTTCCAACTCGGCAGGGGAGAAGCTGCGCAAGGTCGAGGGATCGTCAATGGGCGTAGCCTGAACATCGAGCGGGATGTCGATCCACACCGGCCCAGGGCGTCCGTTCAGCGCGAGATAAAGGGCCTTTTCAAGGTGGTAGCGAATATCCTTTGGTTCGACAACCGTGATGGCGTATTTGGTAATCGGCTTCACGATGGAAACAATATCCACCTCCTGAACGCCGAGTTGACGCATGCCGAGAGCCAGACCTTCTTGATCGAACATGCGATCGGGCCGCTTTACCTGCCCGGAGACAAACAGAGTCGGCGTCGAATCCAGCCACGCGCCAGCTACACCGGTGACCGCGTTTGTGCCTCCGGGGCCGGTTGTGACCATGCATACTCCAAGGTTCCCGGTGACTTTGGCATAGGATTCAGCGCACATTGCGCTGGCCTGCTCGTGCGAATTGCAGACAGGCTCAATCGCTGCCTCAACGCCAAGCGACTGATTCAGATGCATGGCGCCGCCGCCGGTGACCAGAAATACGTGCTTCACTCCCTGTTCAACAATGAACTGCACAACATAGTCAGAAAGCTTCATGTGACATTCGCCGTTTCCATCTTCCCGAAAGCAAGGGACCTTTGATTAAGTTGTGGTTTTTGAAAGGGCGCCGCTTGTGAGCGGTTCCACAATTCACATGCCCTTTCCGGCATCGAGCAAGGTGGCATTGTCTTGAGAAAAATGCCACTTGATTGCGGTGGGTTCGGGGTAGAGCAATTCTGGAACCGCTGTAGCCGCGCCGAAATGTTGGCAGGATCAATGAGCATATCTCCTGAATATGCAAGCTACACCGCAATGAGTTAAGCAGTGGTTCCCCAATTCAGATCTATTCACGGGCAAGTATCTCCTGGAGATTCAGGGCTTGTGCGTGGAGTAAGGCTTCTATCAATTCGCGGACAGCGCCATTCCCCCCTGTGCTCCCCGCCACAAACTCGGCTTGGGCAACAACATCCACAGCGGCATTGGCAGGAGCAGCAGATAGGCCGGCGATCTGCATTGCAGGCAGGTCGTTTATGTCGTCCCCCATGAAGCAGATTTCTTTGAGGCTGACGCCTGCCGCAACTGCGAATTCTCTCAACGCAGCCGCCTTGTCTCGGCAGCCCTTTACAACGTGGTGGATGAGCATCTTTTCCGCAAAGCGATCCACCAGTGGGCTGTTCTCGCCTGAGATGAGAGCCAGTTCGATTCCTGCGCGACGCGCCAGAGAAAGCCCCATAATGTCTGAAAAGCAGAAGCGCTTCATTTCCTCACCATTTGCACCCCACCAAAGACCTCCGTCGGTCAGTACTCCGTCTACATCCATGGCTACTGCCCGGATCTTTATCATGCTCTCTCGGGTCGCATCGCGTTCAGTCATATTGGCTAGACCGCCGCGCCTACGCGGCGAAGCTTCCTCATGATCGGCAGTTCGCGCTCATAAACTCGCTTGATGCCGTCTCCCTTCGCCTGTTCCCACAGCCGGATGTCGCGAACAACACGCGCTATGCCGTTCGGCTCCAGTGAGGCCGCTTGATCGGAGCCCCACATGGCACGGTCCGTGGTAATGTGACGCTCCAGGCAGCAGGCGCCCAACGCGGCCGCGCAAACACTTGTGGGGAGACCTGTCTCATGTCCTGAGTAACCAACGGGGATGCCGTAGCGCGCTGCCATGGTGGGAATGGCGCGGAGGTTCAGCTCGTCGTAGTTGGCCGGGTAAGTGCTGGTGGAATGCATCAGGATGAGGTCTTCTTTTCCTAGAATCTCGACCGCATGGTCGATTTCGCTGTAGCAACTCATCCCCGTCGAGAGGATGATCGGCTTGCCCGTTCCGCGAATGTACCTCAACAATTCGTCGTCGGTGAGCGATGCGGAGGCGATCTTATAGACCGAGGGGTGAAACTGTTCCAGGAAATTCACTGATTGCTCGTCCCATGGTGACGCATACCACGGCATCTTCAAAGATTTGCAGAAGCGATCGATCTCTTCGTACTCCTCTTGCTCGAACTCCAGCCCATACTTGAGATCCCCATTTGTAGGGCCAAAGGGATTCTCGCGAGGCTTGGCCAGTTCGGCAGCGGAATAGACCACATCTACCGTGCGCTTCTGGAATTTGACGGCATCGCAACAGGCGGCCGCAGCCACACTGATCAGGCGCTTGGCAAGATCAATGTCGCCGTTGTGATTGATGCCGATTTCCGCGGTAATGAAGCAGGGTTGGTCATCACCGATCAGCCTGCTGCCGACCTTGACAGTTGCCATCGAAATGCCCTCCAGAGGTTGTTTGGGACCGAAAGAACTTCCCGTCGAAAGGACAGCCGGCCGGCGGTGCGGAACAAGGGAATCACGAATTGTTACGGCTGTGCCCGCGTGGTTCGAATGCATCTGCTCATCTTGCACAGGATCAAATGGACTCAAAACATCCTATTCGCTCTTGTAAGCAATCGTCGCGCCAATCCAAAGTATGCTCCAAAATGCCGAATGGCGACGACCGCAATCCAAAGCTGCGGCTCGCCGCGCAGTTGGCCACCGGAGCGGCGTCTCCGCGCAGGGTATCGCCGTTTAGGGCTTCACTGGCCGGGATTGCGGGGGAGCTTCGAATTTGCCTGCGATGACCCTCATGAGCGCGAAGGATCGCTCGGGTCGATGGGATTCTAGCCTGCGCACAGGCCAGACTGAGATTCGGCCTAATCTATTTCTAATTCGGAGATGGCTGCTCAGCTTCGCGGAGATCCACAGCATTTCCGCACGGCTCCCGAAAAACAATTCGTGTAACGCCAACCCCCACCGCTGTGTCTAATGAGTGCAAGCGACACTTCCTCTTGAGGTCACCCATGGTCATCGGCAAACCGCCCTGCATTCCCTCCTCGGCAATTACGCCGAAGGACCATTACCTGAACCGGCGCAGCTTTTTGCGCGGCGCGGCAGCTGCAGGTGCGGCTGCCCTGGGCGCCGAGCGGCTGGCGGAGATCGTGTCGCCCAGCAAGAGCGCCCTGGCCGGGACCAAGCTCGAAACCGTGAAGAGTCCGCTGACCACCACCGGCGAGCAACTCACCAGCTACCAAGACTTGACCACCTACAACAACTTCTACGAGTTCGGCGTGTACAAAAATGAGCCGGCCATGAACGCCGGCGGGCTGCCCACGCGGCCCTGGACGATCCGCGTGGATGGGCAAGTGAAGAAGCCCAAGACCTTCGACATCGAGGGGCTGCTGAAGCTGCGCCCGCTGGAGGATCGCGTCTACCGCCATCGCTGCGTCGAGGCCTGGAGCATGGTGATTCCCTGGGTAGGTTACTCGCTTTCCGAGTTCATCAAGGAGTGCGAGCCGCTCTCCACGGCCAAGTATGTGCAGTTTCTCTCGTACTACGACAAACACGTGGAGAAGTGGGCATCGGCGAGCGCCATTAGCTGGCCCTACTCCGAGGGGCTGCGGATGGACGAGGCAATGAACCCGCTGGCGCTGCTGACGTTTGGCCTCTACGGGGAGGTGCTGCCCAACCAGAACGGCGCGCCGGTGCGGTTGGTGGTGCCCTGGAAGTACGGCTTCAAGTCCGCCAAGTCCATTGTGGCCGTGCGCTTTCTGGACCATCAGCCGCCCACCACCTGGAACGACCAGAGCGCGCGCGAGTACGGCTTCTACTCCAATGTGAATCCCAAAGTCGATCATCCCCGCTGGAGCCAGGCCACCGAGCGCCGCATCGGCCTGCCCTTTTATGCGCAACGCCGCACAACGCTGATGTTCAACGGATACGGCGACCAGGTGGCGTCGCTCTATAGCGGCATGGACTTGAAAAGGTATTTTTAGGGACTTAGGAACTTAGGGACTAGGGGCTAGGGACTCAGGGACTGAGGGACTAGGGAATAGCCAAGAGCCTTGGTTCCAGGCCGCTTGTTCTTGCACCAATGCTGGGTGCCCCCGGTCCCGATTCTGGGACCGGGGAGAGCACGAACTCAACTCTCAAAATCCTGCGGCCGGAGGCACCGCCGCGCTGCACAGCCCGCATTTCTCACAAGGTCCGTGTTGATCATAAAGATCGCACTGGGTTGATGCACGCGCCGTAGGCGCAAGGCCGTGCCGCTGCGATTCGTTGGGAGAAACACTGACTGGTTCACCACGCCAACCCCGCACTTCAGGAAGACTATGAAACGCACGACTCTGCACTCGCTCAAGACGCTCACCTGGCTGTTCTGTCTGTGGCCGCTCACCTGGCTTGTGTGGGGCGCCGCCACCAATCACCTGGGCGCCGACCCCACGGCGACCATCGCCTTTACCACCGGCCTGGAGACGCTGGCCCTGCTCATCGCTTCGCTGGCCATTACGCCGCTGCGCAGGCTCTGGTCGCGGCTCAGTTGGCTGATCAAGTTTCGCCGCCTGCTGGGGCTGTTCGCGTTCTTCTACGCCACGGTGCACATGCTCACGTACGTGGCGCTCTACTCCGGCTTCGATGTGAACGCGATTGCAGCCGACATCGCCAAGCGCCGGTTTATCACCATGGGCGTGGCGGCATGGCTGCTGCTGCTGCCGCTGGCCGCCACTTCGACCAACTGGGCCATCCGCAAGTTGGGCGGAAAGAACTGGAACCGGCTGCACAAACTGGTCTACTTAGCCGCGATCTGCGGGGTGATTCACTACTGGTGGCAGGTGAAGCCGGGCGTGTTGACGCCGCTGCGGACGACGGCGATTCTGGCCGTGCTCCTGGCGGCGCGGCTCTGGGCTGCATGGAAGCAATGGCGGCGGACGAGCGCGCTTGCCGGTTGATCCGGACAGGCGGAGAGACTGCGGGCGTCGGAGCGGTTTCGCAAATTGTGTAGACCGAAGTTTCGTTGGCCTCCCACCCATTGCGCTGGGAGACGCGGAATGGATGGGGCACAGAGATTCAAAGCAAGAGCAACAATTTTCTAGTCGATTCGGGGCGGCAGTTCGCCGGCGCGCGGCGGGCGCTCGTGGCCCTTCAGGTTAGGGTCGCTGACGCCGATGCTGCGGTAGAAGGCGCGCGCCTGACGCAGGCTGGGCGCGTTGGCGCCGCCTTCGTACTCCGGATCGGCGAACTGCACAGCATCGTCCTCCCACCAGCAGACTTCGCAATGGGCGAAAGTGCCGGGCGGCTCTTCGGCGAGCGTCAGGTTCCCGCAGCAGGGGCAGGCGAAACGCTGCGCGGCGGTGGCGGCAGCGGCGCTTTCGGAACCGAGAGCAGCTTCGGCTTCTTCGCACTCGGCGGGCATTTCCAGTGCGAGCGGCGCGTGGGCCTGGCCGTCGAAGCGCAGCACGGTTTGGGTGACCGGATGGAAGCTCTTGCGGTGCAGCGGGGTGGGGCCCAGGCGGGCGAGGGCGGCCAGGTGTTCCGGGGAGCCGTAGCCCTTGTGCTGCGCCAGGCCGTAGCCGGGGAACTCGCGGTCCCACTCGACCAGCAACTTGTCACGATGCACTTTGGCCAGCACGCTCGCGGCGGCAATGGAGAAGCTGGTGGCGTCGCCCTGCACGACCGCTTGCTGCGGGCAGTCCCAATCGATGGTGTCGCGCCCGTCGATGAGCAGGAAGTCGGGGCTGAGCGCCAGTTGCTCGACGGCGCGGCGCATGGCCAGCAGCGAAGCCTGGCGAATATTGATGCGGTCGATGGTCTCGGCGTCTACTGCGGCGATGGACCAGGCTACGGCGTTCAGGCGAATCTCCGGATCGAACTCCAGGCGGCGCTTCTCGGAGAGCTTCTTCGAGTCGGTGAGGCCGGCGAGCCGGAAGCCGGGGGCCAGGATGACCGCAGCCGCTACCACCGGGCCAAAGAGCGGACCGCGGCCCACCTCGTCCACCCCGGCAATGCGCCGCGCGCCCTGCTTGCGCGCTGCCTCTTCCAGAGTCCATCCGCATACCGGGGCCCCCGCGGACGGGTTCTTGTCAGCGGGGTGGGATACCGGGGGATTGGTCATATTGTCAGTATATGAAGAGAGGCCTGCCCGCGAAGAGGGTTGGTCTCCCACCCATGCGCAAACAACGCGCATGGATGGGGCACGAAGCATTTGGGGTGAACGCGCAAAAAGCAACCCCGGCTTGAGGGCCGGGGTCGCTGGTGAGACAAAGACTGGAGGCGGTTTAGCCGCGGACCTTGCCGGTGACGCGGTCCACTTCCTTCAGACGGGCAGCCTTGCCGCGCAGTCCGCGAATGTAGAACAGCTTGGCGCGGCGCACCTTGTAGCTGCGTACCTTCTCGATTCTGTCGATGGCCTTGGAATTGAAGGGGAAGATGCGCTCCACACCCTGGCCAAAGCTCATCTTGCGCACGGTGAACGTCCCCTGAGGGCCGCGGTTAATAGCGATAACCAGACCTTCAAACGCTTGCAAGCGTTCCTTATCGCCTTCCTTGATCTTGACTTGGACGCGAATCTGGTCGCCGGGCACGAACTCGGGGAGGTCGGTACGCTTGAGCTTGTCAGCCAAGCGTTGCATTACGGGATGAATGGACATAGTGGTTTCCTGCTGTTGGACTCAGAACTTCCAGTTTATCAGAGAATTCCCCGCTCCGCCTAATCCGCTGCGCGAAAGCGTAGGCGGTGTCTTGGCCGGCGGCTTCGCGTGCGCTATAGTCGTTGGCATATGGACGAGAAACGCGAACTGCTCCGTCACTGCCTGGCTGCCCTGGCGTATCGTGCTTCCAGGGCTTTGGAAGGCGCTCCTGATGGCTTCGCCGGTTTCAACGGCGCGGGCCGCACGCCAGCCGAGATTCTGGCTCACATGGGCGACCTCTTCGATTGGTCGTTGAGCATCGCTGAAGGGAATCAGCGCTGGCACAACTCCAAGCCGTTGTCCTGGGCCGAGGAGCAGCAGCGATTCTTCGCCGCTCTCGGGGCCTTCGACGCCTATCTGGCCTCTGCCGAGCCGCTGCATGCCCCCATCGAGCGGCTGTTCCAGGGGCCGGTGGCGGATGCGCTGACCCATGCGGGCCAGTTGGCCATGCTGCGGCGATTGGCGGGCGCTCCCACGCGGGGAGAGAATTTCTACGTGGCGGCGGTTGCGGCGGGGCAGGTGGGCGCGGATCAGCCCGCGCCAGTGAAGCCGTTTAAGTAGGCAGGTGCGGTCTCTTCCTTGGATGGTCGCGCCCGGTTAGGTTTCTTCTCCCCAAATCGCCTCCAGCAATCTGCGGTCCTCGCCGCTGAGGGCGGCTTTTTCAAGCAGGTCGGGGCGGTTGGCCAGGGTCTTGCGCAACTGCTGCGCGCGGCGCCAGCGGCGAATCTCGTGGTGGTCGCCATTCATCAGCACTTCTGGGGCGCGCAGGCCGCCAAACTCCGCCGGCCGGGTGTAGTGCGGATAGTCCAGCAGGCCGCCGGCGCCATGCTGCGAGCGGGGCACGCCGTCTACATCGGCTGAGATATCGGCATCGGCCACGCCGAAGCTCTCAAATTCGCTGGATGCCTCATTGCCCAGCACGCCCGGCAAAAGACGCATGGTGGCGTCGACAATGACCGCGGCGGCCAGCTCGCCTCCGCTCAGCACATAGTCGCCGATCGACAACTCCATGTCGCAATAAAGCTGGTTGATGCGTTCGTCTACGCCCTCGTACCGTCCGCAGAGCAGAATGACACGGTCCACGGTGGCCAGCTCTCGCGCTACCGCCTGCGTAAACGGCGTGCCCTGTGCCGAAAGCAGGATGACGCGGGTGCGTGGCGGGGGATTCTCAGGACTGGTTTCAGCTTCTCGCTCGGCCTTGGGTAGAACGCCCAGGGAAGCAAGACCCTCAGCCAGCGGTTGGGGTTTGAGCACCATGCCCTCGCCGCCGCCAAAGGGCCGGTCGTCCACCGTGCGGTGACGGTCGTGCGTGAAGGCGCGCAGATCGTGGATGCCTACCGCAACCAGGCCCTCGCCGATCGCTCGCCGGACGATTCCATTCTCAAAAATACCGGTAAAGAAACCGGGGAAGATTGTGACGATTTCAAACTGCATACCCTTTGATGATATGCTCCGGAATTCCCTCGATTGAGCCACCCGAATGTGCTTTACTGTCTCTTAACCCGCCATGGTTGACTTTGAACCTCTGCTAATTCGCTGGGAAATGGCCGGTCTCCTGGACGAGGAGACAACCAGCCGCATTCGCGTGTATGAGAACCGGCAGAAGCGTCCGGCTGGACTTGGCTGGCTGGGCATCGTTGCGCTTACCCTGGGGACTATTTTGGCGTCCTGCGGCGTGCTGCTCTTCGTCTCGGCCCATTGGGACGAACTGAGCCCCGGGGCGCGCTACGTCGTGGTGATTGGAGTGGTCGCAGCCTTCCACCTCGCCGGTGCTTTTTTTCATGACTCCTATCGCGGCGTCTCCACCGCTTTGCATGCCGTGGGAACCATCTCCACCGGGGTGGCCATTGCGCTGGTAGGGCAGATATTCAACATCCAGGAGCACTGGCCGACAGCCATACTGCTGTGGGCCTTGGCTTCCGCGGTGGGCTGGGTGCTGCTCAACGATCAGGCGCAGGAGATCTTGACCCTGCTCTTGCTTCCGGCCTGGATTCTCTCTGAGTTTTCCTTTCATGCTGACAACCGAATCGGCGAATTCGTCTACCAGGGCCGATTTCTCGTCGTCTGGGCGGTACTTTATCTCACCATCTTTCAAGGTACCCGGCGACTGGCGGTGCGAGGCGTCCTGTTTGGTGCGGCCACGATCGCTGGCGTGACCGGGATCGTCTTGCTGCTGGGAGGGTGGGGCACGTGGTCGGCCGAGCAGGGCTTTTTGCCTCTGGGAACTCGCTTGTGGGCCTGGACCGTCATCGCCCTTCTGCCCCTTTTCATCTCCTGCTTCCGTCCTCTCAAGTGTTTTATCCCGGTTTGCGTGGCGCTGCTATTTTCGCTCGCCCTGCCCTCGTGTACGCGAACCTGGACCGAGTATTACAACGACCACGGCATTGGCCCCTACACCCACCCGGTAATCCGGACAGGGCCCAACCTGGTTGCTCAAGTGCTGGTGGCTGCGTTTGCGGTCTTCATCTGTTGGTGGGGCGTGCGCCGGCTCTCGCGTGCGCTGGTGGATCTGGGCATTGTCGCCTTCGCGGTAGCCGTCGGGTGGTTCTACTTCAGCGACGTCTACGATGAAGCCGGCCGCTCACTCTGGCTGATCGGGCTAGGCGTCCTGTTTCTGGCCGGAGGATGGGCGCTGGAAGAGGCCCGCCGCGGCATTCTGGTTCATATGAAACAAAAGGGCATTTGGCAGCGGGGGGCGCATGAAGCTCCATAAGGTCTCGGTAGCGCTGCTCGTCATCCAATTGGTGTTGGTCTCCTCGATTGCCGTCAGGTATCTTGTTCAGCGCGTCTTGAGCCCGCGCGTGTGGACCCGTGTCCAGGCCGACCATTCATCGCTCTTAATGCGCGGCCGGTATCTGAGCCTGCATTTGACAGTGGATGGCTGCCACAGCACCCTGCCCAACGCCCGGCTGGCCACCTTCCCACGCAACGTCGACGGCACCACGAAAGCTGGTGCATTTTCGATTCATTCCTCGGTTCCGGTCCGGTTCCCGAGCAGGCTCAAGGTGCAGGGCAACACGCTTACGGCCATCCGGCTGCAGAATCCCGACAGTGAGCCAGGCGGAGTGATGGTGGAAGCGCTGCCGGAGTCCTCTTGCGCGGAGATGCGGGTCAGCCAGCCGGTCGATTTCTACGTGGCTGGGCATGCCGCGATTCCCGCGGTCCTCCAACCCGGCCAGGAACTGTGGGTTGAAGTTACGGTGCCTTCCGATGGCCCGCCCCATCCGATTCAGTTGGCGCTGAAAGAGGGCGGCGCATGGAAGCCACTGGCGTTCCAATAGAGGGTTCGTCTAACCGGAAGCGACATGAAGAAGTTCAATCGAATCCTCGTTGGGACGGTGGCGGCAGCCCTGCTTTTTATGTGGGCCGTGTTCGGTTTTTGGCCAATTCCGTCTGTTCGAGGCCAACTGGATGCGCGGATCGATGTCTCGCGAGGCCACTACAAGAAACTTGGGTACGGGTTGCCGTTTCGAGGGTCAACTGAGTATGCCCGCTTGCTCAAGGAGCGATACGGCATTGATTTTGGCTATATTGCCTACTGCACTGCCTCAAACTCGCAGAGAGGATACGCCGATGCTTACAACGAAGTGAGCACTGCGGCTGCCAAGCGAAAGTTCGGACGGGATGTCTTCAAGGAAACATTCGATGAGGCACAGAGAAACTGGAGACCGCCTTATCGATGAAACCCTGGAATTGATCCTGAAAACGGAAGTTGAAATGCAGCAAGGACGGTCATCTGTTTCGAATCAAGAGGGATGGCAACCTTGAATGAAACACCGTTTTGGTCAGAAACGCAGTAGTTCGGAGTTCCGGCGGGACACCCCTTGGCGGCGACTCGAATCTTCCGGCGGACACGGTCGCAGAAAATGTGTATGTAAAACAAAAGCAGCAAGTTAGCTTCCGCTTCGCGGAAATGGCGAGTTAGCAGGTCAGCGGCTGTATTTTCCAGTCGTAGCATACTGCGATGAGCTGGACTGCACGTCACGGCCGTTTTTAGGTTGATCGCACTTTCGGGGTCTTTCGCCCGTCAGGCTTTTCCAGGGGCGTTCAGGTCGATCAGGCCTTCGGGGAGGGCCATCTCGACGCGCTTGGCTTCGAGGTTGATGCGGCGCACAAAATCCTTGGCAAAGGGAACCAGCACCTCGCCTGCCTTCCCCTGTACTACCAGCAGCGCCACGGGGCCGGCAGTGCGGTCCACGTCCTCGATTTCGCCAACGGCCACCGGCTCCGTACCGGCCACATCCACCAGCGTGCATCCAATCAGGTCGGCGATGTAGATCTCGTCGTCAGCCAGGGGTGTTCGTTCGGCCAGGGGGATAGCCACGATCAGCCCGGCGAGTGTCTCTGCTGCGGAGATGGAATCGATTCCGGAAAAATGCAGCACCACGCCGCCCTTGTGCAGCCAGTGGTTGGTGAGCGCGGCCTCGCGCGGAGAAGAGGCGGACGCTCCCTCGCTCAGCAGCCAGAGTTGCTTGCGCTCGGCAAATTTTTCAGGAAAATCGGTCAGAATATCGGCGAAGACTTCGCCTTTGCGCCCCTGCGGGCGGCGAATCCGGGCCAGCCAGACCCATTGTTCAGCTTGTCCCGGCGGGTTCATGGCAGCCTCGTGAGTGTGCCGGATGGCTGCGCGGCGGCCACCAGCACTTAATCGTCTTCTTCCAGGATGTCCAGCGTGTAGCGATGATGCAGCTTCATGCTGACCGCGCCCAGAATCGTGCGCACCGAGCGGGCGGTGCGGCCCTGCTTGCCGATGACTTTGCCCACGTCCTGCGGCGCGACGCGCAGTTTCAGCACTGTGTTTTCGTCCCGGTCCACCGACTCAACTTCCACGGCTTCCGGCTCATCCACCAGGGCCCGCGCAATTTCGCGGACCAGTTCATCCACTGCGACCATAGTCGTTTTGGGTCATGCTCTTGCCCCTGACCGGTTGTATCCAGAAATTGGCGACCAAAGATTGGCGGCTTGGATCGGTGCGCGCATAGTATCAGCCCACACATGCCGCCGTCAGCAACTGTGTGGGCGCCCAACCGATCGACCCTCCGGTTTTACCCAAAAACTGGGTACCCCATCCTTTCGCCGGCCTTGCGAGAAAAAATGGCGAAAGGGTGGGAAGCCCGAAGCATCGACCGCGCCCATCCAAGAAAAGGGAAGGGAACGGGAATCAGGCTGCTGCGGTCTCTGCGGTGGGAACCGGCGCCGGATTCTTGCTCACCAGCTTGGCGACGATGGGAGACATCTGTGCGCCCACGCCGCGCCAGTAGGCGACGCGCTCGTGCTTCAGATCGACCGTGGCGGGGTTGGTGCGGGGGTTGTAGGTGCCGACGACCTCGATCGAACGGCCATTGCGGGCGCGGTCCTTTTCGATGACCACGATACGGTAGTAGGGCTGCTTGCGGGCGCCAAAGCGCGCCAAACGAATCATCACCACGGCGATACGGTTCCTTTCAGATTCCTGTGCTCTGTTGCGACTCTTACACCCCACGTACTAGGACCTGTCCGCGGGGACCCCGGTTTTGGGGTCTTCCCGGCCGGCGAACTCCTGGTTCAAGCTCGCCCCGCCATATAAAGGGCCGGACAAGAGTGCCCAGCCGCGCAAGACACAACACCTAAGTATCGCCGAAAATGGCCGCTTGAGGCAAATCGAGGACCCTCTCGCGAAAGGGACAGCTTCCCGTGAGCGGGCCAATCGTCAGTGGCCTTGAGCTTGGGAGACATCCTGGCCGGGGCAACTCGCTGCGTAAACCGGCGATTTGGCGCGTACGACCGTGCAATCAGGGTCCAGATCGGACACCCAATGGACTCAAGACCGGCGAAGGGAGTTGCTTGGGCAAGAGAAAAGACGAAGCTGCGGCTTTACTCGTTGGCGGTTGCGGCTACTTCGTGCAGCCATCCGGGAGCTTTGAGCAACTCGCGGGGCCGTGAGCCGTCGGCTGGGCCCACCAGGCCGTCGCGCTCCATCAAGTCGATCAGGTGGGCGGCGCGGCCATAGCCGATGCGCAGGCGGCGCTGGAGCAGCGAAGTGGACGCCTTGCCGAACTCAAAGACCAGGCGCACAGCATCGTCGAAGAGCGGATCGTTCTCGTCGGGGTCGGGGTTGGAGCCATCGACCGTGGGCGCGGTCGTCCTTGGGCGATTCGAGGAAGCCTTCTACGTACTCGGCCTCGCCCTGCGCCTTCCAGAAGCCAACCACCGCGGCGGTCTCCTTCTCGCTGACGTAGGGGGCGTGGAGGCGCATCAGGCGGCTGGTTCCCGGTGGCAGGAAAAGCATGTCGCCGCGGCCTAAAAGCGCTTCCGCCCCGTTGGTGTCGAGGATGGTGCGCGAATCGACCTTGGTCGCCAGGCGGAAACTGATGCGCGTGGGCACGTTGGCCTTGATGAGCCCGGTGATGACGTCCACGCTGGGGCGCTGCGTGGCGAGGATCAGATGAATGCCCACGGCGCGGGCCATCTGCGCCAGGCGGGTGATGGACTCCTCAACGTTGGCGCGGTCGAGCATCATCAGGTCGGCCAGCTCGTCGATGATGATGACGATGAAAGGCAACGGCTCTTCATCGGCCTCGAGATCCTGTCCAAAGAGCGAAGGCGTGGAACTCTCGAAGAGCTTGTTGTACTGGTCGATGTTGCGCACGCTGCGCGTGGCGAGCAGCTTGAGGCGGCGCTCCATCTCGCGGACGGCGTTGCGCAGGGCGTTGGCCGCCAGCTTGGGCTCGGTGATGATGGGCGTGAAGAGATGCGGAACGCCTTCGTACATGCCCAGCTCGACGCGCTTGGGATCAACCAGAATGAGCCGCACCTGCGCAGGCGTGGTGCGGAAGAGCAGGCTCATGATCATCGCGTTGATGGCCACCGACTTGCCCGAGCCCGTGGAGCCGGCGATCAGCACGTGGGGCATCGACGCCAGATCGGCGGTGACGATGCGGCCGTTGATGTCTTTGCCCATGGCCAGCGTGAGCCGCGACTTGGCCTTGTGGAATGGCTCGCTCTCAATCACGTCGCGCAGGTGGATGGTCTCGCGCTCGTGGTTGGGCACCTGGATGCCGACCGTGCTTTTGCCGGCCATGCGCTCGATGAGGATGCTTTCAGCGCGCATGGCCAGGCAGAGGTCGTCGGCCAGCCCGGTGACGCGCGAGTATTTGACGCCCGCCTCGGGCTTGAACTCGTAGGTGGTGACCATGGGGCCGGGGTTGATCTGGACCACCTGGCCGCGCACGTCGAACTCGGCGCATTTCTCGACCAGCACCTTGGCCTCTTCGCGCAGCTCATCTTCGCGGACGGCCTGCGGGCCGTCGCCGGCGTTGAGCAGCGTGCTGGGCGGCAGCTTGAAGCCGCTCACGTTCTTGGGCGCCACGGTGGCGGTGCGCACATCCGCATCGGCGCGCTCGTGGATGGCGATCTCACCCGCAAAACGAGGCATGGGGGCGGGCCGCGGCTCCGCAGGCCGGGCGCTAATGGGTTGGGGCTGGGGCTGGATCGGCGTCGCGCTGACAGGGGCAGAGACCGGCTCAACCGGAACGGGTTCGGGATCGGGCTCGGACACGGCACGCTCCCAGATGCTGCTGCGGCGCGGCGCCTCTGCGATGGGCACCTCGGTGTCTTCTTCCGGTTGCAAGGGGGCGCGCCGGAACGCGGGAATCTCGTCCAGGGGGTCGGGCTCCGGCGTCTGTTCTCGGCGGCCAAAGAGCGCGGCCAAGCGGCTGGGGCGCTGGACAAACGCCTCCGGGCCCGGCTCCGCTGCCAGGCCGGAGACAAACCCATGCGGCCGCGCGGGCCGTGCGGCGGTGCTTTGGGCCTCGCGCTCCGCTCTCTTCTCCGCTTTGAGTTCGGCGCGCTCCTCGCGCCAGTTGCGCCAGCGGTCATGCCAGGACTGGGCGTGGATCCAGCGGTCCTCAATGCCCTCGCGGAGAGCCCAGATGCTGACCGCCGAGGCAAAGTAAAGGCCCGCCGCGGCCAGGATTCCGGCCACCAGCCAAGCTCCCTGAATGTTGAGGTAGTTCACCAGCAGGCCAGCCATCAGGCGGCCCACAACTCCCTCGGCAGGCACTGCATGGAGCCACTGCCAATGCCAGGGCAGCAGACCGAAAACCGCGGGCAGAAAGACGAGGGCCAGCAGGGTCCCGATCCAGCGCAGAAAAGGCGATCCGCCGGGCCGTGAACGCATCCAGGTCCAGCCCAGCCCGGCAAGCCACACGGGCAGGAAGAAGGCCGTAAGCCCAATGGATTGCAACAGCAGGTCGCTGAGCCAGGCGCCGAAGAGGCCAACCCAGTTGTGCGGAATCTGATTGGAGGCTGTGTTCAACGAGGGATCGGCGGGAGAATAGGTGGCCAGCGCGAGGACGAGGAGGAGCGAGACCAGCGCCAGCACCAGCCCCAGAAACACATTCAAGGGGCGGTTGCGCGTGGGCGACAGAACAATCCGAATGGGCTTCATGGCGGGTTCGCTCCCGCTCTGCCGGCTCTGCGAACGAGCTGCTGGAGCGGACGGAGAATCCCAGAGCAGTCTCTATTATCCCCGCAGCAGAGGCGAATTTCAGGCAAAAGAAGGCGGGGGAACCTTGCTGTGGACCCCCGGCGGTTTGCCGGGGATATACCCCCGGCCTACCAGCCCCTCGATTTCAGAATTGTTCAAACCGCAGCCTACCCTTTGATCATCCGCCGATGAACTTCGTTCCCCAGAGCAGAAGCGCCCCGCCCAGCAGGATGCGGTAGATGGCGAACATGGCAAAGCCGTGCTTGCGTACCCACATCAGGAACCACTCCACCACACCCAGGGCCACGATGAAAGAGACCACCAGGCCGATCAGCAGCACAATCCAGCGCTCCGAATTCATCACGACGTGCGCAGCGACAACGCCGTCAGGTCCGGCAGCTTTGTTGACCACAACCTCCTTGACGAAGTCCCAGCCGGTGGCGGCAATCATGGTGGGGATTGAAAGCAGGAAGCTGAATTCCAGCGCGGCCGGACGGTCGAGCCCTACAAGCTGGCCCGAGGCAATCGTGGACATGGAGCGCGAGGTTCCGGGGAAGACCGCCGAAAGCGTCTGGCACAGTCCGATCCAAATGGCTTGCGGCAAGCTCATCTCTTCCACGTCGTTGGTATTGGGCTCATGGCGCGCAGCCCAAGCGTCGATTACCCACATGACGATGCCGCCAATCAGCATCGCCCAGGCAATCACACCCAGGCTGCCCAGGTGCTTGTCACTCCACTTGTGCAGTAGCAGCGAAGGAACCGATGTGACCGCAAACGCGATGAACGTCAGCGAGATGGGATGATTCAGCCAGGTGCGCTCCCCGTTTTCGCCCGTGGGAAAGGTGCGAATGAAGTTTACAATCCGTCCCAGGAAGAGCAGCAGCAGCGCCAGGATGGCGCCTAGCTGAATCACGATGGTGTACATCTTCCAATAGGCTACGGCCTGCAAGCAATCGGTCCCGCCGCTGAGTGAGCAAGGGGTTTCGCTTACTGGAATCTTCATCAATGCTTCGGTAATGCGCAGGTGCGCCGTCGAGCTGACCGGCAAGAACTCGGTCAAGCCTTCCACAATGCCCAAAAGGATGGACTGAATAAAAGGATTCAAAAAGCCTCCAGGGTAGTTGGAGCGATGCAACAAATATCAATGCTTGGCTTGCTATTCCCTGCAACAAGATTCTCTCCTGTCCAGGGCCATCGTTTGAAGATCGTGAATCACGAAGAACGAATGTCTTGAAAGGGCATGGCTTCAGCCGTGCCGTTCATTCACGGTCATTGCCGTAGACAGGGATACCTTCATCCAATTTGTACACCAGTGCGGCGGCCCGCCAGGCGAAATCCGATTGAGGGAACTTGTCCTTTAGCTTACCAGCCAGTTCGCGGGCGTGGTTGCGGGCCTCGTCGCTCTTTTTGTCGCTGCCGTCGGCGGCAAACATATCGGTGAGCGCCGCCTGACGGTAGACTGCCTGATAAAGGGCCTGCGCGGTCCGGGGTCCGTCAGGATATTCGGCTGCATATTTCTCGTAAATTTCCGACTCCCTTTCCGGGCATTTGGGCTGGCCTTGCCAGTCTCCGCAGAGCTTGTTGTCGATCAGCGTAAAGGCGGCCAGGTCGGCCGGCCGGGTGTGGGGATAGAGCTTGACGACCTTCTTCAACTCCTCCTCGTCCATCTGGTCGCGCAGGTAGGCATCGCGCTCCCTGGCCGAGGGACGCGTGGAAGCGTCTGCCTTTTGCAGTTGCCACAGAATGTCGGCCGCGCGCCATGCGGCTTCAGCCGTCAGAGGCGAGCCAGGGAACATTTCGACGAGCCGTCGATAGAGCAGACGCGCACTTTGCGCGGCCACAGCCGGGCCGCGCGGATCGCTGGCCAGCGATTCCTGATTGGCGGCTTCACCCATCAGAATCTGGTCCCCGCCCGCAGTCGTTTCGACCACCACGCCTTTGGCCTCCATCCAGCCGGAGATGGGCGGGGTGATTTCGTCTCGCCCGAACTCCGGAGCGTCCTTCTGGCGCGCCTCCTGAATGTCGGTGTTGGCGTAAACGCGCATCCAGGGACCGCTCTTCTCGGCCACCACCATCTCGCGGCCAATCTGCACCCGGTCAACTTTTTGCGAACTGGGGTCGGGCGAGATGTAGAGCCAGGTGACGCGCAATGGAGTGGCGCGCGGGCCGGCCATGGGTTTGACCTGCTCTTTGGGCTTCTTGTCGGCCAAAGCGGGCAGAGCGGCGCACAGCAGGGCCAGACTCAGCATAAGAACTCGGGGCGCGAAACTGCGAGGTTGCATCACGGACCAAATCATAGTTGAACGACGTTACGATGCGTTTTCTGTGAGCACTTCGGCCAACAGTCCCGGCGCCACGTTTCCCCCGCTGACCACGGCAACTGCCTTGGTGTAGGGCGGCAACTCCGCTGCGTGGAAGAGCAGTGCTGCCGCGGCTACCGCTCCGCTGGGCTCGGGAACCAGCCGCGTGGCGGCCACAATAAACCGCATGGCGGCGCGAATCTCCGCCTCGGTGACGGTAACTATGCCGTCCACAAAGGCCTGGATATGAGCGAAGTTGCGCTGGCCGACGCTCTGGGTGCGCAGGCCGTCGGCGATGGTGCGGCAGGTGCGCTCCGCGCTCCAGGTCACGATCTTGCCAGTGCGGAAGCTCTCCGCCGTGTCGCCGGCCAACTCCGGCTCCACGCCGAAGACCTTGGCCTGGGGTCGCATCTGCTTGACCGCCGCGGCGATGCCGCTGAGCAGGCCGCCGCCGGAGACTGGCGAAAGCACCAAGTCCACATCGGGCAGAGCTTCGACTATCTCCAGGCCGCAGGTAGCCTGCCCGGCGATGATCTGCTCGTCGTCGTAGGGCGGAATGACCACGTAGCCGTGCTCGCGGACCAACTGCTCGGCCACCGCCAGCCGCTCGCTCGAAGCCAGGCCCACGTCCACTACCTCCGCGCCCAGCGCCAGCGTGCCGGCGCGCTTGATAGCCGGGGCGTTCGAGGGCATCACGATCACAGCTTTCGCTCCCACCAGCCGCGCCGCATAGGCCACGGCCTCGGCATGGTTGCCGCTCGAATAGGTAATGACGCCGCGGGAGATCTCCTCTGGCGTGAGCTGCAAAATCATATTGGCCGCGCCGCGAATCTTGAATGCGCCGATGGGCTGCAAGCTCTCCGCCTTGAGCCAGATCTTTTTGTTGGTGCCGTAGCCGGAGAGGCCGGGGAATGCGGCTTCAATGAGGGGAGTCTGGATGGCGACCCCGGCAATGCGTGTGGCCGCGGCGCGGATGGTTTCGAGGGAGACGAGTTGCTCTGACAATTGAGACACCTTACTTGGCAAGATCTGAGGGGTGGACGGCTTCAATGTCGCCGAAGCGCGCGAAGTCTTTTGTGTTGAAGGTCAGGATGCGCTTCACGCCGTGAACCAACATCGCCGCCGCAAGCCTGGCATCGTGCACCTGGGCGCCACAAACTCCGTGTGCGACGAGCAGACGGCGCCATACGAAATGCACTTCGGGTGTCTCCGGAAGCATGTACACATCGTGTTCGAGAATCTGTGCGTTCCGGTCCGCTTGCGAGGGAGAAAGTCCGTAACCGTTTCTATCCGCGGGACGCGTCAGGACGTTCCAAAGCTCGCCAAGATTCTGCGAGGTGAAGCATGGTGCCGCGCTCTGGCGGGCCATCTGCTCGATTGCTGCATTGACTAGGGAGTGATCGGGCAACTCGCGCCGAAGCCAGCGGATGAGGACGTTGGTGTCGAGCAGGTAAAGTTCTTCTGCCATCTACCAGCGATCCTCGTAATAGCTTTCGCGATTGTTTACTTCCGGGGGCAGAATTGGCAGGTTTTCAGAGCCAGCGGAGAGACGCTCGGAGAGCGCGCGAACTTCCTCAACGGAGAGCGGGCGCGGTCGGGAGGCGACAACGGGCCGGCGCTCCAACAGGACCTTCTGGGCGTACCCGCTCAGGTCCATCCCCAACAAACTTGCCTCGGCGGCAAGACTGGCCGTGAGTTCAGGGCTGATTTCGAGTTGAAGGGTCACATCGGCCTCCTGAGCCATTATCCGCCCAATCCTGCGGAAAATGGAAGCACGGCATGGAGGCTGGCGGGCTTCAAGACAACCGCAGATCCTTCGACTCCGCTGCGCTCCGCTCAGGATGACAGCTCTTATTGGGGGTGAGTTTGCGTGGCGACCGAAGGTTGCAGGATAGCTATAAAAAGCTATAGATAGGTGGAGCTATCCCACCCTAGCGGCAAAAACAAAGACGCCGCGAGGGTGGGGCACCCGGCTGCTTCTCAACCGCCGGATACCGAGTCAACCAAAAGAAACGGCGACCGCTGAGGCCGCCGTTTCTTTGACCACTGACCACTGACCACTGACTTCAGATCTCCATGATCACCGGCATGATCATGGGCCTGCGGCCGGTGGTCTTCTGGATCAGGCGCTTCAACTCCGAGCGGACCTTTTCCTTGACCATGCCGTAGTCGGCTTTTTGTTCGTTGTTCAAGCCGTCGAGTGTTCTGAGGACCACTTCGCGGGCTTGCTCGGTGATGTCCGCGCCGCCAAAGCCGCGCATCACCACTTCGGGCGACTGATCCACCTTGCCGGTGCGCTTGTTGATGGCCAGGAGGGCGAGCACGATGCCGTCTTCCGACAGAATGCGGCGATCGCGCAGCACCAGATCCTCGACCACATCGGTCGACGAGCCGGAGTCGATCAGCACCCGGCCGGTGGTCACCTTGTCCTTCTTGCGGCAGTCCTTCTTGTCCAGTTCCAGCACGTCGCCGTCTTCGATGACGATGGCGTGCTCCACGGCGCCGGTTTCCATGGCGATGTTGGCGTGCCTGCGCAGGTTGCCGTAGTTGCCGTGGACGGGAATGAAGAACTTGGGCCGCACCAGGTTGATGAGCAGGCGCATCTCTTCCTGGCTGCCGTGGCCGCTGACGTGGATCAGGCCGCTGGAGCCGTTGTCGTAGATGACGTTGGCGTCGCGGCGATAGAGGTGGTCGATGACCCGGAAGATGCTCTTCTCGTTGCCGGGAATGACGCGCGAGCTGAGCAGCACGGTGTCGCCGGCGTCGATGTGGGCGTGCTTGTGGTTGTCCACGGCGGCGCGGCTCAGGGCGCTCATGGGCTCGCCCTGGGTGCCGCTGATCAGGATCAGCAACTGCTCGGGCGGGTAGTCGCGCATCTGGCTGGGATTGATGATCAGCCCGTTGGGAACGTCGATGTAGCCCAGGTCCTGCGCGATCTCGGTGCTCTCCATCATGGAGCGGCCGATGAGGGCCACCTTGCGCCCATGCTGGCGGGCCAGGTCCAGGGCAATCCGGATGCGGTAGATCGACGAGGAGAAGCAACTGAAGAAGAGCTTCTTCTTGGTGCGCGAGAAGATCTCGTCCAGGCGCGGAATCACGGCCGTTTCAGAGGGCGTGTAGCCGGGCCGATCCACGTTGGTCGAGTCCTGCAGCAGAGCCAGCACGCCGCGCTTGCCGTACTCGGCAAAGGTGTGCAGGTCGAAGGACTTGCCGTCCAGCGGCGCGAGGTCGATCTTGAAGTCGCCGGTGTGGATGACGACGCCCACCGGGGTCTCGATGGCCAGGGCCACCGCGTCCACCAGCGAGTGGGTCACGTGGATCGGCTCGATGGTGAAGGGGCCGATGGTGAATTTTTCCTTGGGGACGATCTCGACCAGGGTGGTTTCGTCGAGCAACTGGTTCTCTTCGAGATTGCCCTCGACGTAGGCCAGCGTGAACTCGGTGGCGTAGACCGGGACCTTGATCTCGCTCAGAATCCAGGAGAGGCCGCCGATGTGGTCCATGTGCCCGTGGGTGAGGATGATGGCGCGCACATGCGCTTTGTTTTCAACCAGGTAGGTGATATCGGGGACAACGATATCCACGCCCAGCAACTCCGACTCCGGGAACATCAACCCGGCGTCGATCACGATAATGTCGTCTTCCCAACGCATCGCAAGGCAGTTCATGCCGAACTCGCCCAGCCCGCCCAGAGGAATGATTTTCAGCTTTTTTGTATGCATCTGTCAGGTTTGATGCTACCACCCGTGGGGATGGAGCATTGTTTCGTTTTGATCAGCTGCCTGGCGTAAAGGTCCTTGCATGCAGAAAGATGCGAACTGCCAGCCGCTGGAATGGCTATGGCTGAAATGGGAGATGGAGGAATCAAAGGTTTCGGAAAAGGGCCTGTTTGCGGGTTAAATTTCAGAAGGGCGTCTCTCAGAGGCCATAGCGGAACCAGAGTCGATGTATCCCGAAGCTGCCGCATTCAAGTCGCCGCGCCCCCCAGAGAGTGGCGATCCTGCACCGGGCGAACGAGGCCAAGGGGACTCTGTTTTCGCTCTAAAGTCAGCGCACTTTTGCTGCCTTTGCGGCACGCTTGAACAGGTTGCGGAAGAACTCTGTTCAGGCCCATTTTTTGAAAGGGCACGACTTCAGTCGTGCCGCAAAATGCTGATCATAAAGGGACGGGCTGTAGAGCGATTCCACAATTCACATACCCTTGCAGGCATCGTGCAGGGTGGCATTTTCTTGAGGAAAATGCCGCTCGACAGGCACGGCTGAAGCCGAGCCCTTTCAAAGCCATTCCTTTGAGATGGTGCGTTTGCCCTTGCACCCAAGCGCTCAGCTATACCAGCGAGCGGCGCGACGTTGGGTCGTATTCGATGCCTTTGACCTTGAAGTGCGGCTTGTACTGCTGATCGGAGCCCATGATGTGATCTTTGAGCCAGCTCTGGATGAAGGTCACAGTTTCAAGAGTAAGCACATTGGACTGGCCGTTTTCAAAGCGCGATTGCAGGTTCATGGCGCGCCGGGCCAACTGCTCGTGTTCCGCCTTGTGCGCGGCCGCGGCAGGATAGCCGGTCTGCGCAAACATCTTCTCTTCCCGCGCAAAATGGGTCTTGGTGTACTTCAACATCCCATCGATCACGCGTTCCAGAACAGCCCTCGGGCGGCCCGCCTGGATTGAGTCGTGCAGCTCGTTCAACATGGCGATCAGCGCCTTGTGGTCGTCGTCCAGCACCTTGACGCCCACACTCATCTCCTCGGTCCAGGTCATCAGCGGCATATCCGGCGTTACCTCCGTCTGGATGCTGTTTCTTCCCGTGAACTCGTGTGAAATAGAACTCGCCATACGTTGGGCCTGCCTTTTGGCGGCACGCTAGTACGCCTATGAAACTACATGATGACCCCGGTGTCAAAGACTCTCTGCCAGGATGGCGGAAAGCTGGGGAAATACCCAAGCGGCCAGCTACCGGGAACTGGGATTGGGCCGCTTGGTTGCAGCCTGGTTGACGAGTGCCGGCAAGGAACCGCGGGGAAAGGCTGAAGATTGGCGCACAACCAACTTGGTAGGAATGTGCCACTCCGTCTTGGCGGCTTTGGGGTGATCTTTCTCAATGCCGGCGCGCAGGGCCTCAACCGCCGCGGCCGCCAGGGCCAGGCACGACATCTGCACTGTGGTCAGCGGCGGCAGCATGAACTGCGCCAGGTGGATGTCGTCAAAGCCGACCACGGAGATCTCTTCCGGGACTTTGTGTGTCGTCCGGTAGAGCGCATGAAGCACGCCGATGGCGGTCATGTCGTTGGAACACATCACGGCGGTAGGCATTTCATTCAGTCCCGTCAGATGATCCGTGGCTGCCAAGCCGCCCTCCATGGTGTGGCTGCCCTCGATCATGTGCTCTGAAGGGACTGTAAGTCCCAACTCGGCCATCGATTTGAGGAAAGCGTCGCGGCGGGCTACGGCAGAGCGCAGGCGCAGAGGTCCGCTGATGAAGGCGATGTGGCGATGGCCGAGCGCTGCCAGATGCTGCACTGCCTGGCGGATTCCCTCCGCGTAATCCACCTTGAGGACGCGGATATTGGGCAGGGCGGGCCCGGCATCCACGAAAACCAGCGGAAACTCCCGCTCCACCAGCTTCTGGACCAGGTCTTCCTCAATGCCGAAGGTCATCACCGCTACACCGTCCACATTGCGCTGCAACATGCGGCGGATGAGGGACTCGGTGCGCTCCGGCTCGTAGTTCGTGGAGCCGATCAGCACTTCATAGCCCTGAGCAACGGCGAGGTTTTCGAATTCCTGGACCAGCTCTGGGAAAAATGGATTGGTAATTTCGCTGACGATAAGGCCCAACATGCGGCTGCGGCCAGAAACCAGGGCGCGCGCCTGGGTATTGGGCAAATACCCCACTTCGGCGATAGCCTTCCAGACTCTCTCAGCCAGTTCGGCGTTGACGGTGGGGATGCGATTGACCGCCCGCGAGACCGTGGCAATGGAAACGCCGGCACGGCTGGCGACGTCGCGAATGCTGGCAGCTCCTGGCCGGCGGCGGTTTTCGGATTTGTTTCGAGGGGTAATCACAGGTGGGTTCATTTTACGCTTTCCCGGCTTTTCTCAACCAGATTGTGAGCGGAAAAATTTGGCAAACATCCTCTGAAATAAAGAGATGGCAAGCAGCTTTGGCAAAATGGCGCAAAGCAGCATTGTGGCAGGAATAGGGCAATCCGCATCCTTTCAGAAAGCGTTTCCTCCATCGCCGGGCAGTCAGGCTGGGCATCTGTGGTTCAGTAATTCGATTTACCCGCTTTGGGCCCGCGAAAGACCCGCCAAAGAATGGCAGCGCTGCGCGTGCTCCCGGCGCAGGGCTGGCTTACCGTGCCGGCAAGACCTTGATCACGCGCAGCCAGGATTCCACGCCCTGCGGCCAGCCGGTCACAGGAAGCCCGGTGCCGCGCAAGCCGTAGCCGTGACCGCCTTCTGCGTAGATGTGCAGTTCGGCAGGAACCTTGGCGTTCTTCAATTGCAGAAAGTAGACCGTGGCGTTTTCAACATGCACCGGATCGTCTTCGGCCTGCACAATGAAGGTCGGCGGTGTCTTCTCCGTCGGATTGATCTCCGGATTCGGCGCGAAGTTCTTGTCGGCCAGGGCCAGGTAGCCGGGATAGACGACCACTGCGAAGTCAGGACGGCAACTCAGCTTGTCAGCGGCATCGATCGGGTCGTAGAGCCGCTTGTCAAAATGTGTGCTGAGGGCGGCGGCGAGGTGCCCGCCCGCCGAAAAGCCAAGAACGCCAATGCGGTTGGGGTCAATCTTCCACTCGGCGGCGTGCAGGCGAACCAGGCCGAGCGCGCGCTGTGCATCCTGCAAGGCGGCAAGCGACGTGGGATAGGGACCGGTTCCCGGCACGCGGTACTTGAGCAGCACGCAGGTGATGCCCTGGGAAGTCAGCCAGTCGCATACCTCCGTGCCTTCAAGATCGATGGCCAGAATTCTGTAACCGCCGCCGGGAAAGACCACCACGGCAGCGCCGCTGTTCTCGCCTTTCGGCGCATACACTGTAAGCGTCGGCACAGAGACGTTGCCCAGCCGGATGAGCGGTCTGTCGGCGATGAGGTTGTCTTTGGCGGAGGTGGTGTCAGCCTCGGCAGGCGGGTTGGCGGGCGCGCCGGGCGCAACTCCGGGCCAGACCGCAATGGTCGGGTGTTCGGGCGAAGGCGGCCAGCCGGAGGGCTGGGCCAAGAGGGTGGTGGAAGATGCCATGGCGACCGCCAGAAGTAGAAATGCAGGACGATTCATGCGAAGTGCCCCCATCGAATCGGATGGCAAGGATGATTGCAGCAGAGGGGGGCCCGATGCAAATCATGGCCTTGTTCTTCCTTTGCATGACTGCTGTCTCCATTTGCTCAGCGAGCCGGTGTGTGGGGTGGAAGACTCAAGCTGTTGCAGCAAGTGGGCAGAAGCGATCAACGATCGCAGGCGCCCAGGGAGGGAACGGTGCTCGGACCTTTCTTGGTTTTGTTGTTGATTCTGGTTCTAATTGGCGTGGTGCCAACCTGGCCGCATAGCAGAAACTGGGGATACTATCCAACCGGGGGGCTTGGACTTGCTCTCGTGGTTGTGGTGGCTCTCGTATTGATGGGCCGGATTTGATGCTCCCCTGGGGTTCGATGTCGGTTCATTGGCGAAAGCTGTCAGCTCGATCGCTGGCGACTCTGCTCATCATTCTGATTTCGAGCAGCGGCTCCTCAGCGTACTCGGTTCTGACCCACGAGGAAATCGTGGATTTGCTCTGGACCGATGCGATTCGGCCGCTCGTAGTGCATCGCTTCCCCGGTTTGACTGAAGACCAGATCAAGGAGGCGCATGCCTACGCTTACGGCGGATCGGTCATTCAGGATCTTGGCTACTACCCCTTCGGCAGCAGGGAGTTCAGCGATCTTGTGCATTACGTTCGCAGCGGGGACTTTGTTCGCGAGCTGCTTCGTGAAAGCCAGAACGCCAACGAATTCGCTTTCGCGCTGGGTGCCCTGTCACATTACACAGCGGACATCGACGGTCATCCGGCGGTCAATCGTGCAGTCGCCATTGAATACCCGCGGTTGGAGAAGCGCTATGGCCGGTCTGTTCGCTATGCCCAGGACAGATCCGCGCACTTGAAGACGGAGTTCGGATTCGACACTCTGCAGGTGGCCAAGAATCGCTATGCGCCCGAGCAGTACCATGACTTCATTGGATTCCAGGTTTCAGAGCCTTTGCTGGAACGGGTCTTTCCCGTCGTATACGGGGTGCCGCTGAAGAGCGTGCTCACGCATGAAGATCTGGCGGTGGGGTCCTATCGCTTTTCCATCAGCCGGCTGATTCCAGAAATGACCCAGGTCGCGCTCCAGGCGCACAAGAAGGACTTGATGCGCGAGACGCCCAACTTTGCGCGACAAAAGTTCCTCTATCACCTTTCCCGCTCCGACTATGAGAGATACTGGGGAAAGAACTACACCAAGCCGGGACTTGGCACACGCATCCTGGCAACGCTTCTGCGGTTTATACCCAAGGTCGGCCCATTCAAGGGCCTGGGCTTCAACAATCCAACCCCGCAGACCGAAGATCTGTATATCAAGAGTATCGATACCACAGTCGATCATTATCGCGCCCTTCTCAACGAAGTGCGTGCGGGCGCCTTGGTCCTGCCCGACTGCGATCTCGATAGCGGTGGACCAACCAAAGCGGCAGAATACTCACTCGCGGACGAGACCTACGCTCACTTATTGGCCAGGCTATCCGCAAGCAACTTCGACGAGACATCGCCCCCGCTGCGCGATAACATCCTGGCGTTCTACGACGATCTCTCGCTGCCGATCGAAACCAGAAAGACCCCGGCGCAATGGCAAGCCGTGCTGGCGGATCTGAGTCAGTTGAAGTCCGCGACACTTGCGCCGCTCTCTAAGACCCTGACCCAGAGCAGATAGTCCTCCCGCGGACGAAAACTCAACATTGCGGAGGATGCGGTCGGATTGCCCGGTCGCATACACTGGAAAGTTGTGCGGCCTTCTGGGCTCTAGCAGACTCCGGCCGAACTGGGGAAGAGATTGATGAAGATGACCGGGCCCCTGGCCCTAGCTCTTTTTGCGGCGGCGGCCATGGCCGGCGCTCAAGTGCGTTTTGACGCCGAGGCCGTCAGGCTGAACAACCGCGGCGTGGCGCAGATGGGCCAGCAGTTTACTGACCGCGCGGCGGAGAGCTTTCGCCGCAGGCCTTCAAGAAAGACCCCAAGCTGGCGCAGGCCGCCATCAACGAGGGCATCGCCCTGATCTACCTGCAAAAGCTGGACGAGGCCAAGAAGAGCCTTGCAGGCGGCCATTGCGACTTGGAGCCAGGTAACGCTCAGGCCTGGTACAACCTGGGCCTGGCCCAGCACGCCAGCTAATGAGCTGGACGCGGCGCTGGCCAGCTTTCAGCAGGCGGTCAAGGACGATCCTCGCGACGTGGACTCGTTCTACTTTCAGGGCGTCTGCTACCTGGAGATGAAGAAGTACGACAAGGCCATCGCCATCCTCAAGCAGGCGCTGGCCATCAACCCCCTCCATGCCTCGTCGGAGTTCGTGATGGCCACGGCCTTGCAGCGCTCTGGCCACAAGGATCTGGCGAAAGAACACTTCAATCTCTTCCAGCACATGACCAGCACCAAGATTTCAGCGCCCATTGGTCTGGCCTATGGCGAGCAGGGGCACTATTCGACGGTGACGCCGGTCGAGGAGCCGGAGACAGGCAAGCACGCCCATGATTCCGGTGAAGCTGGTGGCGGAATCGCTGACCTCCCTGGTCTCAAAAGCGAGACCAGGGGCGCCCGCGCTCACCACTACGGGCGGCGCCTGCATGATGGACGTGACCGGCTCGGGCCAGCATGGACCTGGTGCTGATGCAATCGGGCGCGCAGGCCATTCGCGTGCTGCACAACAAGGGCGATGGCGGCTTTGAGGAGTGGGATGCGGCCGCGGCGGGGCTGAAGGCCTCGGGCCATGCCGTGGCCTGCGCGGTGGGCGACTTTGACGGCGACGGGCTGAACGATCTGGCCGTGGCGCTCGACGACGCCGTGCTGCTCTTCCGCAACCTGGGCAAAGGCAAGTTTCAGGATGTGACCGCCGAGGCTGGTCTCGCGCCGCGCAATCACCCGACGGGCATCACATTTGTGGACTACGACCACGACGGCGATCTGGACTTGTTGCTGACCGGATCGGGGTTGAAGCCGGGCGACACGCCGAATGTCTTGTGGCGCAACAACGGCAACAAGACCTTTACCGAGTGGACCGAACCGACCGGGCTGGGCGGCAGCGGCAAGACTGCGGCGGCCATCCTGACCGACTTCAACAACGACCGCGCCGTGGACTTGGCGGTGACCGGCGATGGCGCTGCGCCGCTGATTTATGTGAATCCGAGGGAAGGGAAGTATCCGACCCAGCCGCTCTATGAAGGCGCGAAGCTGCCGCCCACCACGGGCATTGCCGTGCTGGACTACAACAAGGACGGCTGGATGGACATCGCCGTGACCCACGCTGGCGCGCCGGGCCTCACGCTGTGGCGCAACGTTGACCGGGCCGGAAAACATCGGCCGCCGGTTTGAACGAGTGGAACTCCCGTTGCACGGCGCGCTGCGCGGATGGGGCGTAACGCCGATCGACATTGACAACGACGGCTGGGTCGATCTGGCGGCGATTGTCGAGACCAAAGCCGGGCCGCAGGTGCGCGTCTTCCGCAATCGCGGCGACGGCACGTTTGAAGACGTGAGCCACGCGCTGGGCCTCGACGGCGTCAAGCTGACCCATCCGCGCGGCCTGATCGCCGCCGAAGTGGACGGCAACGGCGCTCCGAGCCTGATCGTGACGCAGTTGAACGCGCCGCCGGTGCTGCTGCGCAACCTGGGCACCGGCCCCAACCACTCCGTGCGCCTCGACCTGACCGGCTTTGCCGACAACAAGACGGCGCTGGGCGTGAAGGTGGAGATCTTTGCCAACGGCCACTGGCAGAAGTGGGAGCTGGCCGGCGCCTCGGGCTATCAGACGCAAGGGCCGCCGCAGATTCTGGTCGGGCTGGGCGAGGCGGACGGCATCGACCTGCTGCGCATCCTTTGGCCCACCGGCGTGCTGCAGGACGAGATCGACCTGCCCCATCAGCCGGTAATCGCCATGAAGGAGGCCGACCGCCGCGGCAGCTCCTGCCCGGTGCTCTTCGCCTGGGACGGGCATAAGTACAAACTCGTCACCGACGTGATCGGCGCGGCGGTGGTGGGCCACTGGTTCACGCCCACGCGGCGCAACACGCCCAACCCCGGCGAGTGGATCAAGGTGGAAGGCAGCCAGATTGCGCCGGTGAACGGCAAGCTCAGCTTGCGCTTCATGGAGCCGATGGAAGAGGTCAACTACATCGACCAGTTGCGCCTGGTTGCCGTGGATCACCCGGAGAATGTCGAGGTCAATCCCGACGAACGCTTCCTCGACGATCCGCCCTTTGCCTCGGGCCGCGTGGTGGCTTCGGCCGGCGCACACCTTCCGGTGGGCGCGTGGGACGGCGAAGGCCGCGACGTGCTGGAACAGATCAGCAAGCGCGATCATCAATTCGCCAGCGGGTTCACGCCGCTGCCCTACGACGGCTTCGCCAACCTGCACGCGTTGACGCTGGACCTTGGTTCGCTGGACGCGAAGTCCCCGGTGCGCCTGCTGATGACCGGCTATGTGAACTACTTCAGCGCGACCTCGCTCTACGGCGCGTGGCAGGCGGGGATCAAGCCCATCTCGCCCTACGCCGAGGCGCAGATGCCGGACGGCAGTTGGAAGCGCATTGCGGACGATGTGGGCTTCCCGGCGGGCCTTGAGCGGACCATTGTGGTCGATCTCACGGGCACGCTGCCCGCGGGCGCGCGCCGCATCCGCCTGATGACGAATCTCGAAATCTACTGGGACCAGGTGCTCGTAGACAACAGCGCCGAGGCCGAGGCGCGCACAGCGGAGGTGCCGCTCTCCGTGGCCACGCTGCACTTCCGTGGCTACCCGCGGCAGATCGACCTGGCCAGCCCCGGCGATCTGGATTACGACTACAATCGCGTGAGCTTGACCGGCCCCTTCCAGCATCAGCGCGGCAACTACACGCGCATGGGCGACGTGACCCCGCTTTTGAAGGCCATCGACGACCGCTACGTGATCTTCGGCAGCGGCGAGGAAATTGCCACCGAGTTCGACACGGCCAAGCTGCCCGCGCTGCCCGAGCACTGGAAGCGCGACTACTTCTTCTATGCCAACGGCTTCGTCAAGGATATGGACTGGTGGGACGCCTCGCCGTTTACGGTGTCGCAACTGCCCTTCCACACGATGAGCGCGTATCCGTACCCAGCGAGCGAGAAGTTCCCCGACGACGCGGACGCGGTGGGCTATCAACTGGATTGGAACAACCGCTTCGACTCCGGTGAGCCGGTGCGCTCGTATCGCTTCAACTACCACGATTTGCCGTCGTCGCCCGCTGAAGACCTGGCGCCTGCGCCGAACCAGCCGAGCCACCCGTAAGCCGGACGGGTCGGTACGCAAACGATGGGTGCCCCTGGTCTCGATTCTGAGACCAGGGAAAGCACAAAGGCCAATGCGCTTTCTGCAAATGCACCACACATGCCCCGTGCCCCATCCTTGCATGCACTTTGCGCAAGGGTGGGAAACCGCAGTTCTCAACCAGCCAAACCCATCGTGGCGTCGAGCCGCGCCCCAAAGCAGCTCACCTATGAACGACGTTGTTCTCAAATCGGCCACGCAGCAACTGGAGCTTCTGCGCTCCGGTGCAATCTCCGTTACCGAACTGGCCGAGGCCCACATTCGCCAGATCGAGCGGCTGAATCCGGAGTTGAACGTGTTCGCTGATTTCGACGCGGAGCGGGTGCGCGAGCGGGCGCGGAAACACGATGCGTGGCATGGAACCCGCTCCAGAAGGCCGTTGTTCGGATTGCCGGTTACGGTAAAGTCCTCGATTGCGACGCGTGGACTCAAGTGCGAGATCGGCAGCCTGCTGAACAAGGGCGACATTCCACGCGAAGATGCGGTGGTTGTCGCGCGGTTGCGGGCCGCTGGAGCGTTGATTCTGGGCACTACCAATTGCCCGGAGTTCCTGATGGCCTACGAGACGGCCAATCTGCTGCATGGGCGCACCAGCAACCCCTGGGACCTGGACGCGCTCGCCGGGCGGATCAAGCGGCGGCGAGTCGGCGGCCATCGCGGCGGGCATGTCGGCGGCAGGGCTGGGCTCGGACAGCGGCGGCTCGGTGCGCGTACCCGCGCATTTCACCGGCATCTGCTCGCTGAAGCCCACACCGGGGCGCATTCCCGGCCGCGGGCATCTGCCGCCGTGCGTGGGGCCGTTTTCGACGCTGGGCGCAATCGGCCCCATGGCGCGCACCATGGCCGATGTCGCGCTGATGTTTCGCACCCTAAGCGGCCAGGACCCGCACGATCCGGCCAGTCCGCCGATTGCGCTGCGCGAGCCAAGCCTCAATGATTTGCGCGCCAACACGATTGGATTCTTTGAAGACGATGGACTGGTTCCCGTCACGCCGGAGACGCGCGCGGCGGTGCAGTCTGCGGCGGCGGCGCTGCGCGAAGCGGGCTTCCGCGTCGAGCCCTTCCGCCCGCGCACGCTGGAACTGCTGCGCAAGCTGTGGTGGACGTTCTTTGTGCAGTGCGGAGCCATGTTCTATGCGCCGGCCATTCGCGGCAAACGCGACCAGCTCAGCCCCATCTTCAAGGAGTTTCTGGGCTTCGACGAGGCCCTGCCGAAACTCACGCTCAACGGAGTTGCTCGATGCGTGGGCGGAACTGGACTTGCTGCGCTCGAAGACGCTCGCCGAGATGAGCGCGTATCCGGTGCTGCTGTGTCCGGTGGCCAGCATTCCCGCCTTTCGCCACGGGGAGCGCGCGTGGACCGTCGACGGAAGCCAGGTGGAGTATCTTGACGCCGTGCGGCACACGCAGTGGTTCAACGTGCTGGCCGCGCCGGGGGCGGTGGTTCCGGTGGGCCGTTCGCCTGAAGGACTGCCGATCGGCGTGCAGATTGTGGCGCGGCCCTTCCAGGATGAGACGGTGCTGGGCATTGCCGCGATTGTGGATGCGGCATTCGGCTATCACCCGCCGCCCATGGCCATCTGCGGCGGGGCCAGCGTTGCCGGTTGAGGTTCGTGCTTTCCCAGGTCTCAAAAGCGAGACCTGGGGCACCCAGTGAAGATCAGGCTTTGAAAGGGCACGACTTCAGTCGTGCCATAAACGCCCCAAAATAGGCTGGGCTTTAGCCCCCGAGGGACGGTTTTCAGCATCTTCAACTCACGCAACAGACTGGTAAGGTGGGGTTGCCGTTGCCCATTGAGGCTCGCGCTCTCCCGCCCTTCGCAACACCGCGAAGGATCGGGCAGGCGAGGCCTTCCCCGTCGGGTGTGATGGCCATCACGCCCGGTCGTACCTCTCAATCTTTGGGTTGAGGCGCACCGTACACCGTTCCAGTAGCCTGAATCTTCCCCAGAACGGAGCGCGAACGGTGCGTGAAAATTGGAACGATCGATTTGCCGAAACTCCCGATGTGCTGAAAAGCGCCGGGCGCCAGCAGACTATCATCCCGGTGCTGGATTTGGAGATCGGCGGCGACGAATTCATCACCATGGCTGGGCCCTGCTCGGTTGAGACCGAGTTTCAACTGATGGCCACGGCCAACCATGTGCGCCGCGCCGGAGCCCGCATTCTGCGTGGCGGCGCCTTCAAGCCGCGCAGCTCTCCTTATTCATTTCAAGGTCACGGCCTCGAAGGCCTGAAGATGCTGGCCCGCGCGCGCGAAGAGAGCGGCCTGGCCATCGTGACTGAAGTCATGTCGGAAGAAGACGTTCCCATGGTCGCCGAGTATGCCGACATTCTGCAGATCGGCACGCGCAACATGGAAAACTACGCGCTGCTTGAAGCGGCGGCGCGCTCCGGCCGGCCGGTCCTGCTGAAGCGCGGCATGGTGGCGACGATTGAGGACTTTCTGCGTTCGGCGCAGATCGATTCTGGACAACGGCAATCCCAACGTCATTCTCTGCGAGCGCGGCATCCGCACCTTCGAAACGGCACTGCGCAACACCTTTGATGTGGCTGCGATCGCGCTGCTCAAGCAGATCTCGCATCTGCCGGTGATCGCCGACCCGAGCCACGCGGCCGGGCACAGCGACCTGGTGCCCGCGCTGGCGCGCATCGCCGTTGCTGCCGGCGCCGATGGGCTGCTGGTCGAAGTGCATCCCAACCCTGAAAAGGCCTGGAGCGACGGTGAGCAGTCGCTTGATTTTGCGGGATTCGACGACATGATGGCCACGCTGGATCCGTATCTGGATCTGCGGGCGCTGGCGCTGCGCCGCCAGGCACTCCCGGTGCGCGAGATCGTTGGTTCGCGCGCCATGGAGGCTGTTGGATGAGATCCCCCGCCAGGGCCCTGGCGCTTGCCGCGTCGCTTCTTCTGTTGATTGCAGTTTGCGGCTTCTCGCCAGATGCCGCCGAGATGCCTGGCGTGGATATCATCGTGACAGCCGCGCCGGCCTACCAGCCGCTTGCCGCGCTGCGCGGAACAGAACGCTTCCCCAAGGGCGCGCAATTGCTGCTGCTGCATGAGGGCAACGCCGTGCCGCTGGTTGCCGGTTTTGCGGCCACTGCCGACGCAAATATTTCCTTTGACGCCAAGCGCATGCTGTTTGCAGGCAAGCAGACGGCCGGCGATCCGTGGCAGATTTTCGAGATGACCCTTGCGGACCGCTCGGTGCGCAAGGTCATCGCCAGTGCGACCGATGCGATTCGTCCTTTCTACCTGCCCGCCGGCAAACTGGTATTTGCGCTGCGCACATCACATGGATTTCAACTCGAATCCGCGGGCAAGGATGCTGACACGGCATTTGCGCCATTGGACGAGAAGGCAGGCGCCACGCTGCTGCCGCTCAGTTATCTTCCTGGCAGCGCGATTCCTGAAGACGTTTTACAAGACGGTCGCATTCTGTTTCAAGCTGGTTTCCCGCTGGGCTCCGGTTCGACTCCTGAATTGTTCCTCGCGTACTCGGATGGCAGCGGTGTTGAGTCGTATCGGTGCGATCACGGTGTGGCGCGCTGGGGCGGCAAGCAGTTGGCTTCAGGCGACGTCGTCTTCACGCACGGAGCATCGCTGGCGCGCTTCACTTCGCCGCTGGCGGCCGAGGCGCGCATCGTTGCGCCGCGCGGCGAGTTCGCTGGCGCGATTTCCGAGACAGCCTCGGGCGCGTGGCTGGTGAGCGTACGCGCGACGCCCGAAACACACTACGCATTGAAGCTGTGGAAGCCAGGCGCTGCCGCGATGCAGATGCTGCTCGCCGACAGTGGCCAAGATCTGGTTGAGCCGGTTCTGGTTGCGCCACGCACTCGGCCCAATCGTCATCCTTCCGGCCTGCACGACTGGAACTACGCCAACCTGCTGGCCCTCGACGTACGCCAGTCGCGCGCGGGCGATCTGAAGGTTACGCCCGCATCGGTGCGGCTGGAGACGATGGACGCACAAGGCCACGCGGTGGTGAACGGCACGGCGCCGGTTGAACCGGATGGTTCTTTCTTTGCGCGGGTTCCGGGCGACAGGCCCATCCGCTTTGCGCTTCTTGACGAGAAGGGCGCGGTCCTTCGGCAAGAACATGGCTGGTTCTGGATTCGGCGCGGCGAGCAGCGCATCTGCGTGGGCTGCCACACGGGCCCTGAGCGCGCGTCGGAAAACCGCGTTCCCGGTGTGTTGCTCAAGTCCACGACGCCGGTGGACCTCACCGGCTCGACTAAGGCTGGCGCTGCGAAGAGTGGAACGCCGGGAGGCAAGTGATGTCGTTACGCTTTCTTTTTTTATTCGGCGCGGTTTCAATGACTGCCGCGCAGACCGCTTGGGCCGCTCCTGCTTGCGCCGCCGCGGAAGCGCCGCAGGCGCCGCTGGCCCCACCGCAGGTGGCGGCACCGCAGGTGCCGACGCAGGCGGCTCCGGTCATTCGCTTTGAAGATGCAAGCGACAAGGCGGGCATCGACTTTATTCATAGCTTCGGATCGCGCCAGTTGGGTTCGCTGCTGGAGGGCACGGGTGCGGGCTGTGCCTGGTTCGACTACAACAACTCAGGCCTGCCGTCGCTTTACGTGGTCAACGGACGTCCGCTTGACGATTCAATGCATCCGTATCCGCTGAAGGAAAAGCCGGCCACGCCCCCGCACAACCATCTTTATCGCAATGAGGGCAATGGCCGCTTTACCGATGTGACGGACAAGGCCGGTCTCAATCCCAATATGTATTCGGTGGCCGTGACAGTGGCCGATTACGACAACGACGGCTTCGAAGATCTGCTGGTCACTGGATACGGAAAGACCATCCTCTATCACAACAACGGCAATGGTACTTTTACCGATGTGACAGAGAAGGCTGGCATCAAGGTAGACGGGTGGGCGATCAGTTCCACGTGGCTGGACTACGACCGGGATGGTTGCGTCGATCTGTTCGTGGGCCGCTATGTCAAGTTCGATCCCAAGTATCGTGCGTTCTATGCGGCGGACAACTATCCGGGGCCGCTGGACTACGAGGGCGAAACCAACAAGCTCTACCACAATAACTGCGATGGAACCTTCACCGATGTCACCGAGAAGTCGGGCATCGGCGCGTATGTGGGCCGCACCATGGGCGTGACCGCGGCGGACTTTGACAACGATGGCTGGGACGATATCTACGTGGCCAACGATCGCACAGAGAATTTCCTCTTCCACAACAAGCACGATGGAACCTTTGAAGAGATCGGCAACGATTCAGGCACGGCCTTCGGACAGAATGGCGAATCGACTTCTTCGATGGGCCCGGTGTTTGCCGACCTTGAGGGCCGCGGCATGTTGGATCTGTGGGTGACTGACGGCCACTATAACCGGCTCTTGCGTAACAACGGCAAGTTGGTGTTCGACGACATGGGCGCATCCAACGGCGTCTCGCAGACCAACGCGCAGTACGTGAGCTGGGGCACGGGAATCTACGATTTCGACAACGACGGCTTGCTCGATATTCTCATCTTCCACGGCGGGCTGATTCATCTGATTCCCCAGGAGCACACGCTATTTCGCGGACTGGGCGACGGTAAGTTCGCAGATGTGTCGCGCGATGCCGGGCCAGTGTTGAGCGTGCGCACCACGGCGCGCGGCGCGTGCTTCGCCGACTACGACAACGATGGCAAGGTGGATGCATTTGTTGTGAACCTCAACGCCAGGGGCACGCTGGTGCATAACATCTCCACCAACACCGGCCACTGGGTGGCCGTCAAGCTCAAGGGCACCAAGAGCAATCGCGACGGCATCGGCGCAAAGGTTGAAGTCTTCGCCGCGGGCAAGCGGTGGACCGCGGAGCGCGTGGCCGCCTCCGGCTATCTATCGCAGGACGACGGGCGCTTGCACTTCGGGCTCGGCGCCGCAACGGCGATCGACAAGCTCATCGTTCACTGGCCCAGCGGGCGCGAGCAGACGCTTGAGAAACTCGATATTGATCGCGTGTTGACCGTGGAGGAACCGAAGTGATTTTGCGCAACATAGCCGGCGCACGCACCGCGGCGGTGACCGCGCTGGCGCTGCTCTCCGCGGCCTTTGCCGGCATCGGCCTGTGGACGGGGCGCACTGCGCAAGCAGATGCGCGCAATGCGTCGAGCGATGCGTTGGATTATGCTTCGCCGCTGGAAGTGCTGCTCTCGCCCGACGGCGCGCGCCTCTATGTGCTCTGCCAGCAGAGCGAAGAGATTCGCGTGCTGGACGCGGCCACTTATGCGACGATCAAGAACATTCCCGTGGGCCGCGTGCCGCGCGGATTCTCGCTCTCGCCGGATGGCGCGCGCCTGTTCGTAACCAACACCTGGGACGACACGCTGAGCGTGATCGACACCGGCACGCTCGCCGTGGTGGCGACCTGGCCGGTGGGCGCGGAGCCCTCGGGCGTGGTGGAAGACCGCGCGGGCAAGCGGCTTTATGTGGCCAACCGCATCAGCAGCGACATTGCCGTGCTGGATGCGCAGACCGGGGTGGAAGAGAAGCGCCTGCTGGGCGGGCGCGGCGCAAGTTACCTCACGCTCTCGCCCGATGGCGCGAAGATTTACGCAACGCATGTTTACCCCAATGCGTCGCGGCAGCCGACCGAAGGGGGCAATCGCAACGCGCCCGAGTCGGAGATCACGGTGATCGACGCAACGCGCGCGGTAGTTCAAGATCGTATTCCGCTGCACGCGGTGGCCGGCGTCTTTCATTTGGCTTTTTCAGCGGATGGCCGCCTGGGCGCGGTTGCGGAGTACCACCCCAAGAATCTCGTGCCTTTGGCGCACCTGGAGCATGGCGGCGCGTTTGCTTACACGCTGACCATCTTTGGCGCGGATGTGGGCAAGCCGGTCGAGGTTCCGCTGGACGAGTTGGAGCGCTATGCCTCTCAGCCCTTCGGCGTGGAGATTGCGCCGGACAAGTCGCGCATCTACGTTACCTGCGGCGGCTCGGAGATAGTGACGGTGGTGGATGTGGCTCGACTGATGCAATTCATCCACACTCACCCGCGCCCGCAATCCGGTTCCTTCGTCCAGGATCTTTCAGCAAGCGGCAACTACGTTGTGGCGCGCATCCCCGTGGGTCACAATCCGCGCGGTCTGGCGCTCAGCAAGGACGGGCGTAAACTTTTTGTAGCCAATCGCCTTGAAGATACAATCAGCGTAATCGACACGCGCGCCAATCGCGTTGTCTCGACCATTGCCATGGCGGGGCCAAAGACAGTCTCTCCGCAGCGTCGTGGAGAACAGACTTTTTATACCGCGCGGCAATCGTTTCAAGGGCAGATTGGTTGCGCCAGTTGCCATATCGACGCCACCTTCGATGGGCTCACCTGGGACCTGGAACCGGACGGATTCGGCCGCGACATCGTGGACAACAAGATGCTGGAGGGCGTGAAGGATACGGAGCCCTTTAAGTGGAACGGCGGCAATCCGAATCTCACCACGGAGTGCGGGCCGCGCACGGAGAAGTATTTCTGGCGCGCGGAGACAGTACGACAACCTGACGCTTGCCGACCTGACCATCTATCATCCGCAATATGCCCACGCGCCCCAACCGCTGGAAGCTGCGGGGCTTCCAACTCACGGCGGCGCAGGAGCGCGGCAAAGATTTGTTTGAGCGCACGGTAGACAAGTTCGGCAAGCCGATTGCGGAGTACAACCGCTGCTCGTACTGCCACAGCGGCCCCAAGGGCACGAATCAGAAATTGTCTGACGTGGGTACGCGCAAGGCCACTGACAATTCAGGAATGCTGAAGTCGGCGCCGTTAACCGAGATTGCGCTCACCGCACCCTACCTGCACGATGGCTCGGCGCGGACCCTGGAAGAGATCTGGACAGTCTTCAACCCCGACGACAAGCACGGTCGCACCAACGACCTGACCAAGGACGAACTCAACGACTTGATCGAGTACCTGAGGACGCGATGAAGAAGCTGCTGACGATTGCGATGTTTTTGGTTGCAGCGCCTTGGGCGCTGGCCGCGCCCACCCCTGCGTCCGAAGTGCAAAAGTCTCATGCCGTACCGCAGGTGCCGCGCTTCCGCTTTGAGAACTTCACCACCGCGAACGGCTTGCCCGACAATCACGTCTATTCCGTGCTGGTGGATGGAGACCGCATCTGGGCGGGCACTGAAAACGGCCTGGCGGTGTATGAGAATCACGCGTGGAAGACCTACACCACCAAGGATGGCCTGGCGCATCGCGCGGTGCTCACGCTGGCTCTGGATAAGCGCACCGGCGACGTGTGGGCTGGCACCATGGGCGGGCTTGAGCCGCATCTCCGGCGGGCGCATCGACACCTTCACGCAATTGAACTCGGGGCTGAGCAACGATGTGGTGTACGGCGTCTCGGTGGAAGGCGAGAATGTGTGGGTAGCCACGGCCGCCGGCGGCTGCCGTCTCGATCTGCGCTCCGGCCAGTGGACGCTTTACAACGAGCGCAACACGCCCATGGTCGAGATATGGGTTTATGGCGTTTCCGCCGCGGCCAACAAGGTGTATTACGCCGTGTGGGGCAGCGGGCTGCTGGAATACGACCAGAAGACGGGCCGCTGGGACAAGTACGAAGACCCCGACGGCGAGAACGAGATTGTCCTCTTCAAGGATCAAGGGTTGATCCACGAGATTGTCACTTCGGTCAGTTATGTGGACAATATTGTCTGGGCGGCAACATACTTCGGCGGCAGCCGGTACGATGGCCGTTACTGGCACAACTTTCTCATGAAAGACAGCGGACTTCCCTCGAATTTCATCAACTTTATCAAGGGCGTGGACGCAGATCGCGCCTGGTTCTGCACCGACAAGGGGCTGGCTTATTACGACGGCGTGAACTGGGCTGTCTATCGCCCTTCGCTCAAGGATGGCAAGCCGGAGATGACGGTGCGCGACGCACAAGGCAAGATAACGCCGGTCGCCGTGACCACCGCGCCGGCCCACAATTATGTTCTCGGCATCGACTTTCAAGGCAACGACATTTGGGTCGCCACAGCCAAAGGGTTGAGCCACGGAATTCGTCAATAACCATAAGAACCCAAGGAGCATCACTACCATGAATTCATTTGCGGATATTCTGGAGACCATCGCCCACGCGCCCATCGAAAAGCGCGCCATGACCAACCACGGCGTCCTCAACGAGGCTTATGCCTATGCCAAGCCCAGCTCGTTCTCGCGCGGCATGAGAATCGATATCGGCGGCGTCACCATTCTGCTCATCTCAGGCACCGCTTCGATCGACGAGAACGGCGTAAGCGTGCATATTGGCGACTTCACTGCCCAGCTTCGGCGCACTTTCGACAATATCACCGGGCTGCTTGAGGCCGAAGGCTGCACCTGGCACGACATCGTGCGCACCAGTTGCTACCTGCGCGACATCGACCGCGACTACGATGTCTTCAACCTCGAGCGCACCAAGTTCTTCAAGGAGCAGGGGCTCGATCCGCTGCCCGCCTCCACCGGCATCGAGGCGCATCTGTGCCGCCCGGAACTGCTCATCGAGATCGAAGCTATCGCCATGTTTCGTAACGGGAAGGCAGACGGCAACAAGCAGTAAGCACCTGCGGTGCGGCAGACGGCGCTGGCGCGCCTAGAGTATGTTGCCGCAACGTGTAAGCACCTGCGGTGCGGCAGACGGCGCTGGCGCGCCCAGAGTATGTTGCCGCAACGTGTAAGCACCTCCGGTGCGGCAGACGGCGCTGGCGCGCCCAGAGTATGTTGCCGCAACGTGTAAGCACCTGCGGTGCGGCAGACGGCGCGAGTGGGGTCCGCCGCACAGATGGTCGTGCATGTCTTGAAAGGGCACGACTTCAGTCGTGCCGTAAACGGCCCAAAATGGGCTGGGCTTTAGCCCCTGAGGGAAGTCTCCAAGGCGAATTTACACCATTCGCGGACACCGGTAGATGACCCTTTTTGCGGCAGTAGGCGCTAGCGCGCCGGCTGTGCGTTGCTGGGAAGAAGCTGGCGCCAGCGCGATGGAGCGAAGGAGTATCGATGAGCAAGGGATGGTTGATTGTTGCGGTCTGCTCGGTGTCTCTGGTCTGCGCGGCAGGTGTCGCCGCGCAGGATGCGAGCCAGTATTCAACGCAGCCCGCGGACCAGACTGCCGCTCCGGTCAAGGTCACGGGCAAGGGAACGTGCGCGTGCGGAGCGCATCCGCCGGGACCGCCCAAGGACCGTGTGGTGACGCCCTATGCGGGCGAACCTGCGGATCTGAGCCCGTACTCCAAGTTCGCGGCGCCCTACGACCTCAACTATGTCCATCCCAATATTTACTCCGGTGCGGCGCGCGACATTCCCGAGCCCAAGAACGTCACGGAAGTCCGTATCGGATTTTTCGGGCCCGTCGCGCCGAATCCTGAAGCGGTTTTTGGCCAGCGCATGTTGCACGGCGCGCAATTGGCCGTGGACGAGGCCAATGCCCATGGCGGCTATGGAGGAAAGCCCTTCCGCCTGATGCTGCACAACGACTACGACAACTGGCAGGCAAAGGCGGTTTATGGTGAAGACCGGCCCACCGACCCGGCCATCTGGGGCTCGGCCTCCAACGAAGTGGTAAAGATGGTCTACGACGACCAGGACTGGGCAATCTTCGGCTCCATCAGCTCCGAGTCCACCCACATCGCCCTGCGTGTGGCTTTGCGTGCCGAGATTCCCATCGTCAACTCGGCTTCCACCGATCCCACCATCCCGGAAACCTATATTCCCTGGTACTTCACCGATCTGCAGGACGACCGCGTGCAGAGTCTCACGCTGGCGCGGCACATCTTCACCGGCCTGGGTCTGAAACGCGCCGCGATCCTGCGCGTGAACAGCCGCTACGGACGCTTCGGCGTGCTGAAATTGCGCGACGCGGCGCGCCGGCTGGGACATCCCATCGTCATCGAGCAGAAGTATTTGCCCGGCGACACGGATTTCTCCCATCAGCTCAAGGTGATTGCCTCCTCTCGCGTTGACGCCATTGTGCTTTGGACCGACGAGACGCAGGCGGCACAAATTCTCAAGCAGATGCGCGCCGCGGGCATGAAGCAGCGTGTTTTTGGCGCCTACCGTACGCTGGGCCCCACGTTGCTCGCAGAGGCTGGCCCGGCGGCGGAGGGTTTTGAGGCTGTCTTCCCTTACGATCCCACCCGCAACGACCCAAAGTGGCTCAGCTTCAATCGCCGCTTTGAAGATCGCTTCCACGAGAAGCCGGAGCAGTTTGCCTCGCTGGCCTATGACGCCATGAACGCGCTGCTCGACTCCATCTGCAAAGCCGGCCTCAATCGCGCCCGCATTCACGACGCGCTCGCCAATATTCTCGAATACGACGGCGCAACCGGGCACATGGTCTTCGATCCCAACCAGAAGAACGTCGCCCCCATGTACCTGGGCACGGTGCACAACGGCGCGGTGACCTACCGCTTGGCTACCATGGAGAAGGCGCAGCCGCCCGCGTCGGGGCCAGCGGCTTCTGCCGTCCCGCAAGGGATTCCGCCGTCGCCGGCGGTCCCGCAGGTGGCGCCCTATGCGCGGGTAGGCGAAGACGGCGTGGACTATGCCGGTCCGCATCGCGGCGACCTGCCTGCCGGAACGGTGAGCGTGGTTCTCTTCGGGCCTCATGCGGCTGAGGTTGCGCAGTCGCCGGAGGTGCGGGCAGAAGTTGCGGCCACAGCCGCAAACGGACGGGAATGGAAACTGCTGCCCGTGGCCAGCGACCAGAATTGGGGCGTCGCATCAACCCAACTGGTTCATGCGCTGATGGACAAGCACGCTCTGGCTATTGTGGCCTTGGATCGCGACAGCGCCCATCTGGCCGAGCAACTGGCGCTCAAGGCGTTCATCCCCGTGGTGGCGTTGAGCAGCGACAAGAAGTTGACTTCGACCAACGTCCCATGGATCTTCAGGTTACCGGCAGAGACCAGGCCGGCCACTGCGCTGCGCATGCTGAAAACCGCCGCCAGCCGCAGCGGCGTCAACTCCGAGAGGCTGCGGGACGTGCTGGCTTCGGGAGAGTCTGTCGCTGGCTTGGCCTTCCTGCCCAACGGTGAACTTCGCGCGCAATGAATCGCCGAGCTACCGGCTCTCCTGGAATAGCATCGACGATGAGGAAGCAGGCCGCTGCTGCCCGGTTGCCGGCCGATCACCGCAACATGCCTGGACGCACCCTCTCAGCTTTGCCCCCTGAAAACCTCAAACCGGGTTCCGAAGTGCCTGGAGTTGTCTAGATATCGGAAGGATTCCGGCCGAAAGGCATACAAGGTGCACTGGCTGATGGCCAGGCGGAAGATGGCCCCCAGTTGGAACCTCTCGCGGTATCGCTTCAGCAAGGCCCTGCGGCGGTCTCGGGCGGTAATTGCGGTTGCCTGCCCTCGCATTTGCACCCCGCAAATCTCCTTCCAACTCTCGGCGTGCCGGTAGACAGTGACCGCTGCTTGGGAACTGCGGGCGAGATTGAGGCTGTGTGCGGCGCTGGCGGAGGAAAGCCAGTAAAGGGTCAAGTCCTGGTCTACAAGATAGAAAAGAGGCGCGACGAACGGCTGCCCGTTCTCATCTGCCGTGGCCAACGCCAGGGTAGTTTCTGCGCGCAGAAGGGTGGCGATGGTTTCAAGCTGGCTCGGCGCGTCGCTCATTCATACCCATCCTGGCAAGGCTGAATCTCTCAATATAGGCCAGTTGGCGCTGGGGCGACAATGAAAGGCGACAGGAGACAGGTTGTTGAAAGCAAGACAGCGGCAGAGTCCCACGAGGCTGTTTTTCCTCGTTTTAGGGAAGCTCTGCCGCTGCCGGCTTGTCATTGCCGCCTGTGGACTCACTACCACGGGCGGCAAGGAAACGGGGTACGGGCCGCTGCGTTCGGGGTGCTCTGATTGGCACACCAAAAGCCCCAACGCCAGCGTGGATAAACTCCGCACAACCAATCATATTGTGAATCAAAACAACGACTATTGGCTGTGACGGCGGGCACGCCCCGAGGTGATGCGGAAGCGCCTGGCGATCCGAACCGGGAAGCCGCCTGCGCCAACCCAGAGAAGCAGAAAGGGCAGCCCTGGTTGGGGCTGCCCTTTCTGCCGAACCGAACCCGAAGTCTCTCGGGGGTTAGGGGAGGTAGTAGCGGAGGCTGGTGAAGATCATGTTTTCGATGCCCTTGCCGCCGATGCCGGAAGCGCCCGACCAGGCTTCGCGAACCGAGTAGCCGTATTGGATGCCCTGACGCAGACGGCCGCGGTCACCCTTGTAGATGTCGTACCAGTAGCCGATGGTGCCTTCTTGCACGTCGCGGGTCTGGCCAGCGCAACTGCTGGGGCTGCCGGTATAGTACCCGGTTGAGCTGCCGTTGTAGCCGGGAGCGGCGATGGCGTTGCAGCCGGAGTTGACGGCCAGGCGCGAGCCGTAGCCAACTGGCGCGGCGGCGGTGGTGTATTGCGGGCCCCAGGTGCCGCCAACTGCGGCGATGGCGGCGGTAGCGACGCCCTTGCTGCAGGTGTAAACGCCGGCAACGGTGCCGCAGAAGTAGGGCGCGCTGGTGATGCTCTGGGTGGTCGCGGTGGAGTTGGCTTCATCCTCGCGGCCGGCATAGTCGCCGCCGTAGTAGGCGTAGATGTTCAGGCGGCGCGTGGGGTTGACTTCCAGGGTCAGCAAGCCGGAGACGTTGTGGATCGGAACCAGTTGGCCCAGGGAGTTGGAGGTGGCGTCGGAGAGAGTGGAGTCGCCGAAGTGGCCCACGCCAGGTCCAAAGAGGCCCTTGGCGCCCAGGACCAGCTTGTTCGCCAGCAGCGGGACGCGCATGCTGCCGCCCACGCCGCCGAAGACTGAGCTGTGCTGATACGAACCGGCGGTGCTCAGAGCCGGCGTCGGAACCAGAAGGGTAGTGATGTCCTTGTCGCCGCCGTATAGGTTGCGGTCGGTGGTTTCGCCGGGGTAGATGGTCTCGTGGAAGAAGCGCGAGACGCCGAAGATTTCAAAGTGGCCAAAGCCGGGATCGAGAGCAACCTTGAACGCCATATCTGGAGCCTGGTTGAAGGTGATGTTGGCCAGGTTGGCGCAGGAGTTGGTGGTCTTGTAGACCGGAACCGCGACCTGGACCGTGTTGCCGGCCGAATCGACTTCTGACTGCGAGCCGTAGTTGACGATGGATGTCGAGGGCGAGCAGGCGCTGATCGAGTTGTTGAGCAGGCCGCCGTTGACGCCGGCGCTGCCGACCACGGCATAGGGGGTGTTGCCGGCCAGCGTGGCGGTGTAGAGCAGTTGCGGGTTCTCTGCCGAGACGGCGAAGGCCGCATGCTTGAATCCCTTGGTCAAGCGAATACTGCCCGAGCGCGCCCAGACAAGGCCCGTAACGTAGTTCGGGTCGATCTGGTTTGGCAGGGCGATGTTCGAAGCCATGGTGGAGATTCCCGCCTTGTTCTCGGCCAGCAGGGTCCAGCCCTGTCCGGCTGAAACGGTCCAATGATCGTTGGTTTCCACTTCGGCCAGGGCAATGCGCTGGCGGAAGAGGTAGCTGGTGGACTGGTTGTCGTTGGAAGTGGTGCCGACGCCCAGGAAGTCGCCTTCCAGGATTGCGCGCATGGTGCCCCAACTGGTCTTGCCTTCAACGTTCAAGCCGACGCGCGACTGGCGGCCCGTGATGTACATTTCGCTCATTGAATAAGCGTCCGCGCCCTCGTAGGGAATGGCGCTGAACGGAGTCGCCAGTTCGCCGCCGGTGGCGTGCGAGCGGTAAACGGATTCACCGTTGAAGAAGCCATACGGCGCCAGGGTGACGCCCTTGTAATGCAGGGTGGTGGGGTTGGCGAGGTCCTTCTTGATCTTGGAGGTCTCATCGCTGATGGTCGTGGCCAGCGAAACCGAGTTGGCCTTCAAGTCGGTCACCGTGCCTTGCAGCGTGCTGACTGCGGCACTGTTCTCGGTAACGGCCTGCTGCTCAGACGCTGCGGCGGCTTGCGCCTTCTCCGCGGCAGCCTGCGCCTCGGCGGCGGCCTGCTGCGCCTTCTTCAACTGCGCATCCTTCTTGGCCAGATCGGTCTTGAGTCCGTTGATCTGACCTTCCAGCTCTTGCTTCAGAGCTTGAATCTGCTCGGTAACGCTGGGCGGCGGCGGGGTTTTCGCCTTCTTGGTTGCGACGTGCTTCTTTGCCATCGGCTTGGCGTCGTCGGCGTAAGCGCAGGTCGAAATGAGACTTGCTGCCAAGATGGTAACGGCAGCGGCTGTGAGTTTGAAATTCATCGGGCCTCTCTTTTTCCTCTCAAATGAATTTGAGTCGTGGTAACGCCCCTTGCGGGTTGGGCGCCATTTCATTCCGCATCGCGGAGAAGCCGAACAGGGAGCGCTTCGTCTCCTCCATCGGCAGGTCGGGGTGGATGTATCATATACCGGAAAAAATACCCCACGCCATGTGGGGCGCTCCTTGGCCGCATCCGTTTCCTAGACTCGCAGAGTTTCATGAATATACGACGAATTCACGCACTTTTCACAGAACGCCAGTGCCCGCGATCAACCAATGCGTCGAGGGGAATTCACCGCTTCCGAGACTGCTTGCCCAGGGTGTGACCCTTCTGGGAGATCGAAGCGGGCGCTGCCTGGAGCTTATTCGTGCCGGTCCGCGCTTAACAGGTTGGCCAGCAGCCGATAGGCGCCAGGCACCAACTCGGGAAGCTGGCGATGGAGCGCAAAGGCAACATAGATATAGGCTCCTTTGCCGGGATGGGCTAAAAGCAGGCCGCCTCGTTGCGGGTCCTGTCCGGGGTCGGCGGTCTCGGTGAGCGCCGTGTAGCCTGGGTCCCAGGTATCCAGGAAGGAGTGGCCGCGCTCCTCCACCCAGCCGTCGAAGTCGGTGGTGGTAATGGCGTTCGGCCAGGTGAGAAGCGAATTCGCGGGTTCGAGCAATCTGACCGGCGCGCGCTCGTCCACCACGCGCTCCGGCGTGCGGCCTGCAAAGGACAGCGGCAGCGGAGCAGGGAAGTTGCCGTTCTGGTATTCGACAATCAGCGTACCGCCGCCGCGGACAAACGCGTCCAGACGCGGCTGGTCCGTGGCCAGTTCCGGGCGCGCGGAGTAGGCGCGGATGCCGATCACGATGACGTTCCACGCGGAAAGGTTGCCCGTGGCCAGCTCGGCGTCGGTGAGCAGGTGCGGCGTGACGCCGAGGGCCTCGATGGCCTGCGGAACCGGATCGCCGGTGCCCATGACGTAGCCCACGCGCAGCCCGTGCGCAAGTTTCACGTCCACCTTGCGGGTCTTCAGCTCGGCTGGCTTGTACATGTTGTAGGGGCGCAGTCCGGGGTAGCCTGCGCGCTGCCAGCCGGTCTCGTAGGTTTGGCCGCCGGAGTGCGCCACCGCCTGCACCCTGTAGGAGCCGGCCTGGGCATCGTCCGTGCTCACGGAGAAGACCAGCGGTTCGGTATCCCCTGGGCCGGCGGTGTGGAACTCGATTTTCGCCGGCTCCGAGCGCCAGCCGGTGGGCAGCTTCAGCTCGACCGAGCCTTCAGCAGCACTTTGGGCGTGCACAGTGACCCGCACCGGCAGAGCCGAGCCGTCCAGCGGCAGAATGCGCGCCTCCGGCTCCATGCGCACGCCGATGGCCGGGGTGACCACCAGCGGCTCATAGACCCCGCCCTGGCCTGGAACCCGCGCCAGCGTCTGCACCACTTGGCCGAGGCGGATGGGCAGGCCGTCAAAGGTGAACTCCGCCCAGGCCGCCAGCGGGTAGGGGGCAAAGGAGCGCAGGCGGTACTGCGGGTTGGTCAGGTCGTAGTAGGGCTGCTCGGTGTTGGGGCGGGTGAAGTAGGGCTGGGTGGGCTCGGCGTTGGCCGGGGCCTGCACGCGGAATATGGGGTCGGCGGCGGATGCGGCGGGGTCGATGGGGCCGTCTGCCGGTTCGCTCTTCCACGGGTCGCCGCTGGCGCTTTCCAGCCAAATCCGGTTCAGGCGGGTCGCGCCGGTGGCCTGAGCGGCGTGGACCCGTACCTGGAACGGCTCACCCGGCACGACACTGCGCGGCATCTCGTCGGCAGAAGCGCCACGGAACGGGCCGCCCTGCGCCGCGGTCGGCTTGGCGGTGAAGGCGGCAAGATCCAGGCCGAGAAGCTCCTTGAATGCGGATTGGAACTGCTCGATTTTGGCATCCAGCTCTACCAGCAGGCCTTCCATCGCCTTGCCGCCAAGGCTGCTTTCGGCAACCGCAGTGCGGAACTCGAGCGTCTGTCGATAGGCGGGGGCCAGTCCTTTGGCTACGTCCAGGCCTGCGGCGCAGGGGCATCTCGATTTGACCTGTGCGATAGCGGCGTCGATTCTGTTGAGAGAATCAGCCAGATCCCTGGGCACATCGGAGCCAACCAGGTGCGCGAGTCCGGCAACCGTGGTATCGATGTGAACCCGGCTGTTGTGGAATAGATCGTTGTTGGCGGCGACTGAACCAGGTTGAGCGGCTGCTTGCGGCGCCACGGCCCACAGGTGGTATCTGGTGGCGGAAGGGCCGCTCAGCGCCGGGTTGGCGCCGCCGTACTGCGACTTCTGCTCGCCCCAGCCCTCGCGGGCGATCTGCACATAGCTGCGCCCCAGCACCGGGTCCAGCGCGCCCACCTGAAGGGTGACGTCGGCCGAAGGCGGCTCGCTGCTCCACTCGCCGGTGACGTAGTTTTTGAAGCGCGCCGGGGCCCATTTGCCGGTGGCGTAGTCGAACATGCCCTTCTCGGTGACCGGCGCAAAGGGCACCATGGAATAGACCGCCAGCGGCTGCCAGGGCTGAAGGCCGTCTTTTAGCTGCTCGGGGAAGACCTTGGGGTCGGCGGCGGCCTTGAAGACTTCCTGCGCGATCTCGCCGGAGACCTGGTGGTGCCCGTGGCCGTCGGTAATGCCGCCAACGAACGTGGAGACGATGACCTGCGGCCGTTCGCGCCGGACGGCCAGCACGGCGTCATAGAGCACGCGCTCGTGGCCCCAGTGTGCGAAGGCTTCCTCCTGCGTCTTCGAGAAGCCGAAGTCCGCCTCCGTGCCCCAGAGCTGCCTGACGCCGTAGTACTCGCCGGCCTTGAGCAGTTCGTTGGTGCGGATGAGTCCCAGCGCATCGTAGCTCTCGCCGCCCATGGCGTTCTGGCCGCCTTCGCCGCGAGTCAGCGTCAGCAGCGTGACGCGCGCGCCCAGGCCCCGGCTCAGGTAGGTCAGCAGCGCCCCGTCCTCGTCGTCGGGATGGGCCACGATCACCATCACGCTGGCCGTGGTCGAGAGGCGGCGGAGCGACTGCTCCAGCGCGGCCTGGCCGCGATCCTCCGGCAAGGGCAGGGCGATCTCGCTGGCCTCGGCGGGCGGAAGAGGGGCAAGAGCGGCGGGCGCGGGGCCAGCCGGCTGCGCCGCTTGCTGCGCGGCCAGGCGGAGGGGGTGCGCGGATGCCAGAATCAGGCCTGCAAGGGCCGCCAACGCTGCTGCTCGATGTGCTCTGATGGGAAGGAACATACTTCCCGTCAGTGTACAATCCGGGGAGCGCATTAGGCCCCAATCGCACCAAACGATCCGGGTGATTGCATGAAGATCGTGAATAGGAAGAAGCAACCGTTTTAAAGGGCACGGCTTTAGCCGTGCCGATTTCCAGGCCCAAGATGTGCCGGCTTTAGCCGCCGAGGGATGTTTCTGGACGATTTTCATCCTTTCCTAAGGGGCTAAAGCCCGGGATTTTTCTGGCGCATCTGCGGCACGACTGAAATAGTGCCCTTTCAAATCCATTTTCCTGTGCTCGGGATCCTCATGCGATTCCCCTGACCAAACGATCCGTGCCCCATCCTTTTCGCGCTTTTTGCGAAAAGGGTGGGAATGCACGATCCTCAATCGAGCCCTTTCCACGATGCTTACGCCCTCCTCCATCTCCGCCGCCCCCGACACCCTCCAGCGCCGCATCGGCCTGCGCTCGGCGGTGCTCTTCAACATGCTGGAGATGATCGGCGTCGGTCCCTTCATCACCCTGCCGCTGGTGATTGCCGCGGCGGGCTACCGGCTGTCCGTATGGGCCTGGGTGCTGGGCGCGGCCATCGCCGTAGCCGACGGGCTGGTCTGGGCCGAACTGGGCGCTGCCTTTCCGCGCGCCGGAGGCTCCTACGCCTTTCTGCGCGAAATCTACGGACCTGACCGCGCGGGCAACTGGCTGAGCTTTCTCTACGTCTGGCAGTTGAGCTTCTCCGCGCCGCTCTCGATTGCCTCGGGCTGCATCGGCCTGTCGAGCTTTCTGGCTTGGTTCTGGCCGGGGCTGGACGGCGCGCCGCTTGCCGCCTTGCCCGCGCTGCACTACACCAGCTTTGCCGCCGCCGCTGCCTGCCTGCTGGTCACGGCGCTGCTCTATCGCAACCTGAGCTCGATTACACGGCTGGCCTGGGTGCTTTTTGCCGGAGTGATGGCGGCCATTGCCGGGGTGATCGTCTCGGGATTCAGCGGCGCGGCGCTGCACGGCGGCTGGCACATGCCCGCCTCGCCCGCGCTGCCCGCGGCCATCGCCCTGGGGGGCCTCGCGCAGGCCACGCTCATTACCACCTACGACTACTGGGGCTACTACAACATCTGCTTCCTGGGCAGCGAGGTGCGGCGGCCCGAGCGGACGATTCCCCGCGCCATTCTGCTCTCGGTGCTGTTTGTCTCGGCGTTTTATGTGGCCATGAACCTGGCCGCGCTGCCCGCGCTGCGCGATGCCGCCGCGAACGCTGGCCACCGGGGCCACAGTGCGGCTGCAACTGGTGGCAGACATTGCGCAATCCGCCTTTGGCCGCGTGGCCGGGCGTCTGATGGCCGCGCTCATCGTGTGGACGGCCTTCGCCTCGGTCTTTTCGCTGCTGCTGGGCTATAGCCGCGTGCCCTACGCCGCCGCCAGGGACGGCAACTACTTTCGCTTTCTGGCCGCCGTGCATCCCAAGCATGGGATTCCGCACCGCTCGCTGGTGGCGCTGGGGCTGGTGGCTTCGTGCTTCTGCTTCTTCTCGCTGGCGCAAGTCATCACCATGCTGGTGGTCACCCGCATCCTGCTCCAGTTCTTTTTGCAGCACGCGGGCGTGATGCTGCTGCGCGTGCAGAGGCCAGATTTGCCGCGGCCCTACAAGATGCCCCTCTATCCGCTGCCGCCGCTGGTAGCCATTGCCGGGTTTGTCTTTCTGCTGGCCAACCGCAGCCATGCGCTGGGCGGCCTGGCCGTGGCGGCGGGCATTGCATTGAGCGGGTCCCTGATCTATTTTTTCCGGGCCAAGGAACTGGGGCAGTGGCCGTTTGCGAAGGGCAATTAGCGCCGGTTGGCCTGATCCGTTCCAGATATGGAAGAACCTGTGTTTCGTATTCCCGGCTGAGAGGATGGGAAACTCAACTGTCACTCCCTGTTGGCAGAGGGAGCTTGTGATCTGCCGTACACTGTGAGGTATAAACGGCGGTGCAGCAACTGCATGGCTCGCCGCTCGGCATACCGGAGGTTGAAGGGGCATGAAGACGATCGGCGTTTTGTTCGGCATGGAGAACAGCTTTCCCGGCGCACTCGTTGAGCACATCAATTGCCGCAATATTGAGGGGATTCAGGCCGAGTTTGTTTCCACCGGCGCCGTCCAGTTGGGTCAGACGCCGCGCTACGCGGCGATTGTGGACCGCATCTCGCATGACGTTCCGTTTTACCGCGCCTTCCTCAAACATGCCGCCCTCAACGGGACGGAGATTGTGAATAATCCCTTCTGGTGGTCGGCCGACGACAAGTTTTTCAACTATTCACTGGCGGCCAAGCTGGGTGTTGCCGTGCCTCCCACCGTCATTCTGCCCCACAAGACCCACCCCGAGGGCACCACAGACCGCTCGATGCGCAACCTCGAGTATCCGCTCGATTGGGAATCGGTCTTTGCCTACGTGGGCGAGCACGGCTTCATGAAGCCCATCGATGGCGGCGGGTGGCGCGATGTCTACCACATCCACAATCGCGAGGAATTCTTTCGCGCCTACGACCAGTCACGCGATCTGTGCATGATGTACCAGAAAGCAGTCGATTTCGAGGAGTATTTCCGCTGCTATGTGGTGGGCCAGAAGAAAGTCCACATCATGGCCTACGACCCGCGCCGGCCGCACGCCGAGCGCTATATCCAGAATCCGCCTCCGTTCGCCAAGGAGCTGCGCAGGCGCATGGAGCGCGATGCCCTCAAACTCTGCCGCGCCCTGGGTTACGACCTCAACACGGTGGAGTTTGCGGTGGAGAAGGGCATCCCTTACGCCATCGACTTCATGAATCCCGCTCCCGACGCCGGCCTGGAGTCCGTGGGCCAGGCCAACTTCGATTGGATCGTGAAAGAGGTTGCCGACCTGGCCATTGCCAAGGCAAAAGCCGCTCCACGGATTCTCGATCTGCGCTGGTCCGCCTTCCTGGGTGCTCCCGCAGCTCCCGCCAAGCCGGCAAAGACGAAGCCAGCCAAGCCGTCCGCAGCCAAAGCGAAGAAAGTGAAAGCATAGCCGAGCGCCCTGCTTCTATGGCGAATCCCCACCCGCCGCAGCGGACGGCGCCGGTCCACCTTAGAGCACCTCTCCCATTGGTGTAGAGGGGAGAAAAGAACGGAGGGAGCAGGGGACTTCAGTCCCCTGAATAAGCAGCCTAATGGTGCGGGCTTTAGCCCCGGGCCTGAAGGCCGACAAAGCCTGCGTCGGTTTCGTGGGGCTGAAGCCCCACGCTCCCTCCGTCAATTACCGCGCGATTTTCCTCTATACCTGCTGGAGAGATGCCCTAGCGCACTTCGTAGACCGTACTGCCGTGTGCCGGCAGGGTTATGCTCACTTCCTTCGATTCCTTGAAGCCGTTTTCCGTCCACACATTCTGGGCCAGATGCTTGCTGCCCTCCAGGCCAAGCTGTTTCCATGTCGCGCGCAAGGTCGCAGGCTTGTCATCAAGGTTGAAGAAGGCAAAGAACTCGGCGTAGTTTCCCGCGCCTGGAGCGTTGATCGTTCCCCGCCACACCCGCGCGTGCTCAAAGCCCGCGGGCAGGCTCGCCGCATCCAGGGCGCGGCTGTAGGTCACGTTCTGGTTCATGAACAGAATGGCCTGGTTGCCGATGAGCGATTTGGTGAACTCATCCAGACGCGTCAGGTTGGCGCCCAGAATCAGCGGCGAACGCGCAATCGCCCACAACGTAAACTCAGTCTGCTGTTCGTCGTGTGTCTCCCGCGACTGCCTGGCCTCGCCCCAACCCGGATGCGGCCCCAGCCAGCCCCACGGCAGCATGTCGTCGTCTGGCCAGTTGCCGCCTTTCGCGTAGACTTCCCACTTGGCCAGCCGGTCGAAGGCATCCCGTATGCCGAAGGGAAACTCGCCGTCTCCCGGCTTGTGCTCCGCTGTCCACACATCCCAGTGATCGTCGGTGATGCGCCACATTTGCGCATACTCGGCTACCTCGGCGGCATGTTCCAGGGCCGTGGGTCCCGGCGAGAGGCTGAGCACGATGGGCCGGCCTGTCTTGCGGATGGCCTCGGCGATCTGCCGGATTTCGCTGGGCCGGTAGGGATGGTCGCTGATGCAATCCACCTTGATGTAGTCCAGCCCCCAGCTTCCGTAGAGTCGCAGCATGGAGTCGTAGTAGGCCTGTCCGGCGGCGTTGTCGCTCACGCCCCAATTCCCCTCATCCCAGGGGCAGGGAGAGCCCTTGTCCGCGGCGTCGGCGGCATGATAGCTGGACCCGGCGATGGGCAGGTTCTCTTCCACGACTTGCCGCGGAATCCCGCGCACAATGTGTATCCCGAACTTGAGCCCCTGTTTGTGGACCCAGTCGGCCAGCGGCTTGAACCCCGCTCCGGCCGCCGAGGAGGGGAACCGGCCCACAGCGGGAATGAGAATGCCATTCCCGTCCCAGACGTATTTTCTGGTCTCAACCTTATCGCCGAAGGGGTTTTGCATGTACCACCCCTCGTCGATGACCGAGTACTCCCATCCATACTGGCGCAGTCCTGCCAGCACCTTGGTGTTGGCCCGGTAGTCCGCCTCATCGATGGTGAGCCCGTAGGCATCCCAACTGTTCCACCCCAGGGGCGGCGTGGGCGCGGGATTCTGTGCCTTTGAAACAACGGCAGAAGCAAGCACGAAAGCAAGAATGGCCAGGAAAACCGAGCGGAGAGTCATGCGGAAACATATACCACATGCGGCGGAGTTGCTGCCGAATCACCGCAGCAGCCCTCAGGGCAAACACACCATGTGGTTGAGCCTGCAAGGGCAGATGTTTTGAAAGGGCACGGCTTCACATGTTGCGGAAAAACTCTGGTACGGCCCATTTCTTGAAAGGGCACGACTTCAGTCGTGCCGCACAATGCTGATCATAAAGGGACGGGCTTTAGCCCCTGCGGGATGTTGTTGGGGGCTTCGCCTTGCATTCGGGGTCTCTCCGAAACCTGTGAAGCCGTGCCCTTACTAATCCGTCTCCATTGAGATGGTGCGTTTCCCCTGCCAGAAGGTCTCAATCGGGAGTGCCGGTCTGGGCGAAAGCCGAACTGGCTCGTCCGGTCCGTTTGGCGCGGTACATGGCCGCATCCGCTTCCTTTACCAGTGCAGCCAAATCCACGCTGTCGCCTTCATGGGTCACGGCTCCGATGCTGACCGCAATCTTGTGGTTCTTGCCATTGATCGTAAATGCCCGTTCGTCGAATGCCTGGGACACGCGCTCCGCCACAGTGCGCGCCTGCTCCTGCTTAGCGCGCGGCAGAAGCGCGCAAAACTCGTCGCCGCCCCACCGGCACAAAAAGTCCTCATCGCGCAGGCAGCGGCGCAGCCGGGCCGCGGCCTCGCACAACACGATGTCGCCTGCCGCGTGCCCATACTTGTCGTTCACTTGCTTGAATCGATTCAGGTCGAAGAGCAAGACAGACAGAGGCAGCCCGGTTCGAGAGGCTCCAGACATCTCGCGGAAGGCGATTTCCTCGAAAGCGCGCCGGTTGTAGAGGCTGGTCAGCGGGTCGCGCATGGCTTGAACCACCAGATCCCGGTTCAGCCGCTCTGAGAGCATCAGCAGGAACAGGGGAAAGACCACGCCAATCGTGACGATGGATGCCATGCAGTTGAGAACCGAACGCGGGTTGCTGAAGTCGTACTCCGTGCTGAAGCTTCCCATCCGAAAAAAGTCAAGGATCACAACCGATGTGGCGAATGCGAGCAAAATGTACACGGAAGCGGTAAGAACGTCGACGAAGCGCCTTTGGCCCTCTTCCCGCCGCAACAAGACTCGTGCGATCAAGAGCATAAAGACCATGTTCAGGAAGTCGAAGACGATCTGCTCGATGGTGATGTTCCGGCGTACAAATGTGAACCATGTGCAGGAGGCAAACATCAACGAAGGGATCCCGAACATCCACGCTGCGGAGGTCGGCTGGCTCTTGAGTTCACAAACGCCTCGATATTCGAGGCTCAGGCAGGAAGCAACAAGAGTTGCGCTGACGACATGGAAGATGAATTGCCCGTCCCAGTTTCGCGCCACCCGGAGAGCATAGGAAGCGCCAAAGCACATGTTCGCAACTCCCAGGAACATCAGCACGCGGCCAAGATAATCCGGGTATCCCTTTCTGACCAGGAGCACCAGAATTCCGCAACCACCGGCACAGAGCGCTCCAATCAACCAGAAAGGCCGAACATCGAATGTCATTGCTTCGCACCCTCTTGACACACAATTGGCGTCCGCAGCCTATCTTGCGAGGTCTTCCATCGACATTCTACTGCAAGCAAAGGGAGGGGAAGTCCTTGCCAGGATGGCATTTACTATCGCCGATTTGCCTTGTCTCTCGCATCCTTGAAAAGAAGTGACGACCAGTCTCTTTCCGCTCCGCCCCTGAATCGCCTGGTGGGATAAGCTGTTGCGGGGGTATCTTTGATGCGATTTCCTTTGTGGGGCCGCCTGGCTCTTGTTTCGCTTGCCTTAACCTTCGGGCTCAGGCTGCTGGCGCAGCAGACTCCGCAGCTGCCGGGACAAAACCCGGCCCTGCCGCTCGTTCATGTCGAGAACGGCCCCAACTCGCCCGCAGCGCAAAAGGCCCACTACGTCGTCCTGGTCTCGCTCGACGGCTTCCGCTGGGACTATGCCAATCGCGATGGCGCTGCCCATCTGCTGGCCCTGGGCAGGCAGGGCGTGTGGGCGCCGGAAGGCATGATGCCCAGCTATCCCTCGCTCACCTTTCCCAATCACTTCACCATCGTCACCGGCCTCTATCCCGAGCACCACGGACTGGTTGCCAACAGCTTTTTCGACGAAACGAAGCAAGCCCGCTATGCCATTAGCGACCCCAAGGCGGTGACCGACGGCTCCTGGTACAGCGGTGTGCCCCTGTGGAGTCTGGCGGAGAGCCAGGGAATGCGCACCGCGTGCCTCTTCTGGCCCGGCTCGGAGGCCAAGATCGCCGGCTTCCAGCCCACCTACTACGCACGCTTCGACGCGAAGACCGAAGCCACAGACGCCGTCGAGCAGGCGCGCATCGACAATGCCGTGGCTCTGCTCAACCTGCCCCCGGCCGAGCGGCCTCATTTCATCACCATCTACTACTCCGAGCCCGACCACGAAGGGCACGCAGTTCGGCCCCGACGCTCCTGAAACCAGGGCCGCCGAACTGAAGATGGACGCGCATGGTCGGCAAGCTGAAGGCTGCACTGGACTCGACCGGCCTGCCCATCGACCTGGTGGTGGTCAGCGACCACGGCATGGTCAAGGTGGAGGGCGGCTGGATCACCCTCGACCAGTTTGCCGATCTGACCGGCTTTGAGACCGCCGGCGTCTTGCTCTACGGCAAGACCGAAGAGGACCGCGCCCGCGTCTACAACCAGCTCAAGAAAGCCTCGTCGCAGTTTGTCGTCTACCGCCGCAAGGATGTGCCCGCCGAGCTGAACTACAACCAGAATCCGCGCGAAGGCGACCCGGTGGTGATCGCCACCGGACCTTATGCCATCCGCGCCCACGCGCCCGCCGGCAGGCAAGCCCGATCAGCCGCCGATCCCCGGCATGCACGGCTTCGATCCGCGCAAGATGCCGCAGATGAAGGCCAGCTTCTTTGCCGCCGGCCCTGATATTCGTGCAGGGAAAGACAGTTGCGCCGTTTGAAAACGTCAACCTCTATCCCTGGCTGGCCCACCTGCTCGGGCTCACTCCCCCCAAGACCGATGGAAGCTTGAACGTGCTGGCCGGAACCCTGCGCGACGGCGGCGTCGAATCGAATAGCGAAATGAAGGAGCAAGGAGCAAGATGAATGTGGTTCTGGGAATTGACGGCGGAGGAACGCGCACCCGCGCCTCGATCGTTGCCGGCGAGCAGCGTTCTGGCGCATGGCGAAAGCGGCTCCATCAAGCGGTTGCGCGTAGGCGCCGAGGCGGCAGAAGACAATCTGCGCGCCCTGCTCAAAGAGGTGTATGCGCAGGCCGGAGTCACCGGCGTGCGCGCCGCCTCGGTAGGCGTGGCCAGCGCCACCATGCCCGGCGTTACGGAGTGGATCAACGCGGTCTTTAACGATTTTGGCGTCGAGCGCTCCGAGGTGGTGGGCGACGAGGTCATCGCCCTGGATGCGGCCTTCCACGGCGGGCCCGGGAATTCTGCAGATCGCCGGAACCGGCTCCAACACCATTGGCCGCGCGCCCGACGGCAGCCGGGAGTGCGCCGGCGGCTGGAGTTCGCGGCTGGGCGACGAGGGCTCCGGCTACTGGATCGGCGTGAACAGCGTGCGCCGCGCGCTGCATGCCCACGACCGCGAAGAGCCCACGCAAATTCTGAAAAAAGTGGGCGAGATCTGGGGCACGCCGACCCTTGACGACCTGGTCAACCTGGGCGACAGCACGCCGGGGCCGGACTTTGCCGCGCTGGCGCCGGCCATCAACGAACTGGCCGAGGCGGGCGACCCGGTTGCAGCCGGAGTTCTGCGTCAGGCCGCGGCTGATCTGGTGGAGTTTGTGCTGCTGGTGCGCGCCAAGCTGCGCCGCAAGCACACCATCGAGGGCGAGGTTCCGGTTGCCTGGACGGGCGGCGTCATCGAGAAGATGACCCAGGTGCGCGAAGCCTTCTTCGCCGGCCTCCACGCCGCCGCGCCGCAGATGCCCGTGAGCCGGGAAGCGGTGGTGTCGCTGGAAGGCGCGCTATGGCGGGCCAGGCGCCTCGCAGCCGGCAGCTAGCGGAATGCCTCATGTAGATGGCCGTTTTTGTCTTGAAAGGGCACGACTTCAGTCGTGCCGCAAAATGCTGATCATAAAGAGACGGGCCTTAGCCCCCGCGGGATGTTTTTGGGGGCTTCGCGTTGCATTCAGTGTTTTTCCGCAGCCTGTCTAGCCCCTCAGGCAAGCTCGCGAACGGCGATCTGAATTCGCATGGATTATGTGCAAATTGCGGCAGACAACGATCCAATCTTGCACGCACCATGAGCAATCTGGTGCTCGTGCGCGGGTAGCTCTGGGCATAGGGCGGCGGAGTGAGCTTCGCAGGATCGGAGGCGTTCATGTCCATCACTCTTGTTCTTGGAGTTGGCTTGGATCCATCGCTGACTCGAATTCAAAACCCCGCCTGGCGATCTGCCGGATTCTACGTGACGCCGGTTGCCTCGATCCGAGAGGCGATCGATCACTTCAAGAACGGGGATTTCGATCTGGTTCTGCTGGGCCATTCCCTCTCGGACGATTGCAGAGAAAGACTTACTTTCCTGATTCGATCGCTCGGTTCACGCGTTCCCGTGGTCTGCATCGCCAAATTTGCTGGCTGCTTTGATACCTTCGCGGACGCGACCCTTCAGGGCGAGTCAAACGAACTGCTCCAGGGCATGGGGGAACTCATGGCAAGAAGCGCGAGTACGCCAAAGGCGAGTTCAGCCAGGCAGGCCAAGGCACAACCGGAATAACAATCCCCTCTTGCGCATTCTGCAGGGTCACCGCTCATTGGGGGCGCGTCAGCTTGAATGCTGAGGCGCAGGGTTACACTGATCCTGGTTTCGCTGGAAGGACCAACTTGCCTGCCCTTACACTCAAGCCTCGCGAGATCGCTTGTGATCCCATTTTCCGCGAACCGTCATCGGGTAGCCGCGACCGGCTCTCCTAGCAGCAAGGAAGCCAGCAGTTTGCCCGCGTCATTCACGGCCACCAGATTGGCCGGCTGACCCACGGCCACTCGTCCAACCGCCTCGCCCAATCCCATCATCGCCGCGGGGTTCACGGTGACTGACCGCAGCGCCTGTGCAAGCGGCGCACCGGTGAACGCGACGCAGTTACTCAGCGCCCGATCCAGCGTCAGCACGCTGCCCGCCAGCACTCCGCTGGCCATGGCGCGGCCATCGGCCACCTCGACCGCGAATCCGCCCAGGTGATAGGTGCCGTCAGGCATGCCGGTGGCGCTCATCGCGTCGGTCACCAGAATGGCGCGCTCCGGCCCTTTGGCTCTCCACCACAGCTTCACCAACTCCGGCCGGCTGTGGATGCCGTCGCAGATGATCTCGGCAAACAGGGAGTCGTCCGTGAGCACCGTGCCCAAAATGCCCGGTTCACGATGGTCGAGCGGGCGCATGGCGTTGAAGGTATGCGTCGCGCTCACCGCCCCGGCAGCAATGGTGGTGCGGGTCTCGGCGGCGGTAGCGTTGGAGTGGCCCACCGAGACACGCACGCCGCGCGCCGTGGCATGGGCCGCCAGCTCGGCGGCGCCGGGCAACTCCGGCGCCAGGGTCATCAGGAGGATATGGCCCTCGGCCGCCTCGAAGAGCCGGTCGAATACGCCGAGATCGGGCGCCAGCAGGTACTCCGCCGGATGAACGCCGCGCTTGAGGTGGGATAAAAACGGTCCTTCCAGATGAATCCCCAGGGGCCGCGCCTGGCCTGGAGCGGTTGGTTGCCCGATGCGCTTTGCAAGCCCGCAGAGTGCGCGCAGGCTCGCATCCAGAGGGGCGGTCACGGTGGTGGGCAGATAGCTCCCGGTGCCGTGCGCGGCCAGAAAGCTGCCGATGGCATCGAGCGCCTCCGGCGTGGCTTCCATCCCGTCATAGCCGGCTGCGCCATGGGTATGCACGTCGAGAAATGCCGGCGCCAGCGTCGCTTCGGGATAGTCCAGCACGCGCGCATCGAGAGGCAACTCGCCCGTCTCACGCGTGAAAATGGAGAGAATCTGCCCGTCCTCGACCACCACGGCCGGGCGATCCAGCAGGCTGGCTCCATCCCATAGCCTCTTTGCAGTGAGTACAGTGCGCATGTTGGAGATTATTGCAGGCTTCCACGCTGTCCCGCATCGTGCACACCGGAGCGGGCCGGATTGCGCCAGCGTCTCAGTGGATGAGCGTGGGGCGGTCTGGCGGGCGCAAGCTGTTCTGATTCTGGGCTGCTTTGAGCGCTGCCTGGGTGGCCGCCAACTCTACTCGGCAGGCCGTCAATTGCGCTGACAGGTGGGCCAGTTGCGAGGTCAGGTGCAGTCGCAACTCCTCAATGGCCTGCTCCAGCCGGTCGTTGGCCGCAATCTGCTCAGCCTGACTCGATTGCACCGACTGGAGGTTGGGCAGGATGACTTCGGTCAGCAGCCGCGCGAGAGTAGAAAGTGGCTCTGTCATGGGGAAATTCTAAGCACAACCCGGCAAAAACGCACGATTACGGTTGGTTTCCCGTTGGTAACTTGCCGGGATACACCGGCGCGGCTTCGTATTTCACTGCTCCGCCATGCGAATCGACCGCCAGTTTTGCTAAGGTTCTTGGCATGGATATCAAGATTGTGTTGGCGGCGTGTGCATCTCTTGTTCTGGGAGCGGGCCAGGTCAAGGCGCAGGCGGTGGACCTGCCCACCAGCAAGCAGTTGATTGGCAAGATCCCCGGAGATCCGCAGCGTTTGAACAGCCTGCCCATGTCCATGGCCGTCTCTGCCGACGGGCGGTACGTGGTGACGGTGAATGCCGGGTTCGGGACCTACGAATCGAAATATGAGCAGTCGCTGGCGGTGCTCGACACCCAGACCGGTGCGCTGGCCGACTTCCCCGACGATCGCACGCTGGTGGGCGCCAATCAGACCCTCTACTCCGGGCTGGCTTTCAGCCGCGACGGGAAGCACCTCTACGCGAGCATGGCTTCGACCACCGACCCGACCGGCACAGACAAGAAAGACGTAAGCAAGAAAAACACCGGCAGCGGCGTGGTGGTTTACAGCTTCGCTGACGGCAAGATCGCGCCCGAACGCTTTATTCATCTGCCCTTGCAGCAACTCGCGCCGGGCCGCAAGACAAAGCTGATCGGCGAAGTGCAGGGCGACAAGGGCGTGCCGTTCCCGGCGGCCATTGCTGTGGTTGGTCCCGCGGGCGCAGAAAAGCTGCTGGTGGCCGGAAATCTGTCGGACGATGTGCTGCTGATGAATGCCGCGAGCGGCGCCATGGAGCACCGCTTCGATCTCTCCGAGAACGACGCCGTTCCCTCCACCTATCCTGTGGCGCTGGCCGTCACAAAGGACGGGTCGCGCGCCTTTGTCGCCCTGTGGAACGCATCGGAAATCGTGGAACTCGATCTCGCCAAGGCCGCAGTGGGGCGCAAGCTGGCTCTGCTCAAGCCGCAAAGCCCGGTGGCGCCAGGCACGCATCCCTGCGCATTCGAGTTCTCGCCGGACGGGCGGACCCTCTATGTGGCCCTGGCCAACCGCGACGCCGTTGCGGCGGTGAATGTGGGCGCCGGTCAGTTTGCCGTGAAGGGCTACTTCGACACTCGACTGCCAGGGCAGAGCTACTTTGGCGCGGAGCCTGAGGCGTTGGCCATCAATGCCCAAGGCAGCCGCCTCTATGTGGCCAATGCCATCAGCGATGCCGTTGCCGTCCTCGACACCACAAAGCTCACGCTGAAGACTGCGAAGCAGGGGCTTGTTGAGCCCATCGGCTTTGTGCCCACTGAGTGGATGCCCATGTCCCTGGCCTTTCTTCCCTCAGCCAGTGGCGGCAAGCTCTACGTAGCCACCGCCAAAGGGAAGGGAACTGGCCCGAACAAAGCTCCGCAGAGGGAAACCGAGGCGTCGAAGCTGCGCAAGGGGCGAAGGCCGTATACCTACATTGCCACCTTGCTCTACGGCTCGCTGGCCACACTGGATGCGGCGGAGATCGAGAGCAACCTGCCGCGGTGGACGCAGCTGGTGCTGGAGTCGAATCGCATGAAGGCGGCCGAGGAGAAGATCGTCTTTGCCGGTGGAGCGCAAGATCGCATCAAGCACGTCATCTACATCATCAAGGAGAACCGCACCTACGACCAGATATTTGGCGATCTCAGCAAGGACGGCAAGCCGATTGCCAACGGCGATCCAAGCCTGACGATGTACGGCGCGGCCATCACGCCCAACCTGCACAAGCTGGCGCTGCAATTCGGCGTCCTCGACAACTTCTACGACTCCGGAGAGGTCTCTGGCGATGGGCATGTTTGGTCCAATGCGGCCATCGGCACGGACTATCTGGAAAAGACCTGGCCGGCGAACTACCGCGGCGGACAGAGAACCTACGATTGGGAGGGCGTGGTGGCAGACGACTTGCCGCTCCTGCAGAACATTCCCGACGTGGTCGAGCCGGCCAGCGGTTACCTGTGGGGCAACCTGGCCGCGCACGGCAAGACTTACTATCACTTCGGCGAATACATCTCCACCGTCTTTTGCGATGAGGTGAAGACAGCCAACCCGCAAGAGGGGCCGATGATCGGCGGCGGCCATTGCGCGCGTAAAGCCATTCTGCCTGGAGAGCCGTTGCCTACCGTGTGGGGCGGGGGTATGAACAAGTGGCCCTGGGCCATTCCGCTGATGGCCAGCAACACGGCTACCAAGCCGGAACTAGTGGGCCATTTTGCCGAAGAAACGCCGGACTTCAACCTCAAGGTCCCCGATCAGGTACGGGTTGAGATCTTCCTGCGCCACCTCAAGGTCTGGCTCGCGGACATCCAACAGGGCAAAGACACCATGCCCAATTTTGTGATGTTGCGTCTGCCCAACGACCACACCGCGGGCACCCGGCCCGGCAGTCCCACGCCCAAATCATCGTTGGCTGACAACGATCTGGCCGTGGGCCGCGCGGTCGAGGCCATCTCCCACTCGCCCTTCTGGGAGTCGACTGCGTTCTTCATCCTTGAAGACGATGCGCAGGATGGCGGCGACCACGTGGACGCGCATCGCAGCATCGCGCTGGCCATCAGCAAATATGCTCCACATGCCGCCAACGGCGCGCCGTTTATCGACAGCCGCTTTTACTCCACCGTCAGCGTCATCCGCACCATGGAGACGTTGCTGGGGCTGCCTCCCATGAACAACAACGATGCTTTCAGCTCGCTGATCTCTAGGCTCTTCACCGGCCCCGGCGACCAGCCCGCTTACACGGCGGATTACTCGAATCGCGACAACGGCCTCATCTACACGGCCAACGCCAAGACTGCTCCCGGCGCCAAGGAAAGCTCGAAGATGGACTTCCGCCACGCCGACCGCGCACCCGCACAGAAGCTCAATGTCATCCTCTGGAAAGACGCCAAAGGCAGCGCTCCCATCCCCGCAATGCTGAAAGAGCGCAGCAGGAAATCTACCAAGGACGACGACTAAGGACCCTCCACAAGTCGATGTTTTGAAAGGGCAGGGGCTTCACAGGTTCCGGAAAAACTCTGGCCTGGCCCATTTTTTGAAAGGGCACGACTTCAGTCGTGCCGCAAAATGCTGATCATAAGGGGACGGGCTTTAGCCACTGTGGGATTTTTTTGGGGGCTTCGCCTTGCATTCGGGGTTTTTCCGTAGCCTGTGTGGCCGTGCCGCAATGCCGGCAAGAGAGAGCAGCGGTTTTAAGGCAGCTCTCCAATTTGTGTAGAGGGAGGAATAGAACGGAGGGAGCAGGGGACTTCAGTCCTCTGAATCAGCGATAGAATCATTCGGCCTTCAGGCCCGGGCCTGAAGGCCAGCAAAACTCGCGTCGGTTTCGTGGGGCTGAAGCCCCACGCTCCCTCCGTCAACACCGCGAGAATCTCCTCTATACCATCCGGGAGTGTCAGCTTTCTTGCCGACGGGACATCCATGGGCACGGCGAATCTTGATGCAACGGGCACAGCCACATTCACTTATTCCGCGCTTGCCGGTGGCAGCCACCAGATCACGGCCGCCTATGCGGGCGATGCGACCGATGCGGCAAGCACATCCAGCGCAATCACACAGGTGGTTGCAACCATCGCAACGGTTACAGCTCTCGGCGTCTCCACCACCACCGGTGCGACCCAGCAGACGATTTTGGTGGCCGTAGTTCTGGCCGCAACGGGCCCCACGCCGACCGGGACGGTTACCTTCAACAATGGATCGACGGTGATCGGCACGGCTCCGCTGAATTCAAGCGGCGTTGCGACGCTCACGCCGAGCCTGGCCAATGGCACGTACAACCTGGATGCGGCCTACAGCGGAGACGCGCTGCATAGCCCGTCCACTTCCAACACCGTTTCAATCTCCAACCCGGCCCCAGGTTTCAGCATCACGGCGACCCCGGCTTCCAGCGGCGCCCCCGCCCCAGCAATTACACTTGTCCTTTGCCTTCGACAATGCGGGAAAAGATCGAGTTCTGGCTGGTTCTGGCCGTGGCGCGCCCTCTGGGGCGGATGCCGCGCCGGGTGGCCCGTCTTTTTGGTGAGGCCCTGGCCTGGAGCGCCTACCGCGTGCATGGGCCGTCTGCGCCATGTGGGCAGTGCGCAACCTGGAACTGGCTCTGCCCGGCCTTCCAGCAGCGGAACGCGACCGCATCCTGCGCGGCGTCTTCCGCCACCTTGGCTGGCAACTGGTCGAATTCTGCCGCATGACCCGCTACACCCCCGAAAACACCCGCGGCTGGCTGCGCACCGAGGGCCTGGAGCACTACCTGGCGGCGCAGGCCCGCGGCAAGGGCGTGCTGGTGCTCACCGGCCACCTGGGCGCATGGGAGCTTTCCAGCTTTTACCACTCGCTGATGGGCCACCCCATGGGCATGGTCATCCGCAGGCTCGACAACCGGCGCCTGGACGAATTCGTGAACGGCATCCGCTGCCTGCACGGCAATCGCGTGCTGCACAAGGACGACTTTGCCCGCGGCCTGCTGCGCGCCATGCGCGCCGGCGACACGGTCGGCATCCTCATGGACACCAACATGACGCCGCCGCAGGGCGTCTTTGTGGAGTTCTTCGGCATCCCGGCCTGCACCGCCTCCGGACTGGCCCGCGTGGCGCTGAAGACCGGCGCGGCCGTGCTGCCGGGGTTCGCGCTGTGGGAGCCCAGTGAAGGGCGGTACGTGCTCCATTTCGGCCCGGAACTGAGTCTTCGAAAGAACCGACGACGCCGAGGCCGATATCCTGGCGGCCACCCAGCAGTGCAACGACGCGCTGGAAGCGTGGATTCGGCGCTATCCTGACCAGTGGCTGTGGATTCACCGCCGCTGGAAGACACGGCCGGCAGGGGAGCCGGGGCTGTATCTCTGATCCGTTCTAGACGGATTGTTGCAAGAGTAAGGCTGTCATCCTGAGCGGAGCGCAGCGAAGTCGAAGGACCTGCGGGTGCTTTTTCACTCGATTTGAAGGGCGAACCAATGCTCCAAATAAGAGGGCGCGCATGACACTGAGAGAACTGGTTGAATCCTGGGCGGCAAGCTGGTGCAGGGAGATCTGGAGTGCAATCGTCTGCAGGTGTCGACTCTCCCGAATGCGGCCAAGCCTGGACTTGGTCTTTGCCGAAGATGTCGCTTCGGCAGACGTCGCGCTTTGGCTGGCGGCGCCGATGCGGTTGTGGCTCAAGCCAGGTTGTATTAGCGAATTACTCCGAGATCCATGCCCTGGTGTTGTTGAAGCCGATCAGCCGCGCCTTTGGTTTGCGAAAGCGGCAAAACTGCTTGCCCTGCCGCACACCCCAACCGGTGTCCATCCCACGGCGGTCATTGGTCCTCAGGTTGAACTGGGCGAGGGCATCAGCATCGGCCCCGGTGTGGTGATCGAAGAGGTGACCCGCATCGGCAAAAGAAGCCGGATTGAGGCGGGTGCGGTGATTGGCCCGTATGTTTCAGTCGGAGAGGATTGCCATATCCATCCCCGAGTGACCATTTACCACGGAACGACGCTGGGCAATCGCGTCGTCGTCCATGCCGGGGCGGTGCTGGGCGCGGACGGCTTTGGCTACGTGCGCGATTCGTCCACCGGCGCCTACACCCAATTCCCGCAGCAGGGAACCTTGCTCATCGAGGACGATGTGGAGATTGGCGCTAACTCCACCATCGACCGCGGCGCCCTCAAGCGGACCCGCATCGGCCGGGGAACAAAGATCGACAACCTGGTTCACGTGGGCCACAACTGCGATATTGGCGAAGATGTGATCCTGGTGGCCCTCACCGGCATCTCCGGCTCCAGCACGGTGGGCAATGGCGCGGTGATCGCCGGACAGGTGGGCATCGGCGACCACGCGCATATTGGCCCCGGCGTGATCCTGGGCGGGCAGGCGGGCGTGCTGAGCGGTAAGACGATCACCAACGAAGCCTTGGGCGTAAAGCCGGGAACGGTTCTGTGGGGCACGCCAGCCCGGCCGCTGACCCAGGTGCTGCGCGAGATCGCGCTTTTGGCTCGGATGGCGAAGAGGAAATAGGGCTATAGCGGAACCAGAGTCGGTGTATCCCGAAGCCGCCGCATTCAAGTCGACGCGACCCCCAGGGAGCGGCGATCCTGCACAGGGCGAACGAGGCCACAGGAACTCTGGTTTCGCTCTAGGCATTCGGGAACAGGGAATAGGGAAAAGAACGAATGGGCATCACGATCGTCGTAGGAGGAAGCGGCCGGGGCGTGGGCAAGACCATGCTGGTCTGTTCCCTCATTGCCAGCCTGCCTGAATTTTTTTGGACCGCCGTCAAGGTGAGCGGCCACGACCACGGCTGCCCCGATCCGGTCTGGGAAGAATCCGAGCCGGGCCAGGAAACCGACACTGCCCGTTACCTGGCCGCCGGAGCGCGCCGCGCACTGCTGGTGGCGGCGCCGCAAGGCAAAATCCCGCTCAACCACCTTTGGGAGGCGATTGGTCCCAGCGCGAATGTCCTCTTCGAGTCCAACCGCATGGCAGCCTATCAGCGCGCGGACCTCTGCCTCGCGGTCCTCGGCCGGTTCGGCGCTCCCATCAAGCCGTCCTTTGAGGAGTTCATGCTCCAGTCGGACGCTCTGCTGGTCCCTGCCGGCGAGTACCCTGATCTTTCAGGCTCGCTGCCGGCAAAACCGTTCTTCCCACTCCCGCGGACGGCGCCGGAACGTATTTCTCCCGAGTTGCTGGCCTTTGTGCGATTGGCTCTGCGTTTCTGAGCAGGATCGACATGCCGCGCGTTCCGTCCATGCCCCTTTCCGTGAGCAACTGCGAGGCCAGGCTGAGGAATTCCGGGTGATGCTCGAAGTGCTTGGCGGCGGCCTGGGCGGTGTGCAGTACGTGCTCCACGGCAAATCGCTCGCGGTGGAAGCCGGCCACGCCGATCAAAAGCCCCTTCATGAGCGCAAACTGGGCCGTGAGCTGGGCATACTCCTGAGTAAACGAGGGCACCGCGCCCTCTTTCATCCCCTCGGGGCCGAAGGGAAACTGGCAGCGCAGCATGGTGTTGATCAGGTAGTTCTCCAGGATGTAAGGATGGCGGGCAAAGAAGGGGGCAAAGTAGCGGCCATGCACCTGGTTGTACTGCTCTGTGAGGCTCTCAAGGGTGGCGCCAGGGCCGTTGCCAATGCCGGTGGTGAACGCGTGAATGCATTCGCCGAAGCGTGGCGTCACAATGGAACGATTCAGCATGAGCCCGGCCAGCCGCAGCACCACGTCCAACTGTGCAGAGTCGTCTACGGGCTGCGACTCCATCATTTTCTGTAGCGTGCCGCGGGCCACGGTCGCGTCGAAATCACGCAGAAACTGGGCAACGCTGCGATGCAATTGACCCCGGGCGATGGCATCCAGGCGCTGGCAGAATACCCCCAGAAGGAACACCCTCTGCCACAAGGGGTAGGCGCGATTCCTGACCAGTTCGACGGCGGCATCGCGGATGAGCCAGAAGCCGGGCGGGAGCCAGGGCTTGTCTGCGCTGGCTTGGCTGCCTTCAAGCAGAGCGGCGTGGCGGGCCGTCGGCGGCGAGAGATTCGGGTCGAGCAACACCAGCCGCGCGGCCTCGGGACAGGAGAAGGTGAGCGACTTTTCCTGGTAGCCGCCCAGCGAGTGGACAACGCGCGGATAGGTGGCGCAGGTGTGGGCAAGGAACTCCTCGCCGCACTCCGCGTGCACCCGGCAAAGGCGGTCGGCGGAGAGAAGCGGGCACTGGCCTGCCTCGTTCATAGCCAGCTTGGCAAAGCCGTTCTTGCCAAATCCCTCGTCTGGCCGGGCATCCTTGGGCGCCAGCAGGATGCTGGCATGGATGAGCGTGCGCAGCGGGCTCTGGGGCAGATTGTGGAGCTTGTCATAGGCGGCTTTGTCGACCGGCACGCTCCAGCCCTTGCAGCAATTTTCCTCACAGGCTGTGCCGGTGCAGCGGAAGCTTTCGGCATAGACGGGGCGGACCAGCTTGGGAATCGGCAATCGAGGCTCCTGGCAGCGGGATGATCTACCGCGGCTTTGGTTCGAGAATGAGAGACATCCAATGCCGCTGCACTTTGTGGGCCAATTAGCGACGAAGTGGATTAGAAATCCGCTCATAATGCTGCGCGGGTGTGCAAATCTCCCGCTTGGCGCCACCTTTCCCCCTTCGCCCGCCAGTTTTCCGCCAGCGAATGGCGGCGAGGCCGTCAAGCCTCCTTTGACCCTGCCGCAGGGGCGTAAGGCGCGGCGAAACGACGCTCCCAGGCGTGGTTCTTCTTGAGTTGCCTGTTCCAGTAGTAGTTGACCAGCGGGAGTTTGGCGGCGAGGGAGAGCAGGGCTGCCGCGCCGGCTGAAAACCGCTCAATGCCGGCTACCGCCTTCAGTTCCGCCGCGCCGAAGCGTCCCTCGCGTGCCAGTTGCTGGCCCAGAACGCGCAGGCGGCCGCTGAGTTTTCTGGTTGCTTCCTCGGGCATCGACTGCAGCGATTCTCCCGCGCCGCGTACGATGGTCCCTGCGTAGGGCGCGTTGAGCCGCTGCGCCAGTTTCTGTAGATAGCGCTCCAGCAGCCGCGAGTGCAGCGCCTCAGGGAAGCCGGACTGCACCAGGAATCCGAGGGTGGGGGTGGTTTGCCCGGCCTGGGCGGCCGATACCCGCGGCGCAATGGCCTCAATGTACGATTTGACGATGCCGGGCATGGCGTCGGTGTAGAGGGGCATTCCCAGCAGAACGACATCGGCCGGGACGAAGGCCTCCACAGCCTGTGCGAAGTCGCTGGGGCGGGCCAGATGGAGCACTTGAGGCGCCTGCCCGCCGGCGCGCTGCCAGCCCTGGGCGACCCACGCCAACATGCGCATGGAGTTGGAGCGCTCGCCGCGCGGAGAGCCGTTAAGCAGCAGCAATGAGCTCATGCGCTACCTCCTTGGCGGAAGGGCCGGCGGCGACGCCAGCGGTTGCGCTGAAGACCAGGCGCGATTTGAGATTGCGCGCCGTGCGCCGCCAGATGGCCGAGGCGATCTCGATGTCTTCCGGGTCTGTGTCGCTTTGCGACCCCATCAGCAGGCCAAACAGAGGGTACCGGGCATAACGCGCGCGATGGTGCACTTCGCCGCCTTCAATCACAAAGTAGGGATGGATGAGCGGGACCATCTGGTCGGTGGCGCGCTTGAGCAGCGCGGAAGTGAAGCCCACCTTCAGGGGCGAAGCCAGAAGCACCAGGTCGGCCTTGATGACGGTCTGGCAGACCAGCGCGCTGTCGTCGCGCCGGAGGCACTCCCCAGGCGTCTTGACCCAGCAGCCGAAACAGCCGCAGCAGCCCTTCAGCTCAAGGAGGCGTAGGGCAAGGGGGGTGACGGCGTGGCCCAACTCAGCCAGGTGGAAGGCGAGTTGGCAGAGAAACTCCTGGAAGGGAGAGGACGGATCGGGCTCTCCGTTGAGGATGGCAATGCGCATGGGAGGGTTCCTTTCGTTTCATGTCGAGTTCTACATGGTAGAATCGCGTTCGCGAGATAATTCTACGCTGTAGAAATTGGCTGTCAAGCGCCAATCGAGGGCGGTCCCTGGAGGAGCAAGGCAAGTGGGGCTCTCGTTGGGCGCCAAGGCTGCTCAGGCGTTCTACGCCGTATAATTTTCTTTCTTGCAGTAGCGCGGAGGAGTCTAGACCCAGTGGCGGAACGGAAACAGATCGGCTCCTCTGCCGCCCGCAAGCGCCGCGTAGGCCCAACCGCTCCTTTGCAGCGGGAAGTCATTGTTTCCACGGCCCTGGCGCTGGTGGACCGCGAGGGACTCCAGGCTCTTTCCATGCGCCGGCTGGGCGCGGCGCTGGGGGTAGATCCCATGGCGGTTTACTATCACTTGCCCAGCAAGCAGGCGCTGTTGGACGCCATTGTGGAAGCGGTGATGGCGGGAATCGATCTTTCCGTGGACAACCCCGCAGACGCTCCCGAGCAGCGCATTTTATGTGCGGCGGGCGCTTACCGGGATGCGCTGCTGGCGCATGCCAACGCGCTGCCCATTGTCCTGGCGCACGGCCCGGCGACGCCCGCCGCCATGCGGCCAGTGGAGCGGCTCATCGGCATCTTGCGCGACGCCGGGTTGCCGCCCGCCAAGGCATTTGCGGGCATGCAGGTGATTGCGGCGGCGGTGCGCGGCGCAGTGGGCATGGGCCCGCCCCCGGCAGGCGACGGCCATCCTACTCCCCGGCAGATTGTTGCGATGCTGGAGCGGTTTCCGCCCGGCGAGTTTCCTCATCTGCTGGAGGCCATGCCGTTTGCCGCGGAGTTCTTTGAGCACGGCTTTGAATTCGGTGTCCGGCTGCTGGCCAGGGGCTTGCTTGCCGAGGCGAGAAGGGAATGAAACGGCGAAGGAGGCTCATTTAGGGCATCGGCTTCCCGCCCTTGGCGCAAGTCTGCAGGATGTGGGCCCTTCCGCTCGCTGCGTTCAGGATGGCGGCCTACAGCGGTTCCACAATCGATATACCCTGAGGCCACTGCAATCAAGTGGCATTTCTCTCAAGAAGATGCCACCCTGCACGATGCCTGCATGGGCACTTGAATTGTGGAATCGCTCGCGTGTGGTGTCCCAAAAGTTCGCATCAGGATTCGACGACCCTCAACCCCTAATCAGGATGTCATCCTGAGCGAACGGGGCCCCAGAGGCTTCTCAGTTCCGGGGTCCCCAAAGAGCGGTCTTTGCTCTTTGGGGTGGAGTCTGGGGGTGGTGAGCCGAAGGATCTGCGGATGCTCTTCGGGGTTCATGCCAAGAACGTTGAAGACAGGACACTAGAGTGGGCGCCTGGCACGGATGACCCGGCTGTCTGGAATGACAGCATGTTGTCTCGGCAATTTTCAAAGGAACAAGGGATGGAGCTATGGCCGACGTACTTGCCATTGTGAATATCGGGCAACTGATCACCCTGGCCGGGCCGGCGCGCCCGCGGGTGGGCGGCGAACTGCGCGAGCTGGGCATGGTTCCGGATGCGGCTCTGCTGGTGCGGGAAGGGCGGATTGCCGCGGCGGGCGCCTACGCCGAACTGCGCGGCAGCATTCCTGCCGACGCCACGGTGATTGATGCCGGGGGGCACGCGGTGACTCCCGGCTTTGTGGACGCGCATACACACCTGGTTTTTGCCGGCAATCGCGCGGCGGAGTTCGAGCAGCGCATTGGCGGGGCCACTTACCAGCAGATTGCCGCCTCGGGCGGCGGGATCCTGCGTACGGTGGAGTTGACCCGCGCGGCCAGCGAGGAGGAGTTGCTTGCCGGGGCGCGGCGGCATCGGGACTGGATGCTGCGCGGGGGGACGACGACGATTGAGGCCAAGTCCGGCTACGGGCTGGACCACGAGACGGAAGTGAAGATGCTGCGGGTTCTGGCCCGGCTTGGCGCGGAAGGGCCGGCTACGATTGTGCCCACGCTGCTGGCGGCGCACACAGTGCCGCCGGAGTTTGCCGGGCGACGGCGGGAGTATGTCCGCTGGATTGCAGACGAGCTGATTCCGGAGGTGGCTGCTCCGGGGCTGGCGCAGTATTGCGATGCCTTTTGCGACGACCATGCTTTTACGGTGGAGGAGACGCGCACGGTGCTGACGGCGGCCAAGCGGCACGGCATGAGGCTGCGCGTGCACGCCGAGCAATTTCGACCGGGAACGGGCGCGGCCTTGGCGGCCGAATTGGGCGCGTCCACAGCCGATCACCTGGAAACCGCGACCGAAGAGAGCCTGCGTCGCCTGGCTACCGCCAGGGTGCAGCCGGTGCTGCTGCCGGGGTCGGTGTTTGCGTTGGGGCGGAGGAACTATCCCCCGGCGCGGACCATGGTGGCGCTGGGCCTGGCCATTGTGCTGGCCACAGATTTTAACCCTGGGTCGTCGCCGGTGGCGTCAATGCCATTTATCCTATCGTTAGCGTCGGTGGAGATGGGGCTTTCTCCTGCCGAGGCATTGACAGCGGCCACTATCAATGCAGCCTGGAGCTTGGACCTGGGCTACCGGACCGGGTCGCTGGAGGCGGGAAAACAGGCTGATTTTCTCATCCACGAGTTCACTGACTACCGTGAACTGGCCTATTTTATCGCTGCACCGGCCAGGCCGCGGGTCTTTATCGCGGGCTGCGAAGTAATTCATTGAATGCTTCCGCGGCATATGTGTGTTTGCTGTCACGTCTTGAAGTGAGCCCCGGTTAATATGATTGTCGACGAAGATGAGAGGCCGGCCACCCCGTGGTACGGCGAGGAGACCAGATGCCCGAAGTTCATGCTTTCAGCACTATTCCCGCGAAAATCCTTCTACCCATCGATTTCAGCCCATCATCCCATTTGGCGCTGGAGCAGGCGACCGTGCTTGCGCAGCACTTTCATGCCGAGCTTTATCTCGTTCACGTCGTTTCCGCCGATTGCAATGTCGAAGACGCGAAGAAGGAAGCGGCCGAGCGTTTTGCCGTCTCCGTGGCCGGTCTCACCGCCAAGGGAATCAAGGCTACCTCCAGCGTCGAAGTGGAAGACGACATTGCAGGCGGCATCCTGGATGTGATCGAGCGCGAGCGCATCGACATGGTTGTGATTTCCACGCACGGCACTACCGGATGGCATCCGCTGGTCTTCGGATCGATCGCCGAGAAGCTGATCCGGCTGGTCCACGTCCCGCTGACCCTGATTCACACCGAGAAGCCGGAGAGCAGCATTGAGCTGAAGCATGGCCGCTTGATGGAATGGTGGTAAAAAGCAGGGACTAAGGGACTGAGGGACTGGGACTAAGGACTAGTGAAAGTTCCTGGAATCGTCCAGCTCACCGGCCCAGTTGGTTGCTTCGCAAAACGGAGCGATCAACTGGGCTTTTACGTGGAGGACGCCGTCCTGATTCTGGAGTTTACCCGCGACCGACAGAAACCGGCTGCGCGTGGCTACGAGCCGGTTCTGCTCGAAGACATCCGGCGTCAGAATGATGTTGGCGATGCCGGTCTCGTCTTCCAGCGAGAGGAAGACGAAGCCCTTGGCCGTGCCGGGGCGCTGGCGAGAGATGATGCGTCCGGCGATACGGACTTGCCTGTTGCTGGCGCAGCCCCCTAGATCCTGGGCGGAGAGAAAGCCCTCATGGCGCAGTTGCTCGCGGTGCCAGGCCATGGGATGCGGTCCGGTGGTGATGCCGGTTCCGGAGTAATCGGCGGTGAGGCGCTCGTCGGTGGTCATGCGTTTGAGCGGCTTGGACGGGCTGCGGTCATCGGCCGCGCCGCGCAGCAGAGGACCGACGGGGCGTCCGGCCTGCTCCACCTGCCACAGGGCATCGCGGCGATGGTTCACATCTCCCAGCGTGTTGAGCGCGCCGACGCGGGCCAGGGCGACAAGCTCCTTGCGGTTGAGTTCCGGTACGCGGGCGGCGAGATGGTCGACCGATGCGAAAGGCCCGTGTTTGCTGCGCGCGGCCAAAAGCGCCTCGGCTGAGGATTGGCGCAGACCTTTGACATAATTCAGGCCGACGCGCAGGGAGAGAGTGCCGTCCGGCTCCGCTTCCAGAGCGCAGAGCCATTCGGATCGCTGCACATCGATGGGGCGGACGCGCAGGCCGTGGCGCTGGGCGTCCTTGATGAGCACGGCGGGCGAGTAGAAGCCCATGGGCTGGTTGTTGAGCAGACCGCAGGTGAAGGCTGCCAGGTAATGGACCTTGAGATAGGCCGAGGCATAGGCGATCAGGGCGAAGCTGGCGGCGTGCGACTCGGGAAAGCCATACATGGCGAACGACGAGATGCCCTGCACGATGTTGTCCTGAGCCTCGGGTCCGATGCCGTTGCGGGTCATGCCGGCGCGCAGCCGGCCTTCCAGGTCCTTCATGCGCTGCATGGAGCGCCGCATCCCCACGGCGCGGCGCAGCTCCTCGGCCTCCGCGCCGGTGAAGCTGGCCACGGTCATGGCCATGCGTAAGAGCTGCTCCTGAAAGAGCGGTACGCCGAGCGTGCGCTTCAGTACCGGCTCTAGCGAGGGATGGGGATAGGTGACCTCCTCCTTGCCCTGGCGGCGGCGCATGTAGGGGTGCATCATCTTGCCCACGATGGGGCCGGGGCGGATGATGGCCACCTGCACCACAAGATCGTAGAAGCGCGTCGGCGCGTTGTGCGGAATTGACGCCATCTGCGCGCGGCTCTCCACCTGGAACATGCCCACGGTGTCGGCCTTGCACAGCGTCTCGTAGACCAGCGGATCCTCGGGCAGTGCGGCCAGGTCGATCTCCTTTTTGTAGTGGCGCGGAATCAACTCAATCGAGTCCTTGAGCACGGCCATCATGCCCAGGCCGAGCAGGTCCACCTTGATGAGGCCCATGTCGGCGCAGTCTTCCTTGTCCCACTGGATGACGGTGCGGCCCGGCATGGAGGCGCGCTCGATGGGGACGACGCGGTTCAGCATTCCCGCGCAGATGACCATGCCGCCGGAGTGCTGGCCGAGATGGCGCGGCAGGTCCCTGCATGCGCAGGCAGAGGTCGAGATAGCGGGCAATGCGCGGATGGCGCACGTCGAAGCCCGCCTGCTCAAAGTTGTGGGCCATGGTGTCGTTTTCGCCGCGCCACTCCCAGTGGCCGACCAGGCCGGAGAGGCGGGCAAGCTGATCTTCGTCGAAGCCGAGGGACTTGCCGACCTCGCGCGCCGCCGAACGGCCGCGATAACTGATGACATTCGCCGTCATGGCCGCGCCCAGTTGCCCGTAGCGCTCGTAGACGTGCTGAATCACCTGTTCGCGCTGCTCGCCGGAGGGCAGATCGAGATCGATGTCCGGCCACTCGCCGCGATTCTCGTTGAGGAATCGCTCGAACAGCAGTTCCATGCCCACCGGATCGACGGCTGTGATTTCGAGCGCGTAGCAGACGGCCGAGTTGGCCGCGGAGCCGCGTCCCTGCGCCAGGATGCCCTGCTGCTGGCAATAGCGCACAATCTCCCAGACAATGAGAAAGTACCCGGCAAAGCCCAGTTTGGCGATGAGCTTGAGTTCGTGCTCGACCTGCGCGCGGGCTTTCTCAAAAAGATGCTGTTTGGCGGCCGAGCAATAGCGTTTACGCACGCCTTCCTCCACGCGCTTGGCCAAAAAGCTGTCCATGGTATCGCCTTCAGGCACCCGGTAGTGGGGGAACTCATAGCCGAGATGGTCGAGCGTGAACTCCAGGCGGTCGCTGACCAGGCGGGTGTTGGCGATGGCCTCGGGAAGGTCCGCGAAGAGCGCGGCCATGCACTGCGTGCGGCGTAGCCCTCTGGCGTCATTGCAGGAAAGAAGGCGGCCCGCGCGGTCGAGCGAAGTGTGTTGGCGGATGGTGGTGAGCACGTCGAGAATCTCGCGGTCTGCCTCGGTGGCGTAGCGCACGCCGTTGGTGGCGACCACCGGCAGGTGGAGTGAGGAGGCGAGAGAGAGCAGCGATTGGTTACGGCACTCTTCCTCGCGCTGTTGGTGACGCTGAAGTTCGACGTACACGTTGCCGTGGCCGTAAATAGAGGCCAGGCGCTCGGCGATCTTGCTCGCTCCGGGTCTGCCTTCGCGTGCCAGCGCCGCCGCCAGCGGGCCTTCGTCGCCGCCGGTGAGGCAGATCAGCCCGGCGGAGAACTCTTCCAGATCGTCGAGCGTCGCTGCTCCCTCGGCCTTGGTGGCCTCGCGCATCTTGAAGCGAGTGATGAGCTGGCACAGATTCTGGTAGCCGGCTTGCGAGGCACAGAGCAGCAGCAGACGCGGCGGCTCTTGAGGAAATTGATGCGGCAGCCACGCAGGCGGCGTAAGTTGGCTGCCGAAGGAACTGACCGCGATCTCCGCGCCGATATGCGCCTTGACGCCGGACTTCTTGGCCATGGTGTGGAAGCGGGCAACGCCGTAGAGGCCGTTGCGGTCGGCCAGAGCCATGGCGGGCATCTCAAGTTGCGCGGCGCGCTCGATGAGAGCCTCGGGTTGCGACGCCGCGGCCAGGAAGCTGAAGGCGCTGGCGGCGTGCAGTTCGATATAGTCGGCGGTGTCGGTCATGGGAGAGTGGAGCAACGGCGAACGCATTTCTCACCAGGCCAACGTTTACAGTGTGATCGCCTTGAGTTGATGCGCGCGCCTACGGCGCAAGGTTATCCTGCTGCGATTGATGTGAGAAATGCAGGCTGAGAGCCAGGTGGCCCAGATCCCGATTCTGGGACCTGGGAGAGAACAAGGAAATCACGTGCCCAGAGAACTAGTCATAGAACGCCTCCAACTGCCACAGGCTCCTGCCGCCTTCTCTTACTTCGCAATTGCGCACCAGAAGGCAGGCTACGGATGCGCCGCTGGCGGTTTCGGCCAGCACGTCCCACTCCTCGGCATTCCAGCCGTCAGCCGACCACCAGCAGCCGCTTGTCTTCCACGGACCGTAGGCTGCCGCCACCTTGAACCGGCGCTCGTTATCGTGAAAGGCCACAGGCTTTAGATCGCGCAACTCGACGCGAACCGGCATGGGCGGCCTCATGCGGCGCAGAGCCATGCGCGGCGGGCTTGGTTGCGGCGCGGGCGCGTTGGATGGTCTGGGAACGGCGAAGTCTTCCATGCGGAAGCTGCCGGGACGATGCGTGTCTTCAAGCACCGGCGAGCCGACGCGGTCCTCTCCGGCGATGGCTTTGAGGCGGGCAATGGTAACGTCGAGGCGCGAAGGCTCGGGTGTTTGCGGAGCGAAGAGACCAAGCTGCACCTTGCCCGACTGCCCCGCCTCGGCGGTGAGTGTGAACGAGAGGACTGGAGCCGACGGCGGATGGGCAGCGATCTCCAGTTGCAGCAGCTTGAGCAGAAACTTGCGGTCGACGGTGGGAACGGCGGGGCGAATGACGCGCCGGTAGACGCGCCCGCCTGCCAGTTCCATGTGCACGACCAGAAAAGCAAGCGAAAGAGCCCGCGCTGCGGCTCGCGCAACCAGGCAGTCGATCATGCGCGCGCCGGCAAAGAGCAGCGAGTCGGATTGCTCCACGGGGGTCTCGAAGTCACAGAACTCCTTGAGCGCGAACCCGGCCTCAATGGGCTGAAAGGTGTGAGGCAGCGCGCCGCTGGCCAGGCTGCGCCATGCGGCGGACTGCGGACCGAGCCGCGCGATCAGATCGGCCTCGGGCAGCGCTGCCAGTTCACCCAAAGTGCGAATCCCCCACACAGCGAAGGTTTCGGCGTGCCCGGCTGGCAAATCCAGCACAGCGAGAGGCAGCTTGCCCAACGCAGGCGCCTCCTGCCCAGAGGGGACCACGGTGATGCCGCGTGTGGCGGCGGCCTTGAGCCGTGCGGTGTGGAAGTTGGCGCTGACGGCGATGGATGCGCGAAAACCAGCGGAGGCGAGCGAGGCGCGCAGCCTTTCGGCCAGCGTCTCGGGTGGGCCAAAGAGCCGCTCGGTGCCGGCAATGTCAAGCACGCAGGCGCAGGCAGTGGGATGATCGACCGTCTCGATGCGGGGCGAGAAATGGGCGGCGCACTCCAGCAGAACCGCGCGGGCGGCGGCCTCGCTTTCCTCGGAGCGGGCAAGCAGGTGCAGCCCGGCGAGGCTTTCGGCTTCAAGGCGGGTCATTCCCTGTGTTGCGCCCTTCATCCGCGCCAGACGGTTGAGGGAGCAGATGGTTTGCAGCGGCGGGCTGCCTTGCAGAACAGCCAGTGGCTCCGATTCAAATTCGGGATGCATGCGCCGCAAGGCCTGCGCGGGAAACCCGGCGGCGTGGATGCAGGCGTAAAGTGCGGTTTCAGGGTTCATGTGCGCTCCCTATGAAGCAGGCCGGTTCCTGGTTTTCCACCCTTGGCGAAAAAGCGCTGCAAGGATGGAACGCCGGGCGTATGTGGCTCGTCCCGCACGAGGCCCATTTCCGCCGTAACGTGCCGCGGCGAGCCGGACAATTTCTCTCTTTGCCATGCGCTGGGGACCGACCAGGTGGAGGCGGGCGGCTTGCGTGAGCCGATGGCGGGCGTGAAGCGCTGCCGGCCGCTGCCGATCTGGTAGGCAAAGCCGGTCAGTACGGTCTGGGAATTCTGTTGCGCGCCGCGCGGGGCGCAGGCCAGAACCACGGCGGCGCTGGATTGCGCAAAGGCCGCCTGTCCTAGAACGAGTAGCGAACAGCGCGTGCGGTCGGCAGCCTGGCGGAAGCGAAACCAGGTGGCCAGCGGAATGCGGCAGGCGTGCTCCGGGGATGTGCCGCCGAGGTCGAGGACCAGGGCGGCGAACCCGCCAGCCTGGAGCAGCAGGTCGGTGGCGCGCAGGGCCTGGTCGAGGCGCGTCCAGGGCTTGGCGCCGGCAGCGGAGTTGGCGCTGCGGCAGCGCACCCAGAGCAACTGCTTGAGGCTGACACCGCTGGCGGCGGCGGATTCGGCGTCGAAGGCGTCGTCGGCGTCGACCCAGGCGCAGACCATGCCCTCCCGTGTGCGCCCGGCCAAAAAGGCGAGCGCCAGGCTGGTCCGCCCGGAGGAGTCGGGGCCGGTCAGCTCGCTGATGGCGCCCACGGGTAAGCCGCCGTCGAGCAGGCGGTCTACTTCAAAAACGCCCGTGGGCGCGGTTTCGCGAATGGTGCGCGGGACGGGCGTAAGCGCCGAGGGGAAGCGGTTTTCGAGTGCCTGCTCGATTTGTGCGCGAAGGGCGTTGGCGGAGGGCATGGAAATATTCGCCTTTTATTCGCTTAAGCATGGCGCAAATCAGCCCGCCTGTCAAAGGGGACTTTGACGTGGCTGCATGTCTATATGTATGAACAGGTTACGTTAATCGCATCCTGCCGGTGCGGGCGAAGACGCATTTGCTACGCGTGTTTTGCCAGGAAATCGTCCACGTCTGCCCTGGAGGGCATGGAGGCTTGCGCGCCATGGCGGGTGACGGAGATGGCCGCGGCGGCCGAGGCAAAGCGCGCGGCGCTCCATGGGTCGAGCCCTTCAAGCAGAGCCACGGCAAAGGCGCCGTTGAAGCAATCGCCCGCGCCCACGGTATCGATGGCGTTGACAGGGAATGGTTTGACCCAGGCCGCCTTGCCGCCAGTGACAGCCACGTACGATCCCTCGCTGCCGCGCTTGAGGACAACCCCAGTCAGACCGCGGGCCAGCAGGTGCTTCGCCCCGTCCTCCACCTGGAGCGTTTCCCCCAAATAGAAAGCGGCTTCAGTCTCGTTGGGCGTGAACCATGCGACCTGGCTCCAGATCGTGTCCGGCAGCGGCGCGGCAGGAGCGGGATCGAGCATGACCGGCACGCCGGCTTCAGCGCAGAGAGCGAGCGTGTGGGAGACGGTTTCAAGCGGCAGCTCCAGTTGGCACAAGACCATGCCGGCGGAGCGGATGAGCGCTGCCTGGCGGTCGACGGCGGCGCAATCCACCTTGCCGTTGGCGCCGGGGACGACGACGATGGCGTTGTCGCCGCTTGCCGCCACGAACATGGGGGCCAGGCCGGAGGAGCCAGGTACACGGGCCATGGCGCAGGTGTCTACGCCCGCCGTGGCGAGGTTGTCGAGCAAGGCCTGGCCGTAGGCATCGTCGCCGACCATGCCGGACATCTTGACGGGGTAGCCAAGACGGGCGGCGGCGACGGCCTGGTTGGCTCCCTTGCCGCCAGGGGTGGTTTCAAAGCTGGTGCCGATGAGGGTTTCGCCGGTGCGCGGAATCTGCCTGGCGCGGGTGACCAGATCCATGGTGACACTGCCGACGACGACGATGGGCTTGTTCGAACTTTGCATTACGACAACCTCGGGAGTTCTGCACTCCCACCTTGTAGTTGCGAGATATGGCGTGAGGATAGGGTCACGCTTTGGTGGAGAGGCCGTTCCCGTCCTTCCCGCAAAGTGCCAGAAGGACGGGGCGTCCGGCGTTTTGCACGCGAACCTTGATTCCGCCCACTCGGAATTGTGGTCAGGGCCAGGAGAGGCAGAACCGGGTGGCCTATCCGCCGCACATTTACCAGCCCACCTGGCGCATCCGCTTGAGAATGACCGTGCTGTAGTGATTCATGCGCTCTGGCCGCCGCTTCAGGGGCGCCGGCAGAATCGCGGCGAGCCGCGCCGCCTGTTCCCGCCCAACATGCCGTGCCGGGGTTCCGTCCCAGGTAAGGCACGCAGCCTCTGCGCCATAAATACCAGGGCCCCATTCGACCACGTTGAGGTAGATCTCCAGAATGCGTTGCTTGCCCAGGACCAACTCCGCCACCGGTACCAATGTAAACTCTGCCCCCTTGCGGAAGAAAGAGCCGCCCGTGCCGAAGAACAGGTTCTTTACCAGCTGCTGCGTAATGGTCGATGCCCCGCGCGTGCGCTCGCCTTCCATATCATCCTTGGCCGCGATTTCAAGCTCCTGCCAATCGAACCCGTGATGCTGGTAGAAGCGCGCGTCCTCCGCGGCGACTACCGCATGTTGAAAATCGGGCGAGATTTGGCTCAGTGGAACAAATGTGTAGCGTTCGCGATACGGCTTGCGGTGAAGCCAGGCCTGCATGCGGCGTTCGACGTGCAAGGCAGTCGTCGGTGGGTCGATCCACCGGGCAGCCACGAGGGTCAGCGCGGCAAGCGACCAAAGAAGCACGACTGCAATGACAAGCCATCGGGCAAAGGATCGGATATGGGATCGGAGGAAACTCTTCGGCGGCGGGGTCTCTGAGGGGATGTTTGGCGTGGTGGTCACATTCCAGAATAATGGCCAGGGCTGGGTTGGGGGCTATAGCGGAACTAGAGCCGGCGTATCCCCAAGCCGCCGCATTCAAGTCGACGTGACCCCCAGGGAGCGGCGATCCTGCACAGGGCGAACGAGGCCACAGGAACTCTGGTTTCGCTCTATTTGGGCTGGTCTGGGGTTCTGGCCGGAATTTGCGGGATTCGAGCAACGGTGGGGTATTGTTCAGCATTGACGCGCGGAAGGCCGCGCCGTAGGCTCATACCATGGAATTCAAGATAAGCGAGCTGGAACGGGAGCCGATCGAGTTTGACCTGGAACTGGCTCCGGGGGCAATCGATTTTGGTGAGGAAGCCGGGCAGACCGGGCAACTGGCCTGCTCCGGGCTGGCCGAGGTGCTGCACGAGCACCGGGGGCCCAAGGACATTGTGGCCGATATCCGGCTGCGGGGGCGGTTTGCAGGGAACTTCGAGGTTCCCTGCGCGCGCTGCGTGGAGCCGGTGGAGATTCCGCTGGAGGCGGAGTTCGACCTGATCTTCCGGCCGGCGACGGCGGATTCCGACGCGCCGGAGCGGTCCATTACAGCGGTGGAGACGGAAATCGGTTATTATCAAAAGGACAGTTTGTTGCTTGAGGATGTGCTGCGCGAGCAGGTGCTTTTGGCACTGCCTGTGAAGACACTGTGCAAGCCGGACTGCAAGGGACTTTGCCCGCGCTGCGGCGAAAACCGCAACAGCACGGCGTGTACCTGCGAGGAGGGTCCGAGCGACCCCCGCTGGGAAGCGCTGGCTGGGCTACGCGGCCGGATCAAGTCCTGAGAAATCAACCCCAAGAGATTGAGGGTGCTCCGCTTATGCCGGAAGGCAGCTAAAACTCCCCGTGTGGCTTGAAACCGGCAGGGACTGAAGTAGACGGAGACACGAAAGGAATTTTGCCATGCCTAATCCGAAAAGGCGCCATTCGACGCGCCGCACTGCCCTACGCCGTTCTCACGACTTTCTGACGGCCGGGGGGCTCTCCGTGTGTCCCACCTGCCAGGAAAAAAAGCTTCCTCATCGCGCCTGCGCCAAGTGCGGAACCTACAAGGGCCGCGCCGTCCTGGACGTTAAAGAAGCCGCCAAGTAAGCTGGGCTTCCGATGCTCATCGACATTGTTCTTGATGCTGTAGGAACGGATAAAGCTCCGGAGGCGGAGATACGTGGGGCGATTCTCGCCTGCCGCGCGCTGCCGGTGAGGGTCCACTTGGTTGGGCCCGAGGCGGAGCTGCACGATCTTCTCGACGAACAGCTTGGCAACGAAGACCTGCCCATCGTGATCCACCATGCCTCGGAGCGCATCCTCATGGAGGAAAAAGCGGCCCAGGCTGTGCGGAGCAAGAAGGACAGCTCGATGCGTGTGGGGCTGAAGATGGTGCGCGAAGGCGAGGCCGCCGGTTTTGTGACCGCGGGCAACACCGGAGCGGCCATGGCCACGGCCAAAATGGTGCTGGGCGCGCTGCCCGGCGTGGACCGTCCGGCGCTGGCCTCTCCCATGCCAAGTTCGACGGGAAATCCTTGCGTGCTGCTGGATGTGGGCGCCAACGTGGACTGCAAGGCGCAGAATCTGGCGCAGTTTGCCGTGATGGGCGAAATTTATGCCCGCACTGTGCTGAAGATTGACGCACCGCGCGTGGGCCTGCTCTCCATCGGCGAAGAAGAATCCAAAGGAAATGAGCTGACCCGCGAGGCCTTTCCGCTGCTCAAGGCGCTGCCTCTCAATTTCATTGGCAACGTGGAAGGGCGCGACATCTTCTCCGGGCAGGCCGACGTGATTGTGTGCGACGGCTTTGTGGGCAATGTGGCGCTGAAGACCTGCGAGGGCGTGGGCCGCTTTGTGCGCGACGTGCTGCGCGAGTCGCTCAAGCGCACCGTGACCGCTCAGGTGGGAGCGCTGCTCTCGCGCCGCGCGTTCAACGAGTTCCGCCACCGCCTGGACTACCGGGAATACGGCGGAGCGCCGCTGCTGGGGGTGCGGGGAATCTGCATCATCGGCCACGGTTCGTCGAACGATCGCGCCATCTACAACGGCATCCGCGTGGCCTACGAGTTTGCCCAGGCCAGCACCATCTCGCGCATCGAATCCGAGTTCGCCAGCCGTCCCAAGCGTCCTGCTGCTGCCAGTGCAGCCAAGCCGGGGCATCCCGCCCAGGCAAATGCTGGCGCCGATGAGACGGTTCAGTAGACCCCGATGCAGGCTGAGAGCTACAACTCCTTTGACCCCTCCCTTATGGACCAACTGGCGTGCCCGGCCTGCCTGGGCAAGCTTCGCGTGGTTCAGACGCGGCTGGTATGCACCGCTTGCGGCCGCGCGTACCCGATTGTGGACGGGATTCCGGTGCTGATTGCCGGGCGCGCAGAGAGGCCCAAGGGCTGAGCAGGCCGAGTGCGAATCATGCACGTGGAACAATTCAATTCAGCCTCTCAGCGGAGCGCGCAAAGCCTTGCTTGGTCACGGTTGAAGTGGTGCACTGCCTCAGCGTGATGCCTGCTGGGCCGGGGACCTTCTCGAATGTCTCAAAGAGATTGTCACCCGCTCCCTCTCGTTGCGTCACGCGCCAGCCCTCCGAGCGTTCAAGCACATAGGAAAGCGGGCTGTTGGCCTGGATGAGGACGTGGTCGATCCGGTAAAGGTCCAGGAGCTTCAGCGGTTCGCGAAGATTCCCGATTTCGAGAAACTTCTGCAGAATGCCGTGATGCTCAAAGGTATCGTTGCGCGAATCCACAAAGGTTGGCTTCCCGTTGAAGATCATCATGCCTCCCAGGCCATAGTCGTTGAATGTTCGCCACGACGGCTGAAGGGATGCGATGGAGTTGAGGGGATAGCGCGTTGCCAGTTCCTGTTGCAGCATGGATGCCGTCGGCAAGAGGTAGAAGATAGCGCCCGCCGTGCCCGCGACAAAAAGCGCGTTGATCGCGGGCATGGTCTTCTCGTCGGGACGGGCAAAGAAGCTGCGCGCCAGGTCGGCGGCAAGCCAGGGCGCGGTGACGATGCAGGCCAGAAACGCAAAGCGCTGGTGCGAGAAGGCGAAGTACCAGGCAAAAAAGACAAAGGCCAGTTCGTAGACCTTCCACTTTCGCCCGCGCACGCAGTTGGCGACCACCAGCAAGCCGAGAAAAATGGCGGCAGCCTTGCCGGTGCTGGTGCCCATGCTCAACGGCTGCCACTCTACCATGAGCGCGAGCATGACCTTCTGGTTCAGCAGCATGTCAAAGGGATTCCATATGAGCTGCCAGCCGTATGGGTTCACCATCAGGGCGCCAAGGCTGGCCACGAAGACAAGACACAGGCGATTGCGGTCGGCGGGGAGAAAGGCGTCTTGCTCAAAGACGCCCATACTGAGTTTGACCAGGCCGCAGAGGATATATAGACCAAGGAATCCGAGGCCGATGATCCAACTGCCGTGGAGATTGATCCACAGACAAAAGAGCGGCGGCAAGAGCCAGAGCAGCCGCTTCCTGCCTCTTTCCGATGCCTCCAGGATGGCCATCAGGACGGACATGGCCAGGTAGGCGACAACGATAGTTCGCGCCCCGCAGTTGACCGTCATCAGGAAAAACCCCAGGACAGCGGTCCAGAATGCGGCTCCTTTATGGCCTGAGATGGAGTAGCAGCGGAAATAAACCAGCAGAAGATTGGCGCAGAAAGCGAACAGGGCGACCAGGTGGATTCCCATCAACCCGAAGGAAACATAGCCCAGCCAGTACGGGACTTCGGCGAGCCATTCCGGGTTGATCCAGCTTTGCCCTTGGACGGCGAAGGAATAGGGCTCGACCCGGATGAAGTGGTGCGTCGTGCAAAGGGAGCGCGCATTGGCCAGATGCCACCACAGATCCGGGTCCTGGGTCAGTTCGGTTCCATTGCTCAAAGGACCCGCCAAAGCGACCACCATGCAGACGAGCAGGGATGCGCTCATGAGGTGCCGGCTGAAAATGCGATTGAAAACCTGGCGCCAGGAATGCGGCGTTTCAGCCTGGGTGAGCGGCGTGTGGGCTTTGTCTTGAGAAGCCTCTGGGAGAGTCATGCCCCTTAGAATAGCGCGCATGTTTTGCGCCGCTTCCGCCGATTTTGAAACGTAATGCGAGATGGCTCATCTGGGTAAACCTGCGCCCTTGCGGCTGCGAGGACCCCGCTTTGCAGAAGTCCGGCACCGGCGCCTCCAACCCACCATGGACAAAACAGCCCGACGTGGACATGGCCTTGCGGAGGGAGCAGGGGACTTCAGTCCCCTGAATCAGCGATAGAATCATTCGGCCTTCAGGACCGGGCCTGAAGGCCAGCAAGACTAGCGTCGGTTTCGTGGGGCTGAAGCTCCACTCTCCCTCCGTCAATTCCCCGCGAATCCCCTCTACACCATTGAGAGAGATGCCTTAGTGGCTCGGATGCTGGTTCTTGAACGGAACCTCGATCGGCAGCCAGTCTGACAGGCGCTTGGCGTCGATCTCGGCATCGCCTGCCTGGTTGCTGAGCGACGACCGGGCAAGCGCCACGGATAGTTTTACTTTCCCCTTGACGTGGTATGCCGTGAGCAAACTCGACAGTCCCTTATCCGCCAAATCCATGTAGTCCGCGGGGAGAGCGCCCTCCGCGCCGGAGATATCCACCGGGGCCATGATCATCTGGTTGATCATCGGCCCATTTTTCGTGGTATCCGAAGGTTCGAATCGCACCACGAGAGTGGCTCTTTTCTCCACCATGTCGGGATTCGCCGTGTACTTGACGTCCGGAATGGTGATGCCTGCCGGGTTCGGCTTGGCTGCCTTGGTGTCAAACGCGATATGGTAGGGAGCACCCTGCCATTTGGGCTTGGCGGGCACATTGGCAGCCTTGTCCCCCTGGTTCCCGCATCCCGCCAAAAGAGCCAATCCACTGATCGCTACAATGATGCCTTTTCTCAAGTGATCCTCCTCGTGCCTGTATGACGACGCGCCAGAATAACACTCCTGTGCCTGAGTGGACCAACGATCGCGAGGAGTTGCCGGTTTTACGGTCGATTTGCACTTTTTGCCGGCGATGGCGGATCCCGAGTCAGTGGCTCCTGAAGCTGCAGGGCAATGCAACTTGGAGCATTTTGCTATCGCCATAGACTTCTGTGCCCCATCCATTCCGCGTTTTCCCGCGGAATGGGTGGGAGACTACAGCGGTTTCGATTCAGCTCTTTACAGAAAGCTCGATGCCGAGTGGCATTTTTCTCAAGAAAATGCCACCTTGCACGATTTCAAAATGGCAACTATTGAATCGAAACCGCTCTAACTGAATTGCGCTCTACACAATTCACCAAGACGCTCTATAGCGGAACCAGAGTCGGTGTGCCCCGAAGCCGCCGCATTCAAGTCGACGCGACCCCCAGGCAGCGGCGATCCTGCACAGGGCGAACAAGGCCACAGGAACTCTGGTTTCGCTCTAATGCCGGTGATAGAAGGGCATCACGATGAGCAGGGCAAATCCGATGGCGGCGGCCAGGGCCAACGCGATGAGGGAGTAGAGCAGCGTGAGGCTGGGCCCCTGGGAGGGGCGTTCTTCCTGGTTGTCTGCGGAGTCAGGGGCCAGCTGCGGGGCGTTACTCATACTTCAGCGACTCCACAGGGTCCATCTGGGCGGCGCGGGTGGCGGGAACGGTGCCGAAGACCACGCCAACCAGGCTGGCTACGGCAAGAGCGATGACCACGGACCAGGGCGAGATGGGCACGGCAAAGCTGGTGAAGATGTCGACCGACAAGGGCAAAGCCAGCCCGGCAACGACGCCGACCACTCCGCCCACCAGAGAGATGATGATGGCCTCGGCAAGAAATTGCAGCTTGATCTCGCGCTAGGTTGCGCCCAGGGCCTTGCGGATGCCGATTTCGCGGGTGCGGGAGCGGACGTTGGCCAGCATGATGTTCATGATGCCCACGCCGCCCACGGCCAGGGTGACGGCGGCCACCAGCATCAGCACGGCGGTCAGGGCGTCGGCAATTTGCCCCGCCATGGTCAGCAACTCCTTGAGCGTTTGCGCCTTGTAGACCGAGTCGGGCCGGTGGCGCGCCTGAACGATGCGGACGATTTCCTTGGCGGCATCGGGAACCTCGTCCATGGTGCGCATGGAGAAGTAAATCTGGTTCACATTCTCCGTGCCGGTGAAGTAGCGAGCCACGGAGTAGGGAATCAGGATGGTCTGGTCGGCGATCTCAGACTGGCCGAAGTCGTCCACGCTCATCTTGAAGACGCCAATGATGGTGAAGGGGATGCCGCTGATCTCAAAGCTCTGGCCCACGGCGGCGTCGGAACTGCCGAACCGCTCCTTGGCGAAGAGCTCGCTGACCACGGCGCACTTGATGTGGGCCGAGTCGTCGGTGTCGTCGAGGAAGCGGCCTACGGGGACCAGCAGGTTGTGGATGTCGAGATATTGCGGGCTGACGCCCAGCACCAGCGTGTCCTTGACCACGCCGCCGCCGAAGCTGATGCGGTCGTGCATGTCCAGAACGGGCGAAGAGTAAATGACGCCGGGCAACTTGGCCAGAACGGCCTTTTCGTCGTCGCGGGTAAGGGAGTCGTTGTAGAGGACGCGCTCCGCGGCGGTTGCGCCGCCGCCGGCATACTCCAACTCAACGGAGTTGGTGCCGAACTTCTGAATCAACTGAAGGACGTACTGCTTGCCGGTCAGGCCGATGGTCACCACCAGGATGACGGAGGCGGTGCCGATGACCATGCCCAGCGCGGTGAGCGCAAAGCGCATCTTGCTGGAGCGGAAGCTGTCCAGGGCCAGCTTGAGGATCTCGCTCAGCAGCATGGTGCGGCGGGCGCTCAGCAGCGTTTCCTGGAAGGAGGTGTGGCGGGAGTGATCGACCGGGTTCATTTCGTCCTTCAATACAAGATGCGCCAGCTTGTCTTGCGGGTTCCAACATCACCGGACTAAAACCGGCCCAACGTGGATTGAACCGCGTATCTTGCCCAACAAGGGGCGGAATGCATGGCCGGGCGTTCGGCTGCTGGAGGGGCGCCTTTTGGGAACGATCCCCCTTGAATAGATTACGCGCTTGCCGGGAAGGAGGGAAAACCAGAGCGGAACCCGAGCAAAGGCGCGCACACAGGTCATTTTCCAGGAGGCGCGGCCTGGGTGCACTTCAACGAGTCCTTGCGCGACCAACTGCTGACCGTTACGGCGATGCCCTGCATGCAATAGGTCATGCCCTCAAACGGCGCCGCGGTGAACTCGATGCCGTCGCCGATGGCAGGCCGCGGTTCCTTGACCAGGAGGTTATAGAGCTTGCCGCTCTTCACGTCCTTCAGCACCAGGCAGCGGGCCTCGACACCGGGCTGCACGCAACCCTCCGCATGCAGGGTGCCGGGTTTGGCGTCCGGGCCGGCATGTGCGGTTGCCGCAAATCCGGCAAGCAGCAGAAACATTCCTGCGAAAAAAACCTGTTTCATAAAGGATCTCCCTCTGCCGCTATTTTGCGTAATCCTGGCGCATGGGGGTGAAGATGTCGAGCACTTCGGAATCCTGGAGCGCCCAGGCCTGGTGCTCCACATTGCCGGGAACAATGAAGCTGTCGCCAGAGCATGCTTCGAAGATGCCGCCGGGGTGCTCGAAGCGGATGCGGCCCCGGACCACATAGACCATCTGCTCGTGCGGATGGCTGTGGCGCGCGCCGGCCCAACCCTGGACCATGGTGTGTCGCACCAGCATCATGGCCGGGGTATAAGACATGACCTGGCGCAGCAGGCCGGGCTCTGGTGTGGACATGCCCTCGGCTTGCGAATGGGCTACCTCAATGGCTTGGGCTGACATTGTTTCTCCTCGTAGATTCCCCCCGCGCTCTCAGCGACAGGCCGGATAGGTCTGGTGGGCTCCCACCCTTGGAGCAAAAGCAAAGACGCGTCAAGGATGGTGCACCCAATATGTGTAGCACGTCCAGACCCGGCTTGCTGCAGGCTCGCTTCGTAGCGCAGGGCAATCGCATGTGGGTCCTGAATCACAGAGGGCAAGTGAATTCAAAGGGCATGGCTCTGCAGGTTGCGGAAAAACTCTGGTACGGCCAGTTTTTTGAAAGGGCACGGCTTCAGTCGTGCCGCAAAATGCTGATAATAAAGGGGCGGGCTTTAGCCCCTGCCCTCCGGTTTTTCGGGCATCTTCCACTTTCACCATAGGCTGCCGCTGTGGCATGTTAACCCGACACAGTGGGTCTCCCGGTCGTGCCCTGTTCCAGGCCGGAGTCATCGCACCGGGAGAACCTCGTCTCTTCAATGCTGAGAAATGATATATCTGCGTGAGATACACGACTAGAAGTTGCTCGAAGCTGCACTTTTTCCTTACAAAAGCAGATCGTGTTGTGCTAGAACTTACTGAACAATTGGGGAGGTGTTCCCGCTCCCCTGAACGCACTGCCACTGGAATCCTGTGTTCGGATTCAGCTCCTCGGTGCTCGTCTGGACACTTCCACATACCCTCCTCCGCCGCCAAGACGGCGAGTCACATCCATACGTGTCCTTCCGCTCCCTCTGCTTGAGGGGCGGTCGTACATTCACCGTCGATCAAGGAGCGATCTCATGGTAGTCTCGAAGTTCGCCGCGAAACTGGCAGCGTGGTTTGCTGTTGCACTCCTGGTTTCCCTTCCTGCGCTGTCTAACTCGGCAGTTCCCAAGAGCGCCCCGGTAGCGGGGCATATCCACACCACCGCGGCTCCTGCGGCCCGAGTGGTCACACCAGTGGACAACAGCAAGCGAACGACGCTCTACGGGCATGTTCCGGGCGTGTTGCGCGCGGCGACGGACCTGGGGCGGCTCGATCCGAAGACGCCCGCGGAGCACTTGATCCTGGTGCTCAGCCCCAGCGATGAGCAGAAGAGCGAGCTTCGTCGCGTTCTGGACGAACAGCAGGACGTGCGGACAGCCAACTACCACCAGTGGGTGACGCCGGATCAGTTTGGCCAATTCTTCGGCGTGCACGACGACGACATTGCGCAGGTCAGCGCCTGGCTCCAGTCGCAAGGCTTCACGGTGGAGGATGTGAGCAAGAGCAAGAGGGTGCTCCATTTCAGCGGGACCACGGGCCAACTGGAGAGGGCCTTCCAGACCCAGATGCACACCTTCTCAGGTGCACGGCGAGACGCATGTCTCGAACAACAGCGACATTTCAATTCCCAAGGCGCTCAGTCCGGTCATCCAGGCGTGACGCTGAATAATTTCTTCCCCAAGGCGAAGATGGGCCCCGTTCACAGGCTGAGCGAGCTCAGGCAGAATCCTGAATTTACGAACGGCTCAACCAACTATGTTGCACCGGGCGACTTCGCTACCATCTACAACACGCAACCGCTGCTGAATGCGGGCATCAATGGAACCGGATCGAGCATCGCGATTGTGGGCCGCTCCGACATTCTGCTGAGCGACGTGCAGACCTATCGCCAATTGTTCAATCTCCCGGTCAACGATCCCATCTTCATTCATGCCGGCCAGGATAACGGGATCGAGCCCGGAGACGATGGCGAGTCCGATCTGGATGTTGAGATATCCGGCGGCATTGCGCCCATGGCCCAGATTTATTTTGTCATCGGCACGCCCACCTTCCTGGTGGACGGCATCACCAACTCCATCAAGTACATCGTTGAGAACAACGTCGCCGACATCATGAGCATCAGCTATGGCAGTTGCGAGGCTGCCGAGGGCTATGGGCGGCAACGAACTCAATCAACTGGCATTCGAGCAGGCGGCCGCGCAGGGCATCAGCGTGTTCGTCGCATCCGGCGACAACGGTCCCGCGGATTGCGACGTTTCCGAGCGACAGCTTTGAGACGTACGGTTATGCGACGGGCGCCGAGGCGTCCACTCCCTACAACGTCGCGGTGGGCGGCTCCGATGTTCACCGAGGGCGGCAGCAACACCACTTACTGGGGCGTCACCAACCCGCTGACTGAGGCTTCAGCTCTTTCTTATATCCCCGAGTACCCTTGGAACGAAGCCAAGGGCGCGGATATTACGTCTTCGTCCAGTTTGAGCGGAATCTGGTCGGGCAGCGGCGGCATCAGTTCCTTTTACACTCAGCCTTCGTGGCAGCGTGGGCCAGGAGTGCTCTCCGCAGATCCCGACCTGACGCAGGCTGCTTATGGCGGCCAGTGGGTTGCCGGGTACAACATCACGAACGCCGGCAGCGGCTATGTATCGACTCCTACGGTGACCTTTACCGGCGGCGGCTGCACAGCAGAGCCGAATTTCACCGCGGTCCTGAGCGCCGGATCGGTGGTCGGATTCAATGTCAACTATTACTCGCATACAGGGCAGGGCATCGGTTGCACATCGGCGCCCACCATGACGATCTCGGCTGCGCCGGCCGGGGGCACAACGGCAACCGCAACCGCAATCATCGGCCCCATGCAGTCGGTTCCGCCGCTCATCGCCGGTGTCCCGCACCGGTATGTGCCCGACATTGCGTTGAACGCGGCGTCCGGGCACGACGGCACCCTGTTCTGCAGCGAGGGAGTTTGCGAGATCAGTTCCACCGGCACTCTGCAGGATGCTGGAATTGTGGGCGGCACCTCGGTAGCCGCTCCCAGCATGGCCGGTATCCAGGCACTGATCAACCAGGCCAACGGCGGACGCCAGGGCGCCCCGAACTACATCTATTACTCGCTGGCCGCGGCCGAGAATACCCAGGGATGCAATTCCTCCCTGCCGCCACTGGCGGGTTCGAACTGCGCATTCCAGGACATCACCGTAGGCGACAACTTGATTTGCGGCACCTCGACCTGCTCGGCGACCACAGGGACCAAGATCGGGTTCAGTGCTGGCGTCGGCTATGACATGGCGTCTGGATTGGGCTCGGTGAATGCCGCCAACCTCTCAAGCCAGTGGAAGAACGTGGTCTTCAACAGCTCAAACACCACGCTGAACGTGGCGGCGGCTTCCCACGTTTCGACGAACGGGTCGCCGAACTCCGGCATCGCGCAGGGCGCGCCGGTGATTTTCTCCGGCACGGTGGCGGCGGGCTCTCAAAACGGAACTCCGACCGGCGATGTGGCCATCATCCTCAGCCAGGGTGAGTTGGGCGTTGCCGTCAACCTGAACACCGGCTCGTTGAATGGCAACCCTTCATTTGCAACCCTGGACAGCGGCGGAAACTTCAGCGCCACGCTGGGCAACCTGCCTGCCGGCTCGTATAACGTGACGGCGCGCTACGGCGGCGATGAGAATTTTGCTTCCAGCGTATCCCCCGCGGTGCCGGTAACGGTCCTGCAAGGCAATGCCACGGTGACCATCACGCCGGAGTATTTCGCCGACACAACCACCTGCTCGCTCAACTACGTCAGTTCGTATAACTACGGGCAGTTTGCCTGGATTCCGGCGGCGGTTACCAGCAACACCGGACAGGGCGTGCCCACCGGCACGGTGACCTTCACCGTGGATGGCACTACTTACGCCACCGAGCAACTCGACCCGCAGGGCAATGGTTATCTTGCGGCAGGAACCATCGCGACGGGGTCGTGCTTGTACGACTACATCTTTGCGCAAAGCCCCACGCTGACCGCTGGCCAACACGTCATCGGCGCTTGGTATTCGGGCGACAGCACATTCAGCGCCGCGACAGCCACCCCAGTCAGCATCACGGTGAACCAGTTGACCGTAACCCCCACACTCGCAGCCGGCGCCACCAACATCACGGCGGGCGCTTCCGTTCCGCTGACGGCCACTCTTACAACATCCGCCTTGACGGGAACCACGACGACCAATTCGGGTCCGACCGGGACGGTGACCTTCACCGACACGACAACTTCCACTGTTCTGGGAACGGCCACAGTCAATCCCACGGTCAGCTTCAGCGGAAACACCTACACCTACGGCGCAAGGACGTCGCTGACTACCACGGCCATTGCCGCGAGCGGCGCGCACGCCATCACGGCCGCCTATTCAGGCGACACCAACTTCGCGGCAGCCACCTCCTCCGCGGTAACGGTTACCGTAGGGACAGGCGCCGGAACGACAACCACTGTGACCTCCAGCGCCAATCCAACGACGCTCAACGGCAGGCCCACCCTGACGGCTACCATCGGGCTGAGTGGCTCGGGCACCGCGCCCACTTCAGGGACCGTAAGCTTCTATGACAGCTTCGCGGGTTATCCTGTGCTGCTGGGAACCGGCACAGTTGGCTCATCTCATACGGCCACCTACAGGCCGTCGAGCGGAGCGGCCTTCTGGGCAGGCGCACATCAAATTACAGCGGTCTATGGCGGAGTCGCTGCTGACGCCGGCAGCACGTCTCCAGCCTTCACGCAGAACGTCACCCAGGGAACTACCACGATCGTCCTCACTGCCAAGACGGCCGGCACGTATGGGCAAACCTATACGTTCGCGGCGGTGGTGACGCCAAGCCAGAGCAATGGAACCTATGCGCCCAACCAGAGCGTGGTGAACTTCTATGACGGCTCCACGCTGATTGGATCGGCCCAACCGATGACCATCACTTCGAGCCAGGGCGGGTATGGCATCTGGACTGCAACCCTCGCGACGGTTTCCCTCTCTGGCGGGAGCCACACCATCACGGCACAATACAGCGACATCAACTACAGCCTGTCCACCTCCAACGCACAGACCGTGAATGTCAACCAGGCCGCTCAGGCAATCAAGTTTTCGCTTGCCTCGCCGGTCACTTACGGGGTGAATCCCATCATGCTGTCGGCTACCGGCGGCGGCTCGGGCAACCCAGTCACCTTCAGCGTTCTGAGCGGACCTGGAACGGTGAGCGGTTCAGTGCTCACGGTCACGGGCGCCGGCTCGATCGTGATCGCTGCCGACCAGGCATCGAACATCAACTATCTTGCCGCGCCTGAGGTCACGCAGACGCTGGTTGTCAACAAGGCTCCACAGGCGATCCGCTTCTCGGTCTCCTCGCCGGTAACCTATACCACCATTCCCATCGCGCTGTCGGCTACCGGCGGCGGATCGAACCTTGCCGTGAGCTTCAGTTTGAAGTCCGGACCGGGATCCTTGAACGGCTCGACACTGACCATTACCGGCGTCGGCTCGATTGTGATTGCCGCCGACGAGGCCGGAAACTCAAACTATCTTGCGGCGCCTGAAGTTTTGCAAACGCTGGTGGTCAACAAGGCCACTCCGGGGGTGGTCCTGACGTCGATCACCAACCCCGTGCTGGTCCAGAATTCCACCACTCTGACGGCGACGGTGACCGGCACATCCACGCCCACCGGGTCGGTTACGTTCCTTGATGGCACAACGCCCATCGGAAGCGGTCAGCTCAATGCTTCGGGTGTGGCAACCCTGGCGATCGCCACCCTCACGGTGGGTTCGCACTCCATTACGGCGGCGTACTCCGGGGATGCGGACTACACCGCCTTCACCAGTTTGCCATTGACCCAGGTTGTGGAAGACTTCAACCTGTCCATTTCGTCTTCCACCGGAGTCATCTCGCAGATGGTCGCTGCCGGTGGAACGGCGACCTTTACCTTCACGGTAACCCCGGCCTCCCCGGCAACAACTTTCCCGGCATCGGTGACATTCTCTGCTTCTGGAATGCCGTCGGGAACAAACTATACGTTTGTGCCGGCCACAATCGCGGCAGGGGCGGGGCCCACGACGGTAACGCTGTCCGTACAGGTTCCTGCGGCCACCGCGGCAAATACGCAACCGCGTTTGCCCCATTCGGCAGCGCCATTTGAAACTGCCCACAACAAGCCTGCCCCCAAGCCGGCATCCAAACTTCCGTTCTTGGCCTTCGCGTTGATCTTGCTGCCCTTTGCGGGCAGGATGCGCCGCGCGGGCAAGAAGCTTGGCCGTGTTCTGCCTTTGCTGGTGCTGCTTGTGGCGGGTCTCGCTGCCGCGGCAAGCATGGGTGGATGCGGCGGAAATTCGCTGAGTGGCCAACCCCAAACCACATACTCGCTCCAGGTCACCGGAACCTCCGGGTCACTGAGCCACACCTTCGACTTCACCTTGACCATTGTCCAATAGGAAAACGGGTAGCAGAAACAACGGCGCCTGCCGCGAGACATCCTTCGGCGGCAGGCGAGGCAACCAAGGGCGGGGGTGCTGCGAGAATTCGCAGCTCCCCCGCCCCTTTTCTTGCGCATGGGATCGGGAAGGAAGGGAGGATCCATCCTGGTTCGCGAATTGCCGTGCCGGTAGCAGAAAACTTCAGCGGGCGGCCGGGGCCAACCAGGCATCCCGGTCTGTAGCGGGCGCCCAGGCCGCCACCCTGAAGGGCCGGGCCGCTTCCTGCTGCTCGATTGCGCCCTTGCCCTTGCTCCAGACAAGACGCAACTCCGGCCGTCCGGGCCCAGCGAGGGTGAAGGGAAGGCTGCCGTCGCCGAAGATCCAAACCGTGAGGTTGCGCGTCTTCGGATCTGCGGCTGCTCTTCGGGATTCAAGCCAAGAACTTTGGAGACAGGACTCTAGTCCGCGAGGCGATAAACTTCCGATCCTGCGAGAAGAAATGCCCCGGTTCCATAGACGTAGCTGGAGGTTGCGGTAAATGCGCCGGGCGCTCCGCCGACGGGTTGAATGCAGCCCAGCCGGCCATCCTCGTACACGTGAGAAAGCAGCCCTTGCCAGGCTTTCCGGACGACCGGCAGGTAGGTCTTGCGCGGAAGAATGCCGGCGTTGACTCCGTAGGCGAAACCGTAAGCAAAGAACGCGGAGCCGGAGTTCTCAGGCAGCGGATAGTGCGCTTGATCGAGCAACCCGGCTCGCCACAGTCCATCCGCTCCTTGCAGGGAGGCGATCTTCTCGGCCATCTCTCGGAACTGCGCCACATAGCGGGGCCGCGAGGGGTAATCCGCGGGCATCTCAGAGAGCACGCGCGCCAATCCGGCGAATACCCATCCATTGCCGCGCGACCAGAAGACCTTGCTTCCATTGGCCTCGTGAGCGCCAAAGTAGGACTTGTCGCGGAAGTACAGATGATCGGCCGGGCTGTAGAGAAGATTGGAAGAGATCCACCACTCGTGGTCCATGAAATCAAGGTACTTGCGCTCACCGGTCGCCCTGGAGAGCTTGGCCAGCACCGGCGGAGCCATGAACAGCGCGTCGCACCACCACCACAGCGGCTTGGCCGCATCGTCCGGAATCTGCATTACTGCGTCCATGCGCGCGCGCGTCGGCGCAAAGAAGGCAGGGTCGTGCAAACGGGAGCTGAGCTCCAGGTAGGTCTGGCCAATGGCTTGATCGTCCGCATGTTGCAGGCGCGGGCCCAACTGCCATTGGAAGCCTTTGCCCATCGCCAACATGGCGTCCTGGTATTTTTTGCCATTTGCCGCTTCGGGCACAGCCATGAACCCGGAGTAGAGAGCCGCGAAGGTCCAATCCTGGTTAAAGACGGGCTGGGCTCTCTCCAATTGCCAGTCCGCGACCTTCTGCATGGCATGGCTCACGTCCTTTTTCGAGATGTTGGCCGAGAGATCTGTCGCCAGGGGGAGCGCGACCGCGGGCGAATCCCCCACATGGTCCTTCCTGGTGTTTGGGGCAACTGAAGATTGTCCAAAGACAGAGGGAATCGTCAGAAAGAGAAGCGTAACCGGCACGGCGAATCGGAAAAAAGATGGGTTTGCGGCAACGTGCTTTGGCCGAGCGCCGGAGTCGTCCATCCATGAACGGGATGCTTGAAGGGGGAGTTCACTGAAATTCATTTGAAACCTCTCAGCGTGCAGCGCATGGGCCGCAGCTCTCTTTAGAACAGGGATTTGCCGGACAAGGTAAGAAATGCAGGTTGACGGCGACCGGCGCCATGATTTTGAGACAAGCGCATCCCCGCATGCTGAAGCCGCTTGATTTCTTGCATGGCGTGTGGCTTGAACTTGGCAGACTACAGCGGTTCCACAACTGCTGTACCCCGAACCCACCGCGATCAAGTGGCATTTCTCTCAAGAAAATGCCACCTCGCATGATGCCGGAAAGGGCATGTGGTTTGTGGAACCGCTCTATGCCGGCGGTGAATTTCCGCGAGCGGAAGAAGAGCAACTCCCTCTTCCGCTCGCAGGGTTTTCAATCTGTGCATCGGTTACAGCGGTTCCACAATTGCTCCACCCCGAACCCACCGCGATCAAGTGGCATTTTTCTCAAGAAAATGCCACCTTGCTCGATGCCGGAAAGGGCATGTGAATTGTGGAACCGCTCTAGAAGGTCAGCCGGGCGCCGACCTGGATGAGGCGGGTTGTGGCGGCCGCGGTGATCTTTCCGTTGTTTGCCGAGGCCAGGCTGGCCGTGGGAGCGTTCAGGCTGACAAGGTTGAACGCGTTGGTGGCGTCGGCGCGAATCTGGAAGGCGATGCCGCGCTCAAAGTGGAAGTCGCGCAACAGGCCCAGGTCGACGTCGCGGTAACCCGGCGCGCGCAGGTAGTCGCGCGGCGTGTTGCCGTCCGCACCCCCAATGCCGATCCCGAGACCGGGGCCATTGGCTGTGAAGGCCGCGGTATTGAACCACTCGGCGGCCGCGGTGGCGCGGGGCCTGTGCGGATTGAGGTGCGCAATGACGCCCGGAACCAAGTTGGGGCGGTTGGCGTTGGCTGAGTCGAAGCTGTTGTTTGCGCCGGTCGTGATGGTGAACGGCGTGCCGCTTTGCATAGAGGCGACGGGCGAGATGGTCCAGCCGTTGACCACCTGTTTCAACAGGAAGTTCGACCCCTTGTAGTAGTCGATATTCCATATGCCGAAGATGCTGGCCACTTGGCGGCGGTCACTGTCTGCCGGGCCCTTTTCTTCCCATAGATTGTCAAAGTCCTGGGCGGTTCCCAGTCCATCGGCATCCGGGTTGACGCTCTCGATGTTATGGCTCCAGACGTAGAAGCCACTGAGCATGAGGTTGTGCGAGAGTGGCTTGTTGGCCGAAACCTGAAGCGAGTGGTAGGAGGCCGTCTCACGGGATTCAAGATAGGTGATGGAACTCAAAGTCGGCCCCAGTGCGGGGTTGTTGTCATAGGGACGCCGGGAATTGACGTTGGCAGAAGTCGCTCCTGCCGCGTAGGGGGCATAGTTGGCATCCATGAAGTACGGCAGGTGCCGCGAGACCGTGCCAACATACGCGATGGTGGCGCTGACATTCTTGGGCATCTGGTGCTGGACGGCCGCATTGATCTGGTAGGAGAGCGGCCACTGGAAGTTTTCCGCGATGGTTTCGATTCCGGCTGCCGAGAGGAAGCGCGGGCTGCTCGTGTTGTAGGTGTAAGGGAAAATGTCTCCATTGGGGAAGGAGGACACAGCCCCATTCACCATCGTGGGGGCGTAAACGTTAGTGAACGAGTTGACGTTGGGGAAGGTCTGCCGGACGGCAAAGGGCTGCGCGTTTCCGGGTTGGTTCCACTCGTTGGCGGAGACGCTGCCGTAGAACATGCCGGCGCCGGCCCGGATGGCTGTTTTGCCATCGCCGAATGGATCCCACGCAACGCCGACACGCGGCGAGATGTGGTGCAGCCTTTCGTCGACGATACCGCGCGGCACGCCCGCATCTCCGGGGAAGAGCATTCCCAGCGGCGCGGAGGGAACCTTGGTGGACTGGACGTTCGGCACAAAAGTCGCGGTTAGGTTCGAAGACTCGGTCGGCGACAGTTGCAAGTCATAGCGCAATCCCAGGTTCAACGTAACTCTGGGCGCGATGCGGTAAGTGTCCTGCAAGAAGAGCGCGTAATAGAACGCATTCGTGAGCGTGTGGTAGGGGGTGTCCTGTTCCATGGTGTAGATCTGGCCGGTCACAAAATCGGACAGAGGATTTGAAGTCGTGGTGGGCGCGGACTTTGAGAAGGAGAAGACGCCAAAGTTGTAGAGGTTACCAGCGATGGGGTCCTTTTCCAGCGAAGCCTCGCCGCCGAAATCCAGTGTGTGCTTGCCCTTGGTTTTGCTCACCATGTCACGCAGCGAATAGAAGCTGGTGTTGCTCACCGGACCGGCAAGCCCGCCGCCGCCGCTGAAATAGCCGGACAAGGAAAGCTGAGGCACCGTCTTCGGTCCCTGAGTGGTAAAGGTCGAGCCCAGATCCTCCATGCCCAATGCCGGCAGGTTGATGCGGCCGCCCACGACGCGGGTAAACGTGAACCAGGCCTGGTTGGCCGTGGACATGTTGAAGGTGTGAACGTCGCTCATGTTGAGGACTTGCTGCTTGGAGAACGACTGGGTGGTCTCGTACGGAATATTGCCGCCGCCGTACGCGTCCTGGAGGGTATTCAGATAGAAGTAGCTGGCGGCTATGTGATCCTTGTCTGAAAGGACCTGATCGAACTTGCCCAGATACTCGTCCTGATTGGTGGGGCCGGTGAAGAAGCCTACATAGTTGTTATTCGGGGCGTTGGGCAGGGGAACGTACTTGGTCATCAGATTGCCCGCCGCCTTGTCCAACAAGGCCTGCGGAATGCAATTCAAGGTGGCAACCTGACAATTTTGAGAACTGTTGGTCCCAGCGACTTGGGTCTTGGTCCCAGGCGTATTCACGATGATCTTGGCGGTTGTACCTGCCGCTGGATTTGCGTCTGCCGTGAAGTCGCCCAGGCGCTCGTTCGCCGTGGGAACAACACCGCCGGAGAGCAATTGGCCGACGACCTGGCGCAGGCCGGCATAGCTGAAGAAGAAGAAAGCCTTGTCGCGCTTGATGGGCCCGCCGAACGCGCCGCCGAATTGATTGCGGTGGTATGGAGCATTGAGAGGCTTGGCCGTCACCGGATTGATGGGAGCGTTCCAGGGGAAAGCGTTGAGATCCGTGTTGCGGTTGAACTCAAATAGCGAGCCGTGCCATTTGTTGGTTCCCGACTTGGTGACAGCGGTAACCACGGCGCCCGACATGCGCCCGTACTGGGCCGCGAAGTTGTTGGTCTCGATGCGGAATTCCTGCAGCGCATCGGGGTTGGGCAGCGGATTGCCATAGTTGCGCAGGCCGGTCATATTGATGCCGCCGTCAAGGTAATAGCTGACCCAGGCGCTGCCGGCGTCGATGCTGCCATTCACAATCACATCCGTGGCCGGTTCGCCAACCTGGAAGTTGGGCGTGCCGCTCGGATTGCTCTGCCCGCTGGCGCTGTTGGATTGCACGCCCGGTGTGAGCGAGATCTCGGCATAGGCGTTGCGGTTGACCAGCGGCAGGCTGATGATCTCGGCGGGCGAAACGGTCCTGCCCAACTCGGCTGTCGAAGTCTCAACCAGCGGCGGAGCTTCGGTGACGGTGACGGTCTGGTTTTCCGCGCCGACGGCCAGGGAAACATTCAGGGTTTGAACCGCGTCGACCGTGAGCACCAGGTTCTGCTGTACAAACTTCTTGAACCCGGGCGCATCCACCACCACGGTGTACGAGCCGATCGGCAGAAACTCGATGTGATAGGCGCCGACACCATCGGCGCGCATCGATCGGGAGAACCCGGTCGCGGTGTTCGTGGCCTTAACCGTAGCTGCCGGAACCACGGCCCCGTTCTGATCTGTCACTGTGCCGACGATAGTCGCGGTAATCTGCTGGCCATAAGTGAAAAGGGCACCGCCGAGAATGAGAACGAGCAGCGCCATTGTCTGCGTGCAGGCGCATGTCCGTAAAAATCTCGTCCAGTTGCGTGAATTCATATTGCCTCCGAAGAGTGATGTGTCGGACTCTTTTGATGTGCCGGACGAGTCGCTCCGAATTGCGACTTGCCAGTGGAACGGATTGCGGGTTCTTGAACGCCTCAGCGCGGCGCGTGCACCGGTAAAGAGGAAATGCCAGCATCTCTCACAATAGGTGTCCGATTGCCGAATTGAGGCTGGCCAGTCAAAATTCAGCGCCTGTTTGAGCCGCCACCTCAACACGGCGAATTTCTGCTTCGTCGCATATCAAAAGCAAGTGCCTAACCGTTAGACTCTTCTGGGGGTATGTATCTTTCATGTAATGAGCAGGATGGGTAGGGTCTACCCGCTTGTTTAAAACGTGGTTGCGGGGCCTCCCAAGCGGCGCGTATCATCCCAATCAGCCGCATGACGACGACTTCAAATCGGAAAACGTGGCACCCACAGGCGTTGGAGGACCGCGAAGCGGTTCTCCACGAGCTGCACCAAATCCTGGCCAGTCCGCAGTTCTGCAACAGCAAACGCTACCCTGCGCTGTTGCAATACGTGGTGGAGACCACGCTGGCGGGCAAAGCCGACCTGCTGAAAGAGCGAACCATTGGCGTGGATGTCTTTGACCGGCCTCCGACCTACGACACCAACGCCGACACTGTAGTGCGCTTCACGGCCGGGGAGGTGCGCAAACGGCTCTCCGCCTACTATCACGACGGCGGACGAGCATCCAGCATCCACATTTCGTTGCCGCCGGGCTCCTATGTGCCGGAGTTTTTTCACGGATTCGATGAGCAGGAGGGGACGGAAGGCGGCGCCGTCTCCCACCTCACCCATGCCACCGGCGCCGCTGGCAGCGCGGATGGGACGGGCGGCGCGCCGGATGCCGAAGCTGAAGCAGGTTCAGCCTCTGCCCCAGCCAGTCGCGTTTCCCGCGGGACGTTTGCGCGGGACGCCGCCTTGCCGCTTCTGCGCCGGCTCGCCGGCTCAAGGCGCCGCCTGGCCAAGACTTTGGGCGCGCTGGCCGGGTTGGTTCTGCTGGCGGGTGTGGCGTGGCGATCCTGGCCGGTTCAGCCCAAATCCGCCGTGGACGACTTCTGGGGGCCGATCCTGCGCGACCGGGGCAAGATTCTGCTGTGCGCCGGAGGCAATGTCTTTGCATCAAGCCCCATTCCGGGGTTCATCACCGCCGGCAAAGAGACTGACTACCCCTACTTTTCGTTGCAGACGGCAACCTCGATCACGATGCTCAGCGCACTGATCGAGCGCGGTGGCTCTACACCGCAGTTTGACTTTGCCGCTTCCACTCCGCTGCCGGAACTCCACGAGCACCCGATCATTCTGCTGAATGCCTACAACAACCAATGGACGCAGCGTTTGGCGCAGCCCCTTCGATTCCACTTCTCGGTGCCGTCCGATCAATCGATCCTGGATCAGTCGCAGCCGCAGATGCGCTGGAAGCGCGATCCCTCTGTCCCCTACTCCAGTGCGGACGATTATGCCCTGGTGGCGAGGTTCTGGGACACAACCACCGATAACTGGGTCGTAGTGCTCGCCGGATTGGGCCGCAATGGCACTGAGGCTGCCACCCAATTTGTCGTGAGCCCGCACTATCTGCAGTTGCTTCGGGAGCGAATCGGAAGAAGTTTCTCAAACCGCAATATCGAAGTTGTCTTGAGAGTCAACGTGATTGACGGGAAGACCGGCGCGCCCTCGATTCAGGCTGTGCACGTCTGGTGAACTCCCACTGCGGGGCCTGCCCATTCGCGGCAGCCGGGTCACGCCGAAGATGGCTACCGCGTCTCTAAGAATGACGCCAGGCGAATGCCAAAGCGTTCGAGCGGCAAAACTCCGCAATCAGACCCCATGCCAAATAAGGCGCGCCCAGTGCGTCCCTGGCGCGAGTCAGTTGAAAGAGACGACCCCAATCTGCATCATCCCCTCCCGCGCCTTTCTCCGCTTCGCATGTTGATTGAGGCAGCTCTCCAATTTGTGTAGACGAAGGAATCGAACGGAGGGAGCAGGGGACTTCAGTCCCCTCAATGAGGGATAGAATCATTCGGCCTTCAGGCCCGGGCTGAAGGCCGGCCATCGAGAGGGAGATGCTCGAGTCATCTTGCCCGGCTGTCGCGTGCACCTCCCGGTCCACGCCGCACTCTGCGCCTACGGGAAAACCCCCTAGTTCGAAGAAGACAAGCGGCCCACCAGCGTGAGATCGATATCGACATCCTTGGCCACCTTGAGAATGAAGAAGCTCGGGTCCTTCAGTCCCCACTTCACATAAGGAACAGAGAAGCGCGTTTTGGCCGTCAAGTTCGCTCCGTCGATATGAATCTGCATGGGGACCGTCAGGTCGTGCGGGGTTCCGTGCAGTGTGAATGCGCCGGTAACCTGGATGGTGGAGTCGCCCGAGACCGCGATAGTTCCCTGATAGCTTTGCGGCACGAACGATACATCGGCAAAGTGCGCCACATCCAGAACGTCCGCGTTCATTTTCTTGTCGCGGTTCGGTTCGCCGCTGTTGCCGCTGCCTGCCGCAACAACCACAAATCCCGAGATCTTCGCCGCGGCGCGGTCAAAGTCAATCGATCCGCTCTGAACATGGAACGTTCCTTGTACGCGATGGCTGCCGCCGAGAGAAAAAGCAACCTGGCTTGCATCGGGATTCACGCTGAAGGTCTGGCGCTGTGCGGTCGCAAGGGGAGCGAGCAACAGGGGCAACGCGAGGAAGAGAAATTTGGCAACAGTCTTCATGAAGATTCTCCTTGTTCGATCTTTCTGTTTAGCGGCCTGGGTGAAAGTCAAGTCCCGAAAGGGCACGACTTCAGTCGCGCCGTAAGCGGTTCAGATAAGACATGGGCTTTAGCCACTGAGGGAAGGCTTTTCGGCATTCTCGATTTTCACCACAGGCTGTTATGGGTTGCGCCCCGGTTGCGCGATGCGATGCGACAACCAGAGGCTCAGGGAAGCGACATCCTGGTCGGGCAGATACTCATGTCCGGGCATGTCGGTGCCGGAGATCCCGAATTTCGCAATCTGCGCCAGATGGCCCATTTGCTGCGCGGAAGTATCTGAACGCGGCAGATAAAAATAGGGGCCAACCGTCAGATCGGGCGGCATCCGCTTGAAGCTCATCTCCCATCGCGTGCGCCCGCCGGCCTCGTGACAAGTTGCGCAGTGGAGTTGAAAGATTTGCCCGCCCTCGCGCGTATTGGCCGCTGCAATCGCGGAAGAAGGCAGATGCCAGCCTTTCTCGGCCGCTAGGTGCTGCTCGGCGCCGGGCCCCTTGAGACTCTCAAGATAGGCAACAAGATCGTCTCCGCGGCCATCGCGAAAAAGGAAGCCATACGCGGGCATGATGGAGGTGCCGCTGACTTCTGGCGGGTCGTAGAAATGTGCCTTGAGCCAATGCGCCGAGCGCCGGACGCCGATTTGCGAAAGGTCGGGACCCTGACGGCGATTGCCAATCAGCGGCGGGCGCTCGCTGCGCAATTGCTGCATACTCTCGGCCGGCCCCCACAACAATTCGTCCTGCGTGTACGGGCGCGCGTATTGCGAGTGGCAGTTGATGCAGCCTTCCGAGATATACACTTGCCGGCCGCGCTCGATCTGCGAGAGCTGTGGAGATATATGGCTTCCATCCAGAATGCGTTCCAGCAGGAGGGCCGTGAGAAGCACGCCCGCGGTAAGTGCGAGTTCGCGTTTCCGTTGCAGAAGAAACTTGAGCGGCCAGGGCAGCAGGACGACTGCTCCCGCGGTTAGCACAAACGCAGGCGGTACATGACCGAGGCTCTGGCCCATTCCAACTCCCACGGCGGAGCCGCACCAACCGGCAATCGCGTAGAGCCATCCGGCTTGGCGGCCGCGTTCCGCCGAGGAAGAAGCAGGGGAAAGCAGCGAAGGATAAGCGACCAACGCGACGGAGTAAAGTGAGACGCCCACCGGATAGATGACCGACGCGAGAAGTGCGCGGCTTGGATCGAGCAGGAGCAGGCACGCGAAGCCCAACGCAAGAAATGCCGACGAGAGGACAAACGACAGCCCGCGGCGGCGCAAGAGCCAGACGCAGGCCAATGCCGCGCAAAAATGCAGCAGCCCATTCGCTCCAAGGTGAAGCGATCCCTGCCACGTGCCCGCCTTCAAGGCAGGAGTGTTCTGAATGATGAAGAAAGCGGCAGAGTCCAGCCAGACAAGCGCGGTCAAGCAGGCGAGTACGCGAAGAAACGAAATGGCGTGCTGCTGCGGAATCCCTGCTTCTTCCCGCTGTTCTGGCGAAGCGAGAAAAGTGGCGGCGATGCCCGCAAGGCAAAGGAGCCCGGCCGCAGTTGCTTGTACCGTTGCTGAGGCAGCAAAGAATGGAGGAAAGTTGCAGACAAAGTAGGCGCCGCCGGCGCCCAGACCCACAAGCGAGAGCGGATGTCGATTGCCAGTCCATTGGCGCAGATGAGTCACCAATGTGACGGTGAGCAGGCCGAGGCCCGCGCCAATCAGAAACGCAATCGACATCGCGCCCGCGAGCGAGAGTGGCAGCAGCGAAAGAAACGCCGCTGCGCCTGAAGCGAAGAGTCCCACGCGCAACCGCAGATTCGGCTGAGGCCAGCGGCGCAACCGCGGAGCAAGCAGGCTGAAGAGAACTCCGCCCATGGCCATCGCAGCCATCACGGCCTCCAGGTGCGTGCCCGCCACTCCCAGGTCCGCTAGCCGCTTGAGATACGCGAACTGCGCGAAGATCAGGAAATAGACATAGGTGATCGCGACAAGGCCGGCGCCTTGCCAACCGGTCTGGCGCATCTTACCGCGCAACATGGGCCAGCCACCCTTTGCGAAGACCAATCGCCTGAATCAGCACGCAGACGCCATCGGTGACGACGACACCCAGCCAGCCCGCTTCAAGTGTGTGCGCCACGATCTGCGCGGTCAGGAAGATAGCCACGCTGGCACGGGTCATGGCGGTGAGCAACCAGACGACTTCAAGCTTGCAAGGGCGGCCGCGGCGCGCCATCACGAGTGCGCCATAGAGGCACGCGAGGCCGACGGAGAGTACAAACGAGCCGATGAACGACACAAACGGCAGTGCATCGGCGGGCGCGTGCAGACGCATGAGTTGGAGTGTGAAGGCTGGCGCCACGATGAGCAGCGCGCCGGTCAACGTGTCGGAAAGGCCTATTAACAACTGATAGCCGATCAGAATAGGACGGTTCATGCTGTCACCTCCTGCACTGTGTCTGTGGGAACCTGAGCGGGTTTGCGGAAGAGACTCGTCGCATCGATCAGCCAGTCGAGGGAAGAGGCCAGCATCGCTGCTCCGGCCACAAAGCGAAGGATGTAGAGAATATCTCGCGCTGATCCGGGCACGATGGTAAACGTCGGATCGAAGCCCTCGCGCCACCCGGCAACCGACATCAGGATGACATATCCCGCCACCGCGAGATTCCATCCATAGAAGGACCGCGCGCGATTGAAGATCCATCCATCTTCGCCAAGCAACTGGACCATGACGAAGATCAGCAAGCTCGAAACAAATCCGGCCATGGCAAGGAGCGAGTGGCCTACCAAGCCGTCAGTGAATTTGAAGTGGTCGAGAATGCCGGGAAGAAAGAGAACCCATCCGGTGACCAGCAGCGCCGACCACCAGCCGAGGAATGCACTGCGCCAGAGCCGGGTATTTGCGCGCCATTGGAAGGCCGCGTAGTAAGCGGGCGTGAGCGGCGCCCAGATGAGCAAGCTGCCGACAGCGAGAAACTGCGCGGGCCGATGGTGGCTGATGTCGGCGCGGCCCAGCGCGATGCAAAGGACGCACTCCAGCAGGAAAACGGCCCAGGATGCTCGAATCCAACCCGAGTGCACTGCTTTGCGATGCGCCAGGCCGAAAGGAAGCATGAGCAGAATGGCGACAATGATCAAAGACGACTCAAGCTGGCTTGCGCCAGTGGGGCCGCCGGTGCTGGGATTGACCGGAGGATAGAGATTTGGGCTGGACGCGATATAGATCGCGCAAGGTACGGCGAGCAACAGCACGAGGCCAACGATCCTCGCGATTCGCGGCGCCAGTTTGCGATTGTCTCGATCATTCCAGCCGCGAATGAACGAGGCCGCAAGCAGAACCCAAAGCGCCGTCATGGCCAGAGGAAAGAGGATGCGCGCGTAGCCAGCCCAGTCAAGGAACAGCTTGCCGCTGGAGTGGCCGGAGAGCCAGGAGAACATGCCCACGCAGAGCGCGGCAGACCAAACCCACAGCACCGGCCTGCACCATTGCGCCAGCGGCTCACGATCCGCGCCGTACACTTTGAAAAGAAAGCCGGCCATGGGTAGACTCGACCATCCGTACAACTCCAGGTTCACGTGCACCATCATCCAGCGGCCGTAGGTCCACTCGCTGAGCAAGCGATTGAGCGATGGGAAAAGCAGAAGCAGCGAGATCAACACGCCGATGGAATTTGCGAAGACAAGCCAGAACAAGCTGTGCCATGCGGCGCAGGCCACAGCGGGCGCAGAATCAGGAGCGCCGGTATCAATCGGCGGCAGGCTCATGGATTCTCCCGTCGTGCATCTCAAGCAGGCGATCACAGCGTGCCGCCAGTCCGCGGTCGTGCGTGGCCATCACGAGCGTGACGCCTTCAGAAGTTGCAATGTCAAGCAGCAGCGCAAAAACCGCGGCGCTGGCTTGTTCATCCAGCGAGCCGGTCGGCTCATCGGCAAGCAGGATCTTCGGTTTGTTCATCAATGCTCGGCAGAGCGCGGTACGCTGGCGCTCTCCGCCTGACAACTTTTGAATGCGATGATTGAGGCGATGGCTGAGGCCGGTGCGGTCAGTGAGTTGCCGCAGGCGCGCTTGTGCGGTGCGGCGATCGAGTCCCGCCGCGACCGTGGGGATGAGGCAGTTCTCTTCGAGCGTGAGATCGGGAATGAGATTGTGAAGCTGAAAGACGAAGCCAATCTCATGCCGCAGTAGCCGCAGCAGGTTGCGATGGCGATTGATCTCAATGCCATTTACCGACACATGCCCGCGGTCGGCCTCATCCAACCCGCCGAAGAGATGGAGGAGTGTGCTCTTGCCGCATCCGGATGGCCCGCAAAGTGCAACCGTCTGGCCCGCGGAAGCTTCGAAGCTGACGCCCTTCAATACCTCGATTGCCCCGTCGTCGTAGCTCTTCCACACATGCTCAACCCGAAGGACGATGCGCGGAGACGCATTGAGTCTTGCCGTTGAAAGATTCATTCGAAGCGAAGCGCCTCCACCGCGCGGATACGCATGGCGTAGATGGCCGGGTACAGCGCGCCGGCCACTCCGGTGAGCAGCGCCAGCAGGATAACGATAAGGATGACGGCAGGCTGGATGGTCACGTCGATATAGCCGTGAAGAGCCGGGACCTCCTTGAGTCCGAAGAGAAGACCGGTTCCAGCCAGCAGTCCCAGCAATGAGCCCAGAAGAGAAACAACCGCGGCCTCGCCGAAGATCATCGCCGCAATTTGCAGGTTCGAAAATCCGCTCACGCGCAGGATGGCGATCTCCCGAATCCGTGTGAATACAGACATGATCATCGTGTTCGCTACGCCCAGTCCGCCCATTACCAGGCCGCATCCGCCCACAGCCCAGGCCGTGGCCTTGAGAATCTTGAACTGCGAATAGGAGCGATTGAATTCGTCGTCTTCAAGGGCAATGAGGCTTGCATACTTTGTCTTGACCGCGCTCTTGAAGGCCGCGGCATCGTCCTTGTTGCGCAGTTTGATGGTGATCACCGAGGACGTGCCTTCCTTGTGAAAGAAGCTCTGCGCCGAGGCCAGCGGCATGAACACGCCACCGTCTTCGAATCCGTTGGCGGTCTTCAGAATGCCGATGACGTGAAAAGTCGCATGGCCGATTTGCACATGGCCGCCGTACGCGGCAGAGAGAAACTCCGCTGCGCGTTCACCGAGAACCACATCGTCAGAGTGCTGTGCGAATTGTTGCCGGTCGCCTGAGAGCCACGTTGCCTTGCGAATGCGCGCGTCAGCCGCCGTCAATCCGAAGCAGGTGATGATTGGATGGTCGGCGCTGGACACAATTCCGAAGAGCACCGGGTCGGCATGAGCCACCATCGGCCAACCCGCCATTTCTGCGCCAGCGGCCGCGGGTACGTTGCTGAAAAAAAGATCTGAGACGTTACGCTCAAAGACGATGATCTCGCTGTCGCTTGAGAGAATCCCTGAAAACATGCCGATTGCGCCTTGCAGAATGGTCACCACGGTGAGCATGGCGGCCACGCTGAATGCGATGCCCGCGATGCTGATGATTGAACGGATGCGATGACGGCGCAGATTCGTAACAATCAGCTTGAGGAAGATCACGCATGCCCTCCCGCAGCCGTTTCGCAGGCATTCTGAGTCACCCGGATCAGTTCAGTCTCCAGGCCGCCGCGGAGTCTCTCAAGAAACGACATGGCCGGTCTCGACTTGAGAAGAAGGCGCAGCGCGCGGTCTCCCAAATGGATGAAACGCGTGAGGCGCTCGACCGCCTGGGGGATTCCCGCGGCCGCGGCGATGTTTGGCCGGTCGAGCAGGGCGTCGCGAGCAACGGTCTTCCCGGCATCGGCAGAACTGCCCAGAACATCCTTCAGATCGTCCACCATCTGGTAGCCGAGGCCCCAGTACATTGAGATGCGCTCCAGCAGTTTGATTTCGCGCGCTGAGGCATCGCCCAGCATGGCAGGCAATACCAGCGTGAGCCGGATCAACGAAACGGTCTTGCCTCGCGCGATGGCCTCTGTGGTTTCGCGGTTGTGAGGCAACGTGGAGTAGTGAAGGTCGAGACTCTGACCGTTGAGCAGCCCTTCAACGCCGAGGCACCGCTCGATATAGGCCAGGGCCTGTGTCTGGCTGCTGGGCGAAGAGCCCGCGGTTGCTTTCCAAATCAGTGCGTAGGCGCGATTGATGAGAGCCAGGGCCGTGAGAATCGCTCCCGCTTCGCCGTAGGCAAGATGAACGCAAGGGACGCCGCGCCGCTGCGAAGCGTTGTCCATGCAGGGCAGATCGTCGAATAGCAGCGAGGCCGTATGAAAGTACTCGAGCGCGATGGCAAGGTCTTTTGCGCGGGCGCTCTCCAGGCCATGGGCCAGGGCCACCCGATGCACCATCAAAGGGCGAACCAGGCTTCCGTGGTTATCGAGCACATGGCGCAGCGCTTCTTCAAAATGCGGATCGATCGTTGCCGGTAGCGGCAAGCCCGCGCCGAAGGATTCAGCGAATGGTCTTGTATCCAATGGAACTCTGCATTCCGCCACAGACACTCCTGTCCTCGTTCTCTTCGGCACTTGAGAATATCCGGAACTCTTGAGATTTCCGCTCATATCTTTCGAACTGCGCTCACCGAGCCGGGACCATCTGTGAGACGAGTTCGCGGCTGCCTTCGGAAGCGTCAAATCGTGCAAATCTTCATGACGATTCGTTCATCTTTCCCGCCGCAGGGACGACTGGAAATGCGGGAAGAGGATGAATGGGCGCCAGACGCAGGGGAACTGACAATCCACCCGAGTATAGTCGCCCGTGGACGGCCGGTCTGAATCAAAGGGAACACTACCGGGTTCTGTCCTCTAGAATATGGGGGCGAGATGACGCCGGGCCAACGCGAAGATGACGAATTGTTCATCCTGGCGCGGGCCGGGTGGATGCGTCGCCAACTTTGTCTTGACCATTGATTGCATCCATGAAAATCGGCGGCAAATGCACTAATATCCCTTCATGCGACTCCTCCTGGTGGAAGACGAACTCGACATCCGAAGCTTCCTGAAATGCTCCCTTGCCGAGGCTGGGTATGAGATAGAAGCTGCGGCGGATGGCAAGACTGCAGAACGGCTCGCAATCGACGGCGCCTTTGACATCTTGATCGTCGATCTGGGATTGCCAGACCAGGATGGCATCAGTTTGATTCTCAGGCTGCGGCAACTTGGCGTAACTGCCCCGGTCCTCATCCTCTCTGCGCGACGATCGGTGGACGACAGAGTGCGCGGGCTGGAGCAAGGTGGAGACGATTATCTCACCAAGCCGTTTGCGTTGGCGGAGTTGCTGGCGCGGTTGCGAAACCTGCTGAAGCGTAACAGTCCTCCCGCCAGCGAGTCCACCAAGTTGCGGGTACTCGATCTTGAATTGGATCTGCTGCGCCGCGAGGCCATCCGGTCCGGGGAGATTCTGCAGCTAACTCCGCAGGAGTTTGTGCTGCTGGAATATCTCTGCCGCAACGCGGGCCGCGTCGTTACGCGTTCCATGATTCTCGATAAGGTGTGGGGCATGCGCATCCAGCCCGATACCAACGTGGTGGATGTGCATATCTACCGCTTGCGCGGGAAGGTCGACGGCAAGGGGCAGTTACCGCTGATTCGAACGCTGCGAGGAGTGGGCTATGTCCTCAAAGATCGTTAGGCCCCTGCTGCGCAGCGCGGCGTGGCGCATTTCGTTGTGGGCAACCCTGGCTTTTGCCTGCGGAACCATGCTGGTGTTCGTTTTTCTTCACCGCTTTGTGGCTGACGACATACAGCGGCGCAGCGATGCATGGTTGTCAGGAGAGGTTGAAGTGCTGGCCGATGTGGCTGAGCACACGCCCAAGGACGCCGTCTACGGCCGGGTGGTGGGAGAAGTAGCGGAACTGGCCGGCAAGGAAGTTCCGAACAAACTGCTCTCAGAGAGCAGCACAAACGACTCCGTGTTCTTCCTTCAGACAAGCGATGACGGCTCGGTCAAGCTATGGGTTGGCGCCGGCGCCGGGGACGCAAATCTCAAGGCCATCCAGGCAAGCAGGATCGTTCCCGGCCGGCCAACGGACTTGCGGGTCAAGGGATTCGGCGTTCCTTTTCGCGTAGCTTCGATGGGCATCGAGGACGGAAGCAAGATTTACCTTGGCCTGTCGGAGCGGGATCAATTGCGTGTCCTAAGGAGCCTGCGTTTGCGGTTCATCCTGCTCTGGCTGGTACTGGTTCTTCTGGGCTTTGGAATTGTCTTCTTTACCACCAAGCGCATGTTGAGTCACGTGCGCGAGATTACTGAAGCGGCCTCGCGCATCGGCCACTCCGACCTGACCGCCAGAGTCCCGACCACTCCGCAAAACGACGAAGTCGCACACCTGGCGCTGACTCTGAATCGCATGCTCGACCGCATCGAAAACTCGATGCACCAGTTGCACACCATCACCGATTCGCTGGCGCACGATTTGCGCAGCCCGCTCACGGCAATTCGCGGAAAGCTGGAGATGTCGCTTTCGGCCGTCGCGCAACTCGACCAGGCGGAACCAATCGTCTCTGCCATCGAAGAACTGGATCGCCTGAACAACTTCTTGAATATGTCGCTGGATGTTGCCGAGGCCAAGGCGGATGCGCTGCGGCTCACGCCAAGCGAGATCGACCTGGACGAACTGCTGAGAAGCATGATCGATCTCTACGAGCCGTCGATGTCGGAGCGAGGTCTGCAAATCAGGCTGCGCAGCGCGGGGGCCTTGCGTGTCTTCGCGGATGCCGCGCTGCTTCATCGGATGATGGCAAATCTCTTTGACAACGCGCTCAAGCATCTCCCTGCTGCCAGCACCGTGACTGTGGGACTGGAGGCAGTTGAAGATGCTGCTTCGCTCGTGTTCGAAGACAATGGGCCGGGCTTCGATGCGGAGGTCTGTCTCCACTTGTTTGAGCGCCGCGTGAAGGGAAAGCAATCGCAGGGGCATGGCCTGGGTCTGGCATTCATCGACGCTGTCGCCCGCGCGCACGGCGGGACAGTTACAGCGCGCAATCGCGAATCCGGCGGGACGCAAGTCGTTGTGACTCTTCCCGTCGCGTTTCGACACCGGGCCTGATGGCCGCTTTGCGGCCGGAGCGCCCTGGCGCACGATTGTCGTCGATGTGCCGCTCTCTGGCGGAGGGCAAGCACCAAGGACAGCCACGCCGCATCGCAGCCAGCGCGGGGTATGATAGGAAGAATGGCGGCGCCTTTCCGGCTCTAGTGTGGTGCACCAGAAGTTCGCATCATCATTCGACCACCCTCAACCCCTAATTATTGATTCGGCCCTGAAGTTCTGCATCAAGTCAGGTCTGTCATCCTGAGCGAACGGGGCCCCAGACGATTCTCAGTTCCGGGGTCCCCAAAGAGCGGTCTTTGCTCTTTGGGGTGGAGTACCGGGGTCCCCAAAGAGCGGTCTTTGCTCTTTGGGGTGGAGTTCGGGGGTGGTGAGTCGAAGGATCTGCGGCTTCATTTCGGGATTCATGCCAGGAACTTTGGAGACAGAAAACTGGCGCGGAGTGGAATTACCCCTCCTGCGGGGCACTGGAGACCGGGCTTCTTTTGCTGCTGGAAAAGGGAAAACCGGGATAAACTGATCTTGTCGAGATGCGAAAGTGGCGGAATTGGCAGACGCACCAGACTTAGGATCTGGCGGAGCAATCCATGGGGGTTCGAGTCCCCCCTTTCGCACCAAACTCTGTGGATGCCCATTCGCGGAGTTGCGTATTTCTTGCTATGGCCAGGTAAAGGTCGCGCTTCATGTCCTCACAGGTTTGTTTTCTCGGCGAATTGACCTTATAGCAGAACCACAATTGTAGGATCAAGCGCGATTTCCAGCGGTTGAACTCTGCCGAATCTCCGCTCCCGGCCCGTGCTAGGCTCCCGCGGCGCTCTTTGACGGCAAATCGATACACGAGAGACGCCATGGCGCACGTTCTCTTGAGCTTTGACGCTGCCCCAAGTGGATCGCCCGCAAACCGGGCATAGCTCCCGATGGCTCGCTTGTGTGGCAGTGACTTCTTGTGAACCGCCCGCGCTTCAAGCCGTCAATCTGCGGATTGTGCCGTATTGCTTACCAGGGCCTCGGTGGGCTCACCCGGCCGCCTTGGGTCTCATCCCAGGCCTGGCGCATCAGGCCGGCCAGCAGCGCAAACTCTCCGGCGCGCTCTCGGCGGGCAGGATCGCTGCTTGCCGCATTGCGCATCCGGCGCAGGCTGTAGAAGCCCTCCTCAAGCCAGCGCGCCAGGCGCGCCTGCCATCCGTGGTGCTTGCGATAGTAGAGCAGCGTGGACCTCATGCGCCACAGCACCACCTGCGCGTTTCTCTCGGAAAACTGCGCGCTGCGCGCCTGGCGCCCCGATTCGCCGCCAATGTGGGTAACCACCACGTCGGGCCAATAGAGAACGCGAAACCCGGCGGCCTTGATGCGGCGGCACAGGTCCACTTCTTCCGAGTAGAAAAAGAAATCGGGATCGAAGACACCGGCTTCGGCCAGCGCCTCGCGGCGCAGGATGGCAAAGGCTCCCGGCACCCAATCCACTTCGGCGGGTTCCAGCGGGTCGGCCCACGTTCGGTCGGGAGCGCCAAAGATGCGGGAGCGCGGGTAACTCGTCGATAGCCCGGTTAGCACCAGCGCGTCTTTCCACAGGGAAGGGAAGCAGCGCGCCGAGGGCTGCCACTCGCCATCGCGTCCCACCTGCCGTGCGCCGCCCACTCCGGCCTCCGGGTGTGCGTCCATGTGGTCAATGGCCAGGCGCAGCGCTTCGGGGTGGAAGAAGGCGTCGGAATTCAGCAACACCGGGTAGCGGCCCTCGGCCAGTTCCATGGCCAGATTGTTCGCCGCGCCAAAGCCCAGATTGACATGGCTGCGGATGAGTCGGACGGGGATGGCGCGCCCACAGAACTCATCGGTCACCATCTCTGCCGACGCATCGCGCGAGGCGTTGTCCACCACCAGAATCTCGGCCGTCATGCCTTTCGGCAGCCGTGCGCATTCGGCAATCAGCGACTGCAGGCACTCCCGCAGCAACTCCCGCGTGTTGAACGAGACGACAATGACCGAGGCGTCGTAACTGTAGGAGCCAGGCTGGTTCATTGCCGCGCGGTCTCCCTCGCAGTTCGCTTCTGCACCGGCCCGTAGGCCGATCCGGCCGCCCGGCCGGCGCAAAATGGGAAAGGATTCTTCAAGGTGCCTCAAGTATAGAGCCGAACAGGCGATTCAAGGAGCCGATAAAGGAAAGCGGAGGCGGCCGTACTCAAGAATGACCGCTCGTCCGTGGCGGAAATTACCACTCTGGCTCCCTGCGGGCGCCTGTCTCCCCGGCGGTCTATGCTGATGGAGTGGAAACCGCTCCGATTCCATTGAGGCGCTGCCCGCCAGAAGGATGTTCCCGAAGATGAAACTCAATCCCCGCGCTCTGCGCATTGGTTTAGCCGCACTTGCCGTGATGGGCGCAACCGCCGCGGCTCCGTATTGGATGGGCCAGCGCGTGACCGGCGCAAACGATGGCGTGACCCGGCTGCGGGTGACCTCTCAGGTGATGGTTCCGGGCGTCAAGCGGATGGGCATGAACCTGGGCTTCCAGGATTTCTACGACGCCGGCCAAATGACAAAAAACCTCATTTTCCGCAACCCCGGTTTCGAGGGGATGACCTACCGCACCGTTTTTCACTGCCAGCAGGGCGGATCGTCCAGCTGCGTGGATCGCCGCCAGGGCGTCCAGTTTCCCAGCGACTTCTGGGATGGAGCTACCTTCGAAGTGCTGGATGGCGCCGCGGTCGGTCGCCGAGGCAGCGTGGTTTCCTGCGGCAAGCAGCCCGATGGCTATGGGCTGGGACTCGACACAAAGGGAAAGCCCATCGGCGCCGGTGACTGGCTGGCGGCCTACAAGGAAATTCCAGGAGATCCCGCCTCTGGCTGGTGGCCCAGCCTCAATGGCGGCGCCAAGCTGGCCGCGGAACGGCTGGACCTTTCTCCTGAAACAAAAGGCCGCCAGGCGCTCCGCATCCAGGCCCTGGGACCGGGCCAGTCCGCGCAGATCAAGAGCTACTTCGATACCCTGGAGGGCTATACTTTTGTGCGCTTGCGCGGCCGCTACCGCCTGAGCTTCCGGGCAAAGTCGGTGACCGGGTCAAGGATGGTCCATGTACGCGTGACGCGCGCCACTCCAGGCAAGCTGCCCAACCTGGAACAGGACCTGCGCATCGCGCCCACCTGGGGAGACTACTCTCAGGATTTTGCGGCCAACGAGGCCGACGGGCCCACCGGCGCGGTCGAAGTCAGCTTCACGGTGACCGGCGGCGAGATGCTGCTGGACGACGTGGACCTGGAGCAGACCAGCGGTGATCCGGCCAATCACACCGCCTTCCGCGACGAGGTGGTGCAGACCCTGAAAGAGCTGCGGCCAGGGGTGCTCCGCTTGATGTCTACCAATGCCGGCCTGGGCAACACCGTGGACGATCTGCTGGCGCCGCCGCTGGCCCGCCAGAGGGGAGGCTACTCGGGGTGGTACGTCTCGCAGGAAGACATTCCCATCGGAATTCCGGAGTTTCTTGAGCTATGCCAGGAGATCGGCGCCGAGCCCTGGATTGTCGCGCCCACGGCGATGAACAAGGACGAAGTGCGCAAGCTGGCCGAGTACCTTGCCGGAACCCCGGCCACGGTTGGCGGCGCGGTGCGGGCTGCCAGTGGGCACAGCCTGCCATGGACGCAGGTCTTCCCTACGATCCACATCGAGCTGGGCAACGAAACATGGAATGGAATCTTCCTGGGCGAGTCCATGGACGACATGCCTTCCTACGGCCGCCGGGCCAACGCGGTCTTTGCGGCCTTTCGCGCCGCTGTGGGGGCTGATGCCAACCGCTTCGACCTGTCGGTCGGCGCGCAGTCCGACTGGCCCGCCAGGGACCCCTCGCTGCTGGCCGCCGCGCCCGGCGCCAACTCCATGGCCATTGCCCCTTACATGATGCACACCGTGAACCGCTGGGCCACCGACGACGAACTCTATGGCGCGCTGCTGGCCGAACCCGAATACATGTCCAGAGTCGGCCAGGTGCAGGCCACCCAGAACCTCGCCGGCGGAAGGCGCCTGGCGGTCTACGAGGTCAATCTGCACACCACCGAAGGCACGATTCCCCAGGACGTCCTGGACCGCTTCACCCCTTCGGCCGCGGCCGGCGTGGCCGTCGCCGGACATATGCTGCGCATGTTGCGCGACCATGGAATTCGCGATCAGATGTTCTACAGCCTCTCCCAATTCCAGTTCAAACGTGCGGATGGAAAACTGGTCAGGCTCTGGGGATCGGTGGTGCAGATGGGCGCCAACGGCCGCAAGCGCCCTCAATTCCTTACTGAATCCATGGCCAATCGCGTTCTCCGCGGCAATCTCATGCGCGTGGACGTGACCGGCGAAGACCCCACCTGGGACGTGCTGGACGGCAACAACGGCGTACATTTGAAGGGCGCTCACGAGATCGACGCCTATGCGTTTCAAGAGGGGAAGTGGCACGGCCTGATCGTCTTCAACTACGGGCTCCACCAAGCCAGGCGGATCGCCCTGGATGCCCCTGGACTGGCAAATAACCCCAATGTCAACCTGCGGAGGCTGGTTAGCCCGGGGCCTGGCGCCACAAACGAGACGACCGTGCAGGTCAGGGTTACCAGCGAGACGTTCCGCGGCTCGGAGTTGTCCCTGCCGCCCTGCTCCATGGCGGTCCTGGAGTGGTCGGAATAAGCAAAACGGCCGGGCAAATGCCCGGCCGCTTTGTCACGATTTTTCGATGCGGATCGTGAGGGGGAGAGCTTACTTTTCAACCCGGTAGCCCAGAATTTCTTCCGGCTTGGCCACAAAAGGCTTGCCTACATAATCCTTGCCCTGAAACAACTCCCGCAAAAAGAGTGGGAAGATCTTCGTCGGCTCCACCAGATACCGGTAGGCCAGTCTCTTGGGCTGATGCAGCAGCCGATACAGCCATTCCAGTCCCAGAGGTCCCATCCAGCGCGGAGCGGCTTTTTCTTCGCCTGTCAGGTACTCCAGCATCGCGCCGCCCGCGAAAACCAGATTGGTTTTCAGGTAGGGGAGCGCATCCACAATGAATTTCTCCTGGATGGGCATGCCCATGCCGACCAGAACTGCATGCGGTTTGAAGCTGTTGATGTGCTTGCAGAGGGTCTCGACGTTGTAGTCGCGCACATATCCGTGATGGACGCTGGCTTCGATCCCAGGGTACTTCTCCTGCAAGACCTTGAGAAAACCCGCTGAAGAGGCCGCGGCACCGCCGAGATAGAAGATGCGCCACTTGTTGCTCGCGGCAAGTTGGAAGAATTCGTTGTACCAATCGAGGAAGGCGACTCTATGCTCGCTGGAGATGGGCAGGTCAAGGGCTTCCGCCATCCACACCAGCGGCATCCCGTCCACGTACGCCAGATCGCAGACTCGGTAGAACTCCCGGATCGACTTGTCGCTTTGCGAAAGGTACAGACTGTGCATATTGTGAGCGCCCACCACAGTTGTGGTTTGCTGCTCGATCGAAGTTCGGAAGAACTCCAGCAGCTGCTCCTTGGTAACCGGATTGACAGAAATGCCCACGAACCTTACCTTGGGGAACCGCATCTCAGTCTCCTCCTCTACAATCGACTTTCACTGAGGTTCACAGAAGTAACATTTCTGGTCAATGACCCTTTTTGGGGGACGGGCTCCCCCACTCGATTGCAAGAGTGCGGTTACCAACGGTTTCATCGGCGATTGCGGCACAGGAATTTAGCTTACCATCAACCGCGGAGCGGTCAACGGGTAATTTGCTAGAGGTTACCCATAGTGCTTTTCAGTGGGTACCTGGGTCGCAGCTTCCCGCCTTTTTGGCTTCCACCTTTTCGCCATTGTTTCACGCCCATCGAGGGCTTAGCTTCTATTCAATGAGCCGATCCTTACCGATGTAGAGGATTGGCTCGTGGTTTCTTCGTACCTTCTTTTGACGGACCGCAGAATGAAACGACCCGTCAAGTCGGGCCAACTGCTCTTCGAAGCCAACAGAAAGGAAAGCAAAGGCACGATGGGACGATGGAACGGGCCGCGCTGAGAGCGGCGAGATTTGACGCAGGTCGCCGGGAACTCCAGTGCGCTGCTCTTGTGAGCGGAGAATGGAAGCTTGAAATGATGAGGAATCTGAAGCATCCGGTGGCCGTGCTGGGTCTGCCTCTGGACAGCCTCAAGGCGGATGAGGCCGTTGACGCTGTCGAAGACCTGATCCTGTCGGGCGGAACCCATCAGGTGGCCACCGCCGACCTCGACTTCTGGCTCAACTCAGTCAACGACCAGCACCTCCAGCGCATCATCGCCGGATGCAGCCTGGTTCTGCCGGATGGAATGCCCCTGGTGTGGGTCTCCGGCTTGTTTGGTTGTCCGCTGCCCGAACGTGTTGCCGGCGTGGATATGGTGGCCAAGCTGGCGGAGCTGTCGGCCCGCAAGGGCTACAGGATCTGCTTGCTCGCCGGCAAGGCCGGCGTTGCCGAGCGTGTTTCCAACATGTTGCAACTCAGCTATCCGGGGGTGCAGGTTTCTGCCATCCATGCCGCGGGCGAGGAAGATCCGGGACGGCTCGACCAGGCCCAGATCCTCAGCCGGATTCATGCCGTCAAGCCGCATGTGCTGTTTGTCGCCTTTGGAAATCACAAACAGGAAAAATGGATTTGGACTCACCGCAAGCGCCTGGGCGTGCCCGTCACGATGGGCGTCGGAGAGACGTTTGAGACTCTCACCGGCGAGGTGCGCCGCGCACCCCGGTGGGCGCAACGCAGCGGTTTTGAGTGGCTCGTGCGCTGTATGCAGGAGCCTTCCCGGCTGATTCCCCGCTACCTGCGCGATTTTGTGGGTTTGGGAAGGCGTCTCCCCCTGGCGCTCCTGGCGGCCTGGTTTCAGCGGCCCTATCTGGGCGATTCGTCCGTGGCCACGGCCAGCACATCGGAGACGTTACATATCTACTTGCAGGGCAAGGTGGGCAGCGCAAGCGCTCTGCCGCTGCAAGAGGCGACCACCGCGGCGATCGCCAGCGGAAGAGTGGCTGTGGTTCATCTGCAAGGCGTTCGTCAGGTCAACGCGGCTGGCCTGGGACTCTTGCTCCAGGCGAGGCGCCGGCTGCTGGAGGCTGGGCTCACCTTGTCCCTGGCCGGCTTGAGTCTCAAGTTTCGTTTCTTGCTTCATGCCTGGTGCGCGCAGACTCTGTTCGATGAGTGGCTGCCAATCGGCGCTCACGGCAGGCCGTTGGCGCGGGCTGCACGGGCCGTGGCCTGCGTCGGTTTGAACAGCGAACCGGCGGCGCTCACGGCACAGCCCCACAACCGTGGATAAGGCCGCACCGCCGCTTGCGCTTTTGGGGATGGAATGGAACCGATCATCCTGATCCCGGCTATCGTGTGTTGCCTGGTGCTGACCTTGGCGTCGGTCCGCCATGCCTTCATCTATGTCTATTTGCCGGCCATTCTGCTGCTACCCGGCTATTTCGTCCTGCGCATATCGCACATCCCTCCCATTTCGTTCAGCGACACGGCGATTCTGCCGCTGGGCGTGGCAATCGTCGCCACACAAATGCACCGCTGGCGCTGGGACTGGATGGACTTGTGGGTGGGGTCGTTTGCCCTCAGCGCGGGCATGGCAGAGGGCTTGAGCGCCGAGTTGGCCTACGGGACCTGGACACACTTGTTCTCAGCCGACTCCGCGGCTTCGACGCTCCTGAGTTACAACATCAATAACGGGATCTTCGCGCTCTTTGCACGCACCACTTCGATCCTCCTGCCCTACATGGCGGGCAAGCTGCTCATTGAGAATCAGGAGATCGATGGAAAACCCATGAGAAAGGTCCTGGTCCAGCGCATGGTCGTGCTTCTGGCCATCGTGGCGGCCATCAGCGTGCTCGATTTTGTCACTGGTCACAGCACGTGGCAGAGAGCCTTCAAGCCGCTCTTCCCCAGCCAGTACATTGAATGGCCCGAGCAGGTGCGGTGGGGATTCGGCCGCATCGCAGGCCCCTTTGCCCATGCCATCCTGGCGGGAATGGTCTTCCTCGCCGGCCTGGTCTATTGTCTCTGGCTGTTATGGGCAGACCGCACATGGGGCACACGCCCCCTGCTCAGCGGGTTTCCGCTGAACCTGCGCACGCTGGTATTGGCGGCTTTGGTTGGCGGACTGGTCATGACCCAGTCGCGCGGCCCGTGGGTTGGCATGGTGCTCGCCCTGATCTTCGCACTGCTGGTGCGGCTCTTCTCAGTGGGCAAGGCGGCGGTTGTGTTTGTGGCGCTCCTGGTGGGGCTGGCCAGCGTCGTCATCTATGTGGGAAACCGCTATACACAAGGAACGCGCGCCTTTGGCACCAGCGAGGAACAGGCCAGCGCAATCTACCGCAGGCAATTGTTGCAGACATACACCCCGGTGATAAAAGAACGCATGGCCTTCGGCTGGGGCTTTACCGATTACCCGGCGCCCAACGATCAGAAGTCCATCGACAACCAGTTCCTGTGGATGGCCGTGACCCAGGGTTTTGTGGGCCTGGGAATTTTCTTCCTCATTGCTACCGGCAGCGCCATCCGGCTGCTGAAACTTGCCTCACTGCCCTTGGCGCCAGAAGATCGGATGATGGTCTTTGCCCATATTGCCGTGCTCATGGGACTCCTGACCTCACTGGCCACTGTATACATGGGAGAGCAGGTGGTCATGGTGTTCTTCATGGTGATTGGCTGGGTGCAGGGGATGAACCCGGCCCTGGCCGACACCGGCGCTGCAGGAACCATTGGAGCCCCGTTCCGGTTCCGGCGCGTTTTAGTCTAGGAATTGCAGCATTCCGCATGGCACGCCGGATTCCTTGCGCGTTTTCGAAATCTCATGCGGAATCGGAGCGGATGTACCCGGAGGCAGTGCGGCCAGGCCGCCTTCCTTTCCTTTTCGCTCAGATTCTGAAGCAGGCGTGGTAGTGGGAAGTGGAGGATTTTGATTCAACATTGGATAATCTCGACCCTGGCGCTGGCCGTGGTGGTGTTTGCCACTCCGCTCTTTGCCGACCTGGCTCTTTGTATCCTGGGAAACCTGTTCCCGTTGCGCGGGCCGCGGAGCGTTGGGCCGCGGGCCATTCGCCTCGCCGCCGTGGTGCCGGCGCACGACGAGGAGCGGATGATTGCGCGCACGGTCACATCTCTTCTTGCCGGCGAAGGTCCCGTTCCGGTGTTTGTGGTTGCACACAATTGTTCTGATGCCACAGCCGCCGCGGCGGCCCAAGCCGGCGCTCAGGTGGTGGAATTGAACGATCTCACGCAGCGTGGCAAGGGCGCGGCTCTGCGCCGGGGCTTCCTGGCGGCCATGGAAAATGGCGTCAATGCCTTTCTGGTCATCGATGCGGATACCGTGGTGAGCAGGAATCTGGTTGCTGCCACCTGCGCGGCGTTGCAAGCCGGCGCGGAGGCCACCCAGTGCCGCTATGAGATGGAGTCCCCCGACGCGCGGTCTGCCAGCTCGATCACCCGTCTAAGGGCGTTGGCTGTGCGCGGCATGAATGTGCTGCGCCCCAGAGGTCGCGCGGGGCTGGGCTTCTCCACGGGTTTGTTTGGAAACGGCTTTGCCCTCACGGCCGAGACGCTGGCGCGGACGCCTTTCTCGGTGAATAGCATTGCCGAGGACCTCGAGTACCATCTTCGATTGGTCTGCGGCGGCGTCAAAGTTCAATGGTTGGGGGAGGCCTCGGTCCACGCCCACCTTTCCCCGGCCGGTGCCGCGCAGGCCGGGCAAGAAGCACGCTGGGAGGGAGGACGCCTGGGAGTTGCCGGCCGCTCGACCCGGCCCCTGCTGGCGTCGATTCTACACGGCAACTGGCGCGCCCTTGAGGCCTTGACCGACGTTTGGAGCCTGCCCCTGTCGCGCGGAATCCTGTTGCTGTTGCTGGCTGCCTTGCTGCCGTTGCACTGGCTGCATGTTTTTGCGCTGGGCTGCGCCGTCGTCACCTTGGCGTATGTACTTGAATCGGCCGCCCTGGGAGCCGAGCCGTTGCGGGACCTGGCGGCCCTGGCCGTTTCCCCCCTCTATCTCGCCTGGAAAGCCGCCATGACGCCCATGGTGTTGCTGAAATCCCGCCGGAGCGCGGAGTGGGCCAGAACCGAGCGTGAGGTCCCCAAACCATGATCGAGCCAAAGATGATCCCCGATTCGCCGGACCGGGAGGTGGATTGGACCCTGGACCCGCAGGCAAGCTTGGAACTTACGCCGCCCGACGGCGCCGAGGAACCCTTTCACGAGGTGAATCGCCAATTTGGAAAAAACGTGGCGGCCACCATTGTTGCGCGCATGGTGAACATGGCCAGGGGCGTTTGCGTGGTCCCCTTCCTGCTCCGCCACATCGGTCTTGAAGCGTACGGAATCTGGACCACGATCTTCATTCTGGTCATGTATGTGGGCGTCACCACCCTGGGCATCTCCAACGTCTACATCAAATACGTTGCCGAGTTTCATGCCAAAAGGGAGTACGACAAGGCCAACTCCCTGCTCTCAACCGGTCTGGCCGTTACCATTCCCCTGTGTTCGGCGGTCTTTCTCTGCTTCTTGCTGGGCTGGAACTGGGTTGCCCCCTGGCTGCGCCTCCCAGCCTCTCATGCCCGCGATGGCAAGGAGGCGGTGCTGATTGTGCTCGGGGTCTTCCTGTCGAGCATCGCTTTCAACGCCTTCAGCGACATGCTCACCGGAACCCAGCAGATCGCCTCGACTCAGGTCTTCCTCAGCATCAGCATCGTGGTGGAGTTTGGGCTGATCGTCTGGTTCGTGCTGGCCGGGCGGGGCATCGCCGGCTTGGCCGAGGCTTATCTGGCGCGCACGGTCATCAACGACGGCCTTACCTGGTGGTGGGCGTACCGGAAACTCAAGTGGCTGCGCCTTTCGCCCCGGCTGGTCAGCCGTGAGTCGCTCAAGTACGTGGTCCATTTCGGCGGCCTGGTGCAGTTCCAGAGCATGCTCTCGCAATTTCTCAACTCCATTGAGCGCGTCGCCGCCCTGTTGCTGATCAATGCTTCCGCCGCCGGCTTGCTTGACGTGGCCAAGAAGTGGCCCGTCTCGCTTTCCTCCATCCCCACGGCCTTTTTTGCCGCCATGCTGCCGGCAGCCTCGCATGTTGAGGCGGCTTCTGACCCCAAAGAGCGTCAAAGCAATCTGCGCGAGCTGTACCTGACTGGGGCGCGCTATTCCAACCTTTGCACCTCGGCATTTGTCGCGGCCATGGCTTTTTGGAGCGCTCCCGTATTACACGTTTGGCTCGGTCCGGAGTTACCGATGGGTGAGGCGTTGATCCCCCTGTTCGTGGTATTTAGTTTGGCCATGCAATTCCATATGCTGACAGGACCGGGCACTTCGGTTCTCCGGGGTATGGGACGAGTTTATGAGGAATTTACCTACTCGATTCCAAACTTGATTCTGTTGGCGGTGACGTTGCCCGCTGCGCGCTGGATCGAGGGACGCTGGACCCCCCTGGGAATTGGTCTGGCGGTCGGGTTGGCCACGGTTGGTTCTGCCTGTGTGCTGTTGGGCAGGGTGCATTTTGTACTGGACTTGTCTTTGACCGAGTTTTCGCGGGTGGTGGTTGTGCCGGGGTTGGCGCCCTACCTGATCGCTGGCCTGCTGGCTTGGCCGGCGGCCCGCATGGTGGAGATGGTGAACCGTTGGCAGGGAGCCGGAATCCTGCTGGCGGTTTCCGTGATCTACATGGCAGCCTTATTGGGGATTTTGCAGCGGTGGGTGTTGTCCGGCGCGGAGAAACAAAGGGGACTGGGGATGATTCGCCGGGCGCTGGGGATGGCGCAAAGAGAAGAGGCAACGGCATGAAGCACAGTATCGTCATCGCGTGCATTCTTCTGCTCTTGCTTGCAGCCTGCGGACTGCAAGCCCAGGATCCGGCGCGGATGCCTGCGCAGGATTCCTCTCAGCAGCCGCCTGACCCGCAGCTCAAGCCGAATCCGCTTGAAGCTCTACGCAACTTTGAGCCAGCCGTCGATGAAGAATATCGCCTCGGCAAAGGCGATGAAATTACGGTGGACTTTTCCGGCCGGCCCGAGATGCAGGCCAAACTGGTCGTCGGGCCAGACGGACGCATCTCGCTTCCTCTTGTAGGCGACGTGATGCTTGCCGAGCACACCCGCTCTGAGGCGGCTAAGGCCATCGAGTCCGCAATGGCGGATTACTATTCCAACATGGCGGTCATGGTCACCGTCACCAAATACACCTCCAACAAGGTCCTGCTGCTGGGTGCGGTCGAGCATCCCGGCGCCCTGACGTTTGACGGCACGCCCACCCTGCTTGAAGCACTGACTCGCGGCGGCCTGGAGACAGGCCCCAACAAGGCCGGCCAAATTCCTGAGCGCTGCGCCATCTATCGCGGCCATGACCAGGTGATCTGGGTCCAGTTGAAGGAACTCATCGAATCGGGAAACACCCTTGCCGATCTGCGGCTGCGGCGCGACGACGTCATCTATGTTCCCAACCTGACAGAGCATTTTGTTTCGGTTCTGGGTGAGGTCAACCGTCCAGGGGCGATTCCCTTGACCAGCACCTCGACTCTTGCCAGCGTTCTCGCCGGGGCGGGCGGATTCAGCGCCAAGGTTGGTAACATGCCGCACATCCAAATCGTGGACCCGTCCACTGGCATTTCACGCATGGTCTCTTTCAAAGATGTGCTGAACCCGACCAAGACCCTGGAGATCACCCTCAAGCCGGGCGACATCATCTTCGTACCTCAGAGCGGCTTCTATCGAGCCACCTATTTCCTTGAACGTCTCAACCCGCTGACCACAGTGGCCACCATGGCCATGCTGACGGGAGCACTATGAAGCTGCTGCGCGATCAATCCGCTGCATTGGGCCAGCCCGGCTCCGGAGAAGGAACCCTCGGACCGGTCTCGGCCGCGGCTCGGCCGGGGTCTCCAGGTCATGCCGATCAGGCGCTCTTCCGCCCAGACCTGCGCCGCGGCCTGCAACTGCATCGCAAGCTGGCGCTGACCTTTGCCCTGCTCGGCATCGTGGGCGCGGTAGCTTATGTCTACTCCCTGTGGCCCGTCTATACGGCGCAGTGCATGGTCTATATCCAGCCGGCGCCACCCAAGGTCATGGAGACCGGCTACACACAACGTTGGCCCTTCGACACCAACACCTACGAGTCCTATATCTCGCAACAGATGGTGAGCGTGACACGCGCCGACGTGCTGGCAAACGCCGTGCAAAAATTGGATTCCGGCTGGGAGCGAAAGAACGAAAGCGATCAGGCGGCCGCCGAGCGCCTGGGCAGGGCCATCGATGTCAAGCGCATGGGCACCAGCTATCAAATCGCCATCTCCGCTCGCGCTTCCGATCCCTCCATCGCTGCCCGCATGGCCAATGCGGTGGCCAACAGCTACATTGAGAGCGCATCCCGCGAGGCTAAATCGGGCGACGCCCAGCGCATGGCCACTTTGCAGGAGGAAAAGGACCGCGTTCTGAAAGAGCTGGCCTCGGACCGCACGGAGCAGCAGGACCTGAACAAGAAGCTGGGCTTGGCGGCAACGGGTACCTCTATGCCCGATCACTACGACGAAGATATAAGCCGGGTTCGCGAGGAACTGGTCAAGGCGCGCACCGCAAATGACGAGGCCGCCTCCCGGCTCACCGCGGTGAATGGCGGCCATCTGGGCTCCACCTCCGCGCTGGATGCGGAAGCGGATCAGATTGTTGCCGCCGATCCGGGCCTGGTGGGCATGAAGACCTCCCTCTTCCAGCGGCGCGCCACGCTCACCACGCAGATGGCCAACCTCACGCCCAATCATCCTATCTACAAGCAGGATGCGGAGGAACTGGCGCAAATCAACAAGTCGCTCGATAGCCTGACCAAGGATTTGCGCTCCAAGGCGTCGGCGCGGATTCAGCAGCGGCTCCGCACCGATCTGGAACAAACCTCAGGGGTTGAAGCGCGGCTCAACGCGCAATTAGGCCAGATGGCTGGAGCCGCGGCAAGCGCAACGCCCAAGCTGCAGCGGGCCAACGACCTGGCGGCCGACATCGTCCGTTTGCAGAATCGCTACACTGCGGTAGATGAGCAATTGCACAATCTGATGCTCGAAGATACGGCGCCGGGAAACTCCTACCTCGCTGCCCTCGCGACGCCCCCGCTGAGCCCCACCAAGTCCGGCGTGCTGCGCAATGCGATGGTCATCGCGCTGGCCGGCGTGTTCTTTGGCCTTTTTGCCGCTATCGGCGCCAACAAGCTGGATCAGAAGGTCTATATCGCCTCGGACGTCGAACAGGTGCTGGGTTTTGCGCCCATGGCCGTGTTGCCGGATTTCGACCAGGTCACCGACGGGGTGGCCGAGGAACATCTGCTGCGGCTTTCCGCGGGCATCGAATACGCACGCCAGCAGGGCAATCTCAGAAGCTGCATCTTCACCGGAACCGGCCCTGGGACCGGCGTGACCACGGTGTCCGGCAAGGTGCGATCGATGTTGGAGGGCATGGGCAGAGAGACCGTGCTTGTGGATGCCTCCGGCACTCCGCCTCCGCCACAACGCTCCAGCTACGCCGAAGCGGGCCAGCACGAGACCTCCAGCCAGTTGTCTTCACAGCGCGGCAGCCGTTCCACTGCCCTGGTGCGGCAGTTGACGACTGAGGCCGAGGAGCAGCAGGAGAGCCTGGTGCTCACCGATACGGCCCCGCTCAGTGTCTCGGCCGAAACCGAGTATCTGGCGCGCTTTGTCGACGCCGTCATCATCGTCGCCGAATCCGGCGTCACCACACGCAAGCAGCTCCGCGAGACAGCCGAGTCTTTGCAACGGCTCGATGTCGCTGCCGTTGGATTCGTCTTGAACCGTGTCGGCCTGCAAAAGGCCGATCCCTCTTTTCGCCAGTCTGTACGGGCCATTGAGCGCCATCTTCATGCTCAGAGCCTCTCCTTCGCCAGGGGAACGGAAAGAAGCCGTCTAGGGGCCAAGGCGCAGGCCGAGCGAGCGGCAAACGAAGCAGCCGCCGTCGCTGCCGCAACGGCACAACCTGCCATGCCCAAAGCTGCTCCTGCGGCCGCTGTGCAGCCGCCCCCGCCGGTCAGGCCGGAATTGGCGGCCGCTCCCCCGCAACAAGCCCCCTTTGAGCCGCGCATCCCAAAAACATCGCGGATCGAGGAATTGGTCCAGGCAGCGTCTTCTCCACTGTCCCCCCCTGCCGCAAAACCCTTTGCGGAAGAGATTCCGCTCGCCCAGCCAGACGATTTGCTACGCCAGTGGGAGCCCTCCCAGCCGGTCAAAGTTCCCGAGGCGCAAGTGGCTGATGTACCGACCTTCTCTGCTTCAGACTATGCAGCAGCAGCCAGGCCGCAACCGGTTCCTCCGGTGTCGCCAAACACTCCCCAGGCGCCCTGGGCTGAATCCTGGAAGCGGGTTGCCCCCAGGCAGGACGAAGTCGCTGCCAAGGCTGCCCAGGAAGAAACGCACGGAACAGAACAGGAGGAGACTCCCTACGACGCAGCCACCCGGATGAGCGGACTGCGGAACCTGATCTTCTCGCTGGGGCTCAAGAACCCCCAGCCGGCGGAAGAACCCATGGAGCACCCGGCTCCGGCTCCGCTCCCCGTCGAGCCGGTTCGGGAGCGCCCAGCGTACGAGCGCCCAGTGTATGCCCGTGCCGCGGAGCCGATGCCGCAAGCCCCTGTCCGCAAAGGACCGGTCAGCGTTTCGCCCACTCTGGTCACTGCCGCGCCGGAAATTCTCCCCCCCAGGCCAGCTGGAGAGGCGGAGGACGGAGAACGCACGCGGGAGAACACGGGCACTACGCGCCGGGATCGCCGCGACGCCTACGATGACTTGCAGATTCTGCCATCATGGCGCGGCCAGTACAGGAAGAAGTAGGACAACCGTCCAATCTTCCGCTCGCGGAGGACCATGATGGAGGCAGGCCAGGGTTTTCCCGGCCGCCCCAAAAACCGTTCACGCCTCAACAGGTTGCGGAAAAACTCCGCTATGGCCCATTTTTTTTGAAAGGGCACGACTTCAGTCGTGCCGCAAAATCGTCACTTTGGCCGGATGATTTCGATCCGGTCCCGCGTGCGAACCCAGGTTTGGCCTGCCATGCGGCCCACGGCGTCCAAACCGGCCGGATCGACGCGGAAATCGTCCAGAAGGTCCTCGCGCAGATGGAAGCGAACCACTTCGCCCAGCACGATCACGCCTCCACCGGGAGCGTGGCTCGTATAGATGACCTGGAGCAGCCGGCACTCCATCTGAGCCGGTGACTCGGCAACGCGCGGCGGGCGAACGGCTTCGCTGGCCAACGGCGTCAGCCCTGCCAGTTCGAACTCATCCACTTCCGGCGGTACGTCGGCGGAACTTGCGTTTGCCGCGAGGGAGATGCCCTCGCTGACCACATTGATGACAAATTCGCCTGTCTCTTCCACGTTGCGCAGCGTGTCTTTACGCATTTCGGGGCGAAACTCCGTCCCGCTTTCGCTGGGGGCGCGCAATGCGGGACAGAACAGCACGGTGGGCGGATTCGAACCCACGCCCGAAAAAAAGCTGAAGGGCGCCAGGTTGGCCACGCCAGACCGGTCCATCGTTGAGACCAGCGCTACCGGCCGGGGCACGATGATGCCGGTCATCAGCTTGTAAATCTGCCGGGTTTCGCAGTTGGCCGGGTTGATACTGAGCAGGGGAGCGTTTGCAGTGCTTGCGGGGTCCATGCTGATAGCCTAGAACATTGCGCCGCCCTGTAACGTCCAATTCCGATCGGGGCCTGCCGCCCGCGGGGTGTGTAGATTCTGGTCCCGGACGGGAAATTAGTCTGTTCGTAACAATCAATGATGCACAATCATTATTCAGGGAGATACCGTCGTGCCGCGTATTCACTTCCAACTGCAACTCGCTGAACTCAAGGACAAGTTGCTTGCCATGGCTGCCCTGGCGCAGCAGGCGGTCGAGTCCGCGGTTGACGCCTACCTGCAGCGCGACAAAGGCTTGTGCAAGTACGTCAAGCAGAACGAGACAGCCATCAACACTGCCCAGCGCGAGTTGGACGAAATGGCTTATGAACTGCTCGCCAAGGAGCAGCCCATGGCCATCGATCTGCGCTTTATTCTGGCCGTCATCAAGATCAATGGAGATCTGGAGCGGATCGGCGATCAGTCCATGGGCATTGTCCGCCGGACAAAGGAGATCCTCGGCGCCGAAGAGGTCGATCTGCCCGTGGATTTTGCCGCCATGGGCGAGTTTGCCGGCCGCATGATCCGGTCCGCGGTGCAGGCCCTGCTGGAAGGCGATGCCCGCCTGGCCGAAACAGTGCGCGAGATGGACGACGAGATCGATCGCATGAACCGGCGCGCTCACACCGACCTCCTCAAGCTCATTGAGGATCAGCCGCGCTATACCCAGCAGGCCATGCACGGCATCCTGGTCGCCAAGAATCTGGAACGGGTTGCCGACCACGCCTCGAACATCGCCACCGATGTCATCTTCTGGATTCGCGGCGCCGACGTCCGCCACCAATTGAGCATGTCAACGGACTGATCTGCTTCCCCGCTATCCCCTGGTCCCAGATTTGGATTTGGCCAGACCCCGCCTCCGCTTCACCGGCTGGCAACAAGCGTAAAGGATGTCTGGAGACGAACTGTAAAGGATGTCCGTGCACTTGACACCCTCGCTTCTGGGGACCGGGGATAGCACAGACCGTGCTAGACCTGGTTTGCGCCTGCTCTTATCCCAGCACCTGCACCGCTCCCCGGCCCACCAGTTCCTCAACCCGCTTCACCCAGCCTTTATCCGCCGCCACGCTCATCTTCTCCGGCTCCAGGATCACCGCGTACTCGCCCTTCTTTTCCAGATGCAACATGATCTTGCCCGGCCCCGGCGCGGCTTCCGCGGCGTTCATCAGCTCGGTAAACATCTCTTCGCTGGCCAGGTCCAGATTGATGCGGATGCGCACACCGTTGGGCAGCTTCACCTGCACATCGTCCAAAGACACCACCGAGCTGACTGAAATCTTCGGCGGCGTGTCCTCGTCGCCCATCAACACGCCGCGCACCAGCACCGGCGCTTCCATCTTCAGGTTGCCGGCCAGCCGCTCGTAGTCGCGCGAAAAGCAGATCAGGTCCATCTTGCCCGTCGCATCTTCCAGCGACGCCATGGCGTACAGCTTCTGGTCCCGCTTGCTCTTCTGCACACGCAGACCCAGAATCATGCCCGCCACCATGATCTCGTCGGACGGGTCGGTCTGCTGGCCCCAGCGCCGCTCCGGCGGCTTACGTTCCAGCGCCTCGGCCACCGGGATCACTCCCGGCAAGTTGCGAATCTTCTCGGCGTACTTGTCCAGCGGATGCCCGCTGACGAAGAAGCCCAGCACTTCCTTCTCGTTGGCCAGCCGCTCGCCTTCTTCCCAGTCCGCCACGCGCGGCAACTCGTCGGCCTCGCGGCCCGCGGCGGGCGTTTCGTTGAACAGCCCAAACAGCGCCACTTGTCCCTGCTCGGCGTCCTTCTGCGCGCGCATCGCGCGCTCCATCGCCTTTTCGACAGCGGCCATCAGCGGCCCGCGCTTGCCCAGCGAATCCAGCGCCCCTGCCTTGATCAGCGATTCAATCACCCGCTTGTTCATCACCCGCAGGTCCACCTTCTCGCAGAACTCCCACAGGCTCTTGAAGCGCCCGCCCACTTCCTCGCGCGCTTTCATGATGGACTCGATCGCATTGCCGCCGACGTTCTTCACCGCCGCCAGCCCAAAGCGAATCGCCTCGCCGTTCGGCGTGAACTGCGACCCGGAAACCTGCACGTCGGGCGGCTCCACGCCGATGCCCATCTCCTTGCATTCGGCGATGTACTTCACCACGTTTTCCGGCTTCGATGTCTCTGAAGTCAGCAGCGCCGCCATGAACTCCACCGGATAATGCGTCTTCAAATACGCCGTCTGGTACGACACCAGCCCATACGCCGCCGAGTGCGACTTGTTGAAGCCGTACCCGGCAAACTTCTCCATCTGGTCAAAGACTTCGCCCGCCGTATTCTTCGGCAGTCCCAGCTCCGCCGCTCCGTCCATGAAGCGGTCGCGCTGCTTGGCCATCTCCTCGGGCTTCTTCTTGCCCATAGCGCGGCGCAGCATGTCGGCTTCGCCCAGCGAGTAGCTCGCCAGCACGTTGGCAATCTGCATCACCTGTTCCTGGTAGACGATGACGCCCATTGTTTCCTTCAGAACCGGCTCCATCTGCGGCAGCATGTACTCCACCTTGCGCCGTCCCCACTTGCGCTCAATAAAGTCGTCCGTCATGCCGCCCTGAATCGGACCCGGCCGGAACAGCGCCGTCAATGCCGTCAGCTCCTCCAGCTTGTCCGGCTTATAGCGCCGCAGCATGTCGCGCATCCCGTTCGACTCGAACTGAAACACGCCCGACGTAAGCGCCGCCTGAAAGACCTTCTTGTACGTCTCCTCGTCGTCCAGCGGAATCTGCTCGATGTCCACCTTGACCCCGCGGCTCTTCTCGATCAGCTTCAGGCAATCGTCGATCACCGTCAGCGTCGTGAGCCCAAGGAAGTCCATCTTCAGCAGGCCCATCTTCTCGACGGCCTTCATGTCGTAGGCGGTGACGATTTCGTCGTTCTTGGTCTTGGCCACCGGCACCAGCTCGGTCAGCGGACGCGGCGCAATCACCACCGCCGACGCGTGCACGCCCGACCCGCGCACCAGCCCTTCGAGCTTCTTCGCCGTATCGATCAGCTCCCGGATCTGCGCGTCGCCGTCGTAGGCCTTCTTCAGCTCCGGCACTTCTTCCAGCGCCTTGTCGATGCTGATGCCCACCGTGGCCGGAATCAGCTTGGCGATGCGGTCCACTTCGCCATACTGCATGTCCATCGCCCGGCCGCAATCCTTGATCGCCGCCTTGGCCGCCATCGTATTAAATGTGATGATCTGCGCCACCTGGTCGCGCCCGTACTTGCGCGTCACATAGTCGATCACCTCGCCGCGCCGGTTCTGGCAAAAGTCCACGTCGATATCGGGCATGGACACGCGCTCGGGATTCAGAAAGCGCTCGAAGAGCAGCGCATTTTGCAGCGGATCGATGTTGGTGATCTCCATGGCGTAGGCCACCAGCGAGCCCGCCGCCGAGCCGCGCCCCGGACCCACCGGAATCCCGTTGTCCCGGGCATATTTAATGAAGTCCCACACAATCAGGAAGTACCCCGAGTACTTCATCTGTTTGATGATGCCGATCTCGCGCTCCAGCCGCGCCTCGTACTCGGCCTTGGTCGAGCGCAGCACGCCGCGCGTCTCCAGCGCGCGCACGCCCGTCTCCATGCGCTTCTTGAAGCCCAGGCGGCAGATCTCCTCGAAGTAGCTGTCGATGGTGTGCCCCTCCGGCACGGCAAACTCCGGGAAGGGATTCTCCACCTTGTTCAACTTCAGATTGCAGCGCTCGGCAATGGCCATGGTCCGCGCCGCCACGCCGGGCGAATCCGGAAACAGCCGCCCCATCTCTTCCGCACTCTTGACGAAAAACTGATCGCTGTCGAAGCGGAAGCGCTTCTCGTCCTGAATCTTCGCGCCGGTCTGCACGCACAGCATCACGTCGTGGGCGTGCGAGTCCTCGCCGCACAGGTAGTGCGAGTCGTTGGTCACCACCATGGGAATGGCCAGCTCGCGCTCCAGCCGGAACAGATCCTTCTGGATCTTGCGCTCCATCTCCAGCCCCTGGTCCTGAATCTCCAGGAAGAAGTTGCCCTTGCCGAAGATGTCCTGATACTGCAGCGCGGTGGCCGCGGCCTTGTCGTACTTGTCTTCCATCAGCGCTTCGCACAGCTCGCCGCTCAGGCAGCCGGAGAAGCCGATCAACCCCTTCGCGTTCTCCGCCAAAAAGCGCTTGCTCACCCGCGGCTTGCGATAAAAGCCGTGCAGCGAGGCCTCCGAGGTGATGCGGATCAGGTTGCGGTAGCCTTCTTCGTTCTCCGCCAGCACCAGCAGGTGGTTGTTGTCGTCGCCCTCGCCCGGCGCGCGGTGATCCTCGTTCTTGCAGATGTACAGCTCGCAGCCCAGGATCGGCTTGATCCCCTTGGCCTTGGCCGCGTCGAAAAAGTGTACAGCCCCGTAGATGTTCCCGTGGTCGGTCATGGCGACGGAGGTCTGCCCCAACTCGGCCACCCGGTCCACCAGCTTTTTAATGTCGCAAGCCCCGTCCAGCAGGGAATATTCGGTATGCAGATGCAAATGCGTAAATTCGGCCATGGCTACCTAGATTCTAGCCGCCAGGCACCCCTTCCGCCGGGCGTCTCGATGCCGGTTGAAATCCGGATCGTATGAGGAAAACCGGCAGCAAATGGGTCCGCGCAGATATTGGCGGGCGAAACGCTGAGAACACTGACATCGGAACTCCCGTTTTGATAGTCTTAAGAAACCAACATCTATATGGAAATTGGGATCAGTCGAAAGGCAAGAACGGCGGAGGCATTCGGTGGAAAGAGAAGAAGAGCTATTGTCGAAGGTTCCGGAAAACGGAGACACTGTCGGTAACATTTCGCTTCTGCGGACACTAGGTTGGGAAGAATCTGATTATTGGCCCACCCGCAACCGTCTGATCGAACGGGGAGCACTTGAGCTCGGAAAAGGAAAAGGAGGCAGTGTCCGAAAGCCGATAAAGGCTGCGGTGACCTCAAATCCAGTGGTCGCTGAGAAGGCCGCTATCTCCCTTGCTGTTGACGAGTACAAGAAAGAAGCCAGCTTATATTCACCCATTAGCAAGGTTATCTCAGATAGCTGGACGGCAGCATCTCTTTACGACTCCTCCATAGTCCAAATAACCGCGCAAGCGGGGAGTAAGACAACCGGAAAATGGTCGCGCCCAGATATAGCAGTTGCTGCTGTTTCAACCTATCCGTATGTCCCAGGCCGGCATTTTGACGTTGTGACCTTCGAAGTGAAGACCCCCGACTCTGTGGACATAACTGCCGTTTACGAGGCGCTCGCTCACCATAGGTCGGCAACACGATCATACGTGTTTCTTTACGTCCCCAACGACCGCCGCGAAGAGTTGGAAGCGGACCTGGTTGAGGTTTACGCCGAAGCCAAAAAACACGGTATAGGCGTGATTACCGCCGAAAAGGCCGGGGATTATGCGACATGGGAGGAAGTCGTCGAACCAAGCCGAGGCGAGCCTGACCCACGCCGGTTGAATGATTTTCTCGCAAAGCAATTCACAAAGGAGCAACTAGAGCAGATCATGAAGTGGTTCAAATAGTGCGGGCAGGTGGCCCGCTCATCCGCCCCGAAAGTCACCATGAACCATGAGAAGCTGTGGCGGGTGGCCCCGGTCCCAGTGACCTTTCCAAACCACAAAGAGGGTGCCCCTGGTCCCGCCTTTGGGACCAGGGAAAGCACCAACCCCACCCCGCCCACCGGTTCTTTCCCTTCCCCCGGAGGGGGAACGCGAGAATAGCCCAGGGTGAACCCTGAGCCGAGCGAAGGGGAAACCCTGGGTCAGCGCCCCCATCCGCCCCGCCGTCCCGTAGGGCCGGCGAGAAACGTCGCCTACAAATCGAAACCACGCCCTCTCCATGCGCGCAGCGCGTCCAGCCGCACCGCAGGTGCCAGGAGCCTTCAGGCTCCTGAATACCAGCCCGCAAAGAACGTGGCTTTAGCCACGGGCCCTTTTCATGGAACCCGCCCCGACGCGCCGCACGGTCCAGGTAACTCGAAGGCATTCTTCTGGGCTGCCCGCGGAAGGAAGGCCCGAGCCTGAAGGCTCCCGTTGATTTGCTCGATTCCGTGGCCTGAAGGCCACTGCTCCCTCCGCGCCGGGTGCCCCCGGTCTCGCCTTTGAGACCGGGGAGAGCACGAACCCCACCCCGCCCACCGGTTCTTTTCCTTCCCCCGGAGGGGGAGCAAGAGAATAGCCCAGGGTCGAGCGCAGCGGAACCCTGGGTCCGCGCCCACCTCCGCCCCGCCGTCCCGTAGGGCCGGCGCGAGAACCACCGCACGAACCCCATGCGCGAAGCGCGTCCAGCCGCACCGCAGGTGCCTGAAAGCCAGCCTGCAAAGAATGTGGCTTTGGCCTGCATTTCACACAACGCGTCAACGAATTTGTAGCGCCGGCCTCCTGGCCGGGGTCCCCACGGACAGGTCTTCGTCCGTGGGGTGGTTGACCGGCTGTAGCGTGGGTCTCCCGACCCACGCCGAACACCGTTTGTTTCGCCACGATGTGTGCAAACGGTATAGTTGATCGAGGCATCGATCCGGCGGCGAGGACGCCGCCAGCACAGCCGACCAGGAGGTCGGCGCCACAGAGCGTCGACCTGACCGTGACAAATGCAGGTTAGCCACGGGCCTTTTCACGAAATCCGCCCGGATGCGACGCGTGCCCCAGGGAAGTCGAAGGCATGATGCTGTGCGGACAGGAAGGAAGGCCCGAGCCTGAAGGCTCCTATTGATTCGCTCAATTCCGTGGCCTGAAGGCCACGGCTCCCTCTGCGCCGGGTGCCCCCGGTCCCTCGCCGGGGAGACCACCCGTGTGCGAGCGAATAGCGAGCGTCCAGCCGCACCGCAGGCGCCCGGCTCCGAAAACCGCGCAAGCTTCGCACTGCCACAGAATGAGCGTTCATCGTAGGCCTGTCCGGCTCTCATAGAAGGAAACGGCGGGATGCCCGCACTCAGATGGGCGGCCCGATGCCGTGAGCCAGGATGGATTCGTTGCCCAGTATGCGGTAGAGCGTCGAGCGGCTGATGCAGAGCTGTCGGGCGGCGCGTAGTTTGTTGCCACGGTTGAGGTCGAGCACGTATTCCACGTGGTGGCGGATGACTGCGTCAAGGGAGAGGTCCTCAGGATGTGCGCCTTGTCGCGTATCGGCAAAGACCTCGGCGCCGGTGGGCAGGGCGAGGTCCTCGGGGCGAATGATTCCGTTGGCGGCCTCAAAAAGAGCAGATTCAAGCACTGCAGCCAGTTCGCGCACATTCCCCAGCCAATTGTGTTGCAGCAGGCGTGCGAGCGCGCCGGGCCCGAGGACGACGGGGCGATGCTGATAGCGGTTGCAGATGCGGTCGAGCAGCGCCTGTGCGAGAGGGGCAATGTCTTCCCGCCGTTGCCGCAGGGGAGGGATGGCAAAGCGGACGGCGGTGAGGCGAAAGGCCAGGTCGGGCAGCAACAGGCCTTGACCGGCCATCTGGCGTAGCGAGGTCTGGGATGAAGCCAGGACGACAGCGCGGCCAGGCGGACGGTCCTGAAGGGTCTTGAGGACGCCGAGGAGGAGGCCTTGTCCGGGGGGTGCGAGCAGGTCGACCCGGTCGAGGTAGGTGCATCCGGAGAGGGTGACCGGGTCGGCATCGGTGACCAGCCACTCGCGGGCATCGCGGCGTTGGAAGGTGGATGTGGACAGGGGCGAGCGGCTGAACAGAAAGCGGGCCAAAGTGTGTTTGCCAACGCCATGTTCGCCCTCAATCGCGGCCAGATGCACGTGGGGCGCGGCCATTTCAGCCTGGGTTAGCAGCTTGCGCCAGGCAGCGCTCACGCCGACGGGGACGCTGGCTACGGAGCCTTCAATGTCGACAAGGGCAAGGCCGGGAACCAAAGGCCGGGGCTGGAATTGAGCGAGATTCTGAATGGGTCTCAACGCGCTTCGCCTCCATGGCTCTGAGCAGGAGTACCTGGCCTACTTTGGGTTCATCGGCGAAGGCGCAGAAAACATGAACCGGAGAGAGGCTGGCAATTGGGGGTCGGGACAAAGCGGGGAATAGCGCTTGCCGGCGCCGCTCGAAAAGGGCTGGTTGAGGGCATGGGAAGCCCACCGCCGAAGCAAAAGAGGAAAACACGCGCCAAGAATGGGGCGCACGGTTGCGAGAGCATTGTTGCTTTTGCTATAGACCTCCGCGCCCCATCCATTCCGCGTTTCTTTTGCGGAATGGGTAGAAGACCAACATGTTTCCGGTCTACGGGTTTTGCAAAATGCTGCTAAAGAGCAGGGAGGATCGATCGCAGCACCAGAAATCCGGCCACTCCAGCGAAAAAGACCAGCGCCATGCGGATGCCGGGTTCGCGGTTGACCTCGGGCACCAGGTCGGTGGCGGCCACATAGAGAGCCACGCCAGCCGAAATCGGCATACCATACGGCAGCCAGCCCGGAACGAGTTCAATCACCAGGACGCCAGCCAGGGTTGCCACGGCCAGCGCGACGGCAGAGTTGAAGGCTGCCGCGCGGGTGCGTCCGCTGGCCAGCATGACCGAGGCCATGGTGAAGCCCTCTGGCGCCTTGTGCAGCACAATGGCCAGGAAGATCAGCCACCCCAGCCAGTTGGAGACCAGAAAGCCGGAGCCGATGGCCACGCCGTCAAACAGAGCGTGCAGGCTGAGGCCGGCCATCACCGAGTTGCCGGTATGGCGGGTGACAAATTCGCCTTGGTGCGTCTCCTCGCCAAAGTGGAAGTGGGCGTTGATGGTGTGTTCAAGCAGGTGTACTACGCAATAGCCAACCATGATGAGAACCGGCCCCAGCCGCGGGCTCATGCGCAGGCTCTCGGGGGTCATCTCCAGCAGCGCCGTTGCCATCAGGAAGCCCGCGCCCAGGGCGACGAAGTAGCGCAGATAACGCTCCACGCCGCGCGCGCGAACCAGCACCAGCCCGCCGGCCACATCGGCCAGCGCGGCAATGGCGCCTAGCAGTAATGAGAGCTTGAGCATCCGCCTTACCCGCTGTGCCGGATGTGCATCACGTCGCCGTCCTGCACCACGTATTCCTTGCCTTCCAGGCGCAAAGTGCCCTTGGCGCGGGCGGCGGCTTCAGAGCCGGCATCGAGCAGGGCATCCCAGCGGATGGTCTCGGCGCGGATGAAGTGATGCTCCAGGTCGGAGTGGATAGCTCCGGCGCCCTGCGGAGCTTTGGAGCCAGCGGGAATGGTCCAGGCGCGGCACTCGTCCTCTCCGGCGGTGAAGAAACTGATGAGCCCCAGCAGTTCGTAGCTCGTGCGGATGAGGCGAACCAGGCCGCTCTCGCGCAGCCCGTAGCTGCCCAGGAACTCGGTAGCCTCTTCGTCGTCCATCTCGGCCAGTTCTGCTTCTACCTTGCCGCAGATGGCGGTGGCGCCGGCGTTGGGCCGCCGGGCCACTTCGTCCAGCTTGTAGCGGCTGACGGCGGCATCCAGATCGTCACCCAGCGTGGTGCTCTCGCCGATGTTCAGCGCATAGAGGATGGGCTTCTGCGAGAGGAACATGAAGCCCTTGATGAGCTTCTTTTCCTCCGGGGTCATCTCCAACTCGCGCAGCGGAATTTCCTTTTCGATGGACTCCTTGGAACGGATCAGCAGAGCCTGTTCGCGCTCCAGGTCGCTGGTGCGTCCTTTTTTGAGGTCCTTTTCCAGGCGTTCCAGGCGCTTCTCAACCTGCGCCAGGTCGCTGATCATCAGGTCAAACTCGACGTTTTTGATGTCGCGCAAGGGATCGACGGGGCCGACATGGGGAATCGAATCGTCCTCGAAGGCGCGCAGCACGTGGATCAGCGCATCCACGTTGCGCAGGCTGGTGAGGAACGCGGTTTCTTTCAGCGCTTCCTGGCCGATGGCGGCTACGTCAACATATTCAACCGTGGCGAAAGTGGTCTTTTTCGGTGAATAAAGCGCCGACAGCTTGTCCAGCCGTTCGTCAGGGACGCGCGCCACGCCGATGTGCTCCTGGCGCGAGTGGCCGCGCTCTTCCAGCTTGGCCTTGGTGAGAATCTTGAACAGCGATGTCTTGCCTACCTGCGGCAGGCCAATAATGCCAGTTTTCATGTACTTCCTATTGTGGCCGCTCCACGATGCGTTGCGCGTGGCAGGGCCTCTTCGATGATACAGGAACAGGGACTAAGGGACTGAGGGACTAACGGAGCAGGGAAGTGAGCGCCGGTGCTTGCCGCTGCCCTGTTGCCTGGCTGAAGTTAGAGGCCGCAATAAAATGTGGCTTGAGTGGGCATTCTCTCCCTCAGTCCCTAGTCCCTCAGTCCCTAGTCCCAAGTCCCTCAGTCCCTCAGTCCCTAGTCCCTCAGTCCCAAGTCCCTCAGTCCCTAGTCCCTAGTCCCTCAGTCCCAAGTCCCTCAGTCCCTGCTTTTCCCCGTCTCCGCCGCAGCTACCAGCACCACCGTCGCCAGCCCCAGCAGCAGGATGGCTGCTTCCACGTGCTCACTGCGGTCGTGGAGCTTCTCGAAATGAACGCGACTGGGGTTGGCGGCGTCTACCGCGTCGATGATGCCGCCGGCGGCGATGCGATCCTGCTCCATGGCAGGAACGATGCCGAATTGCGAGTAGAAGGTGAGGGCGATCATCAGCAGGAGCAGGCCCATGGGCGCCAGCACCGCGCGCGGCTTGTAGATGCCCCAGGACGGCGCAAGCGCTAGCAGCGCCATCGCTACCATGCCGGAGACCAGTCCCATGCCATGCAGGATGGTGAGCAACTGGCGCACGATCATCCCCGCCACATGGGTGTCAGGCCGCAGCGTCATGAAGGCGATGGCCGCAACGACGGGAAAAAAGACCTCCGCGCCCAGCCAAACCATGAGCGCGAGGTAGAGGAGGGAGCGCAGAAGAGTCTTCATGCGGGAAGGATACTAGGGAACACGGACCAGAGAACAGGGATCACCGGTCCCTGGCTGTCAATCGGATGTGGTTGCAGCGGCCGTTTGGGGTGTAGTCGATCATTAGAAAGGCGCCATCCTCCCACTGCAACTGGATATGGGTGACGCCGTCGCTGCCCACGAAGGAAACCTCATAACGATCGCCATACAGGGCTTTTTGCCGGTCCAGCGTGGAGCCGAGAGCCAGCCCCCGGCCCGTAACCCCGAGCTCTCCCCTGGGCGCATCGCCCCAGACATCGATGTACGCCGGGGCGGACTCTACCATCGTTCGCGGTGCATCCGGGCGGTTAGCCTCTGGACTGCACGCATTCGGGCCATCGGGGCCGGGACAGTAGAAAAAGTACGTGGCCACGCTCATGCGCAACCCCGGCCACTCCCACTTGTAGAAGCGGGTTCCCCCTGCTCCATCGGGCACAACCGCGTCCTCCTGGCTGGTGGGCGGGCCGTAGAGCTTGATGATTTCGGAGATAGGGGTACCGAGGGGCAACTGCGTTCCGACGGGGCGAATTCCGACTCGAATTCCCGACAGGACGCTCTCGGACTTGCTTGTGGCCGCATGTTCCTCGCCGCCAAACCCGGCGGCGGCCGGAGCCGGCAGCCAAAGCGCCAGACCCACAGCCGCCGCGGTGAGGAGAAATCTTCCTAAGTGAACGAACGGCCTTTGTTCCATCCAGTGCAGATTCACGTCTTGCCTCCAAAGCTGCTCGGAGATCGCGATTTCCCATGGCCACTGGCGGCGAAGGGCTATTTTCGGTTGAGCGCCCGCTTCAGCACCGTTTCCAGGGCCGCTTTCACTTCAGCGTACTCTCCGGCGGACAAGGTTCCCGAGAGCTTCTCGCTTTCCAGAGTGAAAAGTTCCTCTTTGAGCACGTTGAGCAGTGAGGCGTTCCGGCTGGAAGGCGTCTCAGAGGTAAAGACCTGCCCGGCGACGTCTTGAGGAGCGCCGATCGCGGGCGCCCCCGGTTGCTTGCGCAGCAGGAAGGCAGCGGCGGCTGCCAGCAGCAAGGCAAAGGCGGCCAGAATCCACCACTTGTACTTGGTAATCGGGTCGGGTGTTCCGATGGGGTTGCCGATGCCGCCGCCCGGCTTGCCGCCCGCGGCGCTAGCCTCGCCCGCCGCGCTGTCACCCATGCCACTGTCTGCCTGCTGGCCGGACGCGCCCTGGTTGTCGCGCGGCAATGACCCGGAGCCGGAGACGGTGAACTCCAGCGCCTTGCCGGGGACGGCGCTGCGGGAGACGAAGGTTTGAACGGCGGGGTCCTGCGGCGAGGATTGGAAGGCCGAGTCCGCGCCCGAGGCCAGGGTCATGCTCTTGGGCAGGACCACCCACACGGTGCGGGCCGGCAGCGAAACCTGAGGATGGAAGGTGAATTTGCCGCTGCTGTAGGGCACCGTGTACTCGATCTGGAAGAGCGTGCCTTTGTCGGCATTGTCTGGCTGGATGGGGAAGTTGAAGGAGTAGTGGCCTTTGGGACCATCGGGATCGAGTTTGAGAGTGGTGGGCAGGCCGCCGGGGCGCTGGGCTGAGATGCCCTCGATTACTGCCTCGACCGGCAGAACGACCTCAAAGGAGCGCTGACGCCACTGGGTGCGTGGCGGGGTGCTGGTGTTGCGGACGATGTAGCGCTCAATGACCCGAAGCTGGCCGTTTTCAGTCTCCAGGCCGAGCACGTCTTCGTCGATGAGGACTCCGTCGACCTTCGCCGCCACGTCGTAGACCGCAATGTCGCCCGGCGCTCCGCCTTCGGGTGCGCCGATGAAGTACGTCGCGCCCTGATGGGTGACGCGCACCAGGTAATTGCTGCTGCCGGGCTTGGTGAGCGAATAGTGGCCCTGGGCGTCAGTGAGGGCCTTGGCCACTTCGCCCATGCCGGCCTGTACGTCGACCAGCACGACGGTATCGCCCACGGCGGGCTTGCCGGTGGTCTTGTCGGTAATGGTGCCGGTGATGGGCGCGGCCTGCGCCAGTGCGCCCGCGGCGAGCAGGCTCAGGGCAACGGTGCGGAAGATGATCGAGATCGATTTCATGGTTTTCTTGGAGTCCTAAACGGGTGTGTCGTGGATGGGGGGAGCCAGCTTCATACGAAATGCAACTGCAGGTTCTTTGACTCGCTGCGCTCGCTCAGGATGACAGCCTGTTCGCTACTTTGCGGAATCCGTGATGAACGGGGATTCCAGCGGGTTGGGATTCGTGCTCTCCCACCCTTGGCGCAAGAACAAAGACTCGTCAAGGACGGGGCACTCAGCATTTGTTCCGATTCCATCTCAAAAATGGCAGCAATTCCGGAAGCTATGCCTGCTTCAAATGAGCAATCTCGGCCATCAGGAGCGCCGTTTCGTTTTCAAGCTGTGCGCGCTGGGCCACAAAGTCTTCTTCGGGATATTTTCCGGCTTTGAACTCGAAGTTCAGGTCGCGCAGGTTTTCGTAGAGCTGTTCCTTGCGCTCCAGCAGGTAGTCCAGGCGGGTTTTTTCGCGCTGGCTGGCAAAGACATTCTCCGGCCAGAAGGTGTAGAAAAAGAGGGCCAACGCCAGAATCGCGCCGCAAATCAGACCCAGAGAATCGCTCATAGCTCAAAGCCCTCCGTCGCGGCGAACTGAACGCCGCAAGCCGACCATCGACAACTGACAGCTGACAACCTGCAACTGAAAAATAATCCCTGCATTTAATACCCTCCGTCGTCGCCGGTGTCCCGGCGGATTTGCTCGCGCAATGCGTCCGTAGCGGGGTCGGAGGTCTGGGTAGTGGCTTGGGTCTTGCCCAGCGACCAGCGCCGAACCAGCAGAATGGTGCCCATGAGCGCCGCGGCGAAGACGGCAAAGGGGGCAATCCAGGCCACCAAGTCAAAGCCCTGCGTGGTGGGAGCCGCCAGAACGGTGGCGCCGTATTTGGCGGCAAACGAGGCCAGAATCTCCTGGTCGCTCTTGCCCCCGGCAATGCCCGCGCGCAGCTCGTTCAGTTCGCCGGCAGAGTTGGGGCATCCCACGTGGTTGCACTCGCCCAGCAGTTGGGCGCAGCCGCAGGTGCACATCAGGCGGTGGTTCAGGTCGGTGTAGTGGGAGCCGGCATCCGTTGCGCCCAGCGAGAAGCACACGGCTACGGCCAGGGCCATAGCCTGCGCGGACTTGATCCAAAAACTGAAACGCGTGAAAAGCCTCATTGCTGGCCTCCTTTTTGCGCGGCCGGCTTTTGGCTGGGAATCAGGGCCACCACCGTTCCGAAGAAGATCAGCGCTACGCCAGCCCATATCCAGCTCACCAGCGGGTTCAGGTAGGCCTTGACGATCGGCTGTTGAGTGTCAGGATTTGTGCCTTCGTAGACCACGTACAGGTCCCAACTGAGCACTGAGTGGATAGCTACCATGGTCTGCGGCTGGTCGCTGGCCAGGTAGACGCGCTTCTCCGGGGACATCTGGAAGAGCTTCTTGCCGTGCTCGTAAACATCCAGCAGGGCGTACTCGGAGTTGTAGTTGAGGTTGGAGTCCTGGGTGAAGCCGACGCACTCCAGCGAATAGGGGCCGATGGCCAGCCTGTCGTGGAGGGCCATTCCGCCCTCGCTGGACTCCTTCGTCTGGTTGAAGGCCGCGCCCGCAAGTCCGATGACGATGATCACCACGCCGATGTGGATGATGTATCCGCCGTACCGGCGGGTGTTGCGGCGGGTGAGCAGATAGATGGAAGAGATCAGGTTGCGGCGGGTCTGCTTGGCGATGACACCGGCGCCGCGCAAAAACTCCGAGAGGATGGCGGTGAAGACCGCGGTGGAGAGCGCAAAAGCAACCAGGGCATAGAAGTTGCCCTGATCGAGAGCGCCGTCTTTCCAGGGCCGCACACCCACGGCCAGGCAGACAATCACGGTTGCCCAGAGCACGATGGTGGGCAGCACGAAGTTGCGCTTGATGCTCTTGAGCGAGGTGGAGCGCCAGGGCAGCAGCGGTCCGACACCGGTGAGGAAGAGCAGGAAGAGTCCGATGGGCACGGCGACGCGGTTATAGAACGGCGCGCCCACCGTGACCTTGTTGCCCACTACGTATTCCGACAGAATGGGGAAGAGCGTTCCCCAGAGAATGACGAAGCAGGCCACCAGAAGCACGAGGTTGTTGAACAGGAAGCTGGACTCGCGGCTGACCAGCGACTCCAGGTGGTGGTCGCTCTTCAAGTGGCTGCGATTGAGCACGTAAGTGAAGATGCAAACCGCCAGCACGATCACCATGAAGGCCACGAACCAGGTTCCAATGGAGGACTGCGCGAAGGCGTGTACCGAGCTGACCAACCCGGCGCGGGTAAGCAGCGTACCCAGCATGGTGAGCAGGAAGGTGGAGAAGATGAGCCAGACATTCCAGCTCTTCATCATGCCTTTCTTCTCCTGCATCATCACAGAGTGCAAAAAGGCGGTTCCTGTGAGCCAGGGCATGAAGCTGGCGTTCTCCACCGGGTCCCAGCCCCAGTAGCCGCCCCAGCCCAGCACGGCGTAGGCCCAGTGCATGCCCAGGAAGATGCCGAAGGTGAGAAACAGCCAGGTGACCATGGTCCAGACGCGGGTGATCTTGATCCACTTTTCGCCGGGGTAGCGCATCATCAGCGCGCCCAGGGCAAAGGCGAAGGGAACCGAGAAGCCCACGTAGCCCAAATACAGCATGGGCGGATGAATCACCATCTCCGGATATTGCAGCAGTGGATTCAGGCCATTGCCGTCTTCCGGAATCGCGCCCTTGAGCAGCGCAAACGGCGGAGCGGCAAAGTTGAGCACAGCGAGAAAGAAGACCTGGATCCCGGCCATGATCACGCCGGCATAGGCGTAGAGCTTGACGTCGCGCTTGTGCGTCAGCCGCAACACAAAGCCGTAGATGCCCAGCAGCCAGGCCCACAGCAGCAGCGAACCCTCCTGGCCGCTCCACAGCGCGGAGAACTTGTAGGCTCCCGGCAGGGCGCGGTTGGAGTGCTCCATGATGTAGGCAATTGAGAAGTCGTTGGCAAAGACCGACCAGATCAGGGCGAAGGCCGCAACAGTGACGGCAACAAAGCCGGCGATTCCGGCGCGGCGGGCCGTGTCGGCCAGCCGTTCGGGAGAGATGGGCGCGGGTTGGCTGGTGGCCAGCAGACGCAAGGCGACGGCCCCGGCCAGCAGGTTGTACGCTGCCAGCGCCAGGGCAATGAGAAGCGAAAGACTACCTAAGGCTGCCATGAAGACTCCAGGATGATTCTCGCACGCAGGCTGGCAGCGTTGGTGGTCTCCCAGCGATGTAATTCTCAATCCATCATAGGCTCTCCGGGTGTGATTTGGCTCACACTTTGGGAGGAGGGCAGGGCAATCGCATAAAGGTCCTGAATCACAGAGAGCGACTGTTTTGAAATGGCACGGCCAGGTACCCTCTGGGCGCCATGCCGAATTCGGGGCTCAAAAAGTGCCGCCTTTAACCGCCGAGGGATGCTTTTGAATGATCTGGAACCGTCCCTCAAGGGCTCAAGCTCAGGACCTTTCTGACTGTTTTACGGCACGGCGAACGCCGTGCCCTTTCAAAAAACGGCAGCTTATTCAGAGGTTCCCTGGTGCGACACGAATCGGGCGCCTCTTCCCTTGGCGTCAGCCGCCCGATTTGTGTGTGGGCCGGGGTACGCGCAATTGGAGTCTTTGGCCCTGCAAACAGTCGTTGCAGGATTCTGAAAAAGCCGCTGAATTTCGCTTCACCCATTACCGATGTAATGACTGATACTGGACTATTCGGGGCGCGACATTTTCAGTGTGCCCAAATTGAAAATGCTGGACATTCTCCTCCAGTGTGTCCCCCAAGCGACGGGATCATTCCCGTGAACCGGACACCGTTGGATTCGCGAAAGGCCAAGATGCGGAATCAAGCGGAAGCCGATCTCTCGGCCTTGATCGAAAGCAGTGAAGACCTCATCTGGTCGGTTGACCTGAATTTTGCACTGCTGACGTTCAACCGGGCGGTCCAGCGGGGCATCGAAAGGACTCTCGGCATGCGGGCAGCCGTGGGCAAGCGCCCCGCGGACCTGCTTCCGCCGGAGGCAGCGGCCATTTGGCCTCCGCTTTATGAGCGCGCTCTGGCGCATGGCGCCTATCGAATCGAACTGCCCTACCCCAGCAGCCGGACCTTCGAGATCGCTCTCAGCCCCATGGTGATGGATGGGAAAACGACGGGGATTTCTGTCTTTGCCAAAGACATCACCGATCAGAAAGCGGCCGAGAAAGCGCTTCAAGAGGCAGAGAAAAAATATCGCGAGATCTTCGATGGGGCGCTGGAAGGGATGTTTCAGACTTCCCCTGAAGCCAAAGTCCTGATCGCGAACCGCTCGCTCGCCAAGATGCTGGGCTACGATTCCCCGGAAGATCTTCTATCCGAGGTCCGCAATGCGATCAAGGATGCGTGGGCAGACCCGGAGGAACATGCGAGGTTCACTGAGCTAATCGCCGAAAGCGGCGCCGTTCTCGGGTTCGAGGCCAAATTCAGGCGCAAGAATGACGCCATTATCTGGTGCTCGCTCAGTTGCCGCAAGGTGTACGGCGCGGATGGACAATTTCTGTACGTGGAAGGATTCCTTGAAGACATCACCGAACGAAGGGCCGTAGAAAGAGCGCTTCTTGAGGCGGAGAAGAAGTACAGGGCCATCTTCGACGGTGCGCTGGATGGAATTTTCCAGACATCGATTGAGGGCAAGCCCCTGGCCGCAAACCCCGCCTTGGCGAAGATGCTTGGTTACGATTCGGCGGAGGAGCTTATCACTTCAGTCCAAGACCTTTCCAAAGGTCTATGGGCAGACCCGGATGAACGCGAGGAGTTCCTGCGCCTTCTGGAAGAGCAGGAGGTGATTCCTGGGTACGAGTGCCGGTTTACGCGCAAGGACGGCACGACTTTCTGGGCTTCGCTCAGTTGCAAGAGAGTGTGCGAGGCCGATGGGCGCGCCCTTTATCTGGAAGGCTTCATCAAAGACATCACCCAGCGGAAGCAGGCCACGCTGGCGCTGGCAGAGAGCGAGGCCCGGTTTCGACGGTTCTTTGAGGAAAACGGCTCGGTCATGCTCCTGGTTGAGCCGGAGCGCGGAGAGATTGTAGCTGCCAATCGGGCGGCGTCAGAGTTTTACGAATACCCCAGGGAGCAGTTCGCCGGCATGCTCACAAGTCAGATCAGCCTTGGCACGCCGGAAGAGATCGCTCTGGACCGGCAGCGTGTCTTGCGCAAGGAAGCTGCGTATTTTACTTATTCGCATCGTCTCGGCTCCGGCGAAGTGCGGGAGGTCGAACTCTATTCCTCGCCATTTGAAGTGGGCGGCAGCCAGTATCTGTATGCCATCGTGCATGACGTTACGGAGCGCAAGCAAGCCATCGAGGCATTGGCCGAAAGCGAGGCCCGCTTTCGCAGTTTGTTCGAAGAAAACGGGTCGGTGATGATCGTTCTGGAGCCGGCGACTGGGAAGATCGTCGACGCCAACCTCGCAGCGGAAGAGTTCTACGGCTACAAGCGGGAGCAGTTGATCGGGATGCCCATCGACCGGATCAATACTCTGCCCGCGGAAGAAGTTGCCCTTGAGCGGCAGCGGGCGCTGCGCGAGGAGCGCACACGATTCAATTTTTGTCATCGGCTGGCGAGCGGTGAAGAGCGCGATGTCGAGGTCTATTCCTCGCCCATGGTGGTGGCCGGCAAGCAGCTGCTGTTCTCTGTCATTCACGACATCACCGTGCGCAAACGCGCGGAGGAGGCACTGCGCGAGAGCCTTGAATCGCTGGAACAATCGCAGAAGATCGGCGGCCTGGGCAGCTACTCACTGGATATTTGCTCCGGGACGTGGAGCAGTTCGAATGTGCTCGACGAATTGTTTGGCATCGGCAAGGACTACGACCACACCGTCGCGGGATGGGTGAGTCTCATTCACCCCGACGATGAACCGGAGATGGCCGCCTACTTCGCAAACGAGGTTGTCGGGCAAGGAAAACCCTTCGACAGGGAATACCGCATCGTCCGGCAGTCGGATGGGGCGGAGCGCTGGTTGCATGGGCTGGGCAAGCTCGACTTCGACGCCCAGGACCGGCCCGTGAAGATGCACGGAGTCATTAAGGACATCACCGAGCAAAAATACGCCGAGCTGAAACTTCGCAAGAGCGAAGAACGCTTTCGTGCAACCTTTGAACAGGCTGCCGTCGGCATTCTGCACACGTCACTCGAAGGCCGCATTCTGCGCAGCAACGAGCGCTTTGCTGAAATCGCGGGCTATCCGCTGAACGAGGTCCCCGGCTTGACCTTCCAGCAGATTACGCATCCAGACGACTTGGGTGAGAGTCTCGGCATACTCGAACAAATATTGAACGGCACAACCGTCGAAGCCAGTTGGGAAAAGCGCTATGTCCGCAAGGACGGCAGCCTCACCTGGGTGAAGCTGAGCACTTCACTGCAAAGAGACGAAGAAGGCCGTCCCCTTCACCTGATATCGGTGGTCGAGGACATCAACGACCGCAAAGCAGCGGAGCAACGCCTGGAGGCAGCCAAGGGAGCTTTGCAAGCCAGCGAAGAGCGCTACCGCGTTGCATTCCAGACGAATCTCGACGCCTGCGCCATCACCCGTCTCGACGACGGGAAAGTTCTCGAAGTGAACAGGGCGTTCACTCAGGTCCACGGATACGAACGCGAGGAAGCCGTGGGCCGCACGTCCAACGAACTCGGAGTCTGGGTGGATCCGGCACAACGGCGCGCTTTCGCCGCGGCGCTCAGGGAAAATTCGACTTGCCGGGATCTTGAAGTGAGGCTCAGGAGAAAGAACGGAGAGGCCTTCTGGGGGCTGCTATCGGCGTCGCGCCTTGAGATCGACGGGATCGCATGTATCCAAGCCGCGGTGCGGGACATTTCCGCGGCCAAGGCTGCCGAAGAGCAACTGGCCGCGGCGCAGCAAGCCCTGCTGGCCAGCGAGGTACGCTACCGCACGGCATTCCAGACAAGCCTGGACTCGATGTCGATCAACCGCCTGGACGACGGCCAGTACATCGATATCAACCCTGCTTTTTTCAACATCATGGGCTACACGCGCGAGGAAGTGGTTGGGCGGACTTCGCTGGAACTCGGCATATGGGTGAACCCTCCGGAACGCGAGACGATGGCCGAGACTTTGCGAAGAAATGGTTTCATCCAGGACCTGGAGTCGCAGTTCCGAAGGAAGGACGGAACAATCTTCTGGGGGCTGTCGAGGGCCACGCGGATTGTGTTGGAAGGCGTTCCCTGCCTGCTGTGCGTCATCCACGACATCACCGCCGCCAAGGCCGCCGCGGAAGCGCTGCGAAGGAGCGAGGAACGCTACCGGACAGCCTTCCAGACAAGTCATGACGCCATCTCGATCAGCCGCCTGGAAGATGGCCTCTATCTCGATGTCAATCAGGCCTTCCTGCGCACCTTTGGATACAAGCACGAGGAAATAATTGGTCGAACCTCCCTGGAACTTCTCATCTGGGCGGACCCCAACGACCGGCAGAAAATGGTCGATGTGTTGCGCAGAGACTCCGTTTGCGAAAATCTGGAGGTTCGCTTCCGGCGCAGGAGCGGACAGGTCTTCTGGGTGCTGGTCTCGGCCTCGGTGATCGAGTTGGACGGCGGGGCCTTCGCGCTCTTCGTCATTCGCGATATCTCCGCCGCCAAGGCGGCTTCGGAGCGGTTGGCCGCGGCGATGGACGCGCTGCGCGGCAGCGAAACGCGCTACCGCACGGCATTCGAGACCAGCCTGGACTCCATCAACATTACCCGTCTGAGCGATGGCAAGTACGTCGAAGTGAACAAAGCGTTTCTCGATGTCATCGGCTATGAACGCAATGAAGTCATTGGGAGAACATCGCTGGAACTGGGAATCTGGGCAGACCCACGCGACCGGGAGAACGTGGTGGAAATCCTTCGCCAAAACTCGGATTGCCGGGACTATGAGGGCCAATTCAAAAAGAAGAACGGCGAGACCTTCTGGGGCCTGATGTCGGCATCGCAGATCGAGTTGGACGGCGTTCCCTGCGTGCTTACCATGACCCGGGATATCTCCAATGCCAAGCTGGCCGAGGACAAGATCAGAAACCTGGCATTTTACGATCCCTTGACCGGGCTGCCCAACCGCCGCCTGCTGATGGAGCGGTTGCAACAGGCCCTGGCAGCCAGCCTCCGCAGCAACCACATGCGCGCATTGATGTTCGTCGACCTGGACAACTTCAAGAACCTGAACGACACCCTGGGTCATCATGCCGGCGACCTTCTGCTGCAGGAATTGGCGCGGCGGCTCACCTCCTGCATCCGCGATGCCGACACCGTGGCTCGCCTGGGCGGCGATGAATTTGTAGTCATGCTGGAAGGTCTGAGCGAATACCCTGAGGACGCGGCCTCGCAGGCCAGAGCGATCTCAGAGAAGGTGCTGGCGGCGATTCGCCAGCCCTGCAAACTCGACGGTCGCGAGTGCTTCAGCACGGCGAGCGTTGGCATCACCGTCTTTGGAAATCAGCGGGAGAGCTTGAGCGAGGTGATGCAGCAAGCTGACATTGCCATGTATCAAGCCAAGGCGGCAGGACGCAATACCATGCGCTTCTTCGCTCCGGCATTGCAGGCCGCCGTGAACGCCCGCGCGGCGCTGGAAGACGACATGCGCCTGGCGCTCAAGGCCGATCAATTCCTGCTCTACTATCAGCCGCAGGTCGATCGCGGCCAGGTAGTGGGCGCGGAGGCGCTGATCCGCTGGCAGCATCCCACGCGGGGCATTCTGCTGCCCGGCGAATTCATCGCTCTGGCAGAGGAAACGGGGTTGATTCTTCCCCTGGGAGCTTGGGTGCTTGAAACCGCATGCAAGCAGATCGCGCTCTGGGCCAGGCGGAAGCAAGCGGCGCAGATTACGGTTGCCGTGAATATCAGCGCCCGCCAATTCCGCCAGCCGAACTTTGTGGAACAAGTGCTTGCCGTGCTGAGGAGAACGGGAATCAGTCCGCAAAACCTCAAGCTGGAACTCACCGAGAGCATGCTGGTGGAGGATATCGAGGAAGTCATCGACATCATGAAGGATCTCAAAGCGCATGGCGTTCGCTTCTCATTGGACGATTTCGGGACCGGATACTCGTCCCTCTCCTATTTGAAGCGCTTGCCGCTGGATCAATTGAAGATCGATCGATCGTTTGTGCGGGACATGTTGACCGATGCCAGCAGCGGAGCCATCGCGCAAACCCTGATCTCGCTCGGTCGCGCCATGGGCTTGTCGGTGATCGCCGAAGGCGTGGAAACGGAAGAACAGCGGGGGTTCCTGGCCGGCCTCGGCTGCCATTTGTTCCAAGGGTACCTGTTCAGCCGCCCTCTGCCGTTGCAAGAGTTTCAAAGGCTGTGGCTGGCCGCCGCCGAAGAGACTTTCACCACTCCCTAGAGCGAAATCACAGTCCCTGTGGCCTCGTTCGACCTGTGCAGCGTCGCCGCTCCCTGGGGGCCGCGTCGACTTTACAGCGGTTCCACAATTGCTGTACCCCGAACCCTCCGCTATCAAGGGGCATCTTTCTCAAAAAAATGCCCCTTGCTCGATGCCGGAAAGGGCATGTGAATTGTGGAGCCGCTCTAGAGATTTGCTCTAAGCGGAGATGGGTTCCGGTGTGGATTGCAGACGCACCATGCGGTAGATGTTGATCGCAGTGATGACCACGCCAACGACAATGGCCGCGGGGAAGAGCGTACCCGTCCAGTAATTGAAGGCTTGAACGAGGATAGAGGTCTTCTCGGCAGCAACGCCGGCAATGGCGACTCCGGTGAGGATGTTGGCTTTCATCAGCAGGCAGAAGAGCACTGCTCCGGCGCCGTCGGTGAGCATGCGGTATGTAGCTTGACTCATCGTCCAAAAAGGATGCATGAGCTTCGTGGCGGCAAGCGCGATATTGATCAGCGCCAGCACAAGATAACTCCAGAAAAACCAGATCCAAACCGGGTTGAGAGAGATGTGCACCGTCTTACCGATGAACACTTCGGGAGAATGAGCGTAGACAACCCACCAGCCCGCAAAGATAAGGTTGACGGCCAGTTCGACGGAAGAACTGCCGCGCGGGATCAGGTTGGAGTTGCGAACAGGCGGAAGCTTGCGCGGATTCCAGCGATCGAAGAAGTGGATCCGGTCTTGCATGCGCTCCACAATGGCGAAGGCGATGGTCAGCATCCCGACGACAACAAACGCCGTTCCAAAGAAAGAGCCCCACAGGGAGCCGATTGCGGCAAACCAGGAGGAATGCGTCTGTTCGGTGCGATAGGCGGGGCTGAAGGTCATCAACCCGGCCCATACCAGCAGCCACGGAATAAGGTAGCAGAGGGCAACGATCTTCAAAACAAAGCTGTAGACGGGAAACAGAGCTGGGCCGATCAGGTAGCCTTGCGGCTGGAAACGGTTGGCGACCAGCAGGGGATGGCCGCGCTGCTGGAGCAGGGCCTCGAGCTCGGCTTCGGTGAGCTGACGGGCGAGGGCAGTCTCACGCTCTTCGATCTGTGCGTAGATGTCCGCGGAGAGTTCCGCGACGATGTCGTTCTTCTGCCGGCGGGGCAGCCAGAATTTGACGGCCTGCAGGTAGCGTTCAATCATCTCCATGAGCTTGCTCCTTCAAAACCTGGTGGATGGATGAGTCGATGCCGCGCCACTCGGCGAGCAACTGGTCCAGGACAGTTGCGCCTTCTGGCGACAGAAGGTAGAAGCGCTTCTTGCGCTTTTCTTCTTCGCGCCATTGGCTGGCTAGGAGGCCCTGAGTTTCAAGCCGGCGGAGGAGTGGGTAAAGGGTGCCTTCATCGATTTCGAGGCCGTGCTCGGCCAGGGTCTTGCGCAGTGTATAGCCATACTGTTCGCGCCGCAGGGCGGCCAAGACGGCCAGCACCAGGCAGCCACGGCGAAGTTCGAGACGGAGGTTTTCAAACGATTCTGGATTCATAGGGCCTGTACCATGCAGTGCATAGTGTGTTGCACATACTATGCGATATACAGTACAAGATGTCAAGTGTTTTTTGCTTGGCAGGAACCTCTGGTTCATGGCCGAGTAGATTCGGGAGGGCGGAGCACCCCGAAGGCTCATTCTTCGTGAGCCGGCAACGAAGGTGGAGGACGAACACCTCTTGCGTCACCAAAAAGCCCGCATTCCTCACCATGCGCGCCAAAGAATGTGCGGCGCGGACCTCCTGGTCGGCTGTAGCGTGGCTCTGCTGGCCCACGCCGGAGACCGTTTGCTCCGTCACAGTGTGGTCAAACGGCAAAGATGAACGCGGCTGTTGCTCTTGCGGCGAGGGTGCCGCGAGTACAGCCGGACAGGATCTGCATGGTCCCCATTTGCGCGGCACAAAGCAGGGCAATCGCATGAACGTTTCGATCACAGGAAAATGGGTTTTGAAAGGGCACGACTTGACAGGTTGCGGAAAAACGCTGGTATGGCCCATTTTTTGAAAGGGCACGACTTCAGTCGTGCCGCAAAATGCTGATAATAAATGGACGGGCTTTAGCCCCTGCGGGATGTTTTTGGGGGCTTCGCCTTGCATTCGGGGTTTTTCCGCAGCCTGTTGAGTCGTGCCGAATATGTGTCAGAAGAATGCAGGGTTTTAGCCCGTTGAGGGACGGTTCTAAAACGTCGAAAAGACATTCCTCGGCGGCTAAAGCCGTCGCATTTTCAGCATCGTGGTCGGCACGGCTGAAGCCGAGCCCTTTCAAAGCCATTCCTTTGAGATGGTGCGTCTGCCCTGCGGATGGAGCCATCCCTGCGCGCTGCGAGTATTCTTGGAGGTAGAATTACAGTACTCATCAAAAAAAGAAGGAAAAAGGGAAAATATGGCGGAGATACCCGTTGAGGCCACCGAAGTACCCTCGCAGTTGCCCCATATCCGGGTGGCCGTTCTCGGCGCCGGCAAAATGGGCGGCATCCTGTTGCAGGCATTCCTGAAGCAGAATCTTTTCGCTCCCGACCAGATTCACGCCACTGTGGGTCACGCTGAGCGGGCCATCGCGCTCAGCACTCAGTGGGGCGTAGATGTGAGCACGGATAATCTGCGGGCAGCCCAGCAGGCGGACCTGATCTTGCTGGGGGTCAAGCCCTTCCAGGTGCCGGGCCTGATCGAGGAGATTCGTCCTGCGCTGACCAAGGACAAGACGCTGATCTCGTTTGCGGCATCGGTCAAGACGCGGTCCATCGAAGATCTGTCTGGCCTGGAGATCGGGGTGATTCGCGCCATGCCCAACACCCCTTCGGCTCTGGGAGCGGGCGCCGCAGCCTTGTGCCGCGGGCGCTTTGTATCTGCCGCGCAAATGGAACTGGCGGAGCGCATCTTTGAGACCGTGGGCCGTACGGTTGTGGTGGACGAGAAGCACATGGACGCCGTCACCGGACTCTCCGGCTCCGGCCCGGCCTACATTTACATCATTATTGAGGCGCTGGCCGAGGCAGGCGTCAAAGTGGGCTTGCCCCGCGACACCGCAACGCAGCTTGCCGCGCAAACGGCCTTCGGCGCCGCCAAGATGGTACTGGAGACCGGCTATCATCCGGCCTTGCTGAAAGACGCCGTAACCACGCCCGCCGGTTGCACGATCGACGGCATTCTGGAGTTGGAAGAAGGCGGGCTGCGAGTTACGCTGATCAAAGCCGTCATGCGGGCCACCGAACGGGCCAAACAACTGGCCGCGGGGTAAGACATTGGTGCGATCCCAGGTCCCAAAGCTGGGGCCTGGGCGTCTGGCGGTCTTCAACTGACCATGTTGACTCCGCTCAACAGAACAACAGAAGCGCTTCTGCCGCGCGGGAAGTCTTCGCTCACTCCATGGCTCACTGACCACTACCTTGGCTATCCAACGCCCAACATGGCTCCCCTCTTACCTGCCTGAACTGGACGGGCTGCGCGGCCTCGCCATTCTGGAGGTGGTTCTCTATCACTGTCATCCGCGCTTAGAGGGCACGTGGCTTTATGCGGCCGCGATATGGGGCTGGTCAGGCGTCATTCTCTTCTTCTTCCTCAGTGGATTCCTGATTACGTCCATCCTGCTGGGCACGCGGGACAAGCCCCATTATTTTCATAACTTCCACGCGCGTCGCGCGCTGCGCATCTGGCCCGTCTACATCCTGCTGCTGGCTGTTTGCTATCTGAATTCCGACTGGTTCATCGGCCCGCCAGTCTGGCAAGCGGTAAAGGCCGCTCCCTGGCTGGCCTATCTTTTCTGCGTCCAGAATCTCTTTCACTTATCCCTGCCGCCGGCCATCGGCCCCACCTGGGCGCTGGCCATTGAGGAGCAGTATTACTTTGTGTGGGCGCCCCTGGTGCGCTTCCTGCGCCGCCCCTGGATGCTGGCGCTGGTGCTGATCGGGATGCTGGTGGCTTCGCCGATGCTGCGCCACGCCAACCTGCACTGGATGACGCCTACCCACACGCTTATCCATCTGGACGGCATCGCCCTGGGCAGCCTGCTGGCCATTGGCCTCTATACCCTGCGCTTCAGCCGCCGTACATGGCTCTTCATCGGCCTGGGCGCTGGGACGCTGGGCATTGCGGCCGCGGCCACTGTGGCCGGCGGCACAGCGTATCTGGATTCCGCCCTGGCCCTGGGCTTCGGCGGAGCAGCGCTGGCCTGCATCGCCTCAACGGGCGCGCGCAACCCGCTCTCATTTCTCTTGCGGCGCGGGCCGCTCCCATTTTATGGCCGCATCAGCTACGGCCTTTACATGACCCACATCATGGTCTTTATCTTCTATGGCTGGTTCGACAAGCGCATGGACCCATATGGCGTGGCCGGAAACCTGGCCATTGTTGCCCTGCGTCTGGTTGCCACCACGGCAGTGGCCACGGCGCTTTGGTACGGCTTCGAGTCCCAGATCCTCAAGCTGAAGAGGTTTTTCTAAGCGACCTCTGTGCAAGTGCCCGATCTCCAAATCACGTTCCCACAGGGGCCAAACAGGCTGCGGAAAAACTCTGTATGGCCCATTTTTTGAAAGGGCACGACTTCAGTCGTGCCGCAAAATGCTCGAGATTCCCTACAGCGGTTCCACGATTGCTGTACCTCGGAACCACTGCTCACAAGTGGCATTTTTCTTAAGAAAATGCCACCTTGTACGATGCCGGAGAGGGAACGTGAATTGTGGAACCGCTCTAGCGCGGCCAGCGGCCCACGATGATGAAGAGCGCCAGAAGAAACAGCGTGACGGCGGGCGCAGCCTCTTCCTGGCGGCGCAGGTGATAGATGCCAGCCAGCACCATAATGAGCGCCAGACCCGCCGCCGCCAACCGCACCAGAAGGTGGCCTGGAAGCAGCGAGGGCGGCGAAAGCACGCCCAGCGCCCCAGCGATCTCCGCAAGGCCGATGAAGGCGGCCAGCCCGCGCGAGATGCCTGCGGGACCGCCCTTGAAGCGGGCGTCCACCATGCCGATCAACTGTTTGTAGGCAAAAAGCTTGCTCACTCCGGTAAAAAGAAAGATCGCGGCCAGCAGAATCTGCGCAATCCACAGCAGGTTATTCATCGTTCGATCTGCCTCCTGCCCATTCTATCGGCCAATCGTGGAAATTGAGCCGACGCCCTTGAGGGCAGCAACCGATTGAAACGCGGAAATGTGCCCAGTGTCAAGACCTATCAGACACATCGCCAGTTGCCGGTTGTGGCCGACAATGGGGGGACTGCGCGCAAGTTCCACAATGTGGACTGATGTTTCATTTGACTGTGATCTCAATCACCCCAAGCTGTCATTCCCGGCTGCTAGGCTTTTTGAGTCACGTACCCTCAGAGAACGAGGTACATCATGAGCGAAACAGAATTGAGCAAAGGCCCTTTGAGCCCCGAGCAATTGGCCAGAATGAACGCCTACTGGCGTGCCGCCAACTACCTGTCCGTCGGCCAGATCTACCTGAAAGACAACCCGCTTATGGAGCGTCCGCTGACCCTGGACGACGTGAAGCCTCGCCTGCTGGGCCACTGGGGCACCACGCCGGGGCTCAACTTCCTCTATGTTCACTGGAATCGCCTGATCCGCGAACGCGATCTGAACATGCTTTACATCATCGGCCCTGGGCATGGCGGCCCCGGCCTGGTGGCGAATACCTACCTGGAGGGCTCGTATACCGAGGTCTATCCGCACATCGAGCAGAATCGGGACGGCGTCAAGCGGCTCTTCCGCCAGTTCAGTTGGCCCTACGGCATCCCCAGCCACGTGGCCCCCGAAACGCCTGGGTCGATCCACGAGGGCGGCGAACTGGGTTACTCGCTGGTTCATGCTTACGGCGCGGCCTTTGACAATCCCAATTTGATTGTGGCCTGCGTGGTGGGCGACGGCGAGGCCGAGACCGGCCCTCTGGCCACCAGTTGGCACTCGAACAAGTTCCTGAACCCGGCTACCGACGGCGCGGTGCTGCCGATTCTGCATTTGAACGGCTACAAGATCGCCAACCCCACGGTGCTGGCGCGGATTCCTCATGCGGAGTTGGAGCAGCTCATGCGCGGCTACGGCTACGAGCCCTTCACGCTGGAGGGCGACGACCCCGAGACGATGCATCAGCAGGCCGCCGCGGTCTTCGACGCCATGATGGACCGCATCGCGGAAATCCAGAAGGCCGCCCGCGAAGGCGGCTCGACCGAGCGCCCGGCCTGGCCCATGCTCATTCTGCGCACCCCCAAGGGCTGGACCGGCCCGAAATTTGTGGACGGCAAGCCGGTGGAGGGCACCTGGCGCGCCCATCAGGTCCCGTTCTCCGAAATCCGCGAAAAGCCCGACCACCTGCGTCTGCTGGAAGAGTGGATGCGCAGCTACAAGCCCGAGGAACTGTTCGACGCCAAGGGTGCGTTCCGTGCGGAGCTGGCCGACATTGCGCCCAAGGGCCGGCGGCGCATGGGCATGAATGCCCACGCCAACGGCGGTCTGCTGCTGGAGCCGCTGAAAGTGCCCAACTTCCGCGAGTTTGCGGTCAAGATCGAAGGCCGCGGCCAGGCCGATGCCGAGTCGACGCGGGTCCTGGGCCGGCTGCTCAACGGCGTCATGCACGCCAACAAGGAGCAGAAGAATTTCCGCGTCTTCGGCCCGGACGAAACAGCATCGAACCGGCTGGGCGACGTGATTCCCGACGCTGGCAAGGCCTGGATGGCCCAAACACTGCCGGTGGACGAGAATCTCTCACAGACCGGGCGGGTGATGGAAATCCTGAGCGAGCATATGTGCCAGGGCTGGCTTGAGGGCTACCTGCTTACGGGCCGTCACGGCTTCTTCTCCTGCTACGAGGCCTTCATCCACATTGTGGACTCGATGGTGAACCAACATGCCAAATGGCTGAAGGTGACCCGGCAGATTCCCTGGCGCAAGCCCATCGCCTCGCTCAACTACCTGCTCAGTTCGCTGGTATGGCGGCAAGATCATAACGGCTTCAGTCACCAGGACCCCGGCTTCATCGATCACCTGGTGAACAAGAAGGCGGACGTGGTGCGCGTTTACCTTCCGCCAGACGCCAACACACTGCTTTCAGTGGCCGACCACTGTTTGCGCAGCAAGAACTATATCAATTTAATTGTGGCCGGTAAGCAGCCTGCGCCGCAGTGGCTCACCATCGACGAGGCGGTAGCCCACTGCACCACCGGACTGGGTATCTGGAAATGGGCATCGAACGACGCCGGTCATCCCGACGTCGTGATGGCCTGCTGCGGCGATGTTCCCACGCTGGAGGCTCTAGCAGCCGTCAGCCTGTTGCGCGCCCGGATTCCCGATCTGCGCATCCGGGTGGTCAACGTGGTGGATTTGATGGCGCTGGAACCCGCGTCAGAGCATCCGCATGGGCTGCCGGACGAAGAGTACGACCAGTTGTTTCCCGCCAACACACCCGTGGTATTTGCCTTTCACGGCTATCCCTGGCTGATTCACCGGCTCACCTACCGGCGTCACAACCACGAGAACATCCATGTGCGCGGCTACAAGGAAGAGGGCACCACAACGACGCCCTTCGACATGTGCGTGCTCAACAACATCGACCGCTTCCAATTGGCCCTGGACGCCATCAAGCGCGTGCCGCGGCTGGCAGCGCAAGCAGATGCGGCCGAGCAATGGTATTCCGAGTCCATCCAGCGCCACAAATTGTATGTGGCAGAAAACGGCGACGACCTGCCCGAGATCAGGGACTGGCGCTGGCCCGCCGAGCTGACTTGCTAACTGAGGGGATTCCGCGCTGCGGAATCCCTTCGCTAACTCCGCGAACACGCGCGCAGCGCGGCTAACTTGCCAGTGCGTTTTCGTGAATTGTGCAGGCCGTAATTCTGTTGGTCTCCCATCCGTTCCGCAGGAAAACGCGGAGCGGATGGGGCACAGAAATCTATGGCAAAAGCAGAAATACTCTAAACCCTCAACCCGCTGATTCGCTCAGCCTAACCCAAGAGGTTTCCATACATGTCTTCCTTGCCCGTATTGGTTTTGAACAGCGGTTCATCTTCCATTAAGTTCTCAGTTTATGAAGCCGGCGACGGCCAGCGCGACAAGCTCTTCGAGGGCGCGGTCGACGGCATTGGCACCGATCTGGGCAAGTTCTGGATCAAGGACGCCAACGGCAAGAAGCTGGTCGACCAGACTCCAGCTCTTCCCACACGCGCAGTAGCCTTCAAGCTGGTTGCCGACGCTCTCCACTCCGGCGACTTCCCAGCCCCGGTGGCAATCGGCCATCGCATGGTTTGTGGCGGCCCCACCGTGCAGGAGAACCAACTCATTACCCCCGCGTTGATCGACGAAATGGAGAGCTACACCGCCTTTGCGCCGCTGCACACGCCCATCGCGTGCTACATCATGCGCGAGTCGCTGCGCCTGTTCCCCGGCATTCCCAATTTTGTCTGTCTGGACTCCTACTTTCATCGCACCATGCCAGAGGTGGTCCGGCACATGCCCATCCCCGCGGAGTACGCGGCGATGGGTGTACGCCGCTACGGCGCGCACGGCATCTCTTATGAGTCGATCATTTACCAGTTGCAGCCCAAAGTTCCTGAAAAGCTGATCGTGGCCCATCTGGGCAACGGCGCTTCAATCTCCGCAATTCTGCATGGCCAGTGCCTGGATACCTCCATGGGCCTGACGCCCACCGGAGGCATCATCAGCGGCACCCGCACCGGCGACATCGATCCTGGCGTGCTGCTGTTCATTCTGCGCAAAATTGGAGAGACCGCCAAGAGCGCCACCGAAGCCGCCGATCAATTGGAGGTAGTGGCCAGCAAGAAGGCAGGCCTGCTGGGCGTCAGCGAGCTCTCAAACGACATGCGCGACCTGCGTGAAGCCATCAACGCCGGCAACGCCAAGGCGCGGCTGGCGGTGGACAAGTTCAACTGGACCCTGATCAAGTGGATCGGCAGCTACGTGGCCGAGTTGGGCGGGTTAGACATGCTTGTCTTCACTGGCGGCATCGGCGAAAACGACATCGCCGCACGCCTTGAGATCTGCTCCGCTCTGGGCGCATTGGGCATCGTCGTGGACAAGGAGCGCAACAACGTGCGCGGCGAAGCGACGATCTCCGCCGAGAACTCGCCGGTCACGGTGCGCGTCATCCCACCCGCAGAGGACCTGATTATCGTGAATCACGTGGTTCGGCTGATGGGGGCGTAAGCAGGAGCAATTGAATGCGCTCTGGATGCGCATAAGTTCATTCGCATCCAGAGCTGGTCCTTTACGATCTCGCAATCGCTTCGCTAGTGCGGCAAGGATTGGTTCAGATTTTCACGCGTCATTGAGCGTGCCTCGGCAACGCAAGTATCTTCAATTGCTTGCCGAGTTTCGCGAACTCGGGATCGGCGGTCACCAGCGTGGCCCCGGTGCGCATCGCCAGTTCCGCCGCGAAGCAATCGGCCAAGCCAAGCTTGTAACGATACCTGAGTTTCGCCGCGGACAAGGCTTGGTCCGTATCGGCGGACACAAATTCCACCAGGCCCTTAACCTTCTGAATCGCCGAGGTGGCATCTTCCAGCGTGGCATATCTGGCCGAAATAGAAAGCACTTCCGCTAGATTCACGACCGAGATGCAGAGCGCTACTTGTTTTCGGTCCGCCTGATTCAGCAATTCCCGGACCTTGGCCGCACCTTCCCGCTTGCGAAAGAACCCCACCAACGCATTTGCATCCAGCACGTATCCTTTCATAGCGGATCCTCGATCTCCGCATCCTCCCGCGCACGCTCTTTGCGCTTCTCCTCCATCCACCACCCTTCAACATCTTCCTTCACATGGCTCAGCCATCCTTCGAGAGCCAGAACCTCATCCAATGCGGTCGACTCCACGGTCATTTTGCCGTTTTCCTCGCCGAAAATGACCTTTGCCCTAGGCCGCAGGTTGTATTTTGCCCTCAATTCGACAGGAATCATCAACTGACCCTTTGAGCTGATTGTCCCCGTTTGCCCCATTCGTCTTACCTCCAGGTAAGACAAAGTTTACCCCTGGCGCCGCAAGGATTCAACCGGAGAGCCGCGCCCGCCAGCCGCCTGTTCTACACTGGTGGGGTCAATACGGAGCCATCCTCTATGCATTCCGCCGCCGTTTCCATCGATTCCCGTCGTATGCCTTCGCCCGCGCTGCGCCGCTTTGCCTGGGGCGCGCTGGCCTACTTCATCGCCGTCATCCTGTGGGGAACGCTGGTGCGCGCCACCGGCTCGGGAGCCGGCTGCGGCAACCATTGGCCGCTGTGCAACGGCACCGTGCTGCAACACTCGGCCAGCGTCAACACGCTCATCGAGTTCACCCACCGCGTTACCAGCGGATTGTCGTTCTTCGCTGTTGTTGGGGTGCTGGTGTGGACGTTTCTGGGCACAGTGCGCGGCCATTTGGCGCGCGCGGCGGCTGTCGCCTCTGTTGCGCTCACTCTGGTGGAAGCGATCCTGGGCGCGCTGCTGGTGAAACTCGGATACACGGCGCAGAGCCAGTCGCCCATGCGCCCAGCGTTTCTGGCGCTGCATCTGACTAACACGCTGGTGCTGCTGGCCGCTCTGACGCTCACAGCGCACCTGCTGAGCCGCCGCAAAGGCTTCCTGCGGGGCAGCGTTCGCCTCGTAGCGCCCTTCGGCGCGCTGGCCGCGATCATCGTGGTTATGATCGTGGGCGTTACCGGTTCGCTTGCCGCGCTGGGCGACACGCTCTTCCCGGCCAGTTCACTGGGCATGGCGCTGGCCCAGGACTTCTCCGCCGCGAGCGGTTGGCTGGTGCGCTGGCGCTGGACGCACCCCACGATTGCCTTCCTGGCCAGCATTGTTCTCATCTGGCTGCTGGTGCGCGCCGCGCAACGCAAGACGCACTGGGACAACCGCGGGCTCTCCGCGCTGGTGCTGCTGCTGCTAGCCGCCGTCTATGTGTTGGGAGTGCTGGACGTGGTGCTGCTGGCCCCGCTGTGGGTGCAGGTTGCGCACTTGCTGGCCGCCGACACGCTCTGGGCTTCGTTGGTTGTGCTGACCGCCCGGCTCACGCTGCAGCCGAAAGACTAGGGAATAGGAAGTAGGGAGCAGGGCGTAAGGAGTAGGAATGAGGGAGCACCCGACTCGCCGCTTCAAGTTTTGACTGGAATGAACGCAGCAGTGCCTCCCGGAGGGAGGCAACGAAAATATCCCAGGGCGAGCGCAGCGCAGTCCTGGGAGAAGGCAAAACAAATGCTCTGCGCCCCGTAGGGGCGCTGCGAAACACGGTTATCGTGGGCCTTCATCGCGAGTTAGGGAATAGAAGTGAGGCCTACCTCAACGAGATAGGCTGCTGAGAAAGAGAGCATGACCCGCTTCAAAGAGCTATCGCGCATCGAAGCAGCAATCAAGCAAGGGAATGACGCCGACCTTCGCTGGGCATTGGATTACTGCAAAATGCGTTTGTCCATTGCCACTCGCAAAGAGCACCTCAAGCACTGGAAACAGGTCGAAAGAGACGTGATCCAGGCCCTCGAACGCACAAGCTGAAACATGGTGCTCTTGCTTCTCAGGCAGCTTTTGAATTCCCCATTCCCAGGGCAAACGCACCATCTCAAAGGGATGGCTTTGAAAGGGCTCGGCTTCAGCCGTGCCCTTTCAAAGATAATGTCCCTACGCTTTCCATTGCATGGTGCGTTTGCCCTGTCCCTATTCCCTTTTTCCTGCCTTACTTCACCAGCACGCCCGCAGCCGGATAATCTACTCCATTTGCGTTGCCGTGCATTACAGGCAGTTCCGGCGTTGCGGTGAGGAACTCGATCACTCCGTCGCGCAGCAGTACGGTGTCTTCGGTCTTGCCGCCGCGGATGCTGGGGTTCCAGGCGAAGGCCTGGTTGTTGACCACCACTTCGGTTCCGCCAGGTGTGGCAACCCACTCGCGTTCGCCGTAGCCGGCCGGCCCGCCCTGATGATGGAACTGCACCTCGCCGGGATAGCCCTCGGCCGCATAAGCCTTTTGGGCCACTGCAAAGAACTGGGCCGAAGTTGCGCCCACGCGCGTTGCATTGAGCAGAGCCGCATTTACGTTTGCCGCCGACTGGAAGCGCGCCGCAAGCTCCGCTGGCAATGCACCAAAGTGGATGAAGCGCGTGATGGAGATGACGAGGCCCCATTTGCGTGCGCAGAGATTCAACATGCCGTATTGCTTGAGCCGCGCACCGCGCGCCACGGCGTGCTTGTACTTCAGAATGCGGTCGTCCACGGCGTAGAGATAGACCGAAGGCAGAATGCCGCGGCGTAACAAATCCGCTGCGGTGATGGCTTCGAGGTCGTACTCACTCAGTCCGGGCTCAACCTGGTGCAGCGCCTCGACTGTAGCAGCCGCTGTCTCAGCGCCGAGCCAGCGATAACGAGTCATCTCGGACTCGCTCAGGGACGCGCGCAGAGGATAGAGGTTTACAGCTGTGAGGCCTGGGCCCGGAGTGTCCGACCCCAATGGCCCGCCGGCCAGCTTGGCCGCTGCCGCAACCGTGTCGTCGGCGTACCAGGGAAAGAGAACCGGCTCAAAATCCAGCGCGCCAAACTCTTCGTCGCGCAGGCGCGGCGCTTCATTTTCCGTGGTGAAGTAATAGCGCTTGCCGGTCGCGGTCACCAGCAGCGAAGCCACTCCAGTCTCGCAGGGCGTCAGCACGCGCAGTTCAACAGCGCCGCCGGTCAGCCAGGCAACATTCTCATTGCGCCGGATGAGCACCCCGGCCAGCCCCTGGCTCTTCAGCCACTCCACCAGCTTCTCGTGCTTTGCATCCAACTCCGCGTTCCAGTTCTCTTCCGCCACCAGCGTGACGCCGTGCATGACCAGGCTTTTGCCAATTCTCCTGCTCATGGTTCTCCTTAAAGAAGGGACTTAGGGACTGAGGGACTAGGGACTTTGGGGCATATGTGCCAAGGCGATAGGGACCAGGGCCTCAGCCAAGTTGCCAGTCCCGATTCCTCAGTCCCTCAGTCCCTCAGTCCCTAAGTCCCTTAGTCCCTCAGTCCCTCAGTCCCTTAGTCCCTCAGTCCCTAGTCCCTCAGTCCCTTGCCGTTAGTTCTCTTCGCCTTCGTGGTGATAGCTCTCCCAGCCCATGTAGCGGCTGGCGGCTTCATGCACGGAGCCTTGGAGACATCGCTGAAGTTGGCGGCCACGTGGTGCTCGAAGCCCTCGCGGCAGATGAACTTCAACAGCTTCTGCAGTTGCGGAATCTCGCCGACGCCGGCGCCGCCAAAGGTATCCAGCGGATCGTCGGTGAAGGCGCCCGTGCCGGTATAGCCGCGGATGATGCCGTAGCGATCGTCGGTGGAGTAGCGCGCATAGCTCATGGCGCCGGCCTTGACGCGGCCCACGCAGGTGCCGAAGGTGTTCTGCCATGCCCACCGTGCCGGCAATGATCGCCTGGTAGTCCATGGTCGGAGCCTCGGCGAAGAAGTGCTTGGGCAGGTTGGAGCAATGGAAGCAGACGCACTTGTTGGGGTCGCCGCCGTAGTTGTTGTTCCAATCGAGCAGCGCGGAGGGCGTGCCCGAGGCCAGTTGCATCATGTACATGCCCAGCACGCCGGGTACGTCCACTTCGCAGGCCGAGGGGATCAGGTCGTTGCTCATCATGCTCATGATGGTGCAGGGCACGACGCCGAAGTACTCTTCGAAGCGAGGTCCAGCACTGCACGGCGGTGACGGTGACGTTCGTCTGCTTCATCCAAGTGTCGATGACCGCGCCCAGCTTGGCCATCTTGAGCAGGGCTGCCTCGGGAACCTTGCCGGTTGCAACATAGCTCTTGATTGCCGCCAGCTTGGCCTGCGCGGCATCGTCGTTGTCCTTCATTTTGGCGATGCGGCCGAAGATCTCGGAGAGGTCGATGGGCTCGATGGAGATGCCGCTGCTCTCGTAGATGCGCTCGGAGTAGCGGACCGTGTTGAAGGCCGCGGGACGCGCGCCGATGGCGCCGATGCGCAGATTCTTCAGGCCCTTGACGATGCGGCAAACGCGCGGAGAACCACTCCAGATCGGCGGTGAACTCCGGCGAGGTCAGGCTCTCGGTGTGCAGCGTGGTCAGCGAGTAGGGAATGCCGTACTGCATCAGGTTGTTGCAGGCGCTCATCTTGCCGCAGAAGCTGTCGCGGCGGACGGCGATGGTCATGGCGTCGGAGCGGTCGGGCGTGGCCTGCACCAGCACCGGAACCTTCAGGCCGGAGAGGCGGATGGCGTCCACAATGCCGCGCTCTTCGCCGAAGTTGGGCAGGGTGATGATGATGCCGTCGATCTCGTCGGCGTGCTTCTTGAAGAGCTCGGCGCACTGCTGCGACTCAGCGTACGTTTCCACCGCGCCATGCTTCGATTCTTCCGGGCCCAGCACGATGGCGCTCGCGCCGGCCGCCTCCAGAACTGCGATGATCTCTTCGCGGCCGGTCTTGGCCAGATGATCGGGGAAGAATCCGCGGTTGCCCACCACTACACCAAATGTCACTTTGCGTTGCGCTGCCATCTTCTTGCTCCCTCAATCCTTGCCGCGTTCGCGGCTTCATTGCGCCTGCCGGGCCCGGAAATGCCGTCTACCTTCCGGAACTCCCACGACAGGGAACGGTTTCAATTGCGCTTCGCGCCAGGACGGCCTGATGCGTTCTTCTCAAGCAAATTCAGCGGAGTGAATTCCCCGGTGTGCGCCTACTTGCTAGCGCGGCCCGGACGGAACTTGACCACGTAAAGCACTCCAATTGCCGCCAGCAATGCCGCCCCACCAGATGGGCGTGTGCAGGTAGTTCAACTCAACGGGGGCCAGGGTGACCGATCACGGCATTCAAAGATGCCGTAGCCAAGGATCATCAGCCCATAAATCAGCAGCAGCACTCCAATGAAGAACCAGATGGGAATTCCGGAACCATGCATATGTTTCTACCCTTTCCTCTCTGCGCCGCGACGTGCCCGCGCCGGAGCAAAATCACTCCGCTACCAGAACAGGATGTTGAGCGCGGCAAAGATGATCACCACCAGGATCGCCCACATGTACTCGTTCTTGTAGAACGGGCACGGGCTCTTCCTTGGGCAGCTTGGTGGCGCCATAGACCAGGCCATCCAGCTCCGCCACCGGCCTGGGCTTGGTGAACAGGCTGATCACCACCACGATGACATGGCGGCGAACAGGAAGGCCCACAGCGCGCGGAAGACATTCTCGGCCATCGGCTTGGCATCGGGCGAAAGCGCCACCGTAGCCAGCGCGGAGGGCTTGAGCTTGACCCACATGAACAGGCTGGCCGAAAAGACGATGCCCAGCAGCAGGCCCAGGAAGCCGGCCAGGCGCGTGGCGCGCTTCCAGAACATGCCGAAGAGAATCGCGGCCAGCAGCGGCGCGATGAAGATGCTGAACAGCGCCTGCACGTAGTCCATGATGCCGTGCGCGTGCATCACCAGATAGGCCGCGCCGATGGAGACCAGCACGCCCATCGAAGATCGACAGCCGGCCCACCATGCACGTAGTGGCTGTCAGAGCCTTTCTTGTTGATGAGCGGCTTGTAGATGTCGTAGGTCCAGACGGTGGAGAAGGCGCTCACGTTGCCGGCCATGCCGCTCATGAAGCCGGCGATCAGCGCGGTGATGCCCAGGCCGAGCAGGCCGGGGCCGAGGTAGCGCACCATCATCAGCGGCAGCGCCTGGTTGTAGCTGTGCAGCTCGGCGTCGGGCGCCGCCGGCCAGCACCTTTTGCTGAGTAAGCGGCGGAGAGGTTGGTCTTGGCCATGGCGGCCGTGCAGCCGGCTCGATCGGCAACCTGCGCTGGCGGAGCTCAGCGAGCAGGCGGCGACCACGTCCTCGCCCACCAGTTGGCGGCGGCTGCCATCGGGATTCTGCAACAGCACCAGGCCGAGCAGGCCGGGCAGAATCACGATGAAGGGCACGGCCATCTTGAAGAACGAGCCGATGATCGGCGCCATGCGCGCGGCGCGCAGGTTGTGCGCGGCCAGCACGCGCTGCACCACCAGGAAGTCGGTGGTCCAGTAGCCGAAGCTGATCACGAAGCCCAGGCCGAAGACGATGCCGGTCCAGTGCACGCCCATGGGGTTGGCGGCAAAGTGGCCGGTGTCGCGCCAGAGGTGGAAGTAGCTGTCAGAGCTGACGCCGGTCATGGACTGCATGTTGGTCATGATCTGGCGCTTCAGGCCGCTGACGCCGCCGGCCTGAATCAAGCCCAGAATCGGCACCAGCAGCGCGCCGCCCCAGATGAGCACGAACTGCAGGACCTCATTGAAGATGGCCGAACGCAGGCCGCCCAGGCCCACATAGAGCGCCACCGCAATCGAGGAGACGAAGATGCTGAAGGTGATGTCCCAGCCCAGCACGACCTTCATCACCACGGCCATGGCGAACATGTTCACGCCGCTCATCAGGATCATCTCAATGGCGAAGGAGAAGGCGGCCACGCTGCGGGCGTGCTCCGCCGTAGCGCAGGTCCAGGTAGCCGGGGACCGAGTGGGTCTTGCAGACGTAGTAGAAGGGCATCATCACCAGGCCCAGGAAGAGCATGGCGGGAATGGCGCCGATCCAGTACCAGTGAGTGGCCAGAATGCCGTACTGGTAGGCCGAGCCGGCCCAGCCCATCAGTTCCAGCGAGCCCAGGTTGGCGGAGACGAAGCTGAGACCGGCGATCCAGGCGGTCATTTCGCGGCCGGCCATGAAGAACTCTTCGCTGGTGTTGGACTTGCCCTTGAGGTAAAAGCCGATCCAGATCACCATGCCGAAGTAGATGGCGATGACGGCGATATCGAGCGGTCTCAGATGCGCCAGAGGCGCAGCGCTGAAGGCCAGGAGGGCCGGAAGCGGACTGAAACTGCCGGCGGCGATGGAAGCTGGGAGCAAACCGAACATTGCGTCACCTGAAAGGGTGAATTCGTCCCTGAAGGCATCGGACGTTCGCCCCTAAGTAAATGGGTTTACTGCGAGGTTTGTCAAGCGACAAACCACAGCCTGGAGCAAAAAATCCGTGTGCCTGCCCGGGCTTGAGGTGGAAATCCCGCCACCGGGAGCCAGGAGACAGGCGGAGTTGGGTAAGCGTTTACCGGACGAAGTGTAGCACATTTGCCATAGAACGCAATACTGCTATTTTGCGCCCCGCGCGCGGGTCTTTGCCTGGCGGCGTTTCTACTGCGGTTGTGGAACCGCTCAAGTGCCCTTCCGTTGCGACGCACAGCCAAAAATGTCCCAGCGCACGTTTACCCGGCGCCCCTTTCCCGCAAGCCCGCATCTCTCACCAGGCTGGCGTCGATGGTAGGAGCTCGTTCTGAGTCGATGGGAAAGTTCGATTTGAGTGGATGCACGCGCAGTAGGCGCAGAGTTGGTTAGCCCCACGCTGAAGCGCGGGGCTAACATCCATTGCGCCTACGGCGCAAGATCACGCTGCTGCGATCTGCCGTGAAAATGCAGGCTGGATCGATCCGTCCAGGGAAATCAAAAGGGCCTCGCCGGTAGACGAGACCCTTTCGCTTGTATCGCGTGGACCGAAGGTCTCTAGCTGTTCACTGTCCACTGTTCACTGTCGTTTAGAACGTCAGGTGCAGCGCCACTTGAATGCTGCGCGGCCCGCCTCCTCCCAGGTAGGGGTTGCCGCTGCCCACATCGGGGGTTGCCGTGGTTTGCAGGTACTGAGGCCCGTTCACGCTCGGATCCGAGCCTGCCAGCAGGCGATTTCCTGAAACATAGCTGCTGCCGAAGACATCCACGCCAAAGCCCGGCAGCAGCGGATTGCTCAGGTTCACGTGATTGAGGACATTGAAGAAATCGGCGCGGAGTTCCGCCTCCACCTTGTCCGTTACGTGCGTGGTTTTGGTCAGCGAGAAATCGAAGTTGGTAAAGTTCGGCGAATTGAAGGGATTGCGGCCCTCGCTGCCGGGGTGGCAACTATTACAGTTGCCGCTGACGGGGTCGACGGTGCAGTTGCCATTGCTGTCGACCGTGCAGGGCGCGGCGAAGGCTGCCAGGTTCAGCAGGTTGGTGCGGCCGCTGACGTTCTGGTGCGGATTGCCGACGATGTCCGGCCGTCCAAAGTACTCCCCGCTGCCGTTGTAGTTGCCTTCATAGATGTAGCTGACCGTGTAGGGCTGGCCGGTGGCGAAGTTGAACATGCCGTCCAGCGCCCAGCCGCTGAGGAGCTTCTGGGCACGGTCGAATTTCGGAAAGTTGTAGGTCCAGTACCACTGCACGCGCTGGCGCACGTCGAAGTTGGAGCTGGCGCGTTCGGCATGAGGATTGAAGCTGTTGTCGGGCTGGGCGGCGTTGGGAACAAAGTCCAGACCGTCGCTGGCTGTGTCGATCGAGTGCGACCAGGTGTAGTTCAAGGTCGAGGTTACGCCGCGCCAGTTCAGCACCTTCAGTGTCGCTTGCAGGGAATTGTAGTTGGACATCGCGCTGGTTTCGACCTGGTTGATGTAGTAGTAGGCCGGGAAGCAACTGTTGCCATAGGTGATTGTCTGGCCGTTTCCGCAACTGTAGACGGCGCCTGCTACGTTATTGACCTGGTCGAGATCGCGGAAGTGGAAGAGGTGGCGTCCTTGCGATCCAACGTACCCAAGTTGGAGCGCTACCTTCTTGGCGAGTTGCGACTCGAGGTTGAGATTGTAGGATCCGTACCGCGGCGTCACCAGTTTCTGGTCCACGGTGAACAAGCTGTTCGGCGAGTAGCCGCTGAAGACCGGGACCCCTGATTGAATCGTCGAAGCCACCTGGGTTGCGAAGCCGATGCCGTTGAAGGCGGGGCCGGCTTCGGCGGGGTTTGTGTTCCATGGCTGATTGCCCACGAAGAAGTCCTGCGAGGCGCCATCGTAATAGATTCCTGCGCCGACTCGGATCACGAGCTTGCCGTTGCCCATCAGATCGTCTGCCACGCTGAGCCGCGGAGCAAAGTTGGTCAGATCCCGCGGATAGAGCGACGAGGGGCCGCCGGTTGCGCCCACCGTTTCCAGTCCCCGGTTTTCACATCGAAGATGCTGAATGCGTTCATTCTGGGCGCCGATCACGCCGAAGTAGTCCCACCGGATGCCATAGTTGGCCGTGATGTTGCTGGTCACGTGCCAGGAATCGGTGAGGTAGGCGCCCATGCCGTTCTGATAGGAGTAGCGCGTTCCGTCCCCTTGGGCGGAAGTGGAAATGCTTGGGTTGGTGTTGGGATTGCCCGCCAGAAAATCGTCGAGCGGACTATATACCTGGCTGGTGATCGGGTCGGTGTGGCCGCTGAAGACCAGTTTGCCGCGATGTCCCGAATCGATGAAGCTGTTGATGAACGTGCGCCGCCACTCGTAGCCTGCCTTGAAGCTGTGCCGGCCTTCGGTCAGCGAGACGTTGCCGAAGAGCTGGTAGTTGGTGTCGACGCGTCCGCGCGCGTCGCTGCCGGTGGCGCCGATCGGGCTGAAATTGCCAACGTCTGATCGTCGGCAATCCCAGGTCGCGCGTCGAGAAGCCCGGCGGCAAGGGAATTCAACCCAAACGTGGTGTTGGGATTGAGGCCGATGTCCTGGGGCAGAAACTGCTGCAGGAAGCGGTTGTAGCCGCCGCGAATCTCGAAGATCAGATTCGACTTGGGAATCGAGGTATAGGAGAGCGAAACGATGTTCACGTGCGTCGGCGTCAGGGTGTTGTATCCCGGCGCGCTGCTGCCCGTGAAGAGCATGCCCAGCGGGAAGCTCTGCATGCCGTGGGCGTAGAAGTAGCGCGCGGTCAGCAGGTCGCCCAGGCTGAACAGCTTGAAATGATGATCCACCTTGGCGATGACGTTGTCGCTCGTCGTTGCTGAACGGCGTCGTGAACGTCTCGCTCTCGTTGCTTGCCGGCATCGTTCCCCAGGGATTGCTCTTCAGCAGGTTCGAGATGACCGGATTGATTCCGCCCGCGGGAGTATCGGCTGCAATGTCGGCCACGGTGGGCACAGTGCCCAACTGGGGCAGCCCGCCGTTTTCTCTTTGTCCTTCATAGGCAAGCGTGTAAAAGGTCTTGTCTTTGAAGATGGGGCCGTCAACCCGGCCGCCAAACTGGTGGTTGGTAAACGAGTTCTTGGGCTGGGCAATCGGTATTGAAGTAGTTGCGCGCGGTCAGCGCGTCGTTGCGGAAGTACTCGAATGCGCTGCCATGAACCTGGTTGGAGCCGCTCTTGGTCACGATGTTGACTGTGGCGCCGGCGCTGCGGCCGAACTCGGCCTCCGGGCTGCCGGTCACGGGAATCTCGGCCAGCGCGTCCACGGGAAGAATGGTCGAAGGCGCGCCCCACACGCCCGCCTGGTTGACCGAAGGCAGGTTGCGGTAGCCGTCGTTCATGTCCGTGCCGTCCAGCAGATAGTTATTGGAGCGGCCGCGGTTGCCGTTCAAACTGAAAAGCCCATAGGAGCCGGCCGATTCGGTCGATCCCACCGGATCGCTCGATGCGCCGGGAACCAGTTCCAGCAGCTTGGTATAGTCGCGTCCGTTGATCGGCAACTCGGCGGCTTCGGAGGCTTCGATGGTGCCGCCCGTCGTGTTGGTGGCCGTTTCCACCAGCGGGACATTGGCGTTGACCTCGATCATCTCCGGTGACAATGCCGGTTTCCAGCTTCACGTCAGCGCGCGCCGGAGCGCCCACACCCACCGGAATATTGGTCAGCGTGGTGCTGCGGAAGCCGTCCTTCTCGACGGCAATGCTGTAACTGCCCAGCGGCAGCTCCGATGCGACGAACCCGCCAAGATCGTTGGTGGAAACCGTGCGGGTCAGCCCGGTACCGGGACTGATGACCTTTACCTGCGCTCCGGGTATGGCCGCTCCTGTGCTGTCCGTGACCGTGCCCTGGATGCTTCCGCGGAACGTTTGGCCAAAAGTGGCGGCAGGCAGCGCGATCAGCACGGCAAGCGCCAACAAAAAGAATTTAAATACACTTCGAGCAGTTCGATACTCCATAGCGCCAGATCCTCCAGATGATGCAGGTAGACTTATCCTGTTTGGCGCCCGGCCAGAACGGAAAATGAATGCGGATGAGCGGGCGCTCGTAGATGCGCAAATGACTAAGCTTTCTTGAGGTCCCCAGAGGGATGAACGGTGTGCGGATGTATACCCATCCTCAAACATACAAATAAAGCAGATAAAGAATCCATGAAGAAAATGAAAAAAGTTGCGCGGGGGGCGGATTTTTGTGCTGCGCGGACCAAAAATGTGCCATCGAATCGCCCAGCGGCACGCGCTTCGCCCTCTTCTGCCCCCGTCGCGGAAGGGCCCCCGCCGGCGCGGCATGTCTCCCTTTACAGAGCCTGGAGAATCGCGATAGGGTAACCTGATTCGTGGGGGCCATCACATTCGGCGGTGCGCAATCGCACATCTTCGGCTTTTTTTCGATGGAATACTCATAAACGCGAGGTGTGTTTTATGGCGGATACAGGAAAGGACCGCTGGGCCCGGCCGCAGGTAATCCTTGTCGCCACTGACTTGAACGACCTGGACCGGCTGATGCCTTTTGCTCTCCAGCAAGCCGGCGAAAACGAGGCACGGCTGATCCTGCTGCATGTGATGGCCGCGGGGGTGGGCATGGCTGTTGATGCCGCCGGATTGCCCTACTACGACCCAAACGGGGCGCTCGAACTGGCGCAGGAGACCATGACGCCCTGGTGCGAAATAGCCCGCAAGCAGGACCTGGCTTGCGATGCGCTGGTGCGCGAGGGCCATGCCGCACAGCAGATTCACGCCGCTGCCAGCCAACTTCAGGCAGACCGCGTCCTGCTCGGCACCCGCAGCCGGAGCAAGCTGGGAAAGCTATTCCTGGGCTCGGTGGCGGAACAAGTGCTGCGCTCCATCGACATCCCGGTCATGACGGTAGGCCCCGAGGCGCACCTGCCGGCAGGGAGTGACGGCGCGGAGCGCGTTGTCCTGCATGCCACCACGCTCAAGGAGTGCTGCCGCCCAAGCGCCGCGCTTGCCTGCCAGATCGCGGCCAGTCAAAGGGCAAAGCTCGTCCTTCTGCACGTGCTGCCATCCGTCGATGAGATGCAGGGCAAAGATCCGCAGGCGCAACTGGACTCGGCCGCCTTGCATGAGCTGCGCCTGCTGGCCCAGGAGACAGATGCCGGTTGCTGTACGACCGTGGAGGCCCATGTGGTGCATGGCAACCCATGCATCGAAATTCTGGCGGAGGCCTCGGAACGGAAGGCAAGCCTGATCGTCCTCAGCGCCACGGAGCGCCTGCTTCTGGAAAAACTGGCGCGCAATCGGACAATCTATCGCATCCTCGCTCATGCGCGCTGCCCCGTGCTCACGTTGCGCGAGACCCCAGCCATTCCCGCCGCCGACGACGGCGCTCGGATGGCAGCTCACAACTGAGTAGAGGCCGCCAAGCCAAGGGCGGTCGCGGTCCGGTGCCTGACGGTTGACCTCCAGATAGGTCGTCACTCAACCGGGACTCCGCTGAACCCTGCAAAAACCTTGTCAGATGGCGACTTAGCAGGAGTAATCTGGGCCTGGGGCTATTGGCACACCGCGGTCTCCTCGCGTTCTCCGCCGTCAAAGGGTACCAAATGTTTCTTTAGAAAGGACAGGTTATTTTGCAGACTCTTAGCGTCGCCACCAGTCTCAGGCCCAGTCGGATTGCTGTCCTCTGCGATATCAGTGACCCTAATTGGAGCCACACCTGCAAACATATTCTGGAATTGTTCTCCTCTTTATGGGGAGGACAGGGGTGCATTATCGTCCCGACAGACGGGAGCACCATCGACCAGCTCTTCTGGAAGATCCTAGAGGTTTTTGACCCGGACTATATTTGCGAATATCGGATTACCTATCGCGACCTCGATGAGCGAGATCCAGACGCCTTTTCGCAGTTCGTCAAAACTGCTATCCAGGGTTGGGGGCAGAATCCGAGTGATCTTGGAGCGGGGGAGATGGCTGACATTCGCCAAAAACTCCGCAAGGGAGATATGAATGTTGTCCCAATCAGCCCGCAGCTGAAGCAGCAGCTCAAGGCCCGCCTCGCTCCCTTCTTCTTTGAGCAATATGTCATTCAGGCTGCGGCGTGGCGCTCAGGGGACATTCTGGGCTTTCCGTATACAAGCGTCTGCGACGTCATTCAGGAACCCGAGATGCCACAACAGATCATCATGCCGACTGGGATGTCCTCATCCTCCGAACTCCTTTGGTATTCGGCAGCCCTCGGGACGTGCAATCTTGAGACGTTGGAAAAGCTCCAAAAACTAAATCTATGGCCGCGCAACTTCGGGGATGGTACTTCGACCGGCGATGCAGTTGGAGAACAGAAGAGACTCATTTCTTTTGCCGTCGACCGCAGCTCAGGAGAGAGAAGAGCTTCGCTTGAAATGACGGCACCAAGTGCATCTGTGTCCGAATCTCTTTCCTTTACCGCAACCAATCTTTCGCTTATGAATCTCGGGTGGTACGGAAATCTGCGCTCTACGGTTTGGGCCCCGAGAGCGCTAGCTGTGGCCGGGAACACCGTCAGCGACTTCTGTCTTTACTTGGCGCTGAGCAGGATGCGGGAAAGGGTGTTTTGGGTCTTTCCCCCAATAGCAGACGATGCCGCGAAAGGGGGCGGCACCGCATTCGGTCGTGGCCCAAGCTATACCTTTGCAAATGTATTGCGGATGACGAGCGACTATGTATCGCGGTACTCACCAGGGTTGGACCTCCTGAGCGCAACATTGACAACTGGACAGTTGACTGCAGTTATGAGCAGTCTAGATTCAGCAGGGCAATTTGCCATGAAAGCGAATCTGATTGATGATCCGCGGGCGGCTCTACCGGACTTTCCCCTTAGATACGTCGAGTCCGCGAATGCGTCAAAGCAGAGAATTGTGCAGGTCCCGGACAGTGGAATCATCGAGCTTTTCGAAACGCCGAAGCCAATCACTTTCAAAAACGTCAATCCTTCTGTGCACCGTTGGATTACTGACCTTGAATTTCCGGGGAATCGGCCACCCCGTCATCCTGAGCTGGGATCCTGGCTAATAAATGGAGGCAATCGGAGTACCAGCGAGGTTCGAACCTCGTCCGTTGGCCTATCGTACTTTTGTCCAAGCTCCGTAGTCTTCACCGGCCAGGATATCGACGCTGCACTCTTTCGCCCCAACATTCGGGTGCCATCTGCGAGGAATGTATTTAACAAATTGGCGGACATCGCGGGGACCTCATGCGCCATCTCAGACAAGGGCTTCTATGCGCAGGAGGCGGTCGAGAAATTAGGCGGACTGGAGGATGCCGCTCAATTCCTTAAATCGGCGCCTGGAATGGCGTTGGTAAATGCGTTTCTGGATAAAGGCTCAAACCAGAAGGGGAAATATGACCAGGGAGTACTCCTTGAGGGCCGGAGATATATGAATTCGACCTCCCTAGTCAAGGCATTGGGTGGCGTTGAGATCACTGCGAAGTATGTCGACCGCTTTTCGCAACGAGGGATTCTTTACAGGGGATTTGTCCTTCAGTGCGAGTTTTGCCGCTATGCTGCCTGGATTCCGATAAAAGACCTCACAGACCGCTTTACCTGCCTGAGGTGTCACAGGGATCAGGTATATACCTCAAAGCACTGGAAGCTTCCGCGCAGTCAACCCTCCGTCTACTACCAGCTCGATGAGATTGTCTATCAGGGTTTGGTAAACGACATGGTCGTTCCCATCGTCACCCTGGACTACCTGCGACGCACTGCTAACGGCTCTTTTCAATACACGGAGGAACTTGAATATCGAAAGCCAAATGCCCCTAAGCCGTTCATAGAGTGCGACCTGAGTTGCATCGTCGACGGGGTCATCACGATAGGTGAGGCGAAGACCGCCGATAGGCTCGATGCCACTCGCAAAAAGGAGCGTCAAATAATTCAGGATTACCGACAGCTTGCATCTTTGATTGGAGCTCGGCGCCTCGTATTCGGTACCAGATCTGACAGGTGGGACCCCACGACCGTTCAGATTATCGAGGCTACTCTGGCAAATGACCCCGTCGATCTCCTGTTCCTAAGCAAAAATCAGCTATTCAGCTAGCACGAAGGGTTTGTCTTTTGGGACCGTGGATCGCATCGACCCTCGCAACCAAAGATAGGTCCCCGGAAACGGTACAGGGTCCAGGATTCTAGTTATGCTGTCCCGTCGCCAATTCGAAAGTTGCCCGGCATTTGCGGATCATTACCGCCCCTTGCCGCACAATGGTTCTAGGCGCGGTTCGGGCGGAATCCTGGGTGCCCGACCGGCGTCCGTATCCAGAATCGCCGTCAATACGCCCGTAACCCCTTTGTTGAGACGATTTTGCGGATAACTTCAATGGTATGAGGATTTTAGCGCGATACACCTGTCGCATCTCATTGAAACCAGGGATTTTATTTCCAAAATAAGGGGGGGGAGGGTGCTCGCGGGTGCGTATAGACTGGGCGAAAGCCAGAACCCTGAGACTGTAAAGACCTCACTGCCATAGAGCCCTTGCGCTCCAAGCCTGCGCTGCGAAGAGCTGAATGATGGATCGGATTTGGGCGAAGATGCTTCTATTGGAGGGGTTTACGCGGTGAGCCGTTCGAGCTGGTCGGGCTTGACAATGGTCAGGCTCGAACCCTTGATGGTGATCCACTGATCGCGCCGGAACTGGTTGAGCAGCCGGGTGACGGTTTCCCGCGAGGTGCCCGCCATGTTGGCGATTTCTTCGTGGGTCAACGCCATGGTAAAGCGGATTTCTGCCTTGCCGTTGCCGGAGGAGCGTCCCCAATCAAGCAGCAGGCGGGCGAGCCGCCCGGCCGCGGAACCGGAGAGGGCCAGCCGTTTGGCGTCGTGAAACACAGTCAGGTATTCGCCGGAAAGCGACTGCGCGGCGTGCATACTGGCAATGCCGTGGCGCCCGAGGAAGTCGACAAAGTCCTGCTTGCGCACGGTCTTCACTTGACAGGGCTCAATGGCTTCGGCTGTCACTTCGTGGGGGACATTGGCCAGCACGGCGCTGAGGCCCATCACATCGCCGGGTCCGGCGATCTTCAGAATCATGGTCTTGCCGTCGCGGGAAGTGGAGGAGATTTTGACCTGGCCAAAACATATGACAAATACGTTACGCGCCGGATCGCCCTCTGAAAACAATTTTGCGCCCCGCGCATGGCTCATCATGATGCCGATGCCGTCATAGTCCTGCAGCGCCTCGGGTGTGAGATTGCAGAACATTCGCAGATGGCGATGCTCACAATTTATACAATCTTCCGGGGGGTGATGGGAATGGAATGATGACATACGTTTGCCGCGGGTCCGATTGCAGTATAGCGCACTTTACCGCAAGACAAGACAGGGATTTTCCATCGGCATCCCAAGGGCTGCCGGGAGTTCGCGAGAGAAACATTTGTCGAGACAATCCCGGTCTCTCTACGCTATCTGCTCTCCAAGACCACGGCGGCGCGGTTTCATGGTGCGCGTCAGGCAACAACTGTTGTACGCCCGAGAAACCTCGCGGGCTAGTTCCTCCAACAACTGCATCCGCAGCGGCGGATAGTTTTGAAATGCTTGGCTGAGTGCCTCCATGGGCAACAAGAGGACGGAGCCGGGAGTTTGCGCAGTCAGGGTATAGGTATGGTGGCCGTCGCCCAGGGCGGCAGCCAGCTCCACCAGGTCGCCAGGGCGCGCTGGTCCCAGGGTAAGCCGCGACTCCATGCGCTCTGCCTTGCGCAGGAACTGCCCCGCAACCACAACATAAAGGCCGTTGCAGATCCCGTTCTGGCGAAAGACAGCTTCCCCGGCATCGAAGTCGATGGTCAGAGCCGAGCCGTTCAGCAGGCTGCCAATTGTCGGAGGGCACTCCAACAGCTCCGCCAAGGGATGCGCGGCCACAGCCTCCATACGCTCGGATCTTGCCTCAGCTTGCATGGTTCCATCTCCCTTTTTCTCTACCCGGCATCCAGATCCGCGGCGAGCCCCGCCCGCACCCCTCCTGCCTGCTTGCCCTTGGCGGGCAAGTTTGGCAGTCCGAACTTGCGATGAACCGAGCTTCATGGCTGCAATCGACTCCCAATGACCAAAATCTGGAAATACGGAGTAATCCAATGGGACCAGGGGGATTCCTCCCGGTGTTGGCCCATCTCGCAATCAAGGCGAAGCTTTGACTTCTGCGTCTGCCTTGCGCTATTTGGTTTCAGTCGTTGAACATGCACCGGGTTCCCCGCCGGACAGCTCCGGTTCCGGTGGAACACACAAGACGGGCACACGTGAACGGGCGAGCAAGGCGAAGACAGTGCCGTGCGGCCCCGGAGTTTGACTGGAGCGCTTGACTCCAGCCACCAGCATGCTGGGATGGAATTGCGCAATGGCATCGACAATGGCATCCGCCGGGTTGCCGTCCTTGACCACAAAGCGAACCGGACAGTCCCCGCTCGGCTTGACGCCGAATTCCTCCAGCGTGGTTGCGCCCGGGTTCAGAAAGGCCGCCGCTTCCGCCGATCCACGCGCATGAACCACTACCAGAGTGCGGTGGAAGACCTCTGCCAGCGAGTGTGCCGTGGCTACGGCAGCCCGGGTAGCCTGGTTGCGCTCCAAAGCGAGCATCACGGGACCACCGGGAGTGGGACGGAACGGACCGGCGTTCCAATCTGCCGCAACGGCCAGCACCGGACATGGCGACAGCCGCACAAGTTGCTCCGCGATGGCCCCCACGACAACCGGCCCGGCGCCCTGCAAGCCTTTGGTGCCAATCACAATCAGCCCCGCATCGTATTGGCGGGCAACATCCACCAGCATCTGCGCCACTGCGCCCTGGCGAATCTCCGAATGGCTGTGAATTCCCTCCCGCAGCAAGTCACCCGTAAGCTTATCCAGCGCGGCGCGAGCATCTTCGGTAAGCCCCGACAGCACCCGGCCGGGAACTGCGCCCACAGAGGCGTAGTCCAACGGATCGACCCCATGAGCCAACACGATGCGGGCGCCATAAGCCGTTGCCAGCTTGCGGACATACTCCAGAGCTGCTTCCGACCGGCCATCAAGGTCCGTGGCCATCACAATAGTCTTCAGACCGGTTGCGAAACTCATGGATGCCTCCTGACGCCCAACGGCGCCCCTGCTTTTTTGTCCATTGGAATCCGAGTCTGCGCCCCTTCGGGGGCAAAGGCAGTGACCCCATTCACCCCGCGCTGTGACTCTCGTCACAGGATATAGCAAGGAACGATACACCGGAGCCGGCAAAAGCCCGGTTTGCCGCACACCGCAGCAATCAAATCGGTGTACATGCGCAAGGCAAATGAGGTAGCCTTTCCCGAGTCATGAGAAACTTAAACAATCCACCTACTCAAACGATTGTTCGCGGAAGCATCGGCTGCCTGCTTCTGCTCTTGCTGGCTTGCTCCCTGTCCCGCGCACAGGCTCCCGCCGCCAGCTCTCCTGGTTTAGAGGCCAAAGCCCAGGCTCTGGTTGCCAAGCTCTCGCTCGAACAGAAGATCGAATTGCTGGGTGGGGTAGACAGTATGTTTACGCACTCCATCCCGGCTATCGGGCTGCCTCGCTTCAAAATGTCGGATGCTTCGCTGGGTGTGCGGACCTGGGGGCCGACCACGGCCTATGCGGGTGGGGTTGCGCTTGCGGCGAGCTGGGACCCGGCGTTGGCCCGCAGAATTGGCGAAGGACTGGGCAAGGATGCCCGCGCCCGCAGTGTTCATTTCCTGCTCGGCCCTGGGGTCAACATTGCCCGCTCCCCGCTGGCTGGCCGCAATTTCGAGTACCTCTCTGAAGACCCGTTCTTGAATGCCACCCTGGTTGTTCCTTTTATTGAGGGCGTTCAATCGCAGGGCGTGATTGCCACGGTCAAGCACTATGCCCTGAACAACCAGGAATACAACCGGCACAACGTGAGCTCCGACGTGGACGAGCGCACCATGCGCGAAATCTACTTTCCGGCCTTCGAAGCCGCCGTGACCAAGGCCCATGTGGACGCGGTGATGAACTCCTATAACCTGATCAATGGCGTTCACGCCACCCAGAATGAGTTTCTCAATCTGAAAGTGCTCAAGGGCGAGTGGGGCTTTCAGGGAATTCTCATGTCAGACTGGGACGCCACCTACGATGCGGTAGAGGCGGCCAACAACGGCCTGGACTTCGAAATGCCCAGTCCGCGCTTCATGAACGCCAAAAACCTGCTGGCAGCGATCAAAGACGGTTCGGTCAAGGAATCGACCATTGACGACAAAGTAATGCGGCTATTCCGCACTGCGCTGCGCTACGGGTTCCTCGACCGGCCGCAGTTCGACCCGGCCGACTCGACTTATTCAGTCGGCGACCGGGCAATAGCCCTGGAAGGCGCCCGCGAGAGCCTGACACTGCTGAAAAACGAAGGCCACATCCTGCCGCTCGACCGCGCCAAGGTGAAGACCATTGCCGTCATCGGCCCGGACGCCTGGCCCGCGGTCACCGGCGGCGGAGGCTCTTCCGAGGCCCTGGCCTTTGAACCTGTCAGCATTTTGACCGGCATCGCCAACTTGGCCGGCCCCAGCGTACACGTGCTTTACGCCCGCGGCCTGTCCAGCGAAAACGAAGTGTTTGGAAACACTCCCTGGCAGGGCGGAGTGAAGGTCGCCACCTACCACAGCAAGGACTTCTCCGGCACAGCCGAAGTAACCACTCAGGGAACGATCGCCGACTGGAAGCCGTCGCCCTGGGATGTCCAGAACCCACAGCCGCGCAGCATCCGCTACACGGGCACATTCAAGGCCGATAAGAAGGGCAGATACCTGGTCCTGGCTGCCGCAGCCGGAGAGGACGCCTTCAAAGTCATGGTGGACGGCAGCCAGGTGCTGGAGCAGATCCACGCCGAGGGGCAGGTTCCGCAATCGACGACGATGGAACTGGCCGCCGGACAAACCATCAACGTGGTGGCCGACTACTTGCCCCACGCTCCCGGCGTTCGGCTGGGCCTGGGGATTGTCTACGAAGCCGGCCTGGTCTCGGAAGAAGCCAGAAAGTTCACCGCCGCGGCGGATGTGGCCGTCGTGGCTGTGGGCTTCAACGACCTGACCGAAGGCGAAGGCCAGGACCGCACATTCGAGCTGCCCTGGGGACAGGATGCGTTGATCGAAGCGGCCGTCGCCGCGAATCCGCACACCGTAGTGACCTTGACCGGCGGCGGCGGCGCGGATACGCGGCGCTGGCTGGCCAAGGTTCCCGCGCTGCTGCACACGTACTATCCCGGCCAGGAGGGTGGCACGGCCATCGCCGAAGTTCTGTTCGGCAAGCGCAACCCCGAGGGCAAGCTGCCAGTTAGCTTTGACCTCAGTTGGGCCGACAATCCCTCAGCTCCGTACTACTATCCCGTCAAGGGCGCCGACACCGAGCTCCACGTGACCGAAACCGACGGGCGCAAGGTGGATTACGTCATTCCCCACGTGAAGTACGACGATGGGCTGATGGTGGGCTACCGCTACTGGACCTCGACCGGCAAGCATCCGCTCTTCCCGTTTGGATTCGGGCTCAGCTACACCACCTTCAGCTTCGCCAAGCTCACGGTTCCGGCCACAGCCGCATCGGGCGCGACGGTTCCGGTCAGCTTCGACGTGACCAACACCGGCTCGATGGCCGGTGCGGAAGTGGCGCAGATTTATGTCTCCGACCCCTCGGCCAAAGCCAAGCGCCCGGAGCGCGAACTGAAGGGCTTCGAGAAGGTTCGCCTGGCTCCAGGCGAGACCAAGCACGTTACGCTAAACCTCGACGCCCGCGCCTTCAGCTACTGGGACTCATCCGCCCACAAGTGGACCATCGATCCCGGCAAGTTCGTGGTGCGCGTCGGCGACTCCAGCGAAAACACCCCGCTCAGCGCCGAGCTCATGCTGAAGTAGTGAAGCAGTGAACAAGTGAAGCAGTGAACAAGTGAACAAGTGAATTAGGGCATCTCTCCAGCAGGTATAGAGGAAAATCGCGCGGTAATTGACGGAGGGAGCGTGGGGCTTCAGCCCCACGAAACCGACGCAGGCTTTTGTCGGCCTTCAGGCCCGGGGCTAAAGCCCGCACCATTAGGCTGCTTATTCAGGGGACTGAAGTCCCCTGCTCCCTCCGTTCTTTTCTCCCCTCTACACCAATGGGAGAGGTGCTCTAGTGAAGAGGCCCCGCACATTGCGGGGCCTTTTCTTCTATTGATGGGACGGCAAAACAACTCATACCCCAGAGTTGTCATCCTGAGCGGAGCGCAGCGGAGTCGAAGGACCTGTGTTTCATTGCTCTTGCGGATGCCCCCACGGGCTAGCCATCAGCTTCCATGCCGCTCCCAAAAGGCGGCTGGAGTCACAATCGGATACCGCCCGGCCAGCGCCAGCAGGTCCTTGTCCCCGGTAATCAGATAGTCGGCCTGCGAGGCCCGCAGCGTTCCCAGCACCGGCTGGTCCGTCTTAGCGCGCAGGTCCGCTTCCAATTCACCGCCCGGCTCGACGATCTCAGCCTTCAAGAGGTAGCTGTCGGCAAGACCGCGAATCTCCGCCTCGCTCCGCCGGTTGTGGGAGAGCTTCGGAAGGACCCGAACCATCTCGTCGAGGATGTGCCTCGACATCACCACGCCCAGCGATCCCTGTCCCCAAGCGTCCAGGATGCGTCCTGGCACGCTGCCCGGATAAGCCAGCCCCGACACAAGAACATTGGTGTCCAGAACCACGCGCAGACCGGCCATCAGCGGCGCCGTTCGGCCGCCACGGCGGCATCGATCTCCGCCATGCCCACTTCCTCTGGCACGTCCGCCCAGTCTTCGGCGATGCGCCTGCTCAACTCGTCGAAGCGGTCGCCCATGCGGCGGATGCGGGCAAACAGCTCGGCATCCACCAGCGCCGCCACCGGCTTGCCGTCCTTGTTGATCACGATGCTGTTGTTTCGGTATTGCACCTGGTTGAGCATCTCGCCCAGATTCTGCCGGAAGTTGACCGCGCTGACCTCAATGACCATCGAGACCTCCAATCATAACGACCAATATGGTCATTATGATTTTGGTGATCCACTCTGTCCAGCCGGACCTCCCCGGTCCCGCCCTCGGGACCGGGGAGGTCGCGAGCCTCACTTTGCCGCGATCGCTGGAACTGAAGGCAGCCCCGCTTCCGCCGCCGGGGGCAGCATGTGCGCGTCCCACCACTGTTTCTGCACCTGATTCCAGCGCTCGCTGCGGCCGAGCCAGAGTTGCGCGGCCATGTCGTAGCGGGCCTGGTTGTTGCCAAGCCAATAGGGGCGGTTGTCGCGCAGCCAGGCCTGCTTGTAGAGTTCGCCGAGCTGCGTGTAGCCGTCGCGCATGTCTTCCAGCTTCCCGTTGTTCGAGCCAATGGTGTCAAGCAGCTCGCCTACCTCGTCCCAGCGGCTCTTGTCGCTGGCCAGCGCCTGCGCCTGGCTGTAGAGCGCCGCGCACTCGTCGGCGGATTGGAACTTGAAGCCCACAAAGTCGATGCGCCGCGCGCCCAGCTCCAGCGCGTCCAGCGCCTCAGGATTCTCCAGCTTGGCCGGCGGCGCTTGGCCTCGGCGATCAGCGTGATCGCGCGCTCGGCGTGCAGGCGCAGCTCGCTCAGCGCCGGCCGCAGCTTTGCGGCCACGCGCTGGCCCTCGGCGGAGAACGGATCGAGCCAGAAGTAGCTGTCTTCGCCGTCGCCCAGCCCGGCCTTCTTGAGCACGTCGTGCGCGGCCATCAGCTCGCGCTGCGCCTGGTCGATCTTGCCGGTCGAGTCGCGATGAAACGCCCGACCGTACGACGCGGCGAAGCTTCCTCGGAGCTTTCGCCCGCCTGCCAGCCGGCCGCCGCGCCAAAGAGCACGCCAAACCAGTTCTCGTCGAAGATGCCCTCGCCGTCGTCGTTCCACACGGTGTTCAGCATGCCCTTCGCGCCCAGCGTTCTGGCCGTCGCGCACAAAGGCGCGGATGTTGCCCAGCGCCTCGTTGTTGTTGGGATACATGCGGTTCCAGTTGTTCACGCCGGGCGCCACCCAGGTCTCCAAGCCCGGCCTTGGTAAAGGGCTCGATGATGCGGTGTGAAGTCCGGCTTGGCGTCGTACTCCCAGGGCACGGCGATCATGTCCTTGGGCAGCGTGCCCACCAGCTCCGGCGAGTTGACCGCGATGTCGCCCCAGAAAAGCAGCTGCTTGTGGTTGGGCGCGAGCGTGCGCGTGAATCTGCGTGAGGAAGTCGAGGTAGACCGCGCCCAGCCCCTGCTGCTTGACCGCGTCGCGCGTCCGGCCCAGGCCCAGCTCGAAGGTCTCGTCGGCGCCGATGTGCGCCTACGGGCCGGGAAAGACCTTGGCCAGTTCGCCGAACCATGCCCCGATCAGCGGCAGCGTGGCCGCGTCGCCAGGGGCCAGCACCGAGCCGTGCGCCGTCTCGCCCAGTGGCGAATACTGCTCGAACTTGAGCACATGATGCAGGTGCCCGAACGACTCCTGCTCGGGAATCACGGTGATGTGGTATTTGGCCGCGTAGTCCACCAGTTCGCGCGCTTCGTCGGGCGTCATGGCTCCGCCGGGAAAGGCCGCCACCGGCGAAGAAGCGTAGGCGAAGGTGTGCTCGAAGTAGGGCGAGAAGATGTTGTACTTGTAGGCGGCCAGGGTGCGGATTTCGCGCTTGAGAAAGTCCATGGTGGGCAGCGGGCCGCGCGACCAGTCGTCGGAGAGGCCGCGATGGGCCATCGCCGGCCAGTCGCGGATGGTGGGAACCAGGAGGACTGTGTCCTTGCCCGATCCGCGAATCAATTGCTTCACCGTTTGCGCGCCGTAGAAGATCCCGGCAGAACTATTGCCAATGACTGCCAGTCCGTCGCCGAAGGGCATTAGGACATAGCCCTCCTCCAGCATTTGCGAATCAAATGTCAGCTTCTGTTGGTCTAGAATTACCTTTCCACTCACGGGCCTATACCTGATGAGCGTGATCGGAATTGAACCCCTTCCCGAATCCCACTTCACTCCTCTTGCAATAAATGCTCTGCGAAGATCTTCTGCGGCAAAAGAATCGGATTCGATTTCTTCCTTGGATGGTGGGACTGTGTCTAGCAGAGTCGAAACTGAACCGGATACCAACTCTATTGCTCTTTTGATTTCCGCTTCATTGCGTTGATCGAAATAGACGCTCATCCCACCGTGGATCGCCACTTGCACAACGCTTCGACACTCCCTCACCGCGGGCACCAGATGCAAATCGGCGCAAGTCGGCGCAGCCGGAGCCGTTTGCGCAGCCGCGCCCGCCGCGGCGCACAGCAAGATCAACGAAGGCAAAGCAAAACGAAGTCGCATAAGCCCTTTCCTCTTCAATCCAATCGGATGAAAGGCTAACGCATCGCCGCTTGTGCTGTACACCGCAGCTTGTGTGGAACTCCGGGGCGTCTCGATTGCCAGTGGCCGACAGAATCGCCGCCCGTCGCTTGCAGGCGGAAGGAGCATGGGCCTTCAGGCCCATGAGAACAAGCCTTAATGGAGAATGGCTTTAGCCACGGGCTCTTCGTTTTAGCAGAGCGAGCGTGCCTTGCTCCGAGAGATGCTCGGAGGGAATCTGATCACCCCGTTTGGGAGAGCTTGGAAAGCAGCGAAGGATAGGGCACGGGCCTTAAGGCATCTCTCCAGCAGGTATAGAGGAAAATCGCGCGGTAATTGACGGAGGGAGCGTGGGGCTTCAGCCCCACGAAACCGACGCAGGCTTTGTCGGCCTTCAGGCCCGGGGCTAAAGCCCGCACCATTAGGCTGCTTATTCAGGGGACTGAAGTCCCCTGCTCCCTCCGTTCTTTTCTCCCCTCTACACCAATGGGAGAGGTGCTCTAAGGCCCTCAAATCCTCGACCCATTCAGAGGCCTGAAGGCCTCTGCTCCCTCCGTTTGAGGAGCCACTAGCAATCAAGCATGGCGTAAATACTGGTCTACAGCCCCAGAAACCCGCGCAAAGCCTCTTCGACGGCCTGCATCGTCTCGGAGTCCACGCGCCCGATGCGCGCGCCCAGCTTGATGCGGGGCACGGCGGTCGCCTTGTCCACCATGATCTGCGAGGGCTTGAGCAAGCCGGTTGTAGCATCGACGGGGACCACCACCCGAAACAGCGGCGCGTCGTGCATCTCGCTGGTCAGAGGCAGCACAATCACCGACGGATGCCTATCGAACGCGTCCGCCTGCACTACCAGCGCCGGTCGCGGCTTGCCGTAGTCTCCAGAAACAGCCACGGTCACCAGATCGCCGCGCTTCATTGGCCGTCTGCCGGAGAATCGTCTTTCAGGCCGCTGACGTCTTGAATCCAGCGCATGACTTCCGCCTCATCCTCCGAAGCTGCGACGAGCTGCGACTGGCGGCGCGCCGCGTCGGCAAAACGACGTTGCCGCGCCTCCTCCACGTAGCCGCGCATCAGCGCGCGCAGCACTTCGGCGGCCGGGCGCTTCTCCGTCTCCACCGCAGCCGCGAACTCCGCCTTGAGCGCGGAGTCCACGCGGAGATTCAATGTCGATTCCTGAGAACGGGAAGCCATGCGCATTACGTCATATATCCTCTATGCATATTGTAACGCGGTATCGTGATTACATGTAGACATCGCAAAAAGAGCCTGCCCAAATTCCTTGCGGAATCGAGCAGGCTTGTGAGGAGGCAAACTTTGCGCTGCGGTCGCCGATCTTTACCGCAGGCTCTTCAGCGCCGGGTACAGCTTGCGCCACTCCGCGTATCCGGCTTTATAGGCAGCCAGGTCGGTCGCGTCCGGCTCCATGCGCTGGGCCACTTCGATGCCCACGGCGCAGGCTTCGTCCAGATTGGCCCAGTGACCTGCCCCTACGCCTGCCATCAGAGCGCAGCCAAAGGCGCCGCCCTCTTCGGCCACCAGCACTTCCACGGCCTGGCCGTAGATGCCGGCCTGAATCTTGCGCCACAGCGGGCCGCGCGCGCCGCCGCCGCCCAGGCGAATGGCGCTGACCGGAATCCCCAGCTCGGCGAAGAGCGTGAAGGTGTCTTCGAGCGAGTAAGCTACGCCCTCCAGCACGGCGCGGACAAAGTGCGCCGCCCCGTGATTGCTGGCGATGCCCGCAAAGGCGGCGCGCACCAGCGGGTCGAGATGCGGCGTGCGCTCGCCCAGCAGATAGGGCGCCCACTCCAACCCCTCGCTGCACGCTGGAATCCTGGCGGCTGCGGCGGTGAGCGAGTCGTAATCCTGACCGGCAAAGAAGGTCTCCTTGAGCCAGCGGAGGCTCTGCCCCGCCGATTGCGTCACGCCCATCACATGCCACAGGCCGGGAACGGCGTGGCAGAAGGTGTGCATCCGGCCCTTGGGGTCCTTGGTGGGCGCGGCGGTGGCGGCAAAGACCACGCCCGAGGTGCCGATGGTGGCCGAGACCGCTCCCGGCTTCAGGATGCCCATGCCCACCGCGCCAGCGCCCTGATCGCCCGCACCGGCCACAACCGGCGTTCCTGCGGCCAGACCGGTCAACCCGGAGGCACTCTCGGAGATGCGCGCGCACACTTCCGGCGATTCGTAAACCTTGGGCAGCCAGCTCTCGGGGATCCCCGCCGCCTCGGCCACTTCCTTCGACCACCTGCGGTGGGTTACATCCAAAAGGAGCGTACCGGAGGCTTCTTGCACGTCGATGGCGAACTCGCCGGTAAGCCGGTAGCGGACGTAGTCCTTGGGGCACAGGATGTGGCGCGTCTTGGCAAAGATCTCCGGCTCGTGCGTCTTGACCCACAGCAGTTTGGTCAGCGTAAAGTTGGGCAGCGCCGGGTTGCAGGTCAGCTCGATCAGCCGCTCGTAGCCGATTTTCTCCGTGAGCCAGTCGCACTCCGGCTGGGTACGGGTGTCACACCAGATCAGCGAAGGGCGCAGCACCGCACCGTTTTCATCCAACAGCACCGCGCCGTGCATCTGGCCGGTCAGGCCGATGGCGGCAATGGGTTGGCGTGGTTCCGGCGCCGCGGCGAGCGCTCCGCGAATGGCCTCCTGCGCAGCCCGCCACCAGTCTTCGGGATCCTGTTCTGCCCAGCCCGGATGAGGGGTGCGAAATGGCGCATGTTCGCTCGATGCGCTACCGACAATCTTTCCCGCCGCATCCACCACCACGGCCCGCGTTCCGCCCGTTCCGACATCCATTCCAAGGAACCACATATGCGCTTTCTCCCTATATAAATCGCTTTTCTCAGCGCAGGAAGCATAACAGGAGAGGGCTGGTTGGCGAAAGGGGAAAGACAGAGGCCGGGGAGGGGGGCAGAGGAAAGGTTCGCCACCCGGCTGGGCGTAGAAACGGCCGGCAGACCTCGAATCTCCAGGGAACGTGGCAAAATACCGCCATACGATACTCGACTCCGGAGTGTGATCCAAAACACACACGGTCTTGCTCCGCCGGGGGAAAATCAGGTAACAAGGCTAGGCAGCCTTTCGCTGCGCCGGCCGGGAGGAAACGTATATGAGCGATCTCGCCCCCTTGGCCGAATCCGTAGCCCTCGATCCGCTGGTCGGCCATCCCGCCGACTTCCATGTCTTTCAGAAGTTCATTGAGCGCTGCAAGGACCTGCCGGCGCTTTCGACCGCGGTAGTCTGGCCCCTTTCCGAGGTCGCCCTGGGCGGAGCTGTAGAGGCCGCCATCGAAGGCCTCATCGAGCCCACGCTGATTGGCGATGAAGCAGGGATCAAGGCGCTGGCCGAGAAGACCGGCTTGGATATCGGCAAGTACCCCATCATTCATGCCGACAGCGAGCGCAAGGCCGCCGAAGTGGGCGTAGCCATGTGCCGGAGTGGCGATTTCCAGGCGATGATGAAGGGCAGCCTGCACACCGACGAGTTGATGAAGGTGGCCATGAAGAGCGACACCGGGCTGCGCACATCCCGCCGCATCTCCCATGTCTTCGTGATGGATACTCCGGCTTATCCGCGCACGGTGCTGATTACCGACGCGGCCATCAACATCGTGCCCGAGTTGGAGGACAAGGTCGACATCATCCAGAACGCGATTGATCTGGCCCATGCGCTGGGCATTCCCGAGCCAAAGGTAGCGCTGCTCTCCGCGATTGAGACGGTGAATCCCAAGATCAAGTCCACGTTGGACGCAGCGGCGTTGTGCAAGATGGCGGACCGCGGCCAGATCATCGGCGGCATCCTCGACGGCCCTCTGGCCTTCGACACCGCAGTCAGCGCCAAGGCCTCAGAGATCAAGGGGCTGGTTTCGCCGGTCGCCGGGCAAGCCGACATTCTGGTGGTGCCCGACCTGGAAAGCGGCAACATGCTGGCCAAGCAACTGGAGTATCTGGGCGGCGCGCAACTGGCGGGCATCGTTCTCGGCGCGCGCGTCCCCGCCATCCTGACCAGCAGGGCAGACTCCGCCGAGACGCGGCTGACCAGTTGCGCCGTGGCAGTGCTGCTGCACTATGCCGAGCATCCGCTGAAGAAGGGCTAGAGCGGTTCCACCATTCACATGCCCTTTCCGGCATCGAGCAAGGTGGCATTTTCTTGAGAAAATGCCACTTGATAGCGGTGGATTCGGGGTACAGCAATTGTGTAACCGTTGTAGCTTGATTCCGGGAGAAATCCCAGGCCTACCGCCCGACGGAGTTTTCCGCCGCATGTGAAGCCCGTTTGTTTTGGCCTCTTTTCGGCGCGCGACCCAGAGGGTGCTCAGGCCGTGCCCATTCAAGACCCGTTTTCATGCGCTGGGAATCCTCATGCGATTGCCGTGAAGCGGAGGGCTGCTCCGCGCCGTGCGCGGCAAGCGCTGGGATCAGCGCACGCCCCACTCCCACAGGCCGAAGCTGGTGCTTTTGCTTACCGGATGGCCTAACTGCCGGGCCAGCAACAACATCTGGCCGCGGTGATGCGCCTCATGTGCGATCAGGTAGCTGACAAAAGCCCAGGCATCCGGTTTGAAGCCTGAAATCCTCGCGTTGCCGTTCAAGATCGGAGACAGCCAATCCTTGATCGCAGTGGCGCTGGTTTCAAGGGCGAGCCCGGCTTCGGGCACTGACGCGGTTTTCTCCAGCGGGGCGGGCAGAGACTTCACGCCGGCGGCTTTGAGCCACATGATCCGGACGCTGTGGATGTGGCTGACGAGTGCGGCCAGGGTTCGTCCCTTGCCGCCGGGCGGCGAGGTGAGCCATACCTCGGCAGGCAAGGAATCGAGCAGGTACAGATGGATGCGGTTGTGGATGGCGAAGGAGCGAAGGACGGCATCGGCAGCAGACAAGGCTGCATCGTTTTCAGGCATGGGCGACCTCGCGGGGAATTCCTTGCAGGCCCAGATTCGCATGGAATTGCATGGGTAGAAAAGCAAAAAAGCGAGACTGAAGCGGGCTGAAATGTGTGTGGCGAGTCGCGGAATTGAGCCACTTGTTCAAAAATGCATGCCTCAGGAGCAGAAGCCCCGGCCTACCGTCCGATCTCGTTCTTTTGTGGTCGGCTCATCCGAACAGAAACTCCTTTTCGCGTAACTCCTTGATGGCGTCGCGCAGCTTGGCGGCCTTTTCGAACTCGAATCTCTTGGCCGCTTCGCGCATTTCGGTTTCCAGCTTGGAGATGTAGGCGTCGAGGTCGGCCTGGGATTTGAGTTCCGGCAGACCGGCTGTCTCTTCCTCGGCTACGTCGCCGTACTCTGCCTTGAGAATCTGCGCCAGACCCATATCCATGGTGTTGATGATCGATTGCGGCACGATGCCGTGCTCCTCGTTGTAGGAGCGCTGCACGGTGCGGCGGCGATCTGTTTCGTCCATCGCCCGGCGCATGGAGTCGGTGATGCGGTCGGCGTAGAGAATTGCGCGGCCCTCGACATGGCGGGCGGCGCGGCCCATGGTCTGGATCAGCGACCCGGCGGAGCGCAAAAAGCCTTCCTTGTCCGCGTCGAGAATGGCGACGAGCGAGACTTCAGGCAGGTCGAGACCTTCACGCAGAAGGTTGATGCCGATGAGGGCGTCGTACTCGCCCTTGCGCAGGCCGGCGAGCAGCTTGACGCGTTCCAGGGTCTCGATCTCGGAGTGCATGTAGCGGCAGCGCACGCCAACCTCGGTGTAGTAGCCGGCCAGGTCCTCTGACATGCGTTTGGTCAGGGTTGTCACCAGCACGCGCTCGTTGCGCTTGGCGCGGTCGCGAATTTCGGCGAGGAGATCGTCGATCTGGCCCTTGACAGGGCGAATCTCCACCTCGGGATCAACCAATCCCGTCGGCCGGATGACCTGCTCGACGACTACCCCGGCGGAACGGGTCAGCTCATAGGGTCCGGGCGTGGCGGAGACATAGATGGTCTGGTTGACGCGGGTCTCGAACTCCTCGAATTTGAGCGGGCGGTTGTCCATGGCCGAGGGCAGGCGGAAGCCGTAATCCACGAGATTCTGCTTGCGGCTGCGGTCGCCGAACCACATGCCGTGGACCTGGGGAATGGTGGCGTGGCTCTCGTCGATGAACACCAGGAAATCGCGGGGAAAGTAGTCCAGCAGCGTGGGCGGAGCCTCGCCCGGCAAGCGGCCGGAGAAGTGCCGCGAGTAATTCTCAATGCCGTGACAGTAGCCCATGGACTTGATCATTTCCAGATCGAAGCGCGTGCGCTGGTTGACGCGCTGCGCCTCAACCATGCGCCCTTGCGCCTCCAGCTCGGGAACCCAACTGTTCAGCTCGGCCACAATGGAGTCGACGGCCTCGGCTTTGCGCTCGGGCTGCACCACATAATGGCTCTTGGGATAGATGGGCAGGCGGGAGTACTTCTGCTTGACGGTGCCGAAGAGCGGGTCGATCTGCGCCAGGGACTCGATTTCGTCGCCGAAGAGCTCGATGCGGTAGGCGGACTCGTCGTAAGTGGGGAAGACCTCGATGACGTCGCCCCGCACGCGGAAGGTGCCGCGGCGGAAGTCGCCGTCATTCCGCTCGTAGAGGATCTCGACCAGCCGCCGCGTAATGTCTTTGCGGCTGATGCGCTGGCCCTTCTCCAGCAGCAGCAACATGCCGTAGTAAGCCTCGGGCGAGCCCAGGCCGTAGATGCAACTGACTGAGCTGACAATGATCGAGTCGCGCCGCTCGAAGAGCGAGCGCGTGGCGGAGAGACGGAGCTTGTCCAGCTCCTCGTTGATTGTCGCTTCTTTCTCGATATAGAGGTCGCCGGCCGGGATGTAAGCCTCGGGCTGGTAGTAGTCGTAATAGCTGACGAAGTACTCGACCGCGTTGGAAGGGAAGAACTGCTTGAACTCGTGATAAAGCTGGGCGGCCAAGGTCTTGTTGTGGGCCAGGATGAGCGCGGGGCGGTTGGAGGCCTCAATAACCTTGGCCATGGTGAAGGTCTTGCCCGAGCCGGTGACGCCCAGCAGGACCTGATGCTGCTCCCCCGCAGCCAGGCCGTCGAGCAGTTCCTCTATGGCACGGGGCTGATCGCCCCTCGGCTTGTAGCTGGTGACCAGTTGAAAGTCCATGCAAAGATTATACGCGCAAAGCGAATATTAAGCGAAACTGTAAGCGACCCCTTTGCGGCGCTGGAGTGGGCTACAGCTTGAGCAACAGTACCGGCGCCGTGGACGCCAGCACGGCCGCAATTTGCAGCGCAAGCACCCCCAAAGCAGGCCGCGTAGCCCGTGGCAGCCACTTGATGGCGAAGAATGCCAGCACCGGTAGCTGACCGGCCATGAGGATTTGCCACAGATGGGCGGCCGTTCCCTCATCGGACTCGCGGGCAGCGCCGAACATGGCTATGTGGCCTAGCACCAGGGCCAGCGCGGCGAAGGACATGGCCAGGGGAAGCAAGGCGCTCGGCTGCTTGAGGACGCCTGCAAACGAAGATGGACTCCGATGCATGGGAAGACCTCCGATGGGAGAGATTTTCTCACAAAAATGAATGCAGAGCGTTTTCGTGAATTGTGTAGACCGTAACTCTGTTAGCCTCCCACCTATTCCTCAGGAAAACGCGGAATGGATCGTGCACAGAAGTCCATGCCAAAAGCAAAAATGCTGTGGATCGCGTGCGCCCCGGTTGTTGGAAATTTCGAGAGTCCTGGCTTTCCCGGAGTGGCGCTCCTCAAGTCTCCGCAATTTGCTCCACGGGGGTTGCTTCCATTCCCGCGGACACAATCCCATACTTCACATCGAGAAACTGCTGCAACGGTTCGGGCAGCAAGCCGGCCAGTTCCTGCCAGGTCATCGTCTTGCACCGCACACGCATTTCCGCGCTTTTGACGGCCGCCATCACGCGAAACCATTCCTCCCGCAAGTCAGGGCGGCGCTCGTCGTGCAGCACGCAGAAGCTGCACCCCTGCGCATGGGCAGCCAGCACGTTGCGGATGAGCTGATAGCTGGCGTATCCCGGCTCTGGGGTCTCGGCTTCGCGCGCCTGCGCCACAAGCGCGGCTTGAAACTGGCGGGCAATCTCATCATCGGGGGCTGTGTCTTCCCACTCCTGGGTAAACTCCTCGGCAAACTCCGCCGCCTGCTTTCGCCTGGCCGTCCGGATCTCGACGCGCGGCAGCAACTTCGGCTCGAAGACCGCATCGAAATCCTGGTAACCCTCCACGATGGCGGCTGCGCGCGTCTGGAAATCGCCTTCGGTCAGTTTGGCCTCCACCAACAGGTTGCCCCAGCGCATGTCGACCTCGGTGCGATCGAATCTTCCTGAAGCCAGCGGCACGCGCGCCTTCCAGCCAAAGACCGGAGCCTCCTCGCCCTCCACGCCCAGCGCGCGCCGCACGGCTGGAGACTCCGCTACTCCCGGCGCGCAGAAGGCATTCATCAGCAGCGCATCGGAACTCATGGACGAGTCCAACTCGCGCCAGCGGCGGCCCGACTCCGCCCTGGGCAGCGCCCGCTGTTGCGCATGAATTTTGTTGAAGCGGCGCAACCACTCTGGCCGCGCGGCGATGGAAGCGTATGCCTCGTCAAGGAAATTGCCATGCCGCCCATCCAGCGGTTCATACACAATTACGGGCGGATTGCCGTAGCTTTCAACATGCGCCCGCCCATGCGCCCAAAGCCGATTGCGCGCTGCGAGTTCCTGCCGCAGCTGGCTTGCGTACGCGCTGGTTTGTACGGTCATATGGAGCAGATTACACCGGCCAGCTTCGGGCCATGCCTGCATCCATCCACCCAGGCGGCAACCGGCAGAGGCCGCTCTTGCTGGGGCGGACACCGGCAAAAAGGCTGATGCGCGCTCCGCGGCCCCATGAGAGAATCAACCCCGTGATGGCTCGTCTTAAACCCTTCTGCTTCGCTCTTGTTCTCTCTCTCGGTGCACTTTCTGTGCATGGCCTCTCCGCATCGAAGGACCGGGCCGCCGAGTTGGCCGGCGCCATTCTTTTTCGCGACAAGGGCTGCGCTCATTGCCACGGCGACGGCGGCATTGGAACCAAGAAAGCTCCGGATTTGACCGGTCTGCCGAACGACAAGGAATGGACGCCGGCCAAGATCACCGATCAGATTCTGAATGGCGGTCAGAAGATGCCGCCCTTCAGCGACTCGCTCACCGACGAGGAAATTGCGCAACTGGTGGCCTATCTGCGCGCCAGGAACCGGCCCGTCCCGCCACCGGCGCAGGCTGAAAAATAGCGAGATGCTTTCGAGGGGTGGGCATGGACGGTGGCGGAAGACCCCGAAAGGCAAGCGAGAGTTCACAGAAGCGCCCCGCATGGCGAAAGCAAGTCTTTTATGATCAGCAATATGCGGAGCGACTAGAGCAAATATCCAAATGGTATTGTGGAGACTCTATGGGTGTTGCGGAGGGAGCGTGGGGCTTCAGCCCCACGAAATCGAGACACAAGTTGGACTGGCCTTCAGGCCCGGGGCTGAAGCCCGCTTGACTTTCTCGCTATTCAGGGGACTGAAGTCCCCTGCTCCCTCCGCGGTATTCTTCCCTCTATACAAACAGGAGAGCTGCCCTAAAGTCGTGCCCTGACGTTTCTTGCCATGCAGAAGGATTTCTTCCGCAGCCTGGCAGCCTGTGGAGTGTTGCTACGTTACGGCTTCTCGGTTGGCTCCTTGCCCAGGTATGCCCCACAGGAGCGGCGCACCACCAACCGTGTGGGCACCAGCACTTCGCGCACAGGGAGTTCAGGATGTTCGAGCCGTTCCAGCATGGTGGCCATGGCTACGATGCCGATGCCGGCGCAGTCCTGGTGGATGGTGGTCAGGGGCACGGGTAGCAGGCTGGCGTATTTCACGTCGTCCATGCCCACGATGCGTATCTCCTCGGGAATGCGCACCCCGAAGCCCAGGAGGGTTTGCATGAGCCGCGCCGCAGTCAGGTCATTGGCGCAAATAATGGCCTCGGGCCGCGCGGTATCGATCATGCGGCGCACAAAAGCATCATCCTGGGGGCTGCCCCGCCAGGCGGGTTCCTTGTCTGGCCTGACGCGGTAGTGGCGCAGCGCTTCATAAAAGCCGGCAATGCGCGCATCCACTGTAGCGGCGACATTTTCCTCGCCCAGATATACAATCCGCCGCACGCCCATTTCCAACAGGTGTGCGCCGGGCACGTATCCGGCGCGCCGGTTGTCAACGCCCACCAGGTCGTGCGCGGAGCGGTCGGGAAAGGGCAGATAGCAGCGGTCGAGCAGCACAATGGGAATCTGCGCCTTCTCAAAGGTGCGGACAATGCGGCGGTTGGCGGCGTCTTTTTCCGCAGTCAGTTCCAAGGGCGCAAAAAAGACGCCGGCCACCTTCTGCACGATGAAGGAGTTGACCATCTGCTCGGCTTCGCGGGCGCTCTCGCGCACTGAGGAGGAGGCATTGCCCCACAGCAGCGCGTCGGGGCGGGCAAACGGGGAACGCATCATGCCGTGGCAGATGGGCTCGAAGATCTCCGTCAGTCCCAGTTCGGGAATCAGCAGGCCGAAAGTGTGGCCGGCGGCGTGGTGCTGGGCGAGCACGTGGGTGCCCGCCCCCGGCCGGCGCGAGACCAGGCCCATGCGTTGCAAATCCAGGACAGCCTTGGCCACAGTGATGCGCGAAGCATCGAAGAGCCTGCCCAGTTCCGCCTCGCTGGGCAGGCGGTCGCCTGCCTTGAGCTGGCCGGATTGGATATTGGCATGAAGATGTTCAAAAACCCTGCGATGCTTCGATACACGATTCGCTGGGTCGATCTCTGGCGGCGGCGTGAGCTTGATTGCCGTTTTGCGCGGTCGAGCCATCCGAGTTGCCTCTCTTGCTGAATGGGATACCGGCGGCACCTAGAGCAGAACCAGAGTAGATTTGACCTGGAACCAAACCCGGCGAGCGGCTCCTTCCACGGGAAAAGCCACACTCAATACCGATGTCAGCGCACGTTTACTCTGATCCCGGCCGAAAGAAGCGCCGCTCCTTGAAGAAACACTACTGCATGGGTCGAAGATTTGTCGATGCAATTCGAGACAAGAATGTAGAGCGAACGCAGAGCTGGGCGTCCGTTGGGTTGGAAGGCAAGCCCGCCGGGGAAATGCGGGCTCGCTGGTGCGAACTTCATTTAACTGTTTGCAGTTGTTTACTTTATCGAATCGATGCGCGGGTGTGGGTGTTCTCATTTCGAGGATCAGTGCGCGTGTTCCTCCATGGGCTGCGCAATCTTTGTCTTTCCAATCTCGAATCGCTTCCATTCCAGAGGATCGAGCACATCCCGGCCCTCCCGGACGTGGAACGCCCGGTCTACCTTCACGTTTTTGAAGTGCTGGCGCTCCCCGGAAACGGGCCACCAGATTTCGATCTCCCGAATCGATGTTGCCTGGCCCAGCCCGATATGTTGCTGCATGGGGTTGCCGCCAAAGCTGGAAACCGACCCGACCGCGCGATAGATTGACCTCCTCTTCCCGTGCTCGTCGATGGTCACTTTGATGCGTGCGCCATAGGCCGCGCGGTTGGTTTTCACGCCTTCCAGCACCAGGGTCACCCAGTGATTTCCGTGGCCCCGGTTGTGATAGAGCACGGGTACAAAACGGTCGCCGGGGTAGGCGCCGCCCAGTTCTTCAAAGACATCCTCGTTGCCGTTGTTCTCAATGTCGGCGAAGGAGATTCCGTGGCCTTTTTGCAGATTGCCGAAGCCGCCGCTGGTGGTCACGTCCTGGAAGTACTTGCCCTGATCGTTGCGGAACATCTTCTTGGGCAGCAGGGACTGGTAGTAGGAATCGCCCAGGCCGAGGTAGACGTCGAGCCAGCCGTCGTTATCCAGGTCGCCGAAGTTGGCGGCCATGACGGTGATGGCGCGATCCAGGCCCAGCGCCTTCGGTTCGTCGGTAAAGGTGCCGTCGTGGTTGTTGTGAAAGAGGTGCGAGACGGCGGCGTGGTTCGGCTTGTTGAACTGGAAGGCGCCGTAGTCCTCGATTCCCCCCGTGGCGTAACCGCCGGCGAAGATATCGAGCCAGCCGTCGTTATCGTAGTCAAAGAACCAGGTGGGAAAGGTGAAGCGCGTCCCGGCAAGACCGGCGCGTTCGGTCACGTCGGTCCACACCCAGTCGGCGGGATCGGGATGGGCGGGATCGCGCGGGCCGTCGTTGCGGAAGAGGAAGCTGCGGCCGCTCATGGTAGAGAGGTAAAGATCGGGCCGCCCGTCGTTGTTGTAGTCACCCCAGGTTGCGCCCTTGACGAAGCCGAGATTGGCGCCGAGCTTCCCAGGAGCCGCGCCGGGAGCCTTCACCTGGGTGAAGGTGCCGTCGTGGTTATTGTGGAAGAGTTGCGAGGCGTAGGTCTGGCCGCCCGTTGTTTCGTGGGCGACGAAAAGGTCGAGCCAGCCGTCGCCGTCGTAATCCATCCAGGCTGCGGCCTGTGTGGGACCAAGGGTCAGCAGGCCAGCCTCTTCCGTCACATCGTCAAAGGTGCCGTCCCCGTTATTGCGCATCAGGCTCAGCGGATACGCGCCATATTGCCGCCACCAGGCCCCGCGCACAATCAGGAAGTCCGGCTTGCCGTCGTTGTTGTAGTCGGTTTCAACGATATTGAGGCCGCCGATCTCGTCCTCCAGGCCGGCCTCCTTGGTGCGGTCGGTGAAGGTGCCGTCGCCGTTGTTGTGGTAGTAGTGCATGTGGTCCGTCGGACCCTGGGAAGAGATGAGGATGTCCATCAGTCCGTTGCCTTCAAAGTCCTCGACGATCGACCCGCCGGCGCGCTCTTCGTTGTGGATGCCGGCGATGCCAGCCACCTCCGGGAAGAAGCCGATGTCATACTCGGACTTGTACCAGTCAGGATCGGCAAGCCACTTTTTGGGAACGTCCTGCGGCCAGCGCGCCAGCGCCTGGTAGGCAATGTTCAGCAGCCACATCGAGGTGTAGTTATTCGGATTCAGCTGCAACGCCTTGGTGTATTCGCGGACCGCGCCCTCGGCTCCGCGCAGCTTTTTGTGCAACCCGCCGCCGTGCAAGGGGAAGATGCAGGCCTCCGGGTTGTGCATGGCGACGCAGTTCTCCTGCTCGGCCAGGCGGAGATACGCAATCCCCAACTCCTCATGGATCTGCGCCTGGATAGGAACCGGTATCTTGCCCATTTCCGGCTCGATCCGCTTGAGCAGGTCCTCCAGCGTCTCGATGGAGCGAGCGCTGAAACCGGCGCGGAGTTGCTCGTTGCCCAGTTCCATGCGCACGATGACTTCTTGCGGCAGGCTGAGCTTGTGCGTCAGCAGCGTCTCGTAGTAGGGAATCCGCTCGAAGGGCTTGGCGGGGTCGGCGCGCCAGTCGTTACTGTCAAAAATCTGCCGCAGCCGCTCGCCCATGCGCCGCGCGCCCTCGCCGTGAGGAAGAGGCGCGCCGCGCACAATGGGCACATCGTGAATATCGTCCTGGCTGAGGACGGCGACTTTGGACTGGTCCACCACGCTGGTCATGCCGGCCTGTGCGCTGGTCGGCACCGGCGCTTCGCCTTGCGATTGTTGGGCGCCTGGCCCGGCCGGGGGCGTCAATGTTTGCGCGGCAACCCCGAGCGCCGCGCAAGCCGCAAGGATCGGCAAGGCCCACATGCGCACGAGTCCCGCCCCAGCGGGCAGGCCGGCATTGTTCTTCAAATTCATTGCGTTCCTTCCAGCAGCCGGGTACGCCGGCAATCGTTCAGCCTTCGATTGCGGCAGCCATTTTGGCCAGTGTGGCGTCAGGTAGTGTCGGCATGGCGCCGGACTGTGACGCTACCCATCCGCCCCAGCGGTTCCCAGCCTCGTTGAGCACGGCCAACTCCGCCCCGCGCAGCAGGTAGTGTGTCATGGCGGCAGTGAAGGCATCGCCAGCGCCGATGGTGTCAGACACGGTGACGGGAATGCCGGGGTGCTCGTGCCACTGCTCGCGGGTGACCAGCAAGCTGCCGTGGCCTCCCTTGGTAATGGCCACCATCTGCAACATGGGGAACTCGGCCAGCAGGCGCTCAGCGCCCAGCCGCAGGCGGTTCCGTGGATCACCCTCGTCTGCCGGCAATCCCAGCAGGCCCATCACCAGCGGGACCTCTGCATCGTTCATCTTCATCACCGTGGCCAGTTCCAGCGACTCCTGGATCACCTCGCTGGAATAGAAGGGCACACGCAGATTGACATCGAAGACGCGGACGCAGGAGGAAGAGGTTTGCGCGGCCAGAGTTTGAATGGTCTGGCGCGACTCCCGGCAGCGCTGCGCCAGGGAGCCGAAGCAAATGGCATCCGCGCGCTCAGCCAATTGGACCCACTCGTCGGTCAGTTCCAGAAAGTCCCAGGCGGCGGGTTGATGAATGGTGTAGTGCGGCTGGCCGTCTTCAAACGCTACGGTTACCCGGCCCGTTTCGTGTGCTGCGTCCACCTGCAAAAAGCTGGTGTCCGCCGGCAGCGGGTCCAGGCGGTTCACCGCCTTGCGGCCCAGGTCGTCGCGGCCGATGCGGCTCAAGATGGCGGCGTGGTTGCCCAGGCGCCCAGCCATCACCGTAAAGTTCCCCGGCGCGCCGCCCAATCGCGGCCCCTCCGGCAGAACGTCCCACAGCAATTCTCCGATTCCCAGAATCAGATGCGGTTCCTTCAAGGTCGTGCTCCAGCGGGCGCCCGGTTTCGCTTGCAAAAAAGAGACGCAAGTCGCGCTCCATTTGTCATAGCAAACGGATGCCGAGGCGGTCCTGATACCACTTTCTCCCCCGAGGCTGTCTCGTCAAATCTTCTTCGTCCCCACATCGGCCGCGGGCCCCATCCAACGATACAAGGAGCAGTCTTCGTAGTTTGCCGAGGCATATTCGCCGTCAGGCTGATTGGCCAGGATCTTGTGGTCGGCGATGGCGTCTGCGCGAGAGCGCATCACCTGGCCGGTGTAGAGCTGCTGCAAGCCCGGCTGGCGCTTGAAGATTGCTTCCTGCTCGTTGTTGGCGTAGAGAATGTCCAGTTGGCCGGCTCGACCGGCAAAGCTGGCAGCTACCGAGGCCAGGAGTCGCTTCATCACCGGCGCGCCGAAGGGATTGAAGAGAAAGGCCACGTTGGGACCTGCGGGAAACTCGAATTCCGCCGCATCTGCGCACACCATGCGGGTGGGTGCACAGGCCCGGCCGGCGGCGCGCCACAGGGCCAGGTTCCTGCGGGCAATGCGCGCCAGCGTGGGGTTGATTTCTACGCCGACAACCTGGCGGAACGGCAGTTCGGAGGCAAGCATCACCGCCCGGCCCATCCCCGCGCCTAAATCGATGAAAGTGAACCCGTCAATGGGCGCCACCGGGCGCGTGCGTCGCCAGCGCACAATCAGCGAACGAAAGACCGAAGGCGCCACGCCGTAGTAAGCGGTATTGTAGCGATCGTGCCTGTGCCCCTGGCCCAGGTGGCGGCCGGCAATCAGCCCGCTGGTCCGCACGCCGTGTTGCAAGTCGAAGGGATGCTGGGTATAGCCCTCCGCCACCGTCAGCCCCGGCAAGCGCTGCCGCCTAGCCTTTTCTTTCTCACCTTCTTGCCCCATTTGCCTCATCTTTCACGGTTGAACCTTAGCACACGCGGGTGGGATATACTCGCCAAACCGGGCCTGCACCAGGGCAATCGCATTTGAATCCTCGAATGGGGACTGAAGGACACGGACTTTCGAGATTGTGGAAGAATCCCATGTTTTGAAAGGGCACGACTTTAGCCGCGCCGATCACATCGGCTAATTCTACCGGCTTTAGCCGCTGAGGGACGTTTTCAATGCATCCAAACCATCCCTCGGGGGGCTAAAGCCCAAGAGTTTCCTGGCTGTATTCCGGCACGACTGAAGTCGTGCCCTTTCAAATCAACTCAGCTCTCCAAATGCGATTATCCTGGGGCCTGCACAGATCGAATTCCCGGTCAGTTTAAAATCGACGGCGGCATGCCGGCGCACCTGAGCGCAGCGCGTTTTCGCCCGCAGCGATCTGCTTCATGCGCTTGAGGCCTGCCGGCAATCCGGGTCGGGAGCCTTAAGGTATGAGCGCAAAATCCATTGTGGCGGGATGCCTGCTGGGCGCTGCCCTTCTGGCTGGTCTGGGCAAATCGCGGGTTCATGCCGGGAATCAGCTCGCGCAGATCGCCATTGACTATCCGCTGAACGGATCGGTCTTTCCGCCTGACATGGCTGCTCCCACCTTTCTGTGGCGTGATGCTTCAGCCAACGCCGCCACCTGGCAGATTGATCTTTCCTTCGCGGATGGCTCCGCCGGATTGCAGATCGCTGCCAAGGGAGAGCCCATGCGCGTGGGCGAGATCGACAAGCGGTGCATCTCCAACACCAACAAACTGCCCGAGTTGACGCCGGAGCAAGCCGCCGCGCACACCTGGAAACCCGACACGGAAACCTGGGCCAGGATCAGGAAACAGGCCGGTGTGGGCGCGGTGACGGTTTCGATCAGTGGACTTGCGGCGGGTGCTCAAACCGAGACGGTATCGCGCGGCGCGATGCAAATCCGCATCTCCGCCGACCCGGTGGGCGCGCCCATCTTTTACCGCGACGTGCCACTCATGCCCTCGGAGTTGGAGAAGGGCTTCATCAAGCCCCTGGCCACCGCCGCCATTCCGCTGATCGAATGGCGCATGAGGAATCTGGCCGACAGCCAAAGCCACGTGGTGATGACCGATTTGCACACCTGCGCAAACTGCCACTCGTTCAGCGGCAACGGCAAGACGCTGGGCCTGGACATGGACGGACCGCAGAACGACAAGGGACTCTACGCCATGGTCCCCGTGCAGCCCAAAATGACCATTCGCACAGAGGATCTGGTCTCCTGGTCGTCGTTCCCAACAGAAAACGGCAGCCCGGTGCGCGTGGGCTTCATGTCGCAGGTTTCGCCTGACGGACGCCATGTGGTCACCACGATCCGGCCGCCGGGGTCGAAGAGCGCGAACTTTTATTACGTGGCCAACTTCAAGGATTACCGCTTCCTCCAGGTCTTCTATCCCACGCGGGGCATTCTGGCCTGGTACGACCGCGACGCAAAGAAGCTGCAGCCGCTGCCCGGCGCCGACGATCCGCGCTTGGTGCAGGCCAGCGCCGTCTGGAGCCCCGACGGCAAGTACCTGGTGTTTGCCCGTGCGGAGGCCAAGGAGCCCTATCCCGCGGACGGCAAGATGGCCGCCTACGCCAACGATCCAGCAGAAGTGCCCATGCAATACGACCTCTACCGCATACCGTTCAACGACGGCAAAGGCGGCAAGGCCGAGCCTATTGAAGGCGCTTCGCACAACGGCATGAGCAATAGCTTCCCCAAAATCTCGCCGGACGGCAAATGGATGGTCTTCGTCCAGGCCCACAACGGCTTGCTCATGCGGCCCGACAGCCAGCTTTACATCGTTCCCGCGGCGGGCGGGACGGCGCGCCGCATGAACTGCAATACGCCGCTGATGAACTCCTGGCACAGCTTCTCGCCCAACGGACGCTGGCTGGTGTTTTCGTCGAAGAGCCGCTCGCCCTATACGCAGATGTTTTTGACGCACATCGACGCAGAAGGCAACGACACCCCGGCCATTCTGATCGAGAACTCCACTGCCGCCAATCGCGCCGTGAATATTCCGGAGTTCGTCAACATGCGGCCCAGCGGCATTGAGCACATCGACACGCCGGCGGTGGACTTCTACAAGCAGTACGACGTGGCCGCGGACCTGGCCAAGAAGGGCCAGTACGCGGCGGCTATTCCAGAGTGGAACAAGGCGCTGGCCATGAGTCCCAACGACGCCCGCGCCCACAACAACTTCGGCCAGACACTGGCGCACCTGGGCAAGAAGGAAAGCGCCATTGCAGAGCTGCGCAAGGCCGTGGCAGCCAAGCCCAACTATCCCGAGGCGCAGAACAATCTGGGCATTGCGCTGGCCAGCGCCGGCCACGCCAGCGAGGCCGTGGAACACTATCGGCTGGCCATCGAGCAGAATCCCGGCTATGCCGAAGCGCACAGCAACCTGGGACACGCGCTGGCCGATCAGGGCCGACCGGACGAGGCAATCGAGCAATACGAGCAAGCGCTCAGCATCAATCCGGAGTACTCCGAGGCGCACAACAACCTGGGCTTTGCGTTGACCGCGCAAGGCCGGTTGGACGAGGCCGTTGCCGAGTATCGCAAAGCCATCCAGAGCGATCCAAAATACGCTCATGCCTACAACAACCTGGGCCTGGCGCTGGCCATGCAGGGCAAGATGGACGAGGCGACAGAAGACTTCAGCAAAGCGCTGGAACTGGACCCCACTGATGCGGGCGCTGAGGCCAACCTGGCCAAGGCGCAACTTGAGAGCAACCATCTCGACGAGGCCATTGCCCATTTGAAGCACGCACTGGCCACGGGCCCCGAGACGGCGGAGATGCACAGCACCCTGGGCGTCGCCATGGGAACAAAGGGGCAGACGGCCGAGGCCATTCCACAATTCGAACGGGCGCTGGCGCTCTCTCCCAACCTGACGGAGGCGCACTACTACCTGGGCATGTCGCTGATCATGACCGGCAAGGGTGCAGAGGGCCTGTCACATTGGCGGCAGCTTCTGCGCAAAGAGCCGGATAATGTGCAGGTGCTCAACGAGACGGCCTGGGTTCTGGCCACTTCAGGCAACGCCGCCCTGCGCAACGGCAAGGAGTCTGTGGCCTTGGCCGAGCGCGCGGTGCAATTGACTTCGGGCCGAGCGCCGGAGATTCTGGGAACGCTGGCAGCAGCTTATGCCGAGGCCGGTGACTTCGACAAAGCGCAGGAGACCGAGCAGCGCGCAGCCGATGTGGCCACGCAAACGGGCAACGCGCGCCTGGCCGCGTCGCTGAACGAGCGAATGACGCAATTTCAGGCGAAGACACCGATCCGGCAGAGGTGAAGCGGCGGAAAGCTGAACAATAGATCGTGTCAATCGACCGCTGCATTCTGGCTCGACAACGTGTTTGGCACGCATTCAAGCTTGGCTCGTGTCAGCCGAAGCCACCGGTTCGACCCGCACCCGGCTGATGCGGCGGCCGTCCATCTCCACCACAGTCATGCGCCGGCCTTCGAAGGTCACGCATTCGCCGCCTTTGGGGATGTGGCCAAGCTGCATGAGCAGGAAGCCTGCCAGCGTTTCCACGCCGCCGTCGCGGGGCAGGCTCCATTGGGTCTGTGTCTCCAGGTCGCGCAGGTTCACGCCGCCATCCAGCAGAAGCGCTCCCGAGGCTGTGGTGAAGATGGGCCTGGCTGGGTCGTCGAATTCATCTTCGAGTTCTCCGGTTAATTGCTCAATGGCGTCCTCTGCGGTGACCAGGCCCACGGTGGACCCGTACTCGTCCACCACAATGGCCATGTGGCGGCGGCGCTGCTGGAACTCGCGGATCAGGTCGAGGACCGTCTTGGTCTCGGGAACCACTAGCACGTCGCGCATGACCTGGCTGAGCTTCAACTCGACGAATGGGGCGGCGGGGCGCGGTTTGTGGGCTTCCCAGGTCTCTGAAGCGACACCCTTCGCCACACTCAGGGCAGGCTCCGGGGCGCCCGGCCTTGTTGGTTGCGCGGCTGGGCGAAAGAACATCAGCCGCGCCAGGTCCTTGGAGTAGACCACTCCCACGATGTGTTCGGGGCCGCGCGCCTCGTCGTAGACCGGCACGCGCGAGTGCTTGCGGTCGATGACCCGCGCGCTGGCCTCCTCAATGGGCAGGTTTGAGGGCAGGCTGAAGATCTTCTGCCGCGTGGTCATGATCTCGCGGACGGGAACGTCGTCCAGTTCCAAAGCGCGGTGGATGAGCGTTTCCTGGTAGGGGGGCAGCACACCGATGCGGCGCGCGGCGGTGGCGATGAGTTTGAGTTCTTCAGATGAGTGGACTGCGGCGCGGTCCGTCATGGGCACATCGAAGCCGCGGAGGATGACTGCGGCTGAGCTCTTTAGAAAGCGAACCGGGGGCCGGGCCAGCGCCATGAAGACCAGCATCGGCGGAGCCACGGCCACGGCCAGCGCCTCAGCCCTGCGCAGAGCCAGGGACTTGGGCACCAGCTCACCAACCAGCACATGAAAGTAGGTGATCAGCGCAAAGCCCGCCGCGACCGCCGCTACGGCGGCCACATGGGCATAGGCCTGCGCATGGTCCGGGGGCACCGGCAGCGCCCCGAACCAGCCCAGAAACAAACCGGCGGCCAGCGGCTCGCCGATCCAGCCCAGGGCCAGCGAGCAGAGCGTAACGCCCAGTTGCACGGCGGGCAGAAAGTAGTCCATGTCCTGCTGTAAGCGGCGGACGGCGCGGGCTCCGGGGACCTGGGCGGCCAGCAACTGCTCAATGCGCGTCTCGCGGATGGAGACCAGGGCAAACTCCGCGGCAACAAAAAAAGCGTTGGCCAGAATCAGCATGGCCACGGCGACGAATTGCAGAACCGGAAGTCCGTGCATCTCGCCTGTGAGGATAGCATTCGACTACAGCGGTTCCACAATTGCTGTACCCCGGACCCACCGCTACCAAGTGGCATTTTTCTCAAGAAAATGCCACCTTGCTCGATGCTGGAAAGGGCATGTGAATTGTGGAACCGCTCTAGAGATCATGGGGCAGGGATCAAAGATCGGGCGAACCGGCGCCGGCTTTTGGAACCGCGGCGGCACGGCGTGCGTATGAGGGTGCAGCGGGTAAAGGCAACGAACCTCCGCATTACCGCCGGCCTTCCGTTGACAGCAGCCCACGGCCGGCGTCTCATGGAAGGGCCTACTTCATCGATTTATTGATGCATTGAGAATATGCAAGAGGGAAGTTGCGGCTTTCATTCACACTTTGGGAGGGTTCTTGTGGCAGGGTCACGAAAGAGCAGAAAATTCTGGATTTGGCTGGGCGCAGGCGTTGCCCTGCTGGTGGTGCTGGTGGGCGTTGGACTGGTGCGGCTGGCCAAGGGATCGTCGATTGACCCCAACAAGTTGGCCAAGGTCACCCGCGGCGACGTGGCGCGCTCCGTGGTCGCCACCGGCAAAATCCAGCCCATCACCAAGGTCGAAGTGAAGAGCAAGGCTTCCGGCATCGTGGAAAAGCTCTATGTGGACATCAATAACCAGGTGCACAAAGGCCAGCAACTAGCCCAGCTCGATCAGCAGGAGATCGTGGCCCAGGTTGAGGCGCAGAAAGCCCAATTGGCCGCGGCCGAGGCCAATGTGTCAACCTACGAGGCCAATATCGAGCAGGACAAGGTGAACGCCGCGGCTCCCGACCTGCCCATGTACAAGGCCACGCTCGACCGCAACATGGAGATGCAGCGGGAAGGCGTGGTGAGCCGGCAGGCGTTGGACGACGCCAACAAGGACTACCTGGCCGCACTCACCCGGCGCGACTCGGCCAAAGCGCAGATCGGGGTAGACACCGCCAAGCTCAAACAGGCTCGCGCGCAGGTGATGCAGAGCAAGGCCAGCCTCAATCAGTTTATGGAGCAGCTTGGCTACACCACCATCGTGGCGCCCATGGATGGCGTGATCCTCTCCCGCGACGTGGAGATCGGTGACGCAGTCAGCTCCATCCTGGTGCTGGGTTCCACCGCCACTCTGGTGATGACCGAGGGCGACATCAACGAAGTATACGTGCAGGGCAAGGTAGACGAGGCGGACATTGCGCATGTCTACATGGCCCAGCCGGCGCGCATCAAGGTAGAGAGCTTCCGCGACCGCACGTTTCTGGGCAAGGTGACCAAGATCGCTCCGCTGGGCGTGGAGAAGGACAACGTGACGACCTTCGAGGTGCGCGTCTCCATCGAGAATCCCGGCGGCGAGCTGAAGGCCAACATGACGGCCAATGCCGAGATTCTTCTCGACGAACACAAGGGCGTGCTGACCGTGCCGGAAAACGCAGTGATTTACGATGCGCAGAAGAACGCGTCCGTCGAGGTGCCGGACAAGAAGCAGAAGGAAGGCAAGCGCAAGTTGTCCGTCAAGGTGGGCTTGTCAAACGGCTCGGTCACTGAAATCCTCAGCGGACTCAAAGAAGGCGAGCAGGTGGTATTGCAGCAGTAGTCTGCCAGTGGACGACTGTTACAAAACGCGGGTTATCAGGGGTTTTCCGCAACCTGCGGAGCCGAGCGCCTTCAAAACAGTGGTTCTCCGCAATTCCCGAATGTCATACGATATGAAGCCGCCGCGAAACTCAAGGGAGGACAGTAACTCTGGTTCCGCTCCAGCCTCTGAGGTATGCTTTTCAAGAGGCTGGTTTGGAATCGTTTTCATCCGCTCCGCCCGCGGGCGGACTGACGCAAGACGATTCATCGGCTCGACAGGAGGCACCATGTTTTCATCTCTGCGTCGCACAATGTCAGTGATTCTCTCCGTGCTGGTCTGCGCACCCTTGTTGAGCGCGCAATGGGCGCCGCTGGCCACGGATCCCGATGCCGCAAAGCGCATCGAGTGGTGGCGCGAGGCGCGCTTTGGCATGTTCATGCACTGGGGCGTGTACTCCATCCCTGGGCGCGGGGAGTGGGTGCAATGGCAGGAACAGATTCCGGTGGATGAGTATGCCAAGCTGGCCGACCAGTTTCATCCGGAGCACTTCGACGCGGATACCTGGGCCAGCGTGGCCAAGGCGGGCGGCATGAAGTACATGGTGCTGACGGCGCGCCACCATGACGGCTTCGCTCTGTTCGACGACCCCGGCAGCAGTTTCACGGCGATGAAGTCCGCGGCGCATCGCGACTTTGTGGCTAGCTATGTGAAGGCAGTACGCAAAGCCGGGTTGGGCGTGGGTCTCTACTACTCGCCGCTCGATTGGCGCTTCCCCGGCTTCTATTTTCCCGGCATCTATCAGCCCAACGCCACTGAGTTGCGCGAGCAATACGCGCGGCAGATTGACGAGCTCGCCTCGCACTATGGCAAGCTGGACATTCTGTGGTTCGACGGCGGAGGCAACGAGTGGCTGGGCTTTGGCGGCGTGGAATTCACCGGCAGCGGCTGGCAGGCGCGGCCCAAGGACAAGCCCTACTCTGGCAGCTTCGACTGGCAGGATGTGAAGACCGTCGGCCACTTGCGCCAATTGCAGCCGGGCATCATCTTGAACGACCGCACCAATGCGCCAGCCGATTTTCGCTCGCGCGAGGGCGACGGTGCGCTGGGCGACTTCGACAATCAGCATCCGTGGGAGCTTTGCACCACGATCACCGACGGCGCATGGGGCTACATTCCTGGAGCCAAGGTGAAGCCGCTGGCGCAACTGCTGCACCTGCTGGTGGGCGCGGCGGGACGCGACGGGAACATGCTGCTGAACGTGGGTCCGCGGCCCGATGGCGTCATCGATCCGCCGCAGGCTGCGCGCCTGGCCGAGATGGGCCAGTGGCTGAGCCAGTACGGCGAGAGCATTTATGGCACGCGCGGCGGACCGTGGCTGCCCGGTGCGTACGGCGTGTCGACGCACAACGGAAAGATGGTGTACGTGCATGTCTTTCATGCGCCGGAGGGCTTTTCGCTGGTGCTGCCCACGCTGCCGGTTCGCGTAGTGAAGGCGGAGGTGCTGCATGGAGGAGATGTGGCTTTCCAGCAGACGGAACAGACTTTGACGCTGGCCTTGCCAGCGAACGCCGCGAATGCCATCGATACAGTGGTGAAGCTTGAACTTGCCGAACCGTGGACAACCAGCGCGGTGGTGCCGGTGGCCGGGCGGTAGGGATTGAATTTGGCGGTTCTCGGTCCGGCACGACTGAATTGCGACGTGGAGGAGAAGATGCAACCGCGGGTTCTTCGACTCCGCCAAGGCGGGCCGCAAGGATCATGTTTCACAGCGCCCCTACGGGGCGCAGGCATTTGTTTTTGCGCTTTCCCAGGGCTGCGCTTCGCTTGCCCTGGGCTATTTCCGCTGCCTCCCTTCGGGAGGCAATGCCGCTTGTTCTCTGTTCACCGTAACGCGTCGGCCGCCTCTCCGGAAGTCAATGCCGCCCGTTCATTCCTCGGCGTAATGCGCAGGTGTGCTTCAATGTGTTCGGGATGACAGTTCTCTGGTGTTGTGGTCCGGGTTGGTTCAATCGATTTCTTTATAAGTTCGCATGAAGCAAAAGGGGAGACGATGCAATATCGCAAGTTAGGCCATGGGCCGCTGGAAGTTTCCGAGTTGAGCTTTGGAACCTGGCTGACGGTGGCCGGGGGGATTGGGCGCGAGAAGGCCATCCGCTGCATTCATGCGGCGCTGGACCACGGGATCACGCTCTTCGATACGGCCAACCAGTATGGCGCGGGCGAGGCGGAGCGGGTGCTGGGCGAGGCGCTCAAGAGCTATCCGCGCGACCGGTACATGGTAGCCACCAAGCTGTTCTTTCCGGTTGGGAGATGAGCCGGATCAGCGGCCTGTCGGCGGCGCAGATCGAAAAGCAATTGGAGCGGTCGCTGGAGCGGCTCGGCGTGGACGTCATCGATCTTTACCAGTGCCACCGCTTCGACAAGGAGACGCCGCTTGAGGAAACATTGGCCGCGCTGGACCGGGCCGTCAAGGCGGGCAAGGTGCGGGCCATCGGCTTCAGCGAGTGGACGGCGGAGCAGATCGATGCGGCCGCGGCGATCGTCCGGCGCAGGCGGGCTGACGGCGTTTCTCGTCGAGCCAGCCGCAGTACTCCATGCTGTGGCGCAAGCCGGAGGGCAAGGTGTTTCCGGCCTGCGCGCGGCATGGGATCGGGAACCTGGCGTTCTCTCCGCTGGCGCACGGAGTGCTGACGGGCAAGTACGCGCCGGGGCAGCCGCCTCCGCCGGGGAGCGCGCGGCCAGCGAAGAGATGAATGTCTTCATGGAGACGCGCCGGGCGGCATTTCCGTTCGGATTATCTGCTGGAGGCGGTGGCGCAACTGAAGCCGATTGCCGCGGACTTGGGGCTGACGATGGCGCAGATGGGGCTGGCCTGGGTGCTGCGGCGTCCCGAGGTTGCTTCGGCGATCATCGGAGCCTCTCGGCCGGAGCAGATTGCCGACAATGTGCGCGCGGTGGGCGTGAAGCTGCCCGACGAGGCGCTGGAGTGGATGGACCAGGCCGTGGGCGGAGTGGTGGTTTGGGAGTGACGGGACGCCGGTGCGAAGAAAGAGCCGGAGTGATCCGCTGCGTTTGCGGCGGCAGGCTCTTCCTTCTCGGCTTGCTGCTCACCGTCTCGGCGGTGACGATGGACGCGCAGCAACCGCTGTCGCTGGAGGGCGCCGGGCTGTGGGGCCAGACGATCTTTGAAGGATCTGCCGCGACGGGCATGGTCTTGGTCATTGTGCGCAACCGGGAAGTTGCGGTCAAGAGCTATGGCGAGACATTTCCGGGCAGCGGCATCAAACCGGATGACCGCTCCCTGCTTCGCCTGTGCTCGATTTCCAAATCGCTTACGGGCGATCTGCTGACGAAGCTTATCGCGGATGGCAAGGTGGGGCTCAACGATCCTCTTGGACGATTTGCGCCGAAAGGAATCGCGGTGCCGCATGGGATTGGCGCCAGCCGTATCACGCTGATGGAACTGGCTACACACACCAGCGGATTGCCGAGAGAAGTCGGCCCTTATCCCAAGGATGCGGCTCACTTCACTTTCCCGGATCGTGCCTATCGCTGGTCGTGGCTGTCCAGGCAGAAGCTTGCCAGGGCTCCTGGAACCGCGGCGCTCTACTCGAACGTGGGCTTCGATCTGCTGGGCGACGCTTTGGCGTCGGCTGCCGGCAAGACCTACGCGCAGCTTTTGCATGACCGCATTGTGCGTCCGCTGGGCTTGCGCGATACGACGCTGACTCCGACCAAGGAGCAGTGCGCGCGGCTGCTGCGCGGGAATCGCGACGAGGGGCCATGCACCGATACGCAAGCATCGGGAGCGAGCGGAGGCGTGTATTCCACCCCTGCGGACATGGCTCGTGTGCTGCAGTATTTGCTGCGTATTGCGGGATCGCCGGCGCAGCCCAGTTCCGCGCTGGCCGTTTACCTGAAGCCAGCGCAGCTCAAGTCGATTGAGGGCCTGAGCCATGCGGGCGATCCGACCGGGATTGGCCTGGGATGGATTCAGCTGGGAGATCCGGACAGCCCTTCCGTGTTGATGGAGAAGACTGGCGGGGGCGCGGGTTTTGAGACCTATATCGCGCTGAGCGCGAAGCAGCATACCGGCGTTTTTCTGGCGATCACCCAAGGCAAGGGCAGCCAACATCTGAATTTCTTCAACGAAGGCAACAACCTACTGGCGTCTCTGGCCAATGTGCCTGCGCTGCCAGCCAAGGTGCATCCGGCGCGCGCGGTGAAGAAGAAGCATTCCCGCGCTGCGCGGGGCAAGGGTGCAAAGACAAAGTAACCACGGATGGCACGGGCTGGTGGCTCTCCGCCCTTTCCGCAAAATGCGCGGAAGGGATCGGAATCCCAGCTCGATAAGGGATGCACGGGGCAGTTTTTTTGAGAGTAAAGTGGGAGACGGGTGAGGGGCAACGGGTGGCGATGAAGGTCGGTTGGACGAGGCGGCGGTTTGTGAATACTGCGTTGGGGTCGGCGGCGTCTCTGGCGCTGACTGGGGCTGAGCCGGGAGCGTTGGGACTGGTGAAGGCGCAGGCCGGCTTGCGGGGCAGATTTCTTACCCATGTATCGGTTGTGCGGGTGAACCAGATCGAGGTGACGCCGACGCGCTCGATTGGCGAGGACGAAGCCGCGGATAACCGGCCGGAGCGCATCCGTTCGCGGCGGGATGCTTTTGAGCGCGGCTGCCCTGGGGGAAGTATGACCTGGGCGATCAGTTGGCTGGCGCTGCATGACGACCGCCCGGAGTACAAGGAAGCGCGCAAACTGCTGGCCGGGTATCACGACCGCTATGACGACGAGATCACGTTCATCCCCGGGGGGTACTTTGCCCCCATGTTCGACACCCGCCAGCACAACCGGGAGACGATTCATACGGCTCTGGGGATGATCGGGCAGATGGTGGGCGGCGGGTATCGTCCGCAGAGCCTGGTGGCGGGCTACCTGGACGCGGAGAACCAGAGGCTGCTGGCCGCCGACGAAGGAATCCACGTGTGCCAGGGGCAGATCTGGAGTCAGCACGGGATCGACAACGGCGACGGAGACGGCGGCATCTGTTACCCCTATTACCCCAGCCGGGAGCACTATCTGAAGCCTGCCCAGGGTGCGGCGGACTTCATCGACTGCGTGTGCCTGGACGGCTGGACCTGCGACTTCTTAACGGCGCGGCGGGAGGGATTCCAGGGAGGGTTCAACAGCCGGCTGGGCGTGGGGCCCATCGAGACCGTGGGCAACCTTGGAATCGAAGCCGGGCACAGGGAAATGATGGCCACCACTGCGATGCACTTTGACCAAGGGTACGCACTGAACGGATTCGCCTTTGTGACGGGAATCTGGGAAGTGTCAGTGGGCCACGACAAGGACCTGGCGTGGTGGCTGCAAGCGGTGCGCGAGAAGTGGCCTGACACGCAGGTGACGACCGAGGGCGCATTTGGGCTGGAGTGGCGGAAGCACACGCCTGACAATTCCCGGCTGGACTACCGGTTCGTCGCCAAGGGAACCGGGGCGCCGGGGTCGGAGAAGGAACTGGAGATCGAGTGGCGGATGAACCGGGAGTTCCGGTTGGGTTTGCTGCGCGACTGGACCAAGGGCGGGCCGGCCATGGCCATCGATCTCACCCGCTACGACCTGAAGGCCCACGAGCCGGAGACTCTGCAAAGAGAGTGGAGCCTGATGAACGTGCTGAACCAGAAAGGCCTGCGGCCCCAGGACAAACCCGTCCTCCTGTGGCAGTTGAGCGGCGACGACCAGCGCCAAATCTTCGCGCGCTATCCGGACTTGAAGAAGCTGGCTTGAGGAAGAACGCAGAGAGCCGCCTGCCGCAAGCCAGAGATCAGGCGATGGGGGCTCCTGTAAGGCGACTGGCCCAGCGGCGGACGGCGTCTGCGCTGAAGGGCTGGCCGTCGGCTTCAGCCGATGCCAACTGAACCGCGAAGTTGCCGAGGGTGGAGCTCTCCGGCTCGCCGGACTCGACCGGCAAGCCGGTGCGCTGTGCGGTCAGTTCGTTGAGCAGCTTGTTGCGGCTGCCGCCGCCGATGACGTGAATGCGCTTGAGTTTTCGGCCCAGCATCTGCTCCAGGTGCTCAAGCGCTGTGGCGTAGCGTGTGGCCAGGCTCTCGAAGATCAGGCGCGCGAAGCGGGGCTCGTTGCCGGCAACGTCGGGGATGGTCGCCAAACCACGCTGCACAAGCTGCTCATTGATGCGTGCGGGCATGTCTCCATCGAGCATCAGCGGTTCGGCGTCTACGTCGATCGTCCCTTGCGACGCATCGGCATTGCATGCGGCCGCCTTTTGAACAAGGTCCTCGATCTTCCAGGGGCGGCCCTGGGCGGCCCAGCCGTCCATGCACTGCTTGACGATCCACATGCCGATGACGTTGGTGTGGAAGCAGAAGCTGCCAGAGGCCGCGCCCTGATTGGTGTAGCGGGCGGCCATGGCTTCAGGAGTGACGATGGGCGTGTCGACCAGCGTGCCGATCAAAGACCAGGTGCCGGAACAGAGGTAGGCGGTGGAGTCGAGGCTTGTTGGAATGCCGGCAATGGCCGAGGCGGTGTCGTGGCAGGCGGGGGCGATGAGTTGCGTCTCGCGGAAGGCGCTGAGCGCGGCAAGAGGCCCTTTGAGGCGGCCCAGGATGGTTCCGGCGGGAACGATGGGCGGGGCGGCTTCGAGGGGGATTCCGAGCGCGTCAAAGAGCTCGCGGGACCAGTCGCCGGTTTCGATGTCGACCAGGCCGGTGTGCGTGGCGTTCGTGTATTCGGCCACGCGGCGGCCGCCGAGCCAGTAGAGGACATATTCGGGCAGGCAAATCCATGGCGCGTGGGCGTCGATGCCGCAGGCGGGGTCGGCGAGAAGCTGATAGACGGTGTTGAGGCGCAGTGGCTGCGCGCCGCCACGGCGGAAGATCGCAAGAGGGGCAACGATGGTGTCGGCGGCATCTTTGCTGGCTACGGTGCGCTCGTCACGGTAGCAGAAGGGCTCGGCCAGCGGCTGGCCGTCGGGGCCGAGGCGCACGTAGTCCACCGCCCAACTGTCGACGGCGATGGAGGCGATGCCCTCGGGCGCGGCGTCGGCGGCTTTGCGCAGGCCTTCTTCCAGGCCGGCCAGGATGGTTGCGAGCGGCCAGCGGAGCGACGCGCCGCGATGCACGGGGCCGTTGGCGATGCGATGGATCAGCTCGATGGAGGGCTGGGCGTTCTTCCAGCGGAGCAGGGAAACGCGGCAACTCTCCGCGCCCAGGTCGATAGCGATTCTTGCGGCGTCTTGCATGAGGTAGGTCGATCTCCGATCCATGGTGTCTTTAGAGGTGGTGGAACAGGAAGCAGCTAGATTCCGACAACAGTGAAAAAACTGATAAAGCTCATCGCAGGAAGGCCTCCGCGAGTCCGCCGTCGACGGGGAAGAGGTGGCCGCTGGTGCAGTGGGTGCGGTTGCCGGCGAGGAAGAGAATGGCCTCGGCGCAGTCTGCCGGGTCGACGGGCAGCCGGGTAAGCGTGCGCTGGGCGTAGAAGGCGGCGAGCATATCGCGCAGTTCCTCGTCGGAGAGTGCCTCGTCGAAGGGAATCTCGTATTTGGCCAGCGAGGCGCGGACGCGGTCGCGGGGAAACATGGTGGAACCCTTCACGACGGTGGCCGGACTGATGGCGTTGACCCGCACGCGCGGCGCGAGAGCCACGGCCAACTCGCGCACCAGATGCGAGAGTGCGGCCTTGCTCACGTCGTAGGCCTCGGTGCCTTGTTTGGGCACGACGGCGTTGGCCGAACTGGTGAGCACGATGGAGCCATCGAGCGCCTGCTCTTCAAAGAGCTTGGCGGCTTCGTCGGCCAGCAGGTAGTTGGCGGTGACGTTGATGTCGAGGGTTGTGGCCCACATGGCGTCTGGGACGACACCATCCGGCGAACTGGGAAAGAGCGCCGCGGTGTTGATGACAATGTCTACGCCGCCGAAAGCCTCCACCGTTGCGCCGAGGGCCTTGGCAATGGCTTCGCGGCTGCGGATGTCGACGGCGGTGGATGCGGTGAACTCAGCAGCGGTGACGGATTTGAGCTCATCCGCCACGCGGGCGGCGCTGGCATGGTCGCGGTCGGCGATCATCACATGCGCCCCGCGCGCGGCGGCCAGGAGTGCAACTTGACGGCCGATGCCGCTTCCTGCGCCGACAACCAGAGCGATACGGCGGCTGAATTCCTTCTCGGGTGGCTGACGGCGAATCTTGGCCTCTTCCAGCGCCCAATACTCAATGCGGAAGGCTTCCAGCGCGGGCAGGGCTACGTAATTCGTAAAGACCTTGAAGCTGGCGGGATCGATGCCTTTGCCACACTGCGGGAGGGGCCCTGTCACCTCGCCGCCGGCAAGCATGCTGGCGCCCTCCATGACGTGGATGGCGTTGGTATAGAACTCTCCGGTGATGCGGGCCTCGGTCTTGTTCTTGCCGAAGCTGAACATGCCCAGGCCCTGAATCAGAACGACTGTCGGGCTGGCATCGCGCAGGGCGGGCGAGCCTGGGGTGGCGAAGGTGCAATAGTAGGCGCGGTATTGCCGGCGGTATTCGGCGAGTGAGGCTTCGATCTGCGCTTTAAGTTCCACGATGCTGCCGCTTGGCGCCCAGGGCACAAAGAGCGGGCGAATCTTGGTGCGTATGAAGTGATCGGGGCAACTGGTGCCGAGGATAGGCGAGATCCTTGGCGTGGGTTGAATTGACAAAGCGGAGCACATCCGGGGCATCGGTGAAGCTGGAGATCCAGCGACGCTCCGCGCTGATGCGGCCGCGAAGGAAAGGAGCGATCTGGAGAGCGAGGTCCTTGCGGTCCGGGCGCGGCGGGAAGGAGTTCGCCGCCGAACCGCGCGCTTCCCTTGGCGATGCCGTGGCGCTCAATGAACTGGCCGATCTGGTCGATGACGGTGAGGGTATTCAGGTAGCACTCACGCTGCGATTGGCCCCAGGTGAAGAGTCCGTGGCCGCCCAGTACGATGCCGTCGCAGCCGGGGCTTTCCAGGATGGCCTGCTTCATCATCATGGCCAACTCGAAGCCGGGACGCTGCCAGGGCAACCAAATCAATGAGTGGCCGAATTGGCGGTTGAACTCCTCCATCCGGGTCTTGCCGTTGGCCGAGGCGGCCAGCGCGATGCCCCAGTCGGGATGGAGATGATCGACATGGGGGAAGGGAAGAAAGCCGTGCAAAGGCGTGTCGATGGAGGCGGCCACGGGATTGTTGCGGAAGGTGCACAGCGGATACATGGCCACCATTTCGTCTTCAGTTTCGGGGCCTTTATAACTGCGCTCCAAAGAGAGCAGCTTGTGTTGGTAAAGGGTGGCGAAGCCGGCGCGGCGAATGCTGCCCAGATCGCCGCCCGAGCCCTTGACCCATAGCACCTGGGCGGGTTCACCGGTGAGAGGATCGGTTTCAACGACTTTCGAGCTGGTGTTGCCCCCGGCAAAGTTGGTGATGCGCAGGTCGGAGCCGAGCAGGTTGGAACGATAGCGCAGCAGTTCCGGCTCGTCGAGAGTGGCCGCCAGAGTAGCGTCCCAGCGGTCCTCAAGGAATTTCAAAGCAGGGGAAGAGGCAGTAGCCAAAGTCATAGATACCACTTTACGGCGAATCGGCGAAGCAAGCCCAAGATAGCATATTGGATAGCAATAGGAAATCTGTTTCTAATATGAAAACATAAATCGGTGTGGCGTGGTCAAAGGCGGTGCAATCCCAGGTCTCAGGCGAGACCTGGGATTGTGCGCGATCAGGGCAGGGAGACAGTGGCTTCGGTCTCCGCGTCGAGGGTTTCAGGGGTCACGACGCGATGGCGCACGTAGTTGTACGGGGGGACGGTGTAGCCGCGCAGCAGGGCAATGCCCAACTGGATCAGGCGAGGGCCGTAGGTCTCGGTTTCGTGAGAGATGGAGCCAACGATTGCGCTATGGCCGGTGCGCATCTCCTCAATCACCTCGGGGATGCAGTCCTGACCGGCGATGGCGAAATCCTCTTCGCGGCCTGCGTCGCGCGCGGCGTCGAGGACGCCGAGAGCGCTGGAATCGGTTGCTGCGGCAACCAGGATGTGCATTCCTTTGCGCTGGCTGCGAAGGAACTCCGCTACGGCCAATTGGCTGGGCTTGCGCATACCGCGGCCTTCCAAGTGAACGAAGATCTCGGGAGGCAGTTCCTTGAGGCGATCGCGAATGCCCTCGAAGGCTCCGCTGATACGGTTCTGAACAAAGCTGCCGGCCTCGGCGAAACCCACGCCGAGTACGCAGTCCACCTTGCCCTTCCATTTGCGAACGGCATGCTGGGCAAGCAGGGAGCCGGCTTCGAGGCCGACTTCGAAGTTATCCACGCCAAAGTAGGTGGAGTTGGGATGGGGCACGTCAATGGCGATGAGGGGAATGTCGGCGCGTTTGAAGACGTGGGCTACGCGCGGGGCTACCCGCTCTTCCACCTGGAACTCGAGCACCAGGTCGACCCGCTTCTTGACGAATTCCTCGGCATTCTGGATGGCCACGTCGGGGTCGTAGCGATTGTCCAGGACCAGTAGCTCAACGCCGGACGCCGCGGCGGCCGCGGTGACGCTGCGCGCAACGGCCACAGAAAAGGGCATTTCCTCACTCTGCGCGGCAAAGCCGAAGCGCAGACGGCGAGGGCGGGAAACCAGCCGGTAGAGGCCATTCTGCGCCTGGGCCACGTATCCGCGGTGCACCAGCGTCTTGAGAATGCGATAGACGCTTGTCTTGGAGATTTTTGTCTTCTGAAAGACATCTTCCAGGGCCACCGGAGCGTGGTTCTGTTCCAGTAGCTCCAGTACGTCCAGCGCCTTGGACAAGATTGGAATCAGGTAGAGCCGTTTGATCTTCGTCTTTGGCACCGGTTCGTCTCCCTGCTTGCAGTTCCATGAATGGATGGTTGCAGACCAGCATAAACTGTTTTCGCCTCAACTGTTAAAGGCGCAGGCCAAGGTTGCGTCCTGAGCGCGCAGATTCCGCCGGGCCGGGCAGGCCAGTGCGCTGCTCGAGCCGGGGCGCAGAGGCTGTTTTGTTTCGCCGGGCAAGTCAACTTTCCCGGATAGACCTCGTCTAAACAACCTAAACCCCCTGCCGCTTTGCGCGGCAGGCTCCTTGGTGCGCGACATTTTCCATGCAGCGTGGAAGGGTGTTTCTTGCGGAGCGGAATCTGCGGCTGGCAGCCACGGTCCAGTGTTTGACTGGGAAACCTCTGCCGGGCGGCGCGGAAAGCCGGCGGAGTGCAACTGGAAGCAATGAAACTGGTTATGATGCTCTCAGGATCGCATTTGGCGATTGCCTGGCTCCCGGCGGAAATCTTACCGGCATGGCTCTAATTGCGGAATCGTTATCGGTGTTTCGGGGTGTTTCCCCGAAGAAAGGGTCCAGGAAAACCAATATGCGTCCTTTGCGTTTGTTTCCCGTTCTTGTCGTGGCCAGCGCGCTGCTCTGTGGAGGAGCCGCGATGGCCCAGGTGGCTGCTCCCGCCGTGCGGATCGTCAGTTCGATTGACGAAAGCCAGAGGGTGACGCTGAAGGGCACCATGCATCCCCTGGCCAGCGCTGCCAATGACCGCGGCGCGGTGGCCGACAGCATGAAGCTGGAGCGGATGCATCTGGTGTTGAAACGGAGCGATAGCCAGGAGTCGGCGCTGCGCCAACTGATCGGCGAGTTGCATACGCCGGGAACGGCCAGCTATCACAAGTGGCTGACGCCGGATCAGTTTGGCAAGCAGTTTGGCCCCTCGGATCAGGACATTGCCACGGTGCAGGCGTGGCTGACCAGCCACGGATTCAGCGTGACCCAAGTGAACCCCGGCAAGCAGACGCTGGAGTTCTCAGGCAGCGCCGGGCAGATGCGCGAGGCCTTCCACACGCAAATCCACCAATATCAGGTGAAGGGCGAGACGCATTACGCCAATGCCAACGATCCGCAAATCCCGGCGGCGCTTGCGCCGGTCGTGGGCGGCTTTGTTTCGCTGAACAATTTCCGGGTGAAGAGCTACGTGAAGCCTCTTGGCAAGGCGACCTACGATCCCAAGACCGATAAGGCCACTCCGCAGTGGACCATAGGGGGCAACGGCAGCTACAGCTTTGCGCTGGCGCCGGGCGACTATGCGGTTCAGTACGACTTGAACCCGCTCTATAGCGCGGGCATCAAGGGAGCGGGGCAGACCATCGCCATTGTCAACGACTCGAACGTCAATATCGACTTGGTGAACCAGTTCCGCAGCCTCTTCAATCTACCCGTGAATCCGCCGCAGGTGATCATCGACGGCAACGACCCCGGCGTGGACGGCATCAACAACCCCGACGGGCCCAACGGCGACTCAGTGGAAGCCTACCTTGATGTGGAATGGGCGGGAGCAGTGGCGCCGAACGCCACGGTCGATCTGGTGATAGCCGCTGACACGCAGCTTGAGAACGGCCTTCAACTGGCCGCCGAGCACGCTGTCTACGGGAACGTAGCGCCCATCATCAGCCTGAGTTTTGGGTCCTGCGAACCGGCTCTGGGCACCTATAACCAGTTCTTGAGCGGTTTGTGGGAGCAGGCCGCGGCGCAAGGCATCACCGTGCTGGTGTCAACCGGCGACAGCGGTTCTGCCGGATGCGACGACGACAACACGCAGGAGTATGCGGTTTCCGGCCAGGCGGTGAACGGGTTTGGTTCCACGCCGTTCAACGTAGCCGTGGGCGGAACGGACTTCTATTACAGCGATTGGGCGACTGGCGGAGCCAGCATCGCCAATTATTGGAGTCTCACGCCCAGCAACGCCGCGCCCGCGGTGTCCATCCTCGGCGTCATTCCCGAGCAGCCCTGGAACGCCAGCCAGTTTGGCTTGAACATCAACAGCCAGTATTCGTACGACGGCACCACCGATATTGCGGGTGGAAGCGGCGGCGCCAGCAACTGCCAGGCGGGTAGCGGCTCCACATCGAGTGGAGGCTGGCTTAGCTGCACGGGCGGATATGCGAAGCCTTCCTGGCAGACCGGCTTCGGGGACACGATGCGCGACCTCCCCGACGTCTCACTCTTTGCCTCGAGCGGAATCAATGCCAGCTACTATCCCATCTGCGCTACCGATGGCGATTGCCAGACGATTTCCAATGGCACCGTGCAGATCTTCGGCGTTGGCGGCACCTCCGCCTCGACCCCGTCGTTTGCCGGCATCATGGCGCTGGTCAACCAGGAATACGGCCGCCAGGGGCAGGCGAACTACGTGCTCTATCCGCTGGCGGCACAGTTCCAGAGTTCTGCCCACCCTCCATTCCATGACGTAACGGTGGGCACCAACACAGTGCCTTGCGCGACCGGTTCCCCGGATTGCATCGCCGCGCCCGCCGGCCTTAACTATACGATTACCGATCCCAGTCTCGGTACGGCCGTCGAGGGCCAGATCGGCACGGGGACCACGCCGGAATACAACGCCGCCCTGGGCTACGACTTGGCCAGCGGCCTGGGCACAATCGACGCCTACAACCTGGTGACCGACTGGAACAAGGTTACCTTCAACAAGAGCACAACCACGCTGTCGATTCCCACCAGCTTCACGCATGGCCAATCGATCAGCGTGAGCGGCACGGTCACGGGCAGTCCCACGCCCACCGGCGATGTGGCGCTGGTGACCGACAGCACCGAACAGACCAATCAGGGCGAAAACTTCTTCACGCTGACCAACGGGGCTTATTCCTCCAGCACCGTCAATTACCTTCCGGGCGGCACGTACAACGTCTGGGCGCAGTACGGGGGCGACGCCAACAACGCCCTCAGCACCTCGGCCAAGACCCAGGTCACGGTGAGCCCGGAAGGCAGCAGCATCCTGTTCCTGTTGTTGACTCCCTCCAGTTCAGGAGCGGAATATATCAGCTCCGGAACCAACAACATCCCCTACGGCACGCAACTCTCGCTGAGCGCTCTGCCCGCGCCCAGTGCGCAGTACACGGCATTTGTGAACTGCGAGATCGGTTCAGCCACCACCTGCCCGAGCTTCCAGTACCCAACCGGCACGGTGACCTTCAAGGACGGCAGCACGACGCTGAATACGGCTCCGGTGAATGTGGAAGGGGAAGCGGAGTTCACCCCGCCGGCGAGCTTCAACGCGGGAGCGCACTCGGTGACCGCCGTTTATTCCGGGGATAACAGCTACAATGGCAGTTCCTCGGCGACTATCAACTTCACCGTGGTGCAGAGCCTGCCTAGCGTGCTGTTGACCGCGCCTTTGACGAGCTACACCCAAGGCCAGGCGGCAACGGTCAACATTCTTGTGGAAAGTTACGGGAATGGAGCTGCGCCCACCGGTACGGTGACATTAAGCGGCGTCCCAGCGGGCACGCCAACCACGGCAACGTTGAGCGCGGGAGTCGATCCATCCCAAGGAACGACAGTGGGCCTGGCCACGGTGGTCATCCCGGCCACGGCGGCCGCGGGCAACTACAGCATTACAGCCAGCTACACGCCGGACAGCGCCTCGTCGGCCAACTATGCGGCAGCGTCCTCGGCTGCGCTTGGCGTGCAGATCACCGCGGCATCGGGGATCGCCACGACCACGGCGGCCAGCGCCAGCGCCAACTCGACCTCTCCGGCTGCGCGGGTTCTAGTTACCGGCACGGTCACGGCGGCCAGCGGAGCTGCTCCCACGGGAACGGTCTACCTGCTTGAGGGAGTCGTTAATCCCTACAGCAACGGCAACTCGGGGGAGGTCGTGGCGCTGGGTTCGACCACTCTGGTTCCGGGTAGTGGAACCTCTTCGACCTTCTCGACTTACTTCAACAGCTCAGCCCTGCTGCAAGGCGCGAACCAGATTACTGTGTTGTACGGCGCCAGCGCAACCGACGCGACCTCCTCGGCGCTCATCAACATCGCCAACCCGCTTTCGGATTTCTCGCTGATCCCGAACACCACTCTGGTTCAACTGAACTCCGGCAACAGCTACAGCAACACCGACACCATCCAACTGGCCTCGGTCAACGGCTTCAGCGGGACGGTGGGCCTGACCTGCACGGCGGCGTTGGGCACCAACTGCTCAATCACGCCTTCGGTAACCCTGGGAACGGGCGGCATCGGCACGGCGACCCTCACCGTCAATACCGGGACGTGGGCGTATCCGGCGAACATTCCCTATAACGTGCTGATTACCGGCACGTCGGGAGCGTATGTGCACACGCTGGGGGTGCAAGGGGTGGTCAGCGGATCGCCTGCCGGGAGCACCAGTTTCATGGTCGCCAACAGCGGGAGCATCGCGGTGGAGGCCGGGGCGACGACCGGCAACACTTCGACGATCACCGTGACGCCGGTGGGCGGCTTCACCGGATCGGTGGCTCTGACTTGCGCGGTGACCCCGACGACCGGAACTCCCCCCACATGCAGCGTATCTTCGCCGGTAACCATTAGCAGCACCTCGGCGGTGACGGCCACACTCACGCTCAATTCCACGCTGTCAACCACCGGCGGAGCCTACACGGTGACGGTGACCGGCACCTCGGGCTCAATTGCGCCGACCACCGCGGTGACCGCAACGGTAACCGCTCCAGGCCTGGCGCTGAGCAATGGCGGCAGCATCAACATCGGCACAGCCGGGGCAACGACCGGCAATACGTCGCTCATCACGGTGACGCCCAGCAACGGCCTCACGGGCGCCGTGGCCCTGAGCTGCGCTGTTACACCGCAAACCGGCACGCCGCCAACGTGCACGATGACGCCGCCTTCAGTGACCATCAGTGGCACCGCGGCGCAGACAGCCACGCTGACGATGATTACCACCGCATCGACCACGCTAGGGAGTTACTCGGCGACCGTGACCGGAACCTATGGCGGCACCATCACATCGAGCACTGTGGTTTCAGTCACGGTAGGCACTCCGGCAATCTCCTTTACCTCCACTCCTCCGAACCCCTCGACGATCACCATCTCCAGTCCGGGGCTAAGCGGCACTTCGACGATCAGCGTGATGCCGTCAGGCGGGTTCAGCGGCACGGTCAACCTGAGCTGCTCGTTTGTGACCAACGCGGCCACCGATCCGGCGACGTGCAGTCTTTCTCCCACCTCGGTGGCGGTAAGCGGCACGACCGCGCAGACGTCCACGCTGACGGTGTACACCACGGCGGCGACAACCTCCTCCAACCAGATGAAGAAGCTGTTCTGGCCCTCGGCGGGCGGCGCGGCTCTGGCGCTGGTCTTCCTGTTCGGGATTCCCAAGCGGCGGCGTAACTGGCTGGCGATGCTCGGGCTGCTGCTTGTGTTTGTCTCCGCGGCGGTAGTTGGTTGCGGTGGCGGCGGCGGCACCGGCGGTACCGGCACCTCGAATGCAGGGACGACAGCAGGAACTTACACCGTGACGGTCACCGGCACTTCGGGGAGCGTTACGGGAAGCACGACCGTGACCTTGACGGTGAACTAGAGCATTTTCGTAAATTGTGTAGACCGGAAATTTGTTGGTCTCCCACCCATTCCGCTGAAAAACGCGGAATGGATGGGGCCCGGAAGTCTATAGCAAAAGCAAAAATGCTCTAAGCCGTTCGGCCGAGACGGCGCTCTGGCCCTTCCTTCGGGAGGGGCCAGCGTGTCTTAATCAGCCTGTGGCGAAAGCCTGATTTCGAAAGGGAACGACTTTAAAGGCTGCGGAAGAACGCCTTCTGGAAGGCAAGAAGCGTCAGGGCACGACATTAGTCGTGCCGTAAGTACACATAAAATCAACAAGGGCTTTAGCCCCTGCGGGGTGGTTCACTCCGGATTACGACCTCTGCCACAGGCTGTTATGGGAGCTCCACAGGGCGAGGATTGTGGCCCGCGCCCCATCCGCAGGAACCAAGACGCGCAGGCCATGGGGCGCCCGGGATTTGTAGCAGTCAGGAAAGCCCCTCAAAAATGGACGGTCCAGGTAGCAAGCCCTTGCCACTGCTTGTTGGAGTCCTGTGCCTTGAAGCCGAAGTCACTGTTCCCTGACTTCAAAGTGGCGTCCAGCGAGCCGCCGGTGACTTTGCCGGCGCTCATGGCCGCGCCCACGCCAAAGGTGAGAGTCTTCAACGGGCCGCTGCCCAGGCTCATGGTCAATCCAAGGTTGACGTTCTTCTTGGCTAGCGCATCCGTAGCGGTAAAGCCAAGATTCACGTCATTCCATTTGACGGCCAGTTTGCCATTGATTTGTTGGATGGCGCTGCCTACCGCAATGGCGCCGAGACCCACGGAGATGTTGACCTGCTGCCATTTCTCGGTGGCCATCAACTGGCCGCCCAGCTTCTGCTTGTCGGGTTGAAAGTCGAGGTTTGAGCCGTTCAAGGTGAAGTTGCCCACCTTGAAGAACTGGACCTGCTGGGATTTAAGCCGCGCCAACAAGGCGTTCGAAATGGGGTCATTCAGGGTGGTCTTGGTGGCATAGAGAACGGCAGCGCCGCCTACTACCAAGGCGATGCCGGTTACGAGAACCAGACCGGAATTCTTGTCGACCCATACCCCCATGGGGGAGGATTTTGCGGCAGTCTGGAAATCGGAGAGCGCTGCCTGGAGATTCTTGTACGCAGGACTGCTCTGGATTTGCGATAAGGCCGCATCGCCCATCTTGCCGCCGGCCGAGCTGGCAATGGCGTTCAGCAGGTCCTGGGAGTCCTTGGGGCTCAGGCCGCCCATGCTCTTGCCAGCGGCCTGCTTCTTAAGGATGAAACTATCAAGCGCGGATTGAATGGCATCGAGCACAGGCTTGCTGGACAGGCTTGCCTGGAGCATCGCGGGAAGGTTGGCTGCTTCCTGGTCAACCAGGTCAAAGGCGAGCACGACAACTTGGGTCGTGGCGTCGCCCAGGGACTGTGAAGTCTGAATTGCAGGCACATCTGGCATGAACGCACCTCTGGAGACTCACGACAATTTTCAGACGGGATCTCCTGCTTGGAGCTTGTCAGCCAGCGAGTATACACCCGGCCAGCGGCGAACCCCTGAATATGCGGGACGAGGCGTAGTGTTTCAAGGCAGGGAGCCTCGCAGTTGCATTCCCTGGCAGTGACCTGTCGCCGGGCACAGCGCCCAGCCCCTTGGCAAGTTACAGATTGTTTATTTTCAATAAGGTAGTCAGGAACGATAAAATTCCAGCTAGACGGCCAGCGTTTGAAGCAGGCCTGAAGGAGCGGAGAAACGCATGGGTTATCAGGTTCTGGCCAGGAAATATCGTCCGCAACGCTTTGCCGACGTTGCCGGCCAGGATCACGTGACGCGCACCCTGATGAACGCGCTCAGCCAGAACCGCACTGCGCATGGCTACATCTTTTCGGGCCACCGCGGAATTGGCAAAACCACCATCGCCCGCATCGTGGCCCAGGCGCTGAACTGCCGCACCGAGATTGGCAGCGCGGCCCGGCCCACGCCCGAGCCGTGCGGCGTCTGCGACTCCTGCATGGAGATCAAGCAGGGCAACGCCGTGGACGTGATCGAAATCGACGCGGCCACCAATCGAGGGATCGACGAGATTCGCGAACTGCGCGACGCCGCCCGCTACGCTCCGGCCCGGGATCGCTACAAGATCTATATCCTCGACGAAGCACACCAGATTACCGATGCGGCCTTCAACGCGTTGCTGAAGACCCTGGAAGAGCCTCCGGCGCACGTCATCTTCATGATGGCCACCACGCAGCCCGAGGACATTCCCCAGACCATCCGGTCGCGCTGCCAGCACTTCAGCTTTCACGCTGTGAAGTTCGACGACATTCTGACCCAGTTGAAGATGATCGCCGGGCAGGAGGACGTGGACGCCGAAGAAGGCGCTTTGGCTCTGCTGGCCGAGGCCGGCGACGGGTCCATGCGCGACGCGCTTTCCATCATGGACCAGGCCATTGCTTCGGCTCCGGTTGAAGCGGGCCGCCCGCTGCTCTCTGCCGCGCAGATTCGCGAATTGATGGGTTCTGTGCCCAACGCGGTCTTCGAGCGGCTGCTTGAAGCCGTGGCTGCCGGGCAGAGCGCCGAGTTGATGGAGCAGTTGAATCTGCTGGTGAACGCCGGCCACAGCCCCTCATCGCTGGCGCGGCAGATGGTTCGCTATTTGCGCAATGCCCTGATGGCCAAGCTGGGTGGCGAACAGACGGAGTTGCTGCAAATCTCCGGCGACGAGCGTGCCCGCGCCGCGCGCTCCGCCCTGCTGTTTACCGAAGAGGAACTGACCCGCAACCTGCAGATCGTGCTGCACACCTTCGACGATCTGAACTATCGCCAGGAGCAGCGCTTCCATTTGGAACTTGGGCTGCTGAAGCTGATTCACGCGCAGCGCCTGCTGCCGCTGGAGGAATTGCTCAGCGGCGTTGCCAGCGGGGCCACATTGCGCAGCACATCCCCAGCCTCCGCTCCACGGCCGGCCGCGGCGCCCTCGCGCCCGGCTCCCGCGCCTGCTGCGCCAGCCACGCCCACTTATTCGCCGTTTGGGCCGGGAGCGGGCGGTTGGAGCGGCGGTCCGAAGATGGAATCGGGCGCGCAGCCAAGCTCAGTGAGTAGCCCGGTGGCTGAGATGCCGCGCCCCACATCCACTCCCCAGATTGCCGGGGAAGCACGGCTTGTCCGTGAAGCTTCGCCCTTTCCTGTTGCGGCGAGTCCGGTCGCGGGGTTCGCCTCTGGAGAGACACTGACCGAAGGTGCATTGGCCAGGGCGCCGCAGGCGGCCTCGCCGGCCGCGGGCGCTCCTTCCGTGGAGGTCCTGCGCCATGCCATCGGCTCGGCCCTGGTGGAAGCGGGGCATGTCTCGGCCGCGCAGGTGCTGGGCACCAGTTCTTGGATACTGGACGGCTCAAGCCTGCGCATTGAAGTGCCGGGCATGGGCAAAAAAATGTTGAGCTTGACGATCAACGCCGCAGCGGAGAAAATCATCCGCCAGGAGTTGCAGCAGCTGGGCGCGTCGCCCCGTTTCATGGTTGTGCCCGGCGATGGAGCTGCTCCGGCTGCATCTGGAGCTCCAATGGCCGCGCCCCTGGCCGGCAGCATTCAGGAGGCTGCGCTTGCCCATCCCCTTGTACAGCGGGCGAAAGAGATATTCAAGGCCGAGGTGCGCAGCGTCGTCGATTTGCATCTGAAGTAGGCGCTTCCCGGCTTGGAGTGGCCCAACTCGCCTTTGCGCGTTACGGTGGAAATGAACAAGCCGAGCCGATTTTCGCCCCCGGAGAGACGAGCAAGCCGGGCAGATTTTCGCTCCGGAGAGACGAGTATGCCGAGCCGATTTTCGCCCCGGAGGGGCGACGCGAGAATAGCCCAGGGCAAGCGAAGCGCCGCCCTGGGATACGCGCAAAACAACGTCCCGCGCCCCGTAGGGGCGCTGCGAAACCTGACTGCGTGATTTATTCGTAGGAGTTCAAGGATGATCAATCCGCTCAAAATTTCGGAGATGCTCTCTCAAGCCAACCAGTTGCAGGAAGAGGTGCAGCGCAAGCTGGGCCAAACCTTGGTGGAGGCCAGCAGCGGCGGCGGCGCCGTGACTGCAACCATGAACGGCAAGAAGCAACTCATGAAGCTGCGCATCGATCCGGCGGCGGTGATTGGGCTGGCGGGCGAAAAGCCGGATGTGGAGATGCTCGAAGACCTGATTGTGGCCGCGATCAACGAAGCTGGGCGCAAGGCCGACGAGGCCATGCAATCCAGCGTACAGGGCATGTTGGGCGGGCTCAAACTGCCCGGCCTGGGCTGATCTTTCATTTGCAAGCCGACGGAGGGTTTGGACCATGCTTGATGGATTGAACCGCAGAAGCTTCTTGGAACTTGGCGCCGCGGCCGGAGCCGCAGCGATCGTTCCCCGCTGGATGACGGCGCAGGCCGCGCCGAATTTATTTGCGCAGATGAAGTCGCAAGCCAAAGGCATGGTGGCCCAAGCCCGCGCCGAGGCTGCCAATACGCGCATCAAGACTACCAAGCTCTACGACAACGTCTACCTGCTGCAAGGCGCTGGCGGCAACATGGCCCTGCAAACCGGTCCCGAGGGCAACATCCTCGTGGACGCCAGCTTTGCCAGCGCGGCGCCCAAGATTCGCGAGGCCATTGGCGCCGTCAGCAAGGATGCGCCGGATGGGCTGATCAACACACACTGGCATTTCGACCACACTGACGGCAACGAAGCATTGCACGCGGCGGGATTCACTATTTTCGCCCATCAAAAAACGCGCGAACGGCTCTCCATGCCGCAGACGATGGCGGCCTTTCACGCCACCTTCCCTGCCGCTCCTGCCGGGGCCTTGCCGACCATCACATTTGACCGCGCCCTGCACGCCTGGCACAACGGCGACACGCTCGACCTGGTTCACTTTGACCCGGCGCATACCGACACCGACATTTACATCCACCTCCACAAGGCCGATGTCCTGCACCTGGGCGACATCTGGTTCAACGGCATGTACCCATTCATTGACGAGGGCACGGGCGGCTCCATCGGCGGCATGATCCGCGCCGCGGAAAAGGCTCTGACCGTGGCCGGCAACGGCACAAAAATTATCCCCGGCCACGGACCGCTCGGCTCAAAGGCCGATTTCCAGAAGTACCGCGACATGCTTTCGGCCGTCCGCGACAAGGTTGCCGCACTCAAGAAGGCTGGGGCGTCGGAGCAGGAAGCCATCGCCAAGAAACCAACAGCCGACTTCGACGCCGCATGGGGTAAGGGCATGATGAACGGCGACGCCTTCACCGGCATCGTGTATCGCACGTTGTAGGGCAGTGAAGAAGTGAAGAAGTGAATGAGTGAACGGCGGGCTCTTTCTTCACTTTTTCACTTCTTCACTTCTTCACTGCTCCTAGAAAGGCGCAAACCGTGTCACGCTATGCCGAGCCCATGGCCCGGCTGATTGAAGAGTTGAAGAAGCTGCCGGGCGTGGGGACCAAGAGCGCCCAGCGCTTCGCCTTCCACATCCTGCGCTCCACCGACGAGGATGCGGCGGCGCTGGCCGAGGCCGTGCGCGGGCTCAAGGCCAGCCTGCGCCTCTGCTCGGTCTGCAACAACGTCACCGATGTCGATCCCTGCGCCTACTGCGCCAGCCCCACGCGCAATCAGCGGCTGGTGTGCGTGGTCGAGGAGCCCACCAACATCGCGTCGATCGAACGCACCCGCGGCTATCAGGGCGTCTACCACGTGCTGCACGGAACGCTCTCGCCCTTGCACGGCGTGGGGCCGGACCAGTTGCGCACCCGCACGCTGCTGGCCCGCGTCGAGCGCGGCGAGGTGGACGAGGTCATCCTGGCCACCAGTCCGACTCTGGAAGGCGAGGCCACGGCGCATTGGCTGGCAACCGCGTTGCGCCGCCCTTCGGTCAGGATTACGCGCATAGCCACGGGCGTTCCCGCCGGCAGCGACATCGAGTACGCCGACGAAGTGACCATGGCCCGCGCCATGGAAGGCCGCCGCGACGTCTGATCTTCCAGTTGCCGTGCATAGAAGGCTGTATGCGGGCCAGAAGAGGCCACTCGCCGATCCTGAAAGAGGTTTTCTCCTCAATCCCCGGTTCCCAAATGCGAGGGACCGGGGCACACTCTTTTTGGCTGAAGAAATTGCCGGCGCTTCAGGAGGGAATTCGAGACCCTGACCGCCTTCTCTTCATGAGAGAATTGCTGCGATTTCGCATCTCACTGCAAGCACCGAAGGCCTGGAAGTAGAATGCTGGAAAGTTTCCGGGCTCAGCGCTTCAACCTCTATTACTTCTGAGGTGGTGGATGTCTTCAAAAAGGTCCTGCCCTGTTCCGTGGCAGTCGATTTCGTTCGTTGTTCTGCTGCATGTCGTTGTTTCGCTCGTCTTTGTTCTGTCAGCCCCGGCGCAATCGGGCATTGCCGGGAGTAAAGCCGTGCCGATCCATCATGTCGAGGCTCTGGGCAATGGCGCGGTCCCTCTGGACGGCAAGTGGCAGTTTCATCTTGGCGACGACATGGCCTGGGTCAGGCCGGAATTTGACGACTCCGGCTGGGAGCAGCTCACCGCCGACAAGCCCTGGGGCGCACAGGGCCATCCCGGCTACACCGGCTTCGCGTGGTACCGGCTGCACATCGCCGTCGAGCCGGTAAAGGGCGCTCCGCCGGACCTCGCTATGTTCATCCCCACCGTGGACGACGTCTGGGAGCTTTACTGGAACGGGCAACTCGTGGGCCATTCGGGAAAGCTGCCGCCGCATCCGGTCTGGGTTTCCCATGAGGACATTGACCCATTTGCGCCTCAGACGCTTGGTCTTGGCGCTGCTCATCGCGGCGTATTGGCCATGCGCGTCTGGAAGGCGCCTTTGTCACTTACCGCGAGTGATCAAGCAGGCGGATTCGAGAGCATCCCGGTGTTGGGCACTCCAGAGGGGATCAAGGACCGCAAAGCAAGTGAGGATTATTCCTGGCTTCGAGGGGATCAACTCTATTTCGGCGAGGTTTTCTTCTATCTTCTCGTTGGCCTGCTGTGTCTGGGAGCCTGGTTGCGCGACCGCCGTCAGATGCTGCTCTTCTGGATGGCCGGACACGCTCTGGCGGAGCTGATGTGGGCTGTATCCATCGAGCTACGCATCCCATGGCCGCCGCTCGTTTTGATGATCGTGAACATTTTTGGCACCGCCCTTTTCGACATCTCGCTCTGGTTTGTTCTGGTGCTCATCCTCGGTCTTGACGGCAACCACCGCCTGGTACGCGCCGTAAAGCTGTGCGCGTGGGTGAACGCAGTCGCAAACGGATTGGGAATTGTGACCTACCTGGCATGGGTCTCCCCCGTTCCCTTCCGGGTGGTGCAGATAGCCGACGGCATTCTTGATTTGATTGCCTTTTTGCTCAAAGTTCTGCCGCTGCTTCTCATTCTTTTTGCCATTTTCCGCCGCCAGAGGCTGGGTGCGGCGCGCTGGCTGGTGGCCACCCTTGCCTTTGCTCACGGAACGCTCATTTGGGTCACGTACATATCTATCTATTTGTTCCCCATTACACATTGGTCGTTTCTGCTGCGCATCTGGCAGGAGCTTTTCACCTTGAACGGGATCTCCGTTGGTTCGATTCCGCTGCTTGCGGCCTTGCTTCAGATGGCGATGGTCTACGCGGCCGCCCGCTACACCATCGACTACCACCGCCGCCAGACCGCCGTCACGCAGGAGATGGAGCAAGCCCGGCAGGTGCAGCAGGTGCTCATCCCCGAGGAGCAGTCGCGCATTCCGGGCTTCGAGATTCACTCCGAGTATCGCCCCGCGCAGCAGGTGGGTGGGGATTTCTTTCAGGTTTTGCCCTGCGCCGAGGGCGGCGTGCTGGCGGTTATCGGCGACGTCAGCGGCAAGGGAATGCCAGCGGCCATGATGGTTTCGTTGTTGGTGGGCGCTTTCCGCACGGAAGCACAGCACACCGAGTCGCCTGCCAAACTGCTTGCCATGTTGAATACGCGCGCACTGGGTCGAAGCCAAGGGGGCTTCACCACCTGTCTGATCGTGCGCGTGGACGCCGCGGGGCGCGGAACCGCCGCGAGCGCAGGTCACTTGCCGCCCTACCTCAATGGCAGGGAGACCCCGGTCGCCAACGATCTGCCGCTGGGCCTGAACGCCACCTCGACATACACCGAGACAGAGTTTCGCCTGGAAGCGGGGGAGCAACTCACCTTGTTGACCGACGGCATTGCGGAGGCGCGCTCGAAAGCCGGCGAGCTGTTCGGCTTCGAGCGAACGGCGGCGGTTTCTGTCCTTTCCGCCAGCGATGCCGTCAACCAGGCGCGGCAATTCGGCCAGCAGGACGACATCACGGTAGTGACCCTGGCGCGCAAGGCCGCACAGAAGGATTTTGCCGTTCACACCGGCGCAATCGCGCCTTTGACATCGACGGCATGATGTTGGTGGTCCGCTTCGGCCCCAAGGCGAGGCCGGGGGCGTTAGAGCAGCTCTCCGGTGTAGAGAGAGCGTGGACCGGGAGGTCCACGCTACAGCCGGCCGGGAGGCCAGCGCTACCTTTTGTTACGGGGAGCGGTAATCTTCAGTCCAGTGGAAAATCACTCTATACCAATCGTTGAAATGCTCTAGCCTCTGAGCCGGGTCAGCAGGTCCTGGGGGTGGACGGGCTTGGCCAGGATTTCGAACTCGTGGCCGTTGTGGCGCGCCTTTTCCAGCAGGTCGGCGGTGGCGGCCTGGCCGGAGAAGAGCAGGATCTTGATGCCCGGCAGCAGATCGCGCATGCGGATGGCCGCGTCGATGCCGTTGAGCCCGGCCATGATGACATCGGAGATGAGCATGTCGGGTTGGAAGGCAGGCGCCAGTTCGAGCGCTGCTTCCCCGGAGTAGACGGCCCGGGCTTCAAAGCCGCTCTGGTTAAGAATCATGGCCAGCGTATCGGCGATGACGCGCTCGTCGTCAGCAACCAGGACCCTCGGTTTGGCTCCGTTTTCTGTCATATTCTCCTGCGGCCAAAGTGAGATCGTGCACAGCCGGGGCGCCATGCCAAACCTGATCGGTATCGATCTGCTGGTGTGTATGGATCGGCTCTTTGCCTCAATGATACGCTCGAAGAGTCAGCTCTCACCTTTGCATTTCCTGCCTTTTGCCTGACGAGGGATGGAACGAAAGACCGGCGGCGGATGCTGGACGGCGAATCGCCCGGCGCCGGTTCATCGTCAAGCAACCAGGCCGCCCTACAATGGCACTATCAGCAGGCCGCGGCCTTAGAGCGGTTCCACAATTCACACGCCCTTTCCGGCATCGTGCAAGGTGGCATTTTCTTGAGAAAAATGCCACTTGATAGCGGTGGGTTCGGGGTAGAGCAATTGTGGGACCGCTGTAGGCATGCGGACCCCTTCCGGAGGACCGCGCATGCAGGAAGCAGCCACGGTGAACGAAAGCACGAGTACCGGTACGGAAGCCATCATTCGGGCCGAAAAGGTGGAGAAATACTACGCCCAGCCCAGCCAGAATCGCATTCAGGTCATCTCCGCCACCGACCTGGAGATCGTGCCGGGAGAGATTCTGGCGTTGCTGGGCCCTTCAGGGTCAGGCAAGTCGACCATGCTGCGCATGTTGAGCGGCCTTTCCACGCCCACGGCCGGGCAGGTCTACTGGCACGGCAAGCCCATCGCCGACACCGAGATCAATGTGTCGATCGTTTTCCAAAGCTTCGCCCTCTTCCCCTGGCTCACGGTGCTGGAGAACGTGGAGGCGCCGCTGCAGGCCCGCGGCGTGCCCCCCGGCGAGCGCCACGAGCGAAGCATGAAAATGCTGGACACGGTGGGTCTGGACGGCTTTGAGGCAGCGTATCCCAAGGAGCTTTCCGGGGGAATGAAGCAGCGCGTAGGCTTTGCCCGCGCCCTGGTTGTGGAACCGGAAGTGCTTTTCATGGACGAGCCCTTTAGCGCCCTTGACGTGCTGACCGCCGAGAACCTGCGCAGCGAACTGCTGGAGCTGTGGGCCAACAAGACCATGCCCACCAAGGCCGTTTTTCTGGTGACGCACAACATTGAAGAAGCCGTCTTGCTGGCCGACCGCATCGTGGTGCTGGGACGCAACCCTGGGCACATCCGCACGGATTTCAGGGTGCAACTGGCCCAGCCGCGCGACCGCAAGTCAGAGCCCTTCACGCAACTGGTGGACTACATCTATACAGTGCTCACCAAGCCCGATGTGGCTCCCGCCCAGGCGCCGGATCAGCAAACCGGACGCCCGATTCGCGACCAGCGGCAGATGCACTACCAGATGCTGCCCCACGCGCGGCCCGGAGGCATGGCCGGTCTGCTGGAACTGCTGCTGGACAAGGGCGGGCGCGACGACATCTACCGGCTGGCCGACGACCTGGCATTTGAAATCGACGATCTGCTGCCCATTGTGGATGCCGCCCAACTGCTCGGTTTTTTGCAAATCGAAGAAGGCGACGCGGCCATCACCCCGAGCGGCACGGAGTTCGCCAACTCCGAGATTCTGCGGCAGAAGGAGCTTTTCCGCGACGCGGCGGTGGAGAACGTACTGCTGTTGCGCCAGATTCGGCGCGCGCTTGAAGCCAAGAGCGACCACTCCGTTCCCGAGGAGTTCTTTCTGGACATGCTCGACGAGCAGTTCAGCGAGGAGGAGTGCCTGCGCCAGATGGAGACCGCCGTGGCGTGGGGCCGCTACGCAGAGCTGTTCGACTTCGACGCCGGACGCCGCCGCTTTGTGTTGCCCGACGCGCAGGACGAGGAGATTGCCCCCAGTGAGGATGCCGAGTGATCAAACAGCATCCGCTTGCCCGCTCGCTGGTTACCGTGCGCACATGGCCGTTTCTCATCGATTCGGCCGTGATTCTCTGCGCTCTCGCCCTGTTCTTCGCCATTCTCCAGTTGGGCACTTACTGGATGGCCAAGCCCATGCCGTCGGTGGTCATCTCTCACTCCGTCCGGGCGCTGCCGCTGTATGCGTTCTACTCCATCGGGCGGATGGGCCTGGCTTACCTGCTGAGTCTGGTTTTCGCCGTCGCATACGGCTACATCGCGGCCTACAATCCCCGCGTTGAAACCTGGATGCTGGCGGTGCTCGACATTCTGCAATCGATTCCGGTGCTCAGCTTTCTGCCCGGCGTCATGCTGGCCATGATCGCCCTGTTTCCAGGCCATCAATTGGGCATCGAGCTGGGTTCAATTGTGCTGCTGTTCACCAGCCAGGTGTGGAACATGGCCTTCAGCTTCTACTCGTCGCTGAAGAGCATTCCCAGGGAGATGATCGAGGCCACGCGCATCTACCGCTACTCCGCCTGGCAGCGCTTCTGGCAACTGGAAATGCCCTTCGCCGCCATCGGACTGATCTGGAACTCCATCGTTTCCGTGGCGAGCGGATGGTTTGTGCTGATTCCCTGCGAGATGCTTACCTTTGGCGACCACAGCTTCCATCTTCCTGGGCTGGGAAGTTATCTCTACAGCGCCGCTTCCGCCGATCCGGTGGATATTCATGCACTGTTCTGGGGCATGGCCGTGCTGATTCTGATCATTGTGGCCACCGACCAGTTGCTGTGGCGTCCGCTGATTGCGTGGAGCGACAAATTCAAATTCGAGCAGGTGGAATCGGCCTCGCGCGTTACCTCGCCGATTCTCACCCTGCTGCGCCGGCCCAGCGTGTTGCTGCGCCTTCCCTCGCGTGCCTGGAGCGGAGTGGAGGAGACCATGTATCGCCGCCTGGCGGCAACCCGCGCCTGCAAGGTGGTGCATCCCATTGATGACGAATCCACGCGAGGTTCCAGGCTCTTTTCCGTCCTGCTGGGAACCTTTGCGGTGGTGGCCGTGCTCTGGGCCGGCAGCCAGGCCGTTCATCTATTGCACGGCGTGACCTGGGCCGACGTGCGCCTGCTGCTGCTGGGCGCGGCGGCCACGTATCTGCGCGTCAGCGCCGCGCTGCTGATTGCCGCCCTGTGGACGATTCCGGTGGGCGTGGCCATTGGCTCCAATCCCAAGCTGGCGCAGGTCCTGCAGCCCATCACCCAGATCGTCGCCTCCATTCCGGCCTCGGCGTTTTTTCCGGTGCTGATGCTGGTGCTGATCCGCAACGGCGCGGGGTTGGGCATCGGCTCAATCGCCCTGATGCTTCTGGGAACGCAATGGTACGTACTGTTCAACGTGATCGCCGGAGCCATGGCCATCCCCTCCGACCTGAAGGAAGCCGCGACGGTGTACAAGTTCACCCGCTGGCAGCGGTGGACGAGGCTGATCCTCCCCGGCATCTTCCCGTATCTGATTACCGGAATGGTCACTGCCTCGGGCGGCGCATGGAACACGTCCATCCTGGCCGAGTACGGAACCCTCGGGGACCGGACGCTGCAGACCGTCGGCCTGGGGGCACAGATCAGCGCCGCCACCTACGGCTCCAACTTCTCCACTTTGCTGTTGGCCACCGTGCTGATGGCCACCATGGTGGTTACCATGAACCGCCTGGTGTGGCGGCGTCTCTATCGGTTGGCAGAGACGCGGTATAAACTCGAAAGCTAACTGCTCAAGGCGACACGACAGCCGGGCATTTGGGGGATCGAATGATTCGTGTGGGATTGGTAGGGTTCGGCTTTGGGGGACGCGTTTTTCATGCGCCGCTTCTTTCGTCCGTGGATGGGCTGGAATTGGCCGCCGTTGTCGAACGCAGCACCAACACCGCGGCCCAGCGCTATCCGGGCATCCGCACTTGCCGCTCGGTGGAGGAATTGCTGGCCGAGGACTCCATCACGCTGGTGGTTGTCACCACCCCTAGCGGCACCCACTTCGACATAGCCCGGCAGGCTCTGGAAGCCGGCAAGAATGTGGTTGTGGACAAGCCGATGTGCGCCACCTCGGAGCAGATCGCGCAATTGATAGAGCTGGCCACGGCGCGCGGAGTGCTGCTGGCGCCGTATCACAACCGGCGCTGGGACAGCGATTTCCTGACGCTTCAGAAGCTGCTGCGCGAGGGCTCACTTGGCAGGCTGGTACATCTGGACTCCTGCTTTGACCGCTGGCGTCCCGTGCCCAAGGCGGGAGCATGGAAAGAAGATCCGGCGGCAGGCGGGGGCCTGTTGCTCGATCTGGGCCCCCACCTTGCCGACCAGGCGCTGACCCTCTTCGGCAAACCGCTGGCCGTGGGTGCGGATGTCGAGCGAGAGCGCGACGGGGACGGCGCCCTGGACAGCTTCACGCTGCGACTGCGCTATCCGGGCTTTTCGGTCAATCTGGGCGCCAACTGCCTTTCTTCACTGCAGCGGCCCCGCTACCATTTGCGCGGCGCCAAAGGGAACTACTGGAAGTGGGGGTTGGACATGCAGGAAGCAGCGCTCATGGAGGTGACCCGCATCCCCGAAGGCCGGTGGGTAGAGGAGCCCCCCGCCAACTGGGGTCTGCTGAAGGTGGATATCGACGGTGGCAAGGTCACTCGGCCCTATACGCCGATCTCCGGCGACTACCGCCTCTACTATGCGGGTATCCGCGATGCCCTGCTGGGCCTGGCTGAAGCTCCGGTTACGGCGGTCGATGGCTGGCGGGTGGCGCGCCTGCTGGAGTGGGCCATGGCCAGTGCAGACCAGCGCAAGGAGATCTGCTGCGACTGGAGCGAAGAACCGAAATAGGGCGTCTTCGTGAATTGTGCAGGTCATAATTCTGTTGGTCTTCCACCCATTCGGCGATGAAACTGCCGAATGGATGGGGTGCGGAACTGGTACATATTTACACGGTCAAAGATCTAGAGCGCTTTTCCTGTTGGCCGAGTGTGCGGCGTGGACCGTGAGATCGACAGTCGGCCAGGAGGCCGGCGCTGCCTGTTCTTGCAGCGACCGGCATCCATGAGTCATGCAGGAGACCCACTCTATCCCAAAAGCCGAGATTCTCTCACTTCACATTTTTAGGGATTGGGGCGTCCCGGCGCCGGCCATTGCTCATGTCTGTTTCGACGGCTGCTTTTCTACCAGGGGCACCCAGAACTTGAAGTGGGCTCCTTGTCCGGGAACACTCTCCACCTCGATTGCTCCGCCATGCGCGGCCAGGATGGCTTTGACAATGGCCAGCCCCATTCCCGAGCCCTTGGCGGCCCGTGCGCTCATTTTGCCCCGGTAGAACTTTTCGAAAATCAGCGGCAGATCGGCGGAATCGATTCCCGGGCCGTTGTCTTCCACGCGAAACTCCAGCCGCCCGCCTTGGCGGCGGCAACTGAGGGCAATACGGCTGCCCTGGGGGCAATAGCGGGCCGCGTTCTCCAACAGGTGGCGAAGGACACGGACCAGCAGGTGGGGATCGAACCAGGCAGGTGTGTCAGGTTCTTCGGCGGAGATCGCCACCCGGTGGGGCGCCAAGGCCGTGCGCGACTGCTCCACGGCCTGATCGAGCAGGGCGCGTGGATGCTGCTGCACAGAGTGCACCTGCACGACATTGGCGTCGATTTCGGCCATTTCAACCGCCTGGCCGATCAGCGTATCGAGCCGCGAAGCCTCTTCGTCGATGAGGGAGGCCAGGTCGAGCCGCGCGGCTTCATCCAAGCCGTCGGCCTGCATCAAAGTGGTGGCAGCGGCGCGGATGGAAGTCAGCGGCGTGCGCAGTTCATGGGTCAGCGAGTCAATGAGAGCGGTGCGCAACCGCTCGCCTTCGCGGGCCGCCTCCATGCGCGTGGAGGCCTCAATGGCCAGCGCGCGGGTGAGAGCGACGGCCACTTGCGCGCTGACCGCGGTGGCGACTTCGCGGGAGAGCACTGCCGGCCGCCATCCCAGCGAGCCTACCGGCCGCAGGCCCATCATCAGCGTCATGACGCGGAATCCGCCGGGGATGATCAGGGTCGGATTGGGTCCTTGCGTCATGGCCCGCAGGCTGGCCTGAATGCTCATGGGCAAATTGGCGGCCGAAGCGTGGAACTCGTCGCGGTCGGCCACATAGAGCACCACCCCATCCAGGTTGAAGATGCGGGCGATCAAATGGGGCAGGTCGCGAATGAGGCCGGCGGCGTCCTCATGGAGCATCATTTCCTGGCTCAGGGCGTAGAGCCCTTCGACATCCTCGCGCCTGTGCTCCGCCTGGACAGCCTGGCGGCGGGCCATTTCCGCCACCCGCCCCACCACCGAGCAACAAGCCAGAAAGGCGATCATGGCCACCCATTCCTGCGCACCGGCCAGGCGCAGGGTGCGGAACGGAGGCAGGAAAAAATAATCGAAGGAGAGCGCGCAAAGAGCGGCGGTGAAGAGAGACAGTCCGATCCCGGTCTGGGTCGCGGTCCACACCACCAAGACCAGAAACACCATTCCAGCGGCTGTCGAATTGGCTCCCATCCAGGCCAGCGCGGCGGTGGTGAGCACCACGCTGACCATGGCCGCGAGCCAGTGAAAAAGCCTGGTTGGTTTGGGCGCAGCGCCCATGATTCCTCCCCCTGCATCATACCGGGGCAGCCGGATGATGTAATCTTCCGATGAAAGCAGGGAGCCATGCCAGGCAGAATTCTGGTCATCGACGACGAACCGCAAATCACTCGCGTGCTGCGCGCGGCGCTCTCCGCGCAAGGCTTTGACGTGCGTACCGCCAACGAACCCGAGGAGGGCTTGCAGGTCTTCAACGACTGGCCGCCCGACCTGGTCATCACCGACCTGATGATGCCCGGCTTGAGCGGCGTGGAGGTGTGCCGAGCCATCCGCTTGAAGGGAGCGACTCCCGTGCTGGTGCTCTCCGTTCGGGATCACGAGCGCTCCAAGGTAGAGGCGCTGGACGCCGGCGCGGACGACTATGTGACCAAACCCTTCAGCATCCAGGAAGTGCTGGCCAGGGTGCGCGCCCATTTGCGCCGCGCCCCGGAGCGGACCACCGCGGCCATTGAGGCCGGCGACTTTATGCTGGACGCGGAAGCCCACTCAATAGAGGTTCTGGGCCGCCCGGTCCACCTGACGCCCAAGGAATTCGATCTGCTGCTTCATCTGGCCCGCCACGCCGGCAAGGTGATGACGCATCGCGCACTGCTGACCGCCGTGTGGGGGGCGCAGTCTGCCCATCAGCCCGAGTATCTGCGCGTCTTCGTGGGCCAGTTGCGCAAGAAGCTTGAAGCCGAGACCGGCAAGCAGTACATCCAGACCGAGCCCTGGGTGGGCTATCGGTTCCTTCCCGAGGGGTGGAGCGGCAACGAGGAGTGACGCCCCCCCAGGCAGGACGGCGCGATTTGAAGCTCAGGCCGGGGCGGTTTGGGTGATGCGGATTTCGCTGTCGAGAACGGGGAGCGTGACGATCCAGAGGGTCGGCGCGCGCGGAGATAAAGATCTCTTCATGCGCCTGCTGCTACCATTCCTGCATGATGCGCAGCAGAAACAGCCGCCGCCTGACCCCGCTTTGGCGAGCGGTGATTGAAGTTGCGTTCATCGTCTTCCTCTTTTATTCCAATCTCCTGATGGGAGAGTTTACGGTGAGCGGCGGACGCGGGAAGAGCTTCGCGTTTGCCCTGAACGATATGTTCACCGGGACGAACTTCCTGATCGCCATAGTCTCCGCGCTGATTGGCTATGTGATGTTTGAATATCTGCGAAAGAAGCTGTGAGGGGCCTCGTCCTGGCCCTTGGCTCTCAAGCGGGCATTGCCTCTGGGGGCTGTGCAGGCTGCGGAGGACAGGGCAAACGCACCATCTCAAAGGAATTGGCTTTGAAAGGGCTCGGCTTCAGCCGTGCCAATGGAAATGGCTTCAATCGGATGGGCTTCAGCCCCACGAAACCGACGCGAGTTTTGCTGGCCTTCAGGCCCGGACCTGAAGGCCCAATGATTCTATCGCTGATTCAGGGGACTGAAGTCCCCTGCTCCCTCCGTTCTATTCCTTCCTCTACGCAAATTGGAGAGCTGCCTTAGGCAAGAATCCTTTGAGGCACGCCTTCAGGGGCCAAAGGCCGTCTTCATTTTGTGCTATTTACGGCACGGCTGAAGCCGTACCCTTTCAATACGGCGGACGATTCAGCGGTTCCCTGCGGTCCGGCCGTACGGGTGAGTTCTACATTTCCGGTGAGGGGCGGGCCGGTCTCAGGCTGTGACGCTTTGCCGCAGCGGCGCAAGGTAGACTGAGGTTGCATGGACCTTCCGCATGAACGCCCTTCTGCACTGGACTCCACGCCGCAGCTCACCTCCGATCCGGCGCGGGCGGCGGCCTTGTTTGCGCGATCTGTAGAGATCATGGCGCGGTTGCGCGCTCCCGATGGCTGCCCCTGGGACCGCGAGCAATCCTTCGACTCCATTCGCAAGTACACGCTGGAAGAGGCCTACGAGGTCTTCGACGCCATCGAGCGGCGCGATTTTCCGCATCTGGCCGAAGAGCTGGGCGACCTGCTGCTGCAGGTGCTGTTTTATGCGGAGATGGCGGCCAACGAAGGCCACTTCACCATTGCCGACGTGCTGGATCACCTGAACAGCAAGCTGGTGCGGCGGCATCCGCATGTCTTTGGCGAGGAGGCTTCGCGCGCGGCGGGCAACCGGGCGAATGTGGACGCCGATGTGGAGGGTTCTTCGGCCGCAGTGCTCCGCAACTGGGATGAGATCAAGCTGGCCGAGGCATTGCATGCGGCGGGTCCTGCCGCGGCATCGGGGCCAGCGTCGAGGCCAGTATCGAGGCTTGACACAGTGCAGCGCGCGATGCCGGCTCTGGCCGAGGCGGCCAAGCTGGGCGCCAAGGCGCAGAAGGCCGGATTTGACTGGGCCACCTGGCGCGACCTGCTGCCCAAGCTGGTGGAAGAGACTGCGGAACTGGAGGTGGAAGCGGCTTCCGGCGATCCGGCGCGCAAGCCCGCGGTGGAGGCGGAACTGGGCGACCTGCTTTTTACCGTGGTGAATCTGGGCCGGCACCTGGGCGTGGATGCGGAGATGGCGCTGCGCGGCTGCAACCGGCGCTTCCGGGAGCGCTTCAGAGAGATGGAATTGGCTTCAGAGCGGCCGCTTGAGGAGCTTGCCGGCCGACGAGTTGGAGGCGTTGTGGGCTCAGGCGAAGCGAAAGCTGGCTGAATTGCCGGAAACGAGGGAGGAATGATGGCCGATTTTCAGACAAGCCATCCCTCGGGGGTTCAACAGGCAGCGGAAGAGCCCCGCGAGACAGACGAATTTCCCGAAGAGCCTCCCACAGGGGCTGAAGCCGGTTTTTATGATCAGCAATTTGCGGCACGGCTGAAGTCGTGCCCTGGTACAAAGCGGATAGGATCGGGAGTTTTCCCGCAGCATGGAGGGCACGCACCCTTTGGCGCTTCCGCCGGGCGTGCAGGTGAGCGAAAGCGCGTATCCTCGATCATCTTCGGAGTGCGGCCATGATTGTGATACGCACCTGCGCGGGGTTCGACGAGCTGGAGGCCTGCGTGCAGCTCCAGATCGAGACCTGGGGTTTCGACGCGTGCGACGTGATTCCGCGCAAGACCTTCCTGCTGGCGCAGAAGATCGGCGGGCAGGTGATCGGCGCCTTCGACACGGAGATTGCCGAGGGCTCGCCGGAGGGTTGTCCCGCGTCGCTGGTGGGATTCGTCTTTTCGCTGCCGGGAATGAAAACCGGGGCCCCCGGCGACAGGTCTTCGTCGCTGGGGTGGAAAACCGGGGCCCCCGGCGACAGGTCTTCGTCGCTGGGGTGGGACACCGGGGATGGCGAGCCGCGCGCCTATCTGCACTCGCACATGCTGGCCGTGCGGGAGGGATACCGCAATCGCGGTCTGGGCGCGCAGCTCAAGCTGGAGCAGCGCCGGGAGGCGCTTTCGCGCGGCATCCGGCAGATGGAGTGGACCTTCGATCCGCTGGAAATCAAGAACGCTTATCTGAATATCCACAAGCTGGGAGCCATTGTGCGGGGCTACCAGGAGAATTTCTATGGTGTATCCTCATCTCGACTGCAGGGTGGGCTGCCGACGGACCGTCTGGTGGCCGAGTGGGAGCTGGATTCGCCCAGGGTGCAAGCCATTGCTCGAGGGTCGCCCGGTAAGCCCCCGAGCCGCGGAGGAACGCATTCTGGTTCCGGCCTCCATCTATGCGTGGAAGGCAGCGAGGAAGGCCGGGAACGAGCCCTGGCCGTTCAGTTGGAGAACCGGCGCAAGTTTCAAGAGGCATTTTCCAGAGGATTGGCCGTACTTGGCTTCGTCCGGGATGCGGAAGGAAATGGAGTCTTCGAACTGGGCCGCCTTCGTGCTGCAGAGATGGACTGATTTCCCCAAGGAACGCGAGAATCTATGAGAATCGATGCGATTATCCTGCGCGAACTGCACCTGCCGCTGGTGCGTCCCTTTGAAACCAGCTTTGGCGTCACCCGCAACCGGCGAATCCTGCTGGCCGAGATCCAGTCCGAGGGGCTGACCGGCTGGGGCGAGTGCACGGCGGGCGAGCGGCCGTTCTTCTCCGCGGAGTCGACCGACAGCGCCTGGAGCGTGATTGTGCAGGAACTGGGGCCGATGCTGGCGGCGGAGGCGCCCGAGCACGGCGGCGAGTGCCCGCGGATCTTTCGCCAGGTGCGCGGCAACCGCATGGCCAAGGCCACGCTGGAAAACGCCATCTGGGATCTGGAGGCGCAGCGCGAAGGGGTTTCGCTCTCCCAGCTGATCGGCGGGGTGCGCGAGACGATTCCCTGCGGCGTTTCGCTGGGAATTCAGGCCTCGATTCCGGAGCTGCTGGCGATCATCGAGCGGGAACTGGCGGCCGGCTACCAGCGCATCAAGCTCAAGTGCAAGCCGGGCTGGGATGTGGAGGTTTTTGAGCAGGTGCGCAACCGCTGGCCGGGGATCATGCTCAGTTGCGACGCCAACTCCGCCTACAGGCTGCGGGATGCCGACCACCTGGTGACCTTCGACGCCTTCGATCTGCTGATGATCGAGCAGCCGCTGTGGCACGACGACTTCTACTACCACTCGATGCTGCAAAAGCGGCTGAAAACGCCCATCTGCCTGGACGAATCGATCCGCAACCGGCGCGATGCGCTGGCGGCCATCGAGATGGAGTCGTGCAAGATCATCAACATCAAGCTGGGGCGCGTGGGCGGATTCTCCGAGGCGATTGCCGTGCACAACGCGGCGCAGGAGCGGGGGATTCCGGTGTGGTGCGGCGGGATGCTGGAGTCGGGCATCGGACGCTCGCACAACATCGCGCTCTCGACGCTGGAGAACTTCACGCTGCCGGGCGATGTTTCGGCTTCGGCGCGCTATTGGGCCGAGGACATCATCGAGCCGGAGGTGACGGTTTCAGCGGCGGGCGAGATCGCGATTCCGGATACGCCGGGCCGCGGCTACGAGGTGCGAGCCGATCTGGTCGAGCGGCTCACGGTGCGCAAGGAGCTGATCCGGGCCTTCGAAACGGTAAGTTCGGAGGGACTTACTTTTTCCGGCCCCAAGTGAAACGCCGGCCCACGATGGCCTTGACGATCCAGTGGTCGGTGGCGGCGGTGGGGCCGATGCCCACGCCGAAGTTGAACTCCCAGTCAGGGGAGACGATTCAGGTCGATGGCGGGGAAGATCTGCTGCTGCTGGTCGTGGAGGCTGGCGATGGAGGTCAGGCTACCGTAGTCGGCGTAGTACTCGATGCCTCCGGTGATTTTTTTGGTGAAGTCGTAGCTGACCTTCACCGCGGGGGAGAAGTCGAGGCCCAGCGTCACGTCGGGGCCATGCCAGGTGCGCTCCAGCGCCGGGTTCACGGCGAAGTACCAGGGGCCCTTCTGCTTGTCGACGATGGGGCGAATCTCCCAGGTCCAGGTGTCGGGCGAAAAGACAGCCCGCTGGTATCCTGCCTCCATGGAGAGACTCACGCCTACCGGCCATCGCCACTTTTGAGGAACGCGCACCCTGGGGCGGATGTGGTCGCCCACCCATTGCACGCCCGGTCCGCCGCGCTCGCTGGTGAAGACATAGAAGCCAACCTCGGACCAGGCGTTGATGCCCTGGGTGATCTCGATGGTTTCGTGTTCGGCATGATCGGTGGGAGCGACGGTGCCGATGGTGCGGCGCTGGCCGTCGGCGGTGAAGTTCGAGTGGAGCTCGACCATGGTACTGCGCGGAGCTACGGTCTCAGAGCCGTAGACCTGAATTTCGTAATTGCCCTGGGCGCGGGCCGCGGAGAGACAGGCCCCGAAGATGAAAAACAATAAGGAAATCCGTTTCAATTGCTCTCCTTCGGGCTTGCAGCGCTTCAGGGTGCATCCGCCCATAGTGGATTCCAGGGCAGATTGAAGGGCCAATCGAGCAAGTTGCTCCATTCCATTGTCTTGCCTGCTTTGATGCATTTTCAGGACGCTCCGCTCCAAAAGGAGCCAAGGAAAGGGTGCGAAGTGTCAAGAGGGGTTCTTGCTGCTTGAGAAACATCTTTCCCAAATTGGAATTAACTACTTGACAAGGAAAGGCGGAAGTTGTTTCCTGTCAATACTGAATCAGCTATCCCTGGCGGAAACCCGAAAAATGGGCTTCCGAATGCGTAGTCACGAGAGGGGACGGCTTTGGCGTTGCGCGGGAGCGGATGGAGCAGTTGACGCTCGCCCTGCAGTCAGTCCGGTCAGGACTGCCAGCATCGCCGGGCAAGATTCCCTGATGGGTTCCCGATACCGGCTCCGGGTCGGGGCGCTAAGTCCTTTTGCGGGGAGAGCTCGTGTTCAAGCGCTGTGTGGACGTTGTTCTTGCGATACTACTGCTTGCCGTCACATTTCCCTTGATGGCCCTGGCGGCCGCACTGATCAAGCTGGATTCCGAGGGCCCGGTGCTCTTTTGTCAGGTGCGGATGGGCAGGGGCTTCCGCAGCTTCCGGCTGCTGAAACTGCGCACCATGCGGATGCGCTGCGACGGCTTGATGTTTACGCTGGGCGCCGACCCGCGCATCACGCGAACCGGGCGCTGGCTGCGCTGGCTCAAGGTAGACGAGCTGCCGCAGTTGTGGAATGTGCTGCGGGGCGAGATGAGCCTTGTGGGCCCGCGGCCGGTGGTTCCCGAACTGACAGTGGAGTTCAAAGGGGCTTACGTGCGGCTGCTGGCGGTGCGCCCAGGGCTCACCGACCCGGCAACGATCAAGTATTGCCGAGAGGCCGAGCTGCTGGCGCTGGTGCCCGACCCGCTGCGGTACTTCAAAACGGTGGTGACTCCGGACAAGCTGCGCCTTTCACTCGACTACCAGCAGCGGGCCAGCGTGTGGAGAGACCTGGGTGTGCTCGCAAAGACCTTGGCCGCCCTTTCGGCTGCTTTTTGGCAGGCGGGGACGGATTATCCGCTGCAACCTGGGGCCATGCGGGCTGCCACGGCGGCCCTTTTTGATGAGCCGCTGCCCTGAGGCTTTGACGCGGGAAGGCGATTGCGTACAATTCCGTCCGGCTTCGGCCTTCAGTGAACGGGGAAGAGGGCCGAATGCAGAAAGGTGCTCGAAAACCATCCCTCGCGGCCAAGAGAGCCCGTTGATTCTGTTGGCTTCATGCGGGCTTCAGCCTCAGGTCTGAAGGCCAGTTCAACGCGAGTCTCGATTTCGTGGGGCTGAAGCCCCACGCTCCCTCCGTCAACACCGCGAGAATCTCCTCCATTCCATTGAGAGATTTGCTCTAAAGCCCGGCTCATTTTGGGCCGTTTGCGGCACGTGACCCAGAGGGTACCCCGGTCGTGCTCTTTCAAGAAATAAACGACCATCTGTGTGGCGGACACCACCAGGCGCCGGCGAACATGACCCTGGCAAGATTACCTCGCGCGCCATTTCGATCTTGTTCCGCAAACCGAGTCCGTGGCGCATGCGCAATACACCCATTCTATGAACTCGATAGCAAGCCAAGGCGCCTTTGGATCGAGTGATGCATCCAACCGAGCCGCGACGCCGGGATTGTGGATCGGGACATTTTGGGGCAGGGAGATGGGCTGGAACGGTATTTCTCGCCCGTTTTCAGCTATCTCCGCAGATTCCTGGACGAGGATGAGGGGTTCTCCCGGCATTCACCGCTTATATAAGCAAGACCACTCATGGGCCAACGAGCTCAAAGTCGACAGCAGTGGTCTTCAAGGCGGTGACCATGCATGAACTCGCGATTTCCGGTTGTTCTTTACACGCTCTCATCTGCGATGCCAGAATGCCCTTCCGGCAGACAAGCCGCCTGGACCAGCCGATTCTCAATGGGCCGAAGAAGTGGAGATTCCTCACGCTGCGTCGGGCGATTGCCAGTGCTTGTACCATTGCCGCCACCTGCGCTGCCTTCGCAGTTACGCCCGGAACTTCGCCAAAGGTCGCAGCGGACTACGGGCGACTGCCACTGAGCTTTGTAGTCAATCAGGGACAAAGCGCTCCCCAGGTGCGCTTTGCGGCAAGCGGACAAGGCTATCAGGTCATTCTCACATCGAGTGAAGCTGTGCTTGGGCTTTCAAGGCCCGGCCGGGGGGGCGACAAGTCCGCCGCCAGCATCGGCGATTCCTTCAAGCTGGATTTACCTGGATCCAAAGCCGGGATTGCTCCCACTGGCGAGAAACAACTCCCCGGCAAGGCCAATTTCTTTTTGGGCAACGATCCTGCCAAGTGGCATGCGGACATACCGACCTATAGCCGTGTGCGGTATGCCGAAGTATATCCGGGCATCGATCTTGTCTACTACGGCAATCAGCGGCAACTAGAGTTCGATTTTGTCGTTGCTGCGCATGCGCGGCCAGAGCAGATCCGTCTGCATCTGAGTGGAGCGCGCCGGATGCGCATCGATGCCGCGGGCAACCTGGAAGTCGTTGGCCGACATGGCCAGATGGCCTTCCATAAGCCTGTGCTCTATCAAGAGCGCGATGGAAAGCGCGAGTCAGTGGATGGCGCATTCCTGCTCGCCGGGGGAAATGTGAGTTTCCGGGTGGGGGACTACGATCCAGAGTTACCGCTGATCATCGATCCTGTGCTTGCCTACGCCACATACCTTGGTGGATCTTGCACTCAAAACATCAGCGATATCGCGTACGCCCTTGCCGTTGACACCAGTGGCAATGCTTATGTTGCCGGGATGGCCGGCTCGATCGATTTTCCAGTGACGAGTGGAGCTTTGCAAACAGCAATCGGCACGCAAACCATTGGCGGCCTGAACTTGAACGCTCAGAGCAATGCTTTCATTACGAAACTCAATGCCAGCGGTACCGCGCTCTTGTACTCGACTTATCTTGGCGGCGGGGGCGGCAGGTCCGATTGGGCAACTGCCATTGCTTTGGACGCTAGCGGCAATGCCTATGTGACCGGACAGGCCAATAGTGCGAACTTCCCAGTGACCACGGGAGCATTTCAGACCTCTCCCAGGACACAGAACTCGAACAGCGCGTTTGTCGCCAAACTCGATCCTTCCGGCTCGGCGCTGATCTATTCCACCTACCTTGGAGGAAGTCTGGCCACAACATCCGATGCGATTGCGGTGAATGCAAATGGCAACGTCTACGTGGCCGGCTACTCCGACTCCTCCGATCATCCCGTATCCAGTGGAGCCTATCAGTCCACCAACCACACCACGATCAGTCTGGGATCGAATGTTTTTGTGACCGAGTTCAGCGCGGACGGCTCGTCTCTTGTTTATTCGACCTACATCGGCGGCTCCCGCAGCGACAATGCGAAAACGCTGGCTCTAGACGCACAGGGCAATGCCTATGTAGCCGGCGCTGCGACCTCCTCCGATTACCCTGTGACCAGCGGAGCCTACCAAACCGCCAAACTCAGCACCAGAACCGGCAGCTTAACCGGGTTCATTAGCAAACTCAGCGCCAATGGAGATTCTCTGCTGTATTCCACATTTCTGGGTGGTTCATCCGGCGATTCCGTCAATGCAATCGCCCTGGACAACTTGAACAATGTTTATGCAACCGGGGTTGCCAACTCGTCTGACTTTCCGGTAAGCAGCGCAGCCTATCAGAGCCAGTTTTCCAGCGGTTCGGGTTTCATCGCCAAGCTGAACCCATCGGCCACGGACCTTGTCTATTCAACGTTTCTGCATGGGACCCACGGGGGATTCGCAACACCAGCAGGCATCGCACTGGATGGTTCAACCAATGTTTACGTTGCCGGCAGCTTTTATGGCGACGACCTGCCGGTGACAAGCGGCGCGGTGCAGTCTGTGAATAACGCTTACAACGGAGGAGGCGATGCTGGATTCCTGGCGGAGATCGATTCCAGCGGTTCGTCGCTTCTCTATGCCACATACTTTGCTGGATCTTTCATCGACAATGCCAACGCGGTCGCTCTGGATGCGGCCGGAAGCGTTTATCTGGCGGGGCAATCCGCATCCAGCGATTTGCCGGTGACCAGCGGCGCCTTTCAGACGAAGAATAATGGGGCTGCGCGCTATCTGTTCAACGCGTTCGTAGCAAAGATCAACATCCCCAGTTTGCTCATGGCGACAAGAACAAACCTGACCCCCAACCCTAATCCCTCAACAGTCGGATCCTCGGTGACCTTTACCGCAACAGTCAGTGCCGCATCGGGCACGCCCGCGGGGACGGTTGCATTCACCGTCGACGGCAGCATTGCTTCGGACGAGACATTGGACAGTTCAGGGCAGGCGACCTACTCCACGACCTCTCTCTCCACCGGGACACACACTGTTGCTGCGGCCTACGCGGGTAGTTCCACTTTTGCGGCCTCGGCAAGCTCTCCCCTGACCGAGACGGTCAATCCACTGACCTCTCCCGCAATGAGCTGGACGCCCTCACCCTCCAGCATCACTTATCCCACAGCCCTGGTGGCAGGCCAACTCAATGCGCAGGCAATGAACGGAAGCACGAACGTGAGCAACGACGGCGCCTTCGTCTATTACCTCAATTCAGTTGGCGGCACGGAGGCTTCAGTAGGAACCGTGCTGCCAGGTGGAAGCCAGCAACTCTGCGTGCAGTGGACACCGGTATCCGCTTATGCGTCGCAGTTCGCCCCTGCCAGCGCTTGCGCCTCCATCACAGTCAATGCGGCAGCAACCGTCATCAGCTGGAATCCAGCTTCGCCGATCATCTCCGGCACGGCCCTTGGAGCAGGCCAGTTCAACGCATCCGTGGCGGCAGGCAGCACGAATGTGACCTCTCTTGGAACGCTTCAGTATTACGTCGGTCCAGTCGCGGGCGGCGTCGTGGCAACGTCATCTACCATTCTGCCATTTGGCAGCAGCCAGCTTTGTGCCCAGTGGACGCCGTCGGCAAGTTACCAGCTCGACTACGCCAGTAGTTCCTTTTGCGCGACAGTCAATGTCATCACGCAACTGGCGACGGTTACCAGACTCACCCCCAACGAAAATCCTGTCTTCCTGTCAAACGCCGTCACCTTGACTGCGACGGTAACCGCTTCGGCGGGGACGCCAACAGGAACGGTGACATTCCTGAATGATTCAACAGCATTGGGTTCAGCCAGGCTGAACCCATCCGGCACCGCTACGCTGGATATCACAACCCTTCCAACCGGATCGGCGAACATTGTCGCCAGCTATGCCGGAGACAACAGTAATCAGCCGTCAACAAGCGCCGCGTTGGTCGAAGTGGTTGAGGATTTCGCGATTGCTCCGGCTTCACCCTCAACAGCCGCCGTCGAACCTGGAAAACAGGCAACCTTCACTTTTACTTTGAGCCCGGTTGCGCCAGCCATGACCATTCCGGCCACCATCACGTTCTCTTCCAACTGTCTTCCATCGGGTGCGACTTGCACCGTTTCGCCAGCGAGTGTTGCAGCGGGACAGGGCACGACTTCGGTCACGTTTACGATCGCCGTACCGCTTACTTCGATCGCACAAGTCACTGGGAAGCCAATGGCTCCCAGTGATAGGCAGCACATTTCGGGAAGTATGCCCTTTGCCCTGGCGTTGCTGGTGCTTCCCTTCGCCCCAGGTCTGCGGCGATGGTGCCGACGGCTTCACTCAATGTTCCCTGTGCTGTTGCTTATGCTGGCGAGTCTTGGAGCTGCTGTTGTACTCGGCGGCTGCGGCGGGCCCGCGACAGGCTATTTCGGCCAAGCCCCAGCGACCTCAACGATTACTGTGACGGGATCTTCCGGCTCTTTGAGCCACTCGGCAAGCATGACGCTCACGGTCGAGTAATCGAAATCTCCGGGGACGAATACGATGTTTATCACGATGTTTCAATTTGGAGAAGGAATTGGGCACATTGAGGCGCAACTGATCAACCCGGCATTGGGAATAGCGGGTTAGCGCGGTTCCACAATTCACATGCCCTTTCCGGCATCGAGCGAGGTGGCATTTTCTTGAGAAAAATGCCACTTGATAGCGGTAGGTTCGGGGTGCGGCAATTGTGGAACCTTTGTAAACGGCAGAGTGGGAGCGGGGGGGGTGAAACCCCCGCCTCGCTCCGCGCCCTGTCTTGCCGCGCCTTCTCAAAGGCGCCAGCTTGCGTCCGCCTATGACTTTAGAGCGAAACCAGAGTCCCTGTGGCCTCGTTCACCCTGTGCAGGATCGCCGCTCCCTGGGGGTCGCGGCGACTTGAATGCAACGGCTTCGGGATACATCGACTCTGGTTCCGCTATAGCGCCTCGGCCCGCTGCCTCGTCTTGCTGACAAAGGCTTCGTCCTCGGGCGATTCGGGCTTGATCGAGTCCAGGTTGATGGCCACGTTGGCGAGGGCGCCGGCGAGAGTGGCGCCTGCCAAGGCCACTGAGGTGATCAGGTCGGAGGCCATGTTGGGGTTAGTGATGGGCTTAAGTTCTGTGGCGATGCGCGCGATTTCCACGGCACGCTCAGCCACGCCCAGGGGTACGCTGGTAGCCTGCCGCAGCGCGTCGTTGATGGCCCGTCCGCCGTCCGCGGATTCCCTGGCGGCCTTGTACGCTTTCATCACCAGGTTGTAGCTCTCTGCGTCGGCGTCGATGGCTGCCTTCAGCTCCTCGCGCAGCGGCGTGAGCCGGGCGATGGCCGCGCTGAGCTGGCTTTCATAGGGCAAATACGCCTTCTTGCCGCGCGACATGGTGGCCACCATCGCGGCCAGTCCGGCGGCCATGGCGCCCGCAGCTGCGGCTGCGCTGCCTCCGCCTGGAGTCGCCGTGGGAGCGGCCAACTGCTCAATGAAGGGCTCGACGCCGGCGCGCAATCCGCCCACGGCAACTTTGCCGCCCATCACGGCGGCGAGACGGTTTTCAAGGATGAGCGACGAGTCGAAGTTCTCCACTTGCAGGAACCACTCGGCGGCCTGCTCCAGGGCCAGCTTGGGGATGAGTCCGACGATCTCGCTCGAGACCGGCACCACGCCGTAGCGCGCGGCCTCGCGCTTTACGAACTCGAAGACGCGATGGATGGGCGTCTGCTCGAAGTCGGTGAGATTCATTGAGACCTGGGCCAGGCCGCGCACCAGGAATCCCGCGCCCTTGACGTAGCGCAAGCCGCCGGAGGAGAAGCGCACCGCCTTGGCGATCTTCTTGGCGATGGCCACGTCGGTGGTGTTGAGGAAGATGTTGTAGGCGACCAGCGGCTTGCGCGCGCCGATGACGGTGGCTCCGGCGGTAGGGTGGATGCGCGGCTCGCCGAAGTCGGGTTTGCGGGCGGGGTTGGTGGCGATCTCGTCGCGGATGCCCTCGAACTGGCCGCGGCGGATGTTCTCAAGATTTTGCCGCTCGGGCGACGCAGCGGCGGCCTCGTAAAGATAAACCGGAATCTCGTAGCGCCGGGCGATCTCGGCGCCGACGTACTTGGCCATGGCCACGCAGTCTTCAATGGTTACGCCGTCGATGGGGATGAAGGGGATCACGTCGGTCGCGCCCATGCGGGGGTGGGCGCCCAGGTGTTGGGTCAGGTCGATGAGCTCGGCTGCCTTGCCCACGCCGCGCAACACGGCTTCCTGAATGGCATCCCGCTCGCCGACGATGGTGATGACGCAGCGGTTGTGGTCGGAGTCCATCTCCCGGTCAAGGAGAAAGACGCCGGGAATCTTCATGGCTTCAACAATGGCATCGACTTTGGCCGCGTCACGGCCTTCGGAAAAATTGGGAACGCATTCAACGAGCGTGGTGGGCATGGGAGAAGGATAAAGAGCGGCGGGGGGGAAGGGCAAACGGGCCTGAGGGCAAACGCACCGTGCGGTTGAACCCGCAGGGACAGATGTTTTGAAAGGACACGGCTTCAGCCGTGCCGCCCAGAGCCGCCTCGAATCGTGGCCTTTAGGCCCTGAGGGCCGATTTTCTCCGTTGACAGTCTTCCCCCAGGGGCTGAAGCCCGTTCTTTTGAAGTCATTTCCATTGGCACGGCTGAAGCAGTGCCCTTTCAAATCCGTTCCATTGTGATGGTGCGTTTGCCCTGAAACGGGCCTGGCGCTCTTATCCGACCGTGGCCTGAGCGTGCTATATTTCGCTCGGTAACCGGGGAGGGAAACAGAACACCCGGTCGCAGTGTCTGTAATGAACGGAGGAACGCGATGCGGCGCTCCAGACCATATCTTGATCTTGCGGCGGCCCTGTTGCCGCTGCTCTTTGTTGCGCCGGTTTTTGCGCAAACCGCCGCGAGCGCTTCTCAACCGGAGCCGGATGCGCTGACTGCCAGGTATAACCAGGCCATGCTGGCCAAAGACTGGCCGCAGGCTGTGACCACGGCGCGGGAACTGGTAAACGTGCGCGCGACCTCAGAGAACCTGAAATTGCTGGGCAACGCGCAGCTTTACTCCGGCTCTGCCTCGGAGGCCCTGAGCACTTACGATCGGGCGCTGGCTGCGGCGGAACTGGAAAAGCCCGCCGCGGGCCAAGCGGTGGACAAATGGAAAGACGGCGAGGCGCAGATCCGCATCGGCAGGGGCAATGCTCTGCTCAAGCTGCACCGCAACCCGGAGGCAATCGAGGAATATAACCACGCGGCCGAATTGGCGGCGAATCCGGCTAAAGCCTACTTCAATGTCTGCGCCGTGCTCTACAACCTGGGCGACACCAAGAACGCGCCCGCGGCCTGCCGCAAGTGTCTGCAAGCAGACCCCAGCATGGCGAATGCCTGGTTCGTTCTCGCTTCGGTGCTCTTTGCCGATGCACCGGTAAGCGCCCAAGGGAAGGTCACCGCCTCTTCCGAGACGCGCGAGGCGCTTGAAAAATATCTTGCGCTGGCCCCGGACGGCCCGCACGCGGCCGATGTGAAAGCCATGCTGGAGATGATGGCAAAGTAGGAGAAAGACGCCGAGAACCCTCACGGCTCCAATACTGGCATCAACCTTGGCCGCGTTGCGGCCCACCAAGAAGCTGTGGGACACAGAGCAAATCGGCGGTTCAGCATGGGAATCGGGGAGCAGGTCAAACGGTCGGTGGGGAATGAGTTCTCTTGACCGCCTTTTGCCGTTGAATTAGTGCAAACCAGTCGATTTCACCGTGGATTGCGCGCACACAACTGGCAATCGGGCGTGTATTTGGGTTCGAAAAGTTGTTCTTCGGCGGTAGTATGCTTTCTAACGATCCGTCTCTGAAGTTCTTGGCAGGCTCGGCATCCCGAAACGCAGGTCCTTCGACTCCGCTGCGCTCCGCTCAGGATGACAACCCTATCTTTGAATGAGCTTTCGAGGCGCTACACGAGTGAGCTCTGCGAGCTGCGATGCAGCAGCTTGAAGACCGGGAGAGAAGATGACAACGACGATGGCGCCAACGATTCGCGCACCCAGAGGCAACACGCTGCGCTGCAAGGGCTGGCAGCAGGAGGCGGCGCTGCGCTGCTTGATGAACAACCTCGATCCTGATGTGGCCGAGCGGCCCTCGGACCTGGTGGTGTATGGCGGCATCGGCAAGGCTGCGCGCAACTGGGGGTGCTATCACGCCATTGTGCGCGAACTGGAGCAACTGAGCACCGATGAGACGCTGCTGGTGCAGTCCGGCAAACCGGTGGCCGTCTTCCCGACGCACGAAGAGGCTCCGCGGGTGATCATCGCCAACTCGAATCTGGTGGGCAAGTGGGCCAACTGGGATCACTTCAATGAGCTGGACCGCAAGGGCCTGATGATGTACGGGCAGATGACCGCCGGGAGCTGGATCTACATCGGCACCCAGGGCATTTTGCAGGGGACTTTCCAGACCTTTGCCGCGCTGGCGGAGCAGCACTTTGGCGGCTCGCTGAAGGGCAAGCTGGTGGTCACCGGCGGCGTGGGCGGCATGGGAGGGGCGCAGCCGCTCAGTGTGACGCTGAACGGCGGTGTGGTGCTGGACATCGACGTGGACCGCTCGCGCATCGAGCGCCGTGTCGAGACCCGCTATTGCGACATGGTCACCGAGGATCTGGACGAGGCGCTGCGGTTGTGCGAGTCTGCCCGGCGCGAGGGCCGCGCGCTAAGCGTGGGCCTGGTGGGCAACTGCGGCGATGTGCTGCCGGAACTGGTGCGGCGCGGCGTGCAGGTGGACGTGGTGACGGATCAAACCAGCGCGCACGATCCGCTGAACGGGTATGTCCCGCAGGGGCTGACGCTGGCTGAGGCTGCGGAACTGCGCGAAAGCGATCCCGAGGAGTATGTGCGCCGCTCGACGGCGACCATGGTGGTGCATGTGGACGCGATGCTGGCCATGCAGCGGGCCGGAGCGGTGGCGTTCGACTATGGCAACAACATTCGCCGCTTTGCCTTCGATGGCGGCTGCGCGGACGCGTTCCTGATTCCGGGGTTCGTTCCGGAGTACATCCGGCCTCTCTTCTGCACCGGGACGGGACCGTTCCGCTGGGTGGCGCTCTCGGGCGACCCCAGGGACATCGACCGCACCGATGAACTGGCGCTGGAGTTGTTCCCGGAGAACGAGATTCTGGTTCGCTGGTTCAAGCTGGCGCGCGGGCGGTTCGCCTTTCAAGGGCTGCCGTCGCGCATTTGCTGGCTCAACTACGGCGAGCGCGCGCGGATGGGCCTGGCGATCAACGAACTGGTGCGCAAGGGCGAAATTTCAGCGCCTATCGCGATCGGGCGCGACCACCTGGACACGGGTTCGGTGGCCAGCCCTTACCGCGAGACGGAAAAGATGCTGGACGGGAGCGATGCGGTGGCCGACTGGCCGATTCTGAACGCGCTTCTGAATACTGCGTCAGGCGCGACGTGGGTCAGCTTCCATCACGGCGGCGGCGTGGGCATGGGCTTTAGCCTGCACGCGGGGCAAGTCACCGTGGCCGATGGGACTGAGATGGCGGCGCGCAAGATTGCCCGTGTGCTGAACAACGATCCGGGGCTGGGGGTCGTGCGCCACGCCGATGCGGGGTACGAGTTGGCGCAACGGACAGCGCGGGAGAAGGGCATCAAGATGCCGATGCTCTGAGTTCCATGCGGACGCGGGTTGAGCGGAGAACGGCAAGGGCAAAAGCAGGTCCTTCGACTCGCTACGCTCAGGATGACAACCTAATTAGGGGGTGAGGGGCGTCGAATGATGATGCGAACTTTTGGGACACCACGCTAGAACGGTTTGTCGGTCAAGAAGGGCTCTGTCTTCAGTGACCCATCCCGCTGTTTTACCAGCATCTGAACTTTTCCTTCCGCCGCGTCCAACTCCTGCTTGCAGGCGGCAGAGAGGCCAACGCCCTCCTCGAAGAGCTTGAGCGACTCTTCCAGGGCCAGATCGCCCTTTTCCAGTGCATCGACGATGGTTTCCAGCTTCTTGAGCGACTCTTCAAACGACGGCATGGTAGGTTACTCCGGTAGCTTGGCAGGCAGCACGCTGGCAATGACCTCGGCGGCGGCGGTGTAGCGGCCAAATGGCGCGCTGACCTGAACGCCCTGCACGAACGGCCGAACCGCCTCCAGCATCTCCTGGGCGATGAGGATGCCCTCGCGGCGGGCGGCTTCCGGTGTGTCTGCCTGGGCCATGCGCAGCAGGATCTCCTCGGGCATGGAGACGCGCAGGTCGTTTTTGAGGAACTCGGCGTTGCGCAGGCTGATGAGGGGCCAGATGCCGGCAATCACCGGGATGCGGTGGTCCTTGATGCGGTCGAGGAAGCTCTCAAGCAGGCGCAGATCGAAGACCGGCTGGGTGATGGCGTATTCGGCGCCGGCTTCCACCTTGTATTGAAAGCGGCGCAGTTCCTGCTCGATGTCGGGCACGCCGGGATTGGCGGCGACGCCGATGGTGAAGTTGGTGCTTGCGCCGATGGAGTTGGAGCCGATGTCGAGGCCGTGGTTGAGGCGGCGCACGATGTTGACCAGGCCGATGGAGTCCACGTCAAAGACGGCGGTGGCGTCAGGATAGTTGCCCAGCTTGGGCGGGTCGCCGGTGAGGCAGAGGATGTTGTGCAGTCCGATGGAGGAGGCGCCCAGCAGGTCCGACTGGATGCTGAGCAGATTGCGGTCGCGGCAGGTGTAGTGGAGGACCGTCTCGATGCCGGTGTGCTGCTGAATCTGGATGCACAGGCTCTGGGCGCTCATGCGGGCCGAGGCGCGGGGCGAGTCGGGGACATTGATGGCGTGGACGCCGAGTTGGGCGAGCAATCTGCGCGCCTTCGATCTCCTTGACGCAATCGATGCCGCGCGGGGGAACGATCTCCACCAGGGTGACGAATTCGCCTTGCTCAATCAGCGAGCCGATTCGGGAGCGCGCACCGAGGGGCGCAGGCGGGGTTTCGGTACTGAGCGCGGGGGCCGCGCCGGTGACTGCGGCGCGGGCCTGTGCATCCATGGCGCGCATGGCCGACCGCATGGCGCGAATGTGGTTGGGCGTGGTGCCGCAGCAGCCGCCCACGATTTGCACGCCGGCGGCGATGGCCTTGCGGGCAAAGCTGGCCATGTACTCCGGGCGAGCAGAGGTAGATGTTGCGGCCATCCACGGCGCGCGGCATGCCGGCGTTGGGCATGGCGGCCAGGGGCAGAGTGGTGGCGGTGCGCATGGCCTCAATGGCGGTGAGAACCGTAGCCGGGCCGGTGGAGCAGTTGATGCCGATGGCGCTGGCGCCCCATTCGGTGAGCAGCGCGGCGGCTTGCTCGGGCGAAGCGCCGTCCAGGCAATTGTTGTCGTCGTCCACGGTGACCATGACCAGCACGGGCAGTTCCGGCGCGGTCTCGCGGGCGGCGGCGAGGGCTTCACGGGCTTCGTTGAGGGCGGGCATGGTCTCAATAATGAGCATGTCCACGCCGGCAGTCGGCCAAGGCTTGAATCTGTTCGGAAAAGGCGGCGCGGGCTTCATCGAGGCCGGTTTTGCCCAGTGGTTCCAGACGGACGCCGAGGGGGCCGAGGGCTCCGGCGACCCAGGCTTCGCCGGCCTGTTTGTCTTTGAGATGCTCCACTGCCTGGCGGGCGATGCGCACGCCGGCGGCGTTGATTTCGGCCACTTTGCCGGCCAGCCCATGGCGTGCCAGGCGGATGCGGTTGGCGCCAAAGGTATTGGTTTCAAGTATTTCCGCGCCTGCCTGAAGGTACTCCTCATGGACGGCCAGGATCAGTCCGGGGTCGGAGAGGTTCAGTTCGTCGTAGCAGCGGTTGATGAAGATGCCGCGGGCATAAAGGACGGTGCCCATGGCTCCATCGGCGAGAACAGGACGGCTGGCGAAGATGTCGGAAAATTGCGGCATTCTCTAGCCATGCTAAGCCACCGGGGGCAGGCGCGCCAACGGGCCGGGCAGCTTTGTTATACTTCGGGAGTCATAAGCCGGACAGAAATCGGTTCCAGGGAGGGGGGATTGCCGCCTTCCGCGGGAACCGGCAACTGCCGCAAATTTGTGTTTTGTTCATGCTGCGGCCGTGACCGCGGGCCAAATGCATTTTCTGGGTCGAGGCGTTCTGAAGGTTGGACAATGGAGCCGGCGCGGCAGTCTGCGCGGGCGGCAGGTTCAAAAGTCAGGAACTGCCTGTCGGCCCTGGAAACGCCATCATCCGCGGTATGCTCCGCGCTTTTTGTCGAGGTAAGGGATTTTGAAGAACAGAAGTCTTTGGATGAGCGCCGCCGCGGCCCTGGTGCTTGCAACCGCGCTGGCAGGTTGTGGCACCACTACCTATTTTGCGGGCAGGACCCTGCCACCCAGCGGGTTGGCCAATCGAGTTCTGATTGCCATCCAGAACCCCAGCGCGTTTACCAAGGGCGCTATCGTCTTCGTGGATGCCTATTACGATATCCGCTTCAGCTACAACGACAAAACCCAGGGATTCTCGATCTCAGGCTATGCCGGTTCGCTGCCGCTTACCATCCAGAACATGCCGGAAGAGCAATTGGGTGCGGTTTACGGCGCCGGAGATGGCAGCCTGACGCTGATCAACTATGCGAAAGAGTCAACTCAGGGCTCTGTCAGCGGCTTGAACGGTCTTTCCTCCAGTGTCTTTACCACCCGGAATCAGCTCTATACGTTTGCCGCCAATCAGTCTGCCCACGTGCTTACGGTGGTGGATAAGATCAGCGGCGGTTCTTACCCGCTGAGTCTTCCCGGCGTGTACCGGGTGAGCGTGAACGCCGGCGGATCGGCGGCACTGGCCTTTGTCCAAAATTCGAATTACGTCTACTATCCGGTCAAATTGACGGCGGCGCAGACGACGGCGTACTCGGGCGGTTCAAATACCTGGCCCAAGGCCGCGGTGGATTGTGAGCCGCAGACCGTGCCGGGATGGTGCCTTTTCCAGGCCCAAAGCCCCGACAGTAAAGATGCAACGGGCACGTACTACGGAGCCCCTCTGACCTTTGACCGTCCGACCAAGGCAGTCTTCTCTGCCGACGGCGGCACCGCCTATGTGCTGAACTGCGGACCGGAATGCGGCGGCACCACGGCAGCTGTTTCGTTGCTGCCGGTAGCGCCATTGATCTTCCTGCAAGGCCAGCAGTCGGGCCAACTCCCCAAGTCGGGCGCCGTTCCGGCGATCGCCATCCCTGGCGGGGCCAGCAATGCGCTGGTGGCCAGCTCGACGCTTTACGTCGTCGGCCAGGCGGTGGAGAGCGGCGGGCTGTTTGGCGGCAATCTGACGGTGGTGAATTTGCTGAATAACACGGTTACCAGCGCGTCTTCCATCAGCGATGGAGCGCCCGGGGGCCCCAGCCGCATGATCCTGGCCGACGACAACACGCTGTGGATTGGAATGACGCAATGCACCAACGGGGTGCGCTTCAACAATCCCGCGGCCTATCCTTCAGGGTACGGTTGCCTCACCATGTACAACACTTCTACCAACAAGGTGACGCTGCTGGAGTCCTATCTGGGCGACCTGACGGGAATTGCGGCGGTGACCACTCTGCACAAGGTGTATGTGGCGCAGGGCGGGCAGGTGTATATCTACTCCACCGTGGACGGTTCGTCGATTGACAACCAGTATGTGACGGTAACCGGCACGGCCTCGGATGTGGCTTACATGGACGCCATCACCGACGACAACAACACCGTCTATTGAGCCCAGTGGACAGGGGTCTGTAGTCAGTAAACAGTCAGTTCCCAGGTCTCGATTCCGGGACCTGGGTAAGTACTAGAGGGCTTTTGCTATAGACTTCTGTGCGCCATCCATTCCGCGTTTTCCCGCGGGATGGGTGGGAGACCAACAAAATTGTGGTCCGCACAATTTACGGAAACGCCCTAGACTGGCAAGCCTGCCTTTTCGGGAGTTGTCAGCAATGTCCGCCCCGACCCTCCATTCCGTGACAGAGACGCCAACGGCCGATGTTCTAGCCATCGCAGCCCACCGCGACGACGTGGAGCAGACCTGCGGCGGGACATTGTTGCGCATGGCCGCGCACGGCCTTCGCACTGCGATTCTGGACCTGACGCAGGGCGAAGCTGGGACCCGCGGCAGTGCGGAAGAGCGCGCAGGGGAAGCCGCCGAGGCAGCTCGCCTGCTGGGCGTGAGCTGGCGGCAGGCGCTGGATCTGCCCGATGGCGCGGTAGAAAACACGCTCGAAAACCGCATCAAGATTGTGCGCGAGCTGCGGCTGTTGCGCCCGCGTGTGGTCATCCTGCCCTACTGGCAGGCCAGGCACCCGGACCACGCCGCCGTGGCCGCGCTGGGTTACGAAGCTTGCTTCCTCTCCGGGCTGGCCAAGGCGCCCGCGGCGCCTGCGGTGCAGCCAGCTTCGCCCTCGGCACCCGATGGGGATGCGGCCGTCGATCTCGCCCTCCCTCCGCATCGTCCCTTCAAAATCGTCTATGCCAGCCTATACGCCGACGTGCGGCCCAGCTTTATTGTGGACATCACGCCCTTCATCGAGCAGCGCCACGCGGCGCTGATGGCCTATCGCTCGCAATACGCCAACCAGCCCGCGGGCGGCGGGCTTTTTGTGCCGGAAGGGGAGATTCGCGAGCGCACTTTTGCCGAGGCGCGCCACTATGGCCTGCTGGCCGGAGTGCGCTATGGCGAGCCTTTTGTGCAGAAAGAAGTTGGTTTGGTGGACGATCTGACTCTGCTGCCTGTGCAATCGATCTGATGGGCAAGAGTTACGGTCAGACGAAAGCCGGATGACCGCGCCTGAATGATCTGCTACGATTCGCAAAATCTTCTTATTGGGTGGTTTATGCGTTTCTATGCGCTTTGCGTTGTGCTCTTCTCAGGCCTCGTGTTACCGGCCCAGACTCTTTCCGCTCAGACGTCCGCTTTATCCAATCAAGCAACCGCTCCGGTCATCGCAGGCTTGCCCGGTCCCCTTGTCTGGCAGCATCCGCCCGCGGAGTGGAAGATCGAGTCGGGCAAGGATTTAACGATTGTTGCGGATAAGGCGACCGATTGGTTTGCTTCACCGATGGACGACTACCGGGTAGACAAGACTCCACGGCTGCTTTTCAAGCCGGCGGAGGACTTTGTGTTGAGCGCCAAAGTGACAGTGGGCTTCCGCTCGCAATGGGACTCCGGCGTGCTGGTTCTCTATGTCAATGACTCTCTGTGGGCCAAGCTGTGCTTCGAGATGACCGTGGACAAGCACCCGGCCATTGTCTCTGTTGTGACCCGTGGCGACTCCGACGACAACAACTCGATCGCCATCGCCGGCTCCTCGGTTTATCTCAGAGTGGCAAAGGCCGGAAAGGGGATCTTCTTCTATGCGTCGGAGGATGGAGAGCATTGGACCATCATCCGCGCGTTCAACTTGGGAACTGCTCCAGATTTGCGGATTGGGTTTTCTTCGCAATCTCCCAGCGGCGATGGTTGCACCTCGGTCTTCAGCCAGATACGCTATTTGCCCAAGCGGGTGGACCTGTGGACGGCGAAATAGGAGAGGGGCCGGAGGATTTGCCTCCATAACGAGAAGTTATTCAAATCGAAAAAAGAATAACTTTGCGTGATGGAGACGGGACCGCGAGAATTAACATGGAGGCCTTCGAATGGCGCAGACCTGGGATCCCGAAACGTATGGCCAGAACGGCGCATTTGTGCCGGGGCTGGCCGGCGGAGTATTGGAATGGCTGGCGGCGCGGCGCGGCGAGCGAATTCTGGACCTGGGTTGCGGCGATGGGCAACTGACTGCGCGCATCGCCGCGACCGGCGCCATGGTGCAGGGCGTGGATTCTTCGCCGGAGATGGCCGCCGCGGCACGATCCCGAGGCGTTCTGGCCGATGAGGGCGACGCCGAGTGCCTGCCCTACGCCAGCGGCATATTCGACGCGGTTTTTTCCAATGCGGCCCTGCATTGGGTGCGCGATCAGGACGCCATGTTGGACCAGGTGCGCCGCGTGCTCAAACCAGGCGGACGCTTTGTGGCGGAAATGGGCGGTCACGGCAATATAGCGGCCATACGCGTGGCGCTCACGGCTGTGCTCGCACGGCGCGGACTGGGCGATCTGGAGGATGGAGTGAATTACTACCCGACGGCGGAAGGCTATACGCGGCGGCTCGTGCGACACGGTTTCGATGTGAAGGAGATGGCCCTGATTCCGCGACCCACCCCTCTGCCGGAAAGTGGGATGCAGGCCTGGCTCACGACCTTCCGGCGAGGGGTGTTGGAAAAAGTGCCGCAAGCACTGAGGAGAACAGTCGTGGAGGAGACGGCGGCTTTGCTGGCTCCTGCCCTGTGCGACGAAGACTGCAACTGGACGGCCGACTACGTGCGGCTGCGGTTTATCGCCACGGTGTGACCGGCCTTGCGGGCGAAGCTGGCAGAGAAGATTCCTCAGTGTCCCTGGCGAAACCAGGAGATATCTAGTGTTCTGTCTCCAAAGTTCTTGGCGTGAATCCCGAAGAGCAGCTGCAGATCCTTCGACTCACCAGCTCCAGACTCCACCCCAAAGAGCAAAGACCGCTCTTTGGGGACCCCGGAACTGAGAAGCGTCTGGGGCCCCTTTCGCTCAGGATGACATCCAAATTAGGGGTTCAGGGGCGTCGAATGACGATGCGAACTTTTGGGACAGGACACCAGAGTCCTGAGTCTGAAATTCGCATCAGAAATCGGGGGCGAGAAAAGAGCAGATTCTTCGCGCACCACCCCGAACTGAAACGCGCTAAAGGGAAACTTCCAACTCCGGCTGTATATGGCCGCTGGTGCCGGCCCCCGCGTCGTGCGCCAGGCCGAGGCTGTCGAAGACTGGTCCCAGCGCCAGGATGGCCATGATCAGGATGGCCAGATGAAAGTCCCGTAGTTGGGGCAGGGCGGCGGAGTGGCCGTTTGCCTGGGAGACGAGACGCAGGGTAATCGCGCCCGCCGCTACTCCCATGCCCGAGCTGAGCTGCATCACTGCGCTGAGGAAGCCGTTGGCGCGGCTCATACTGGCCGGCTCGATCTCAGAGAAGGCAAGCGTGGTGAGGCAGGTGAACTCCAGCGAGCGGCAGGCGCCGTGAAAGTACAAGATGGCGACAATGACCGCGACCGGCGTGGCCGGGGTGAGGGCGGCGCAGACGGCAATGGAAGCGGCAGTGATGGCTCCGTTGACAATGATCACGCGGCGGAATCCGAAGCGGCGCAAGGTGGGAATGATGAAGGCCTTCATGCTGAGATCGCCACCGAAGAGAGCCAGCAGGTAGAGTCCGGCTTGAAATGCCGTCAGCCCGAAGGAGATCTGAAACATGAGCGGGAGAAGGAAGGGAAGTACCGCGACGCCGATGCGGAAGGCGCTGGCGCCAAAAATGGAGAGCGAGTAAGTCTTCAGCTTGAGCGCGTCGAAATCGATCAGCGACTTTTCAGGATGGCGGCGCGCGGCGACGACGGCAACTGTTCCGCTGAGCAGGCTGAGTGCCAGAATTGCGCCTGGAAGTTGCCAGTGCCCACCCTCGCCGCCCAGTTCTTCCATGGCATAGACGGCTCCAGCCGAGGCGAAGCCGCCCAGAAGGAAGGTGAGCCAGTCGAAGGGATGCGCTTCTTCGCCGTGGAGGTTCTCGATCCACAGCAGGGCCAGAATCAGCGCCAGGATTCCGACCGGCACATTCAGAAAGAAGATCCAGTGCCAACTGAAATAGGTTGTGATGAAGCCGCCCAGCGGCGGGCCGATGACCAGGGCAGAGAGACCCGGCCAGGTGATGTAGGCGAGGGCCTGGGTCAGTTTGTCTTTTGGCGCGGTGCGCAGGACGATGAGCCGGCCCACGGGAACCATCATCGCGCCTCCGATGCCCTGAAGAATGCGCATCAGAATGAACTGCGTGAGGGTGCTGGACGCGCCGCAAAGTCCCGAGGCCAGCGTGAAGACGCCGATGGCCGTGGCAAAGATGGTGCGTGAGCCGAAGCGGTCGGTGATCCAGCCGCTGATGGGAATAAAAACCGCCAGGGTGAGCATGTACGCGGTCATGCCGATGTTGAGGCTGACCGGGCCTACATGAAAGCTGCGGGCCATTTGCGGCAGGGCCGTGGCGATGATGGTGCCATCCAGCATCTCCATGAAGTAGGCTCCCGCGATCAGCGTAGTGACGTAAAACGGGGAGCGGCTCTTGCTCATTCCTCAAGTTTACAAAAGTGCGGTTCCTGCCCGTCTCAAAGCACGCGTTCCGGGCGGCATGGCGGCGTGGCTACCGGAGAGCATCTCTGGGGCGCTCACTTTGCTCGCCCGCGATCCGTCACCGGGTTGCAACGATTTCCGCGTTCGATCATCCAACAACCAGGGAGGGCGACCGTTCGACGCCAGATCGGCGTCTGCAGTGCGGCCATTCCGACTCTCAGCAAACCAAGACAGGACCTCAACGATGGCTTTGCCGGAACACATTCTGCTCATGTACGGTTACCTGTTGCTCTTTGTCTGGGTTTTGGGGGCGCAGTTCGGCATTCCGCTGCCCGCCACGCCGGTGCTGCTTGCCGCTGGAGGCCTTACGGCCGGGGGCCAGATCAGTTTCCCCCTGGCGTTGCTTGCCGGGTTGGCTGCCTGCCTGACCGCCGACTCCGCATGGTTCCTGATCGGGCGCAAGTATGGGCACCATGTGCTGCGCATCCTCTGCAAGCTCTCGCTGGAGCCGACCGTTTGCGTGCGTCGCACCCAGGACTCTTTTGGCAGGCGGCGCGCCGTCACGCTGATGACAGCCAAGTTCATCCCCGGCCTGGCCCTGCTGGCTCCGCCGGTGGCCGGGCAGAACGGAATGAAGTACGGCCGGTTCCTGGTGTTTGACAGCATCGGCGCCACGCTGTGGCTGGGCACGCTGCTCACCGTGGGCCGCTTCTTCGGCGATTTGCTGAGGCGCGATCCCAGTTTGCTCGACTGGGCGGGGCGCTTTTCGGGCGCGCTGCTGGTGTTGGGCATTGCCGGATTCCTGGTGGGCCGGGTGCTGCGCCGCCGCATGGTGCTGAAGAACCTTGTCGCCTCGCGCCTGGAGCCGGAAGAGCTGAAGAAACAACTCGATGCCGGCGAGCAGGTCTACATCGTAGACCTGCGTCATCCGCTGGAACTGCTGCCCGACCCCTTCACGCTGCCCGGCGCGCTGCACTTTTCGCCCGATTCGCTCGCTCGCCGGCACCTTGAGATTCCCCGCGACCGTGACGTTGTGCTTTTCTGCACCTGCCCCAGCGAAGCCACGGCTGCCAAGACGGCAATGACCCTGCACAAACTGGGCATCGAGCGCGTCCGGCCCCTGCGCGGCGGCTACGACGAGTGGAAGCGGCTGGGGTACCCGATGGATGCTGTGGCGCCGGCTGGGCCTGCGGTCTAAAGCGAAACCAGAGTCCCTGTGGCCAGAATGACAGTGTATTTGTTTAGCGAGCCATGGGCTCAGGGCACTAGAGAAAATCTCTAAAGGGTATGGAGGAGAATCTCGCGATGTTGACGGATGGAGCATGGGGCTTCAGCCCCACGAAATCGAGACACGAGTCGAGCTGGCCTTCAGGCCCGGGGCTGATGCGCGCTTGAATTTCTTGCTTATTCAGGGGCCTAAAGTCCCCTGCTCCCTCCGTCTCTTTCTCCCCTCTGCATCACTTGGAGATCAGATTGAAGTGCTTCTGAATCAGTATATTAGAGTGATATCGATCAGGTCTCGCACCCCAAGCGACATCATTCCGGTCTACACATGCAACAGGGGGAAGCCCTGCGGCTCTGCCGGAGGTAACTGCGTGCAGCAGTTTGCACGAGGCTGTCGCAGCGACAGGATCGCGCACTTGGCTGCTCAGTTCTGCGTCCTGGGCTCTGTCGGCGCCACCGTAAGGACCCTGCAGCGGTGCTTGCCGGCCGCGCTCCAGGCAATTGCCATCTCGCTCTCCATGTAGGCGCAATCGCCGGTTTCCAGTAGTTCGTGCATCCCACCGGCGTCCAACTGGAGCCGCCCTTCCAGCACGTAGACCAACCCATTGGTCTCGCGCTGGCCCTCGGTGGTGGAACAGACGCCGCTGGGCGGGAACTCGATCATTCGCGCTTCCAGCCGAGGTCCTTCCGACAGCGCATTCAGCGGGATGGACTTGACCACCTCCACGCCCCGTCCGTTGCCCTGCAAGTGGGCTTTGCGGGTGATGGAAAGCGTGTGTCGCGCGGGTTCCGAGAAAAAATAGCTCATTCCAACGCCATAAACACGGCTGATGGTAGCCAGCGTGGGCAGCGTGGGAATCATGCGGTCCGTCTCCAGCTTGGAAAGCAGCGCCGTGGAAAGCCCCGTCTCTGCCGCGAGCCGGGAAAGCGTGAGGCCCTTTTGTGTGCGCAGCGTCCGCAGTTTCATGCCGATGCAATAGGGCTCAAGAGACCACTGTGCGTAGGAAACGGTTTTTGACATGCGGCTCTCCCTTTTTTACAGCTTGGCACTCCTCGGCAGGGGGAATCTGGAGGAAATATGGAAGTTTTTCTGAAGCTGCAGTAGCCTTTTCCTCTTCCGTCAAGCGGCAAGGGTTCCCAAGAACAGACTTTCTAAGAGATCGTGATATAACTATTTCATAATAAAACAGATAGAGTCATTCCGGCATAGTGTCATATTGGTAAACAGGTAACCAGTTTGGGATTACTTTGCGTACAGAAAATCGATCTCTTTGCTTCCTCTTGGGCCCTGAAAGTGGATAATCAGAAAGATTCCAGAAAAAATACGGGCTCAGGGAAGCACAGTTTTTCGCAAGGAATGCGGTTGAATTTCCCCAGGTTTACTACGATGCGGGTCTCTGCGGCCAGTTTCGGCGGCTGCTTCTGGCGCTGCTCAAGAGGCGAGAGATCGGCCAACTGGTGACCGGGGCTCCGAGGGATTGCGTTGGCACGCGTACAGAAGCTTTCGTCGGCTTTGCCGGATTCCGCGCCTGGCCCCTCCGCCGCCTCTTCGGAGCGAGGAAGCGGTGAGCGCGGTTTTTCCTTTGGCGAATTCCGGCTTGAAGCTGACGGCACACTTTTTCGCGGAGCGAACGTTGTTCATCTTCCGCCCAAGGAACTGGCGGCGCTGCGGCTTCTGCTGAATCATGCGGGGCAGATCGTAACCCCCCAGCAACTGAGGCAAGATCTTTGGGGCGATGTGCACGTTACCGCCGATAGTGTTCCCAAGTGCCTTTCTTCGTTGCGTGCCCGGCTTGAACCAGAGCAGTGCATCCAAACCGTGTACAAGCGCGGATATCGTTTTTCAGCTGTGGTGGAACCCTACGGCGACGAGCCGGGCAGAGCGCTTCCACGGCTGGCAATTCTGCCATTCAGCACCGGATATGACATTCCGGAGCATGTGGGTCTGGCGCTCGCGGAAGAGACCGGTGTCCGGCTGTTGAACATGCGGGAGCCAATCGCCATGATGCTGGCCAGGGATTCAGTTTTCACACTGGCCCAGCGCGGGCTTACGGCGCTTCAGGTGGGTGAAACTCTCCAGGCCGATCTGGTTCTGACAGGGAACCTAAGTGCGCTGCCCTCGCATTTTCGCTTGCGAGCGGAGATGATCCGGGTCAGTGACGGCACTGAGATATGGGTTGAAGACATCCTGGTGGCGAAGGAGCAGATCGCCGGGCTGGAAACGGAGTTGGCACAACGCTTGAGCTTCCGCATGGGGAGCGAAAGAGTGTCCATCTCCGCCTCTGAGGGGCAAAAGGCCATTCCCCAGCACCGGGAGGCATACGAGATTTTCCAGCGCGCCCGCTATGAGTGGCAGACGCTGCAGCGCCACAGAATGCAGGATGGCCTGCAACATCTCTCCAAAGCCGTCGAACTCGATCCGGGGCTGATCTCCGCCAAGGTCGACCTGGTGCATCTTTGCGTGACCCAGGCGTTCTACGGATTCATGTCCTCGCCCGTGTCGGCGGAACTGGTGCACCGCACGGTGGAGTCGGTTCCCGACTTTCCCCACCAAGCAGAAGCGATGCTGCCCGCACTTGGCTGGATCAACTTCCATTGGGACCACAATCTGCCAGCGGCCCTCTGGGCCTTCTCCCTCAGCGACCATCTGCCCCACGATCCCTGGACGACGCGCATGAGGGCCATGTTTGCACTCGGCCGCCATCGCTTTGCCGAGGGAATCTCCATTCTCCGCAAGGCCCTTGGCCAGGATCCCTATTCGCCCTGGCTGCACAATCGGCTGGCCTGGGCGTTTCACCTGGATGGGCAGGCTGAGCAAAGCGTGGAGCAGATTCTCAAAGCGATCGCCTTGTTTCCCGATCACGAGGGCACCGGCCTTTATGGGCCCCTGATTCTTGCCTTCAACGGAGAGCGGGAACGCGCAACCCAGTTGGCAGGGGAACTTTCGCGGCGCCTGCCTTACTTTGATCTTGCCACCGCGATTTATGCCTATACGCTGTCCTGCGGGGGCCGCGGAGACGAGGCCCGCACCATCCTGGAACGGCTGCAGTGGCTCAGCCGGGAACGCTTCGTCCTGCGCTCGTTCAATGCGGCGGTCTATGTTGCTTTGGGAGATCACGATGCCGCCATCCACGAATTGCAGGTGGCGGCTGAGGCGCGCTGCCCGTGGTTCTTTCAGATGCTGGCCGACCCGCGCCTGAAGCCGCTGCATGGGCGCCCGGAGTTTGTGAAGATGTGCGAGATGCTCCCCCGCATGGAAGCCGCCGCGGCATCCGCTCCGCAAATTGCGTTCTGATCCGGTGTCGGCTGTAGCGCGGGTCTCCCGACCTGCGCCAGACACCGTTTGCTCCGTCACGGTGTAAGCAAACGGTATCGATGAAAGAGGCTCGGCTCTGGCGGCAGGACGCCGCCGGTACAGCCGACCAGGAGGCCGGCGTTACAGAGCGTCGATCTGCCTGTGAGAGATGCCGGGGAGGCGGGTCACAAAGGCGGGGCTCCCATCCTCCACGTTTTTGCAATGGGCGTTTGTCTCTTCTCTCTGACCAGACGCTCGACTTGACTACTGCGCGACCAGGGTTTCCTTCTCCATGGCGATGGCCAATGGGAAAAGCAGATTGTTTTCGAGATGCACATGGCGGTGCAGGTCGCGTTCGAAGGCGTCCACGCCGTCCAGCAGGCCAACCAGGGTGGGGCAGGCGCCGGCCGGCGGCGCAAAGCCCGCGGTCGCGGTGCGCATCTCATCCAGCAGCGCTCCGGCGGCCTCATGTTCGTTCATCATGGCCTGGACGGGGCTGGCCACCGTGGGGAAACAGGCATGGGGAACAGGTCCTTTGCCGCTGCGGCTTTTTTCCAGAGCCTCGATGTACGGGAAGAGCATGATCTCCTCCTTGGCCAGGTGGTTGAGCAATTCGCCTCCCAGTTGTTTCAGTTGGCGCTCCATCTGGATGTACTCCGGGTGCGTCGGACCATGCTTGGCGGTCACCCGCTCGGCCAGGGGAAGCAGCCGGGGCAGCTCGGCGCGCACATAGGCGTGGTGGGTCGCCACGATGTGCCGGATCAGCTCGGTCGGCGTGGCCTGGCTGAAGTCAAGCGCTGCGGGTTCGTGCGCATCGGTCGCTTCTGCAAGAGCAGCCAGTACGACTTCGACGGCCAGGCCCTTCTGTGCGCAGGCCTCGGCCAGCGGGCGATTGCCGCCGCAGCAGTAATCCAGGTGAAAGCGCTCGAAAACACGGATGGTGGCGGGATGATCCAAAGCGATGGAGCGGAGAGTGGGCTGGGTTGCGGTCATGGTAAAAACCTCCTGATGAACCGAAGCTAAGCCTCGCTCACGAGCCAGGCAGCGACTTTTGTCACGCGCCACGCCGATTTCCGATAGAATCGGGCCGATATGGCGGATGAGCAGGCAGGTTGGATGCAGTGCCTTGGGCCCCAGGGCATCTTTGGCGGTTTGGACGAGGTGGAGCGGGCCATGGTGGCGCGCCGCGCCCGGCGCAAGCACTTTGCCGCCGGCGAATTGCTGTTTCAAGAGGGCGATCCCTGCCTGGGACTGCACATTGTGGCGGCAGGCCGGGTGCGCATCTTCAAGAGCTCGGCCAGCGGGCGGGAGCAGGTGCTGGCGATAGAGGGGCCGGGCAGCACAGTGGCGGAGCTGCCGGTCTTCGATGGCGGCGGCTACCCGGCCTCGGCCGTCGCCCTGGAGCCAACGGAGATTGTCTTTCTGCCTCGCGAGGAGTTCCGCGCCTTTTGCCTGGAGCGGCCCGAGGTGGCGCTCAAGGTGCTGGCCGCCGTGGGCGCGCGGCTGCGGCGGCTGGTGGACCTGATTGAAGAACTGTCATTCACCACCGTTCGCCAGCGTCTGGCCGCGCTGCTGGTGGGCTTGGCCAGAACCGGGGGAGCCAAATGCCCAGAGGGTATCGCCTTTGACCTGCCTGACAGCCACCAGGAGATGGCCCATCGCATGGGCACAGTGCGCGAACTGGTCTCCCGCAACCTGACGCGGCTGGCCGCTGAAGGGCTGCTCAAGCTGGATGGCCGGCATATTGTGGTGCGCAATCTGCACCGTCTGGAAGAGATCGCCGGGGAAGACGCTTGAGCCGGCTCGGCAGTCAGGCGGCTGCCGATTGCAGAGGTTCGACTTTTTTGCGTCCGGCCTTTGCCGTGGAGACTTGCCAGAAATCGTAGTCGTTCTGAAGATTGAACCAGATTTCCGGGGAGTCCTGCATGAAGGCTTCGCTGACGCGGATGGACATCTCTGGCGTGACTCCAGCCTTTTCGTTCAACACGCGGGAGAGCGCGACCCTGGAAACTCCGATGTGCGCGGCAAAGCCGGTGACGCTCATGGGAATGGCCTGGATGGCTTCCTTGATGATTCGTCCGGGATGGGGTGGATTGTACATCCGCATGGTTGCCTCCTGAAAGCCGAATCTGCCCAAACCTCAGTGATCGTCCCGATAGTCCACCAGGAATGCATCCCGATCCTCAAATCGGAAGGTCATACGCCAGTTTCCGTTGACCTTGACCGACCACTGGCCGGAGAGATCCCCGTGGAGGGGATGCAGATCCCACCCAGGGACGTTCATGCCCCTGGGGTTTGAGGCACGATTCAAAGTTGCCAGTTGACTCCTCAGTTTGTCAGCATGTGCCGGGTTGATCCCGGCATGCGAGCCCTCCCTGAAGAGCTCCTCAAGTTCAGCGTGCCTGAACGACTTGATCACGCCTTTACTGTATCGCTAAGCGATACAGAGGCCAACAGGAAACGTAGAGAATTGCAGCCGGGTCATGGCTGTCCAGGTTGCCGGGGTTCGGAGCCAGTCTGTAGGATGATTTGGAATTCAAGGGACCCCAAACCATGCGACCTAATCTGAATCTGATGAAGGCGACCCTCACTGGCGCCCTCGGCGGCCTGCTTTTCGGCTTCGACACCGTGGTCATTTCGGGCATTATCGATTCGGTTGTGCGCCTCTACAACCTCAGCGACTACATGAAGGGCTGGACAGTGGCCATCGCGCTTGTGGGCACGGTGGTGGGGTCATTTGGCGCCGGCGTGGTGGGGCAAAAGCTGGGCGGCCGCGAAACTTTGCGCCTTACCGCTGTCTTGTATGTGCTTTCAGCCATTGGCAGCGCGCTGGCATGGAGCTGGCCGTCGCTGATGGTCTTCCGATTCGTTGGCGGGCTGGGCATTGGCGCCTCGTCGGTGCTGGGCCCGGTTTACATTGCGGAGCTGGCTCCGGCCAAATGGCGCGGACGGCTGGTAGGCGCGTTCCAGTTCAATGTAGTCTTCGGCATTCTGGTGGCCTACACCTCCAACTACCTCATCCGGCTGCTGCACCTGGGCGCGACGGAGTGGCGCTGGCAGGTGGGTGTAGCCGCGCTGCCGGCTTGCGGGTTCCTGGTGCTGCTCTTCGGCATTCCCCGCAGCCCGCGCTGGTCTGCCTCGCGGGATCGCATCGACGAGGCTCTGGCAGTGCTCAAGTCGATGGGCGAGCCCAATCCAGAAGCCGAGCTGGCCGAAATTCGCGCCGCCCTGGCCGAGGAGCACGCCACGGCCCACGAGCCGGTCTTTCGCTGGCGCTATCGCTACCCGCTGTTTTTGGCAATCACCATCGGCGCGTTCAATCAATTGGCTGGCATCAACGCCATTCTCTATTACTTGAACGACATCTTTGCGGCAGCCGGATTCAGTCAGATTTCAGGCGACCAGCAGGCCATGGCCATCGGCTTCACCAACCTGATCTTTACCATGGTTGGCATGTCGGTGATCGACAAGGTGGGCCGCAAGACCTTGCTCCTGATCGGTGCGGTGGGCACGGCGAGCTGCCTCGGCGGGGTGGCCTGGATCTTCACTACCCATTCGCATCAATGGGCGCTGGTGTGGCTGCTGGTTACCTACATCGCCTTCTTTGCCATGTCGCAGGGCGCGGTCATCTGGGTCTACATCGGTGAGGTCTTTCCCAACCACGTTCGCTCCAAGGGCCAGGGAGTGGGCAATGCCAGCCACTGGATTATGAACACCGCCATCGCCCTTACCTTTCCCATGATTGCCACCAACATGGGCCGTGGCGCTCCGTTCATCTTCTTTGCCGGGATGACCGCGGTGCAGTTCGTGGTGGTGCTGTTCACCTATCCGGAGACAAAGGGGCAAACGCTGGAAGAGCTGCAGCGCAGGCTGGTGCCGGCGGAGTAAAGAGCGCTTACGCATCATGGCGGTTGGGCGGCGCGGCGGGAGCCGGGGCCTTCGGGACCCTGAATGTAGCGGCTCAATAACGGGCCTTTAAGCCCCGGCCCAATTCCCAATTGCGTCCTAGCCGCGCACACGTGACCGAAGTCACCGGAAGCGCGTCTGAAATGGCCCTATATATAATCCAAGGGAATGCCGGTGTTTGCCTGAGCCGGCGCACGCGGCCCCCAAGTGAGGTCATCAATGGCGTACACGGCGGTTCCAACAGCGGAACCGAATCAGGAAGCTAGACCTGTTGCGGCGGTGGATTCAGACGCCGCCAACTCAAACGAGATTTCGCCCCAGGCGGTTGCCGATTCACCTGAGGCCGCGGCGTTGCGCGCGGAGATCATCGCCGTGGGCCGCAAGCTGTGGGAGCGGCAGTACGTAGACGGCAACGGCGGCAACATCAGCGTCCGGCTGGGCTCGAAGTATGTGCTCTGCACGCCCACCATGATGAGCAAGCGGGATATGGAGCCGGCAGACATCTGCCTTTCCGATCTGGAGGGCAACATCCTGGCCGGCGACCGCATGCGCACCAGCGAATTGCTGCTGCATTTGACGATTTACAAGGCAAACTCCCGCGCCCGCGCGGTTGTGCATTGCCATCCGCCGAATGCGACGGCCTTCGCCATGACCGGCACGGTGCCGCCCATCGGGCTGATTTCGGAGTACGAGACCTCGATTGGCCCCGCAGCGGTGGCTCCCTATGAGACTCCCGGCACCCAGGCCTTTGCCGAGACGGTGCTGCCCTTTGTGGAGGACCACAACACCATTCTGCTGTCGAATCACGGCATCGTCTGCTGGTCCGACACAGTGAGCCACGCCGAATGGCTGGTGGAGACCTTCGAGACCTACTGCAAGACCTACCTCATTGCTCAGCAGATCGGCAGGCCTCTGGCTTTCATCCCCGACGACAAGATCCAGGAGCTACTTGACCTGAAGCGCCGCCTGGGATTTCCTGACCGGCGCTCGCGGGGCAAGTAGCAGGGCAATCGCACGATGTGGTTGAACCCGCAAGGACAGATGTTTTGAAGGGGCGCGGTTCATCCGTGCCAATTTCGAGGCCGACAATGCGTGGGCTTTAGTCGCAGAGGGATGTTTTTGGACGAATGAAATCATCCCTCAGGGGCTGAAGCCCTCAATCCACCCGCGCATGAGCAGTCGTGCCCTTTCAAAACCTCTCATCCCGCGCTCGGAATCCTCATGCGACTGCCCTGGGCAGCACCAGGAAGGGGTTCAGTCCATTCGTGCTACACTGTATTTGCGCTCAGTGATTTGGCCGTGAGCGGCAGTTTGCCTTCGAAGGCAAGTTTGCCTGGCACAGTTTTTTCCCCAAGCCCCTACAGCGTATCCACTTGAGTCTCCCATCCCTGGGGGCCTCTGCCATGGGTCATACCAGGCCCGGCAGTAGACTATGCGCCTGTCTTCTTCAAAAGAGACGCGGTGCAAGCAAACCAGGGAACGCTTGAAAGCGTGGGAGCGTGGAGCCGGCCGGCGATGAGCCGTCTGGCGTACAACGGCATTTTCAGGGATCGTGGTCCTTCCGGCCGATGTTCAGTTCCGCCGCTCCTACGGGATGCGCCGGATTCAAGGCATCGCTCCAGGGCCTTAGAATTTCTGAAAATGCTTACGTAGCGTGTGGCAGCTCCGGGCCTCGAGCGTTCTCCCCCTTGAATGCTTACCGGCCAGTCTTCTGATCGACTTTCGGTTCTCCCTTACGCATATCGATAGCAGGTTCCCACGCGAACAGGATTCGTGTGCGCGCCACATGTCCGGTTCCGATTGCAGGCCCGCGGGGAAACTCGCCGGCTCGCGGAGCCCTACAGGAATGAACTATTTTGACTACTCAGTTTTCGCAGTTCTCTCTTTCGGCCGCCCTGATGGCGCGGCTTGACGCCAACAAGTTTGAAATCCCCACCCCGGTGCAGGCGGGCTGCATCCCTCCGGCCCTTGAAGGCCGCGACGTGCTGGCCACCGCGCAGACCGGAACCGGCAAGACCCTCGGCTTCCTCATCCCCATCGTGGAGATGATGCAGAAAAACGAGACGCAAGGGCGCGCAAGCCCTCATTTTGCTGCCCACGCGCGAACTGGCCATGCAGGTGGAGAAGGCCTTTATTTCCATTCGTTCCAGTTCCGCGCAGACCGTGGCCCTGGTGGTGGGCGGGCTGGCCGAGCGCAGCGCAGCTTGAAGCCATTCGCCGCGGCGCAAGACTGATTGTGGCCACCCCCGGCCGGCTTGAGGACTTCCTCAAGCGCAAGCTGGTGCGCCTGGAGGGGGTGAAGATCCTGGTGCTGGACGAAGTGGACCGGATGCTCGATATGGGCTTCCAGCCAGCCATCGCGCGCATCGCCGCCACGCTGCCCGCCGTGCGCCAGACGCTTTGCTACTCGGCCACGCTTGAAGGCGCGGTCAAGGAAGTGGCGCGCAAATACCTCAATAACCCGGTGCGCATCGAGATCGGTTCTGTGCTCAAGCCCGCTGAGAATGTGGAGCTGCGCACTTTCGAAGTGGAGCCGGACAAGAAGCAGGAGCTTCTCGAACACCTGCTGGGCGCTGAGACGGGCAGCTTCCTGGTCTTCGTGCGCACCAAGCATGGCGCCGACCGCGTGGCGCGCCGCCTGGTCCGCTCCGGGCATTCGGCGACGCAGATTCACGGCGACCGCTCGCAGGCCCAGCGCAATCAGGCGCTGCGCAGCTTCAGCGAGGGACGTCACCGCGTGCTCGTCGCCACCGACGTTGCCGCCCGCGGCATCGACGTGGCCAACGTGGCGCATGTGATCAACTTCGACATGCCCAAGATGGCCGAGGACTTTGTGCATCGCGTCGGCCGCACCGGCCGCGCATCGGCGCACGGCGTGGCTTCAACGTTTGCCGGCTCCGGCGGAGCGCGGCGACCTGCGCAAGATTGAGCGCACGCTGAAGCTGCAAATGAAGCGCTTCAGGGTTCGCTCGGCCAGCGAAGTCAAGGCAGCGTAAAAGCGGTATGGCGGTTCTCCGCGGGGGCTCCAATTCCAGTGCATTTCATTGGCTGGATTTGGGGCCCTAGCTTTTTGGGGCCTGCCTGGCTGACAAGGTGCGTGTGGAAAAAGGCGCTGATGCGCCGCCGGGCGTCGAGCGCCGCCGGCTCGTTGTAGCCGATGCCGGCAAAGCGCAGCAGCTTGAACCAGAACTGCTGATGGTTGTTCATGAATCCATGGCCGGCGTCGGGATACTCTTTCACGTCGTGGGGGACCAGGGCGCGCTCCAGCGCCTGCTGAAGCTGATCGGCCACGCCCTGTTCCCAATGCGCCATGCCGCCGTAGCTGGCCACCACCGGGCAGGCTGCCTTGAGAAAATCGTCCACATCGTGCGGCAGCTTTCCGCCGTAGTTGATGCCGGCCGCCGAGAAGCCGTGATCTGAGACCAGAAGCAGAGTGAATCCGGCGCCCATGCAGAAGCCCAGGACGCCCATCTTGCCATTGCAGTTGGGTTGGGCCGCGAGCCAGGACCGGCAGGCCTCCACGTCGTCGAAGGAGGGCCCGCGGCGGGCCATCAGGTCGCGGATCACCGAGCGGAGGCAAAGCGCCATTCCGCCCTTATAATAGAGATCGATGGCCAGGCCCAGAAATCCTGCCTCCGCCAGCCAGTCGGCCTGGTCGCGGTGGTCGTTGCACATGCCGCCCACGTCGTGGAGAATCACCACGCCGGGCGCAGGGCGGGGCGCCGATGGAACCGCCAGGTAGGCAGGCATCTGGCCGCGCGGAGTTGGAATCAAGACGTTGGGCATGGCCGTTTTCCCCAAGTCTGGCCGCGGCCCTGCCAATTCAGCCTGTCCTGGGGCATTTCATCTGGACAAGCGGGCGAAAAGGCGGCAAACCGCGCCGAGATTCTATGAAACCCCGGAAAGGCCGGAACGGGGAATCCCACTTTCGCGGCAATGGGCGCGGCCAAGGGGCTATGCGGGCGCAGCGGAAGGGCAGGCGGGGCAGGCACATTGGCCGGCGGTCCAGTCGTCTGGAGGGCTTTTCGTTGACTCTGGGCCTCGATTCGGGTATTCTGGAGTCCTTGCGCGGTGTTGCGCCTGGGGTCTGTGTGTGCTCACCCGGACTCAGCTAATCGATGCCCTTGAGGGGTCGACTGGACCAGGCCACCGGCTGCGGGACGTTGCACCTGTCCGGCAGAGCCAGAGCCCTTTCGAGGGCCAGCCCACGCAATCCTCACCCGAACAGATTTGTTTGGAAGTGGGTGGAATTCAGGCCCGTGCGCGTTTGGCGTGGGCCAAAGGGTTTTGCGCTGTTGTTTTTTGTTGAGATCGGCTGTGCGGCAGGCTGGGGAAACCCGAGAATCCCTTGCCGAACAGGTTTTTAGAGGGTAGGAGAGCGATGGGTACCTTTGTTCCGAGCGGCAAGGACATTGACCGCAAGTGGTTTGTAGTGGATGCCAGCGGCCAAACGCTGGGGCGACTGGCGACCAAGGCTGCCGATGTGCTGAGCGGCAAGTTGAATCCCCAGTATGTGCCGTACATCGACATGGGCGATCACGTGATCGTCATCAACGCGGAGAAGGTGCGCCTTACCGGCCTCAAGGCCGAGAAGAAGCTCTATCGCCGCTACACCGGGTTCCCCGGCGGATTGCGCGAAGAGTCCTTCGTGCGCCTGCTGAACCGCAAGCCGGAGATGATTTTGGAGCAGGCCATCAAGGGCATGCTGCCAAAGAGCAAGATGGGCCGCCAGATGGCTACCAAGCTGAAGGTCTATCGCGGCGACCAGCATCCCCACCAGGCCCAGCAGCCCGTCGCTTTGGCCATCGCATAACAGCAGCCGCTAGCTGCTAGCTATTAGCTGCTAGCCCAGGCATTTGAGATTCAAGGTTTTGCGGCTTTTAGCTAGAGGCTAGAAGCTAGAAGCTAGGAGCTGAAAAAAGAATGGCAGATCTGGTTCAGTATTACGGGACGGGACGGCGCAAGTCTGCGATCGCCCGCGTCTTTCTGCGTCCGGGAACGGGCGAGTGGAAGGTAAACGGCAAGGCATTCGAAGAGTATTTCGTGACCGAGCAGCAGCGTGTGTCTGCCAAGCGGACCCTGGCGCTGGTCGAGATGTCCTCGAATTTCGACGTGGTCACCACCGTGAAGAGCGGCGGCGTGGCCGCGCAGGCTGATGCCGTCAAGATGGGCATTGCCCGCGCGCTGGTCGAGTTCAATCCCGAGCTGCGCAAGACCCTGAAGGCCGAAGGCCTGCTGACCCGCGATGCCCGTATGAAGGAACGCAAGAAGTACGGTCAGAAGGGCGCCCGCGCACGGTTCCAGTTCAGCAAGAGATAGCTTCCAGCTTCTAGCTGCTAGCTTTCAGCTCTTTCTCGCTTGTACCAGTTGCTTGGGCTTCCAGAATAGGTTGATCCCGGCACGAACAAGCTAAAAGCTAAAAGCTGAAAGCTAGTAGCTAGAAGCTAAGTCGTTCCACCATTTCCCGCGCTAGCGGGATCAATCCGGGTGAGGGTAGTGCCAGCCCGGATGCAATCCACGAAGGAGGCCCATTGGCCACGATCACAATGAAGGAGCTGCTCGAAGCGGGTGTTCACTTCGGGCATCAGACCAAGCGCTGGAACCCCAAGATGAAGGAATACATCTTTGGCGAGCGCAACGGGATCTACATCATCGACCTGCAGAAGACGCTGAAGCTGTTCAAGGACGCTTCGAAGTTCGTCACTGACCTGTGCGCCAGCGGCAAGACGATTCTTTTCGTCGGCACCAAGCGTCAGGCGCAGGATGCAGTGGCCGAAGAGGCCAACCGCGCGGGGATGCCTTACATCAACCAGCGCTGGCTGGGCGGCCTGCTCACCAATTGGGTGACCGTGCAGAAGTCGGTGAAGCGCCTTCAGGAATTGGATGATATGGCCACGGACGGCCGGTACGAGTTGCTGACCAAGAAGGAAGTCATTCGCCTGGAGCGCGAGCGCAAGCACCTCCAAGCCAATCTGGCCGGCATCAAGAACATGAAGCGCCTGCCCGACGCGCTCTTCATCGTCGATTCGAACAATGAAGCGATTGCCGTGAAGGAAGCCCGCAAGCTGGGCATCCCGGTGGTTGCGGTGGTGGATACCAACTGCGACCCGACGGTGGTGGACTACGTGATTCCTGGCAACGACGACGCGTTGCGCGCCATTCGCCTGTTCACATCGAAGATCGCCGACTCGGCGGCCGAGGGTGTGAACCTGGTGGGCGACAAGGCATTCGCCGACGAGTTGCCTGAAGCCCTGCCGATCGAAGCGGCCGCGGCCGAAGCCGCGCCGGTCGAGGAAGTGGATCTGGAAGCGGCTCTGGGCGGCGGTATCCGCAAGGCTCCCGCGGCGGTTGCCGCATTGGATGAGCCCGAAGCAGCCGAGGCTGGCGTTTAATCCTCTTGTCGCGTACCAGTGGTCAGTGAACAGTTGTCAGTGGTCAGTGACCTCCGATCAGTCGTCAGCGACCGCCAACTGTTCAAGGCGGTGGCCGGTCTGAAGAAGACTGGCCGCTGAATCCCGGCCACTGACGACTGATAACTGATAACTGAAAACTGATAACTGGGAAAAGAGAGATGAGCACAGTGAGCGAAAAAATTGATGCCAAGTTGGTGAAGGAACTTCGGGAAAAGTCCGGCGCGCCCATGGGCGACTGCCTGAAGGCGTTGCAGGAGACCAAAGGGAGTATTGAAGAGGCATTCGTGGTGCTGCGCAAGCGCGGCATGGCCTCAGCGCAGAAGAAGGCTGCCCGCACCACCAATGAAGGCGCGGTGGGCACCTACATCCACGCTGGCGGCAAGATCGGCGTCCTGCTGGAACTCAACTGCGAGAGCGACTTCGTGGCGCGCACGGTTGACTTCCAGGAATTGCTCAAGGACATCGCAATGCACATCGCGGCCTCCGATCCGCGCTTTGTGCGTCCCGAGGACGTGACTGCGGCCGACATGGAACGCGAGAAGGAGATCTATCGCGCTCAGGCCGCCGCAACAGGCAAGCCGGCCCCGGTGATCGAGAAGATCGTGGAAGGCAAGATGGCCAAGTTCTACGAGGAGGTTTGCCTTCTTGAGCAGCCGTTCATCAAAGAGCAGACCGTCAGCATCAAGGAACTGATCGCCACCAAGGTGGGCAAGCTGGGCGAAAACATCACCGTCCGCCGCTTCGCACGGTTCAAGGTCGGCGCTCCCGACTGGACCATTGCCACCACCAAGCCGGTGGAGCCGGCTGCCGAGTAACTTCCGGCGTAAAGCCGGAAATACAAAAGGCCCAGGGGCGCAAGCCCTGGGCCTTTTGTATTTCCGGGATGCACATTGAGCGCGTCGAGAAGGCAGGCGATGCCTGCTCTTGCAGCGGCCACCAGCCTTCAGTCAAGCAGACGATCCCTGTGTACAAACAGGCAAAATGCCTTAGAACGACAGTTTGAGGGCAACGGATGGGCCGGAATGTTTTTGGTCGCCCGGCTGGTTGGCGCCGGGAAAGCCGCTCTTGGATCCGGCTCCGGCGCCAAAGGAGCCAGCCATCGGATGTCCGCCGTACATCGTCGTCCCTGAGAGCTTGAACATTCCGTTTGCGAAGCTGGTGCTGGTGTAGGTCGCGGACCCCGAGCCGAATCCGCCGCCCATTGCTGAGGTTTTCGGGCGGAACATCTCCTGGTAAGACAGCGGGAAGGTACCGAAAGGTGAGCTCAAACGCATTGCCGGCTTGCGCCCCAGCAGATCGAGCTGCAAAGGAGCCCCAGGCAGTGTGGCGTAATTTGCGAAGCCGGGAGCACGTGAGCCGCCCGGACCCTGGAAGAGGGAAGCGAGATCTCCGCGAGTCTCACCAGGGCTATCTGCGCCAGAGAGGTTGAAGCCGCTTCGGGTGACGGAACCAGCCCCGAGAAAGCCGGTCCCGCCCAAGCCAGAAAGGCCGCGGGAGCGGGCTGATGGCTGAAATGCATCAAGGAGCGGGGAACTGAAGCCGGCTTCAGGGAATAGTGCGCCGCTCGTGGAGTATCCGGAGGGCGCACCCGGTGTTGCTTGCCCCTTTGCGGCGAGCGCACCCTGCGCCAAAAGCGAGCCAGCCCACGGGAAAACCGTCAAGGATAATGCCAGCTTGAGACTGGAAATGAGCAGCGGCCTCGAAAATCGGAAGGTGCGATTCATCGGTTTCCATCCTGCTGGCAGGATACGCGCAATTCGCCCTTCGCTCTAGCTTCAATTGATACGGGGAATGTCCGGCCGCGCCGAGCATATGCGATACTCGAAAAGGCATGTATAAACGGATCGTTCTCAAGCTCTCTGGCGAGGTACTGGCAGGCCCGCGCGGCTTTGGCCTTGACGCGGACAAGATCGCGGAAATTACCGGCGAGATCGTCGATGTTCACGCTCTGGGCGTGGAGATCGGCGTGGTTGTAGGAGGGGGAAACATCTTCCGTGGCGTGGCTGAGCAGGCCAAGGAGATGGACCGGGTAAGCGCCGACAACATGGGCATGCTTTCCACCGTCATCAACGCCATCGCCATGCAGGATGCGCTTGAGAAGCGTGGCGTGCAGTGCCGCGTGATGAGCGCCGTCTTCATGAATCAGGTGGCCGAGCCCTACATCCGCCGCCGCGCCGTGCGCCATCTTGAAAAAGGCCGCGTGGTCATCTTTGCCGCCGGCATCGGCAACCCATTTTTCTCTTCTGACACCGCGGCCAGCCTGCGCGCCATGGAGATCAAGGCCGACGTGCTCTTGAAGGCAACCAAGGTGGAAGGCGTTTATAGTGCCGACCCGGTGCTGTTCAAGGACGCGGTCAAGTACGACGAAATTACCTACATGGAAATCCTGCGCCAGGGGCTGAAGGTGATGGACCTGACCGCTGTGAGCCTGTGCAAAGACAACAACATGCCGATGATCGTCTTCAATATGAACCAGCCTGGCAATATCCGCCGAGTGGTACTGGGCGAAAAAGTCGGCTCGCTGGTGACGGCGTAACAGCAGCCCCTAGCAGCTAGAAGCTCGGATACTCTGTGGCAATCGAAAAACCAGCACGCCTTAATGCTCTGACCGGATTGCGAAGCTTCGCGGCCATCAACATCCTGTTTTTCCATTTCTCCAATCCCCTGTGGTTCAATTTCCACTTCTTCGTTCCCACCCCGTTCTCGCCGCGGCCCTACAGCTTCGAGATTCTCTTTGCTCCGGTGGTCAACGCCGGCTACGTCTCGGTAAGCTACTTTATCCTGCTCTCAGGCTTTGTACTGGGGTATAACTATTCAGCGCGGGCGCGGGCCGGGGAACTGGACACGATCCGCTTCTATCAGGCCCGCTTCACCCGCCTCTACCCGATCTATTTCCTCAGCCTGCTGCTGGCCTGGTGGATGCTGCCCAGAGAATACGGCGCCCACACCCACGGAATGTTCTGGACCGGCGTAGTGCTAACGCCGTTGTTGCTACAGGGCTGGATCCCTTCCATCGCCACATTCCTCAATACCCCGGCCTGGACGATGTCCGCCGAGAGCTTCTATTACGTCATCTTCCCCTGGATGGCGAAGTGGAAGAAGCCCGAACATATCCTCCACCACCTGGGCAAGCTCACGACTGTCTGGATTCTTGGCATGTTGCCGGGCGCGCTGTACATGTATTTCAATCCCGACAGCATCGCCCATCCGGATCGCTGGAGCTACGGCCCCTGGCTGCAGGCGCTCAAATACACGCCCTACGCCCACATCTTCAGCTTCGTTTTCGGCGTGATGCTGGCCGAGCTGGACGAGGTGGTGCCGCGCCAGGGACACTTGCGGCTATCCCTGGGGATCGCCGGGTTTGCCGGCATCTACGGCCTGCTGATGCTGGGGCCGGTGGTTCCCTACGCCATCATGCACGACGGCCTTCTGATGCCGTTCTTTGCCTGCATCGTGCTGGGCCTGGCCGGCGACAACTGGCTTGCCCGTGCTCTGGGAGTTCGTCCGCTGGTCTTTGTGGGCGAGGCCAGCTACTGCCTCTATCTGCTGCACTTCAACCTGTGGGCAATTCTTCATTCCAGCGGCATTTTGCAATACACCGGGCTGAGCCGCTTCGATCCCTGGATCAGCTACCTGATCCTTGTCGCACTCGCTCTCATTGCGCTCTACGCGGTGGAGAAGCCCGCCCAACGGGTGCTGCGCGGCTGGATGCACCTGTGGAGATAGGCCGAGGCTCGTTCTCGCGGGCTGAGCGGGCGAAGCTGGCTCGGCCTCAGTCCCGGCATTGAACTGACCGATCCGACGGGCCTTCAGCCCTGCGGTATGCACCTCAAGGTGCTGATCAGGACGGGGTAGGCATCTCCGGTGCTGCTGGGTCCACTCAGCCGAGAGATGGACGCGGTGGCAAGGAACGCAAGGGAACCCAAAAACGATGGGGCATGGCGCTGCCCTGGGTCTGGGAAACGAACTCAGGACTACAGCGGTTCCACAATTGCTGTACCCCGAACCCGCCGCTATCAGGTGGCATTTTTCGCAAGAAAATGCCACCTTGCATGATGCCGGAAAGGGTATGTGAATTGTGGAACCGGTCTAGCTCGCGCAGGCAGCAAAAAGCCCAGCTCATTGAGCTGGGCTTTTTGCTGACCAGATTTCCCTGACCTACGGGGTGATCGACTGCACCGAGTGGTTGCCGTGGGGAATGGCGACCAGTGCGTTGGGCTGCGCGGCCGTCGGGTACGGTGTTGCCTGGGAGGGCGAGAGCGTGCCCGCGGTGGCGTCCAGCGTGAAGCCGGAGACCGAGTTACCCAGGTGGTTGGCGGTAAAGATGAAGCGGCCAATTGCCGGGTCCGCGGCGATCGCCACAGGCTGCGTGTCGGTTACGTTGGTTCCCGAGCCGGTGGGGCTCGCCGCGCCAGACGGAGTGCCGGTGGTCAGGTCGATGGAGAAGGCCGAAACCGACGAGTCCAACGAGTTGGCCACATAAAGGAACTTTCCGCGCGGGTCGATGACCACGGAGGAGGGTTCGTTGCCGGTTCTGAATGGCCCATTGAGCAGGAAATCCAGAATGTTGCCCGACTGAATCCCGTATCCAATCAACTGATTGGATGCGTAGTCCGTGACATACACAAAGCGGTTGGTGGGATCGGCGACCAGGGAGGTGGGCTTGATGCCGGCCTTCCAGGGGCTTCCGGGAGCAGCGGTCAGCAGTCCGTTTGTTCCCACGGCATAACCAAAGATCCAGCCGGGATTCGCCGAGCTGGTGGTGGCGCCGCCCGGATTGTATGCCGACTGGTCGTAGGCCGTGACGTAAACGGTGCTGTTGTTGGGCAGCACGGTGACACCGGTCGGAACCATGAGGTCCGTTCCGAACGAAGGAACGGCGATGGGCACCTGAGTAGACAGGCTACCGATCGCTCCTGAACTGAGAGGATAAACCGCCAGTTCGCTCGGATTCGTTCCTCCCACAACATAGAGGAACGTTCCTGCTGCGTTCACAGCAAGCGAGGCGGGCGCAAAGCTTGTGGTGACCACGTCCTTTTGCGTCAAAATGCCGTTCAAGGAGATGGCGAAGTGAACCACCTGTTTGCTGCTCTGGTCGGCAACGTAGAGGTTCTCGTAGTCGGCGCTGACCGCCATGGCGATCGGGATGGCGCCGCCGGAAGAAACAGCGGGCGCTGCCTGGCGCAATGCGCCGGACGCCGAGTCCACCGCGTAGGTGTTGATCTGTCCGCTGCCGCCGGTGCCCAGGTTCGCGGAACTGGCTACGAAGACATAGTCAATGGTGACGAGCTGGCAGGCGATCAAAAATGTGGCCACTAGAAGGCCGATGGAAGAGACCAGAAAGAGCTGGCTCAATTTGCTGAACTTCATGCGCTTCCTTCGTCGTGGGCCATCGTGTTGAAGCCCCAAGAAAACTGGTTAAGTTGCCCCGCAAGTATTGTAAAAGCCCGCTACGGGGTGCTGCTATTTTCCGGCCCTGGGCGGGCTGGGCCACGTTGCCGCAGCCCGGAATTCCTGTTTGTGCTCTACACCTTCCGGCCGGACGCCCGTTGTGGCGCGCCCAGGGCCGCTGCAACCACTAGTTGATCGTGCCGTTGTGCGGAATCGCAACGATCGCGGTCGGTTGGGCGTTGGAAGTGTAGGGGGTATTCTGCGAATTGACGAGCGTGCCGTCTGTCGAACTCAACTCAAACCCTGAGACCGAGTTGCCAAGAAAGTTGGCGGTGAAAAGGAAATGATGCAGCCGGGCATCGATGCCGATGGCCACGGGCTGAAGGCCTGTGGCGTAGGAACCAAGACGGGTCAGCGCTCCGTTGCTGACCGAGTAGGCTGTTACCGTGGAGTCCAATGCGCAGGCTACGTAAACATAGTCGCCGGAGGGATCGACCACCAGAGCGGCTGGTTGATCTCCGCTGGGGAAGGTATTGCCCCCATTTGTTCCGCTGGTCAGTGGGTGCAAGATGCCGGAAACGACCGAATAGCCTAGCACCACGCCTGCCGTTGAATCTGTCACGTAGACATTCGCGCCACTGGGGACGCTGGCGATGGCAGAAGGATGAACGCCCGCCGGGGTAGGAACGCCGCCATTCAAAGGAGTGAGCGCACCGGTTGACCCCTGGGTGAATCCAAAGACATATCCCAGATTGGCCGTTGAATCGTAGGCGGTCACGTACACATAGGTGACTGAATTGGCGGTGAAAACGTTGATTCCGGTGGGAAGAAGAATATCGGAAGAGTTGGCCCCTGAGAGGGAGAGCGGCCAGTAGTTCAGGTTTCCGTTGGTTACCGGCGTTCCCAGCGCCCCGTCCAGCGTGCTGGTGGTGGAGGAGCTGACGGGATAAACGGCCACGGAGCCTGAGCAGGGCGCTGCGTTGGAGCAAGTGGGCAGCGGCTGATAGGTGTCCAGGACAAACAGGTACGATCCGGAGACGGCGACACCCAGGGGATAGATTCCCGGCGTGTTGGTCGTGCTCTGCGGATAGAGTTTGCCGTCGTTGCCGATGATGAACTGGACAATGGTGTTGTCGTCCTGATTCACCACATAAAGATTGTTGTTATCCGAGGAGAGGGCTTCGGCCACGGGATTCCGCCCGCCGGAAGGAAAGGGCGAGGTGGGAATCTGCCGCATAAAGCCGGACTCTGAGTTGATCTCGAAGACGTCGATTTCGCCGTAGTTGTTGGAGCCCGCGGCCTTTGCACTGCTCACGTAGCAAAAATCCACAGTGAGCGTTTCGCAGGCAGTTAAAAGCCCAGCTACCAGGAGGCTGGCCGCGGAGACCAGCAGCAGCTGGCTCGATTTGTTGAACTTCATGCGCATCTTTCGTCAGCGGGCCGGAAGCCCGGCCGGAAAAAAACAGGTTTGGAATCGAATCCAGTGCGTCCAGGAAAAAGCCGCATCCGGAATTCAGCTTCGTTCGTAGAGACTTCCCATGGAGCCGAGAGCAGGGCGAGCCAACCGGCAGGCGTCTACCGCGGCCCCATGGGCGTATTGATTTAGTCGGTGCGTCCGTCGATCAGGCACCAGGTAGCTGGACCCGTCAGCGCGGTGCTGGTGGGTGCGTTCAAATTCTTCAGCACCCCTGAGTTCTGGTCGATCATCCGTCCGGTCACAGTCGAATCGTTGAAGTTTGCGGTGTAAATAAACTGATCCGAGGGGTCCTCGACCAGGCACTGGGGGCCAGCTCCGGAACCGAACGGGCTTCCAGCAATGGGGCTGAGCTGGTGTGTGCTGGGGTCGATGACATATCCGGTAAGACCGCTTTGAGCATTTGTGTTGTTGGTATTGCTGCCCTGGTTGGCCACGTAGATCCACTTGCCCTTGGATTCGGCCAGCATGGCGATCGGGTTGGATTGGGTTGGATCATCCGCCACCGAACCACCGGTCTGCGCTACCAACGCGCCGTTGGCGCCCGCGGAGTAGGGCAATATCTGGCTGGGCGAGTAGATCCCGTTCACCGTGATGCCCTCGTTGTCCAGCACATAGACGTAGCCGGAACCTGTGGCGATGGACGTGCCCGCGGCAATATTCAGCGGCTGAGAAGCGGTCTGTGTCAAGGTCAACTGCCCGCCGCCTGCACTGCCCTGGCTATACGGGAATACCGTGCTTCCACCGATGTACGGATAATTCGTGGAGGCTGTGGTTGCCGTTCCGCTCAGGGTAAAGAGATACCCGGAGGCCAGAACAAAATCAACAGGATACGCGGGAACCGGGAAGTAAGGCAGAGCCGTGCCGCCGGCTGACGTTGCCTGCGCATTCACGATCAGGCTCAGACGGCCCGTGGTGGAGTCGATCTTGAACGCCGTCACGTCTCCGCAGTTGGTGACGCCGGTGCCCAGTGCAAGAGCGCAGTTGGGATCTGAGGGGCTGGTCAGAGAGTCGTGATCCAGCACGTACAGATAGCTTCCCGAGCTGTCGGCGATCATACGGAAGGGATTCAGGCCCTGCGTATAGAAGGTCTCCTGCGGGGTGAGAATGCCGTTCGCGCCCACCGCGAATTGCGTGATGTTGGCATTCTTGCAGGGTCCCGGCGAGGTGCCGGGCGAGGTGCAGTTCGACCCGCCCGAGGCGTTCACACCGCGATTCAGAACATAAAGAAAGCGGCTGCCAACGATCAGGACGGCGCGTTCCGGGTTGGCGCCTCCCGAAGAGATGGGCAATCCATCAATGACGCTCAGCTTACCGGTATTGTGGTCGATCTGAAAGCCGGTGATGATGCCGGTGCCGGAGGACTGGGCCGTCACCGTTCCTGTCACATACAAATAACCGACTGAATAACTCTGGACGCAAGACGTAACGCTGAGGACAACGCCAGCAGAGAGGGCGCTCATCAGAAGGGCCTTGCCGAATTTCGTGAACTTCATGCGATTCCTTCATCCTGGTCAGGCGTGCGCCGCCAAGTTTGCTAGTTCCACAGCAGAGCTGGGTTGGGACGGGTCCCTGATGCATTGTAAAAGCCCAGGGCTGGTTGTGCCTAGTTTCAGTGCGAGACAGGCCAAAACATTGGGTTTCCGGTGGCCTCGCCCGTCTCTCGGAACACAATCCTGTCCTGGGCGGCGGGTGGCGAATTCCCCGGCGTCGCCGTGTCTTGGACGGCCTGTTGCCAGAAAACGTCTCGTGGCTATCGCTGAGAAGGGCGCCAGTTTGCCCTTGCGATAGGGTCTGCGGAAAACCCAGGAGCCAAGGCGGCTCGCCGCTTTGGCTCCTGGGACCCGGATTTGACTACCAAACGCGGCAGGAACTCGCCGGGTACATCGGCTGGCCTTTGGTGCAGCCAAAGGCCTTGCCAAATTCATCGAAGTTCTGCACCGTGCCGTTGACCCGCCAGCGGCCCGGCGAGTGAGGATCGGTCATCGCCGACTGGCGGGCCGACTGTTCGGTCTGGTTCTGGCACCAGACCTGGGCAAAGCCCAGGAAGTAGCGCTGCTCCTCGGTGTAGCCGTCGATCTTGTCCTCGAGCGTCTTGCCCTCGCGCCGCCAGCGTGTCAAGCAGGGCCATGATACGCGATGCGGAGGCCGCCATTGTCGGCCGTGTTCTCGCCCAGGGTGAGCTTGCCGTTCAGCTTCGTCGCGGCAACGTCGCCGTGCGCCGGAGCCGATCAAAGCCGCTGTACTCGTTGGCGACGCAGTCGGTGCGCTCGGTGAAGGCTTTGCGGTCTTCGGGCAGTTTGCCACTCGCGCAGGTTGCCCTTGCCGTCGTACTTCGAGCCCTCGTCGTCGAAGCCGTGGGTCATCTCGTGGCCAATCACCACGCCGATGCCGCCAAAGTTCACCGCGGGGTCGATGGTGAAGTCGAAGAACGGCGGCTGCAGGATGCCGGCCGGGAAGTTGATGTCGTTGAACGACGGATCGTAGTAGGCGTTCACCGTGGGCGGCGTCATGCCCCACTCCTTCTCGTCCACCGGCTTGCCCAGGTGATCCAGGTTCCAGTCGCGCTCGAAAACCGCGTTGCGGTGCAGGTTGCCGATCAGGTCGTCGCGCTCCACCTTCAGGGCCGTGTAATCGCGCCACTTCTCCGGGTAGCCGATTTTGTTGCGGATCATGCTCAGTTTTTCCTCTGCAGCCTTCTTGGTTGCGTCGGTCATCCAGGGCAGGGTCTTGATGTCGTCGCCCAGGGATTTTTCCAGCGCGGCCACGAGCCTATCCATGCTGGCCTTGGCGGCGGGCGGAAAGTTCAGCTTCACCCAGTCCTGCCCCACGGCCTCGCCCAGCGCGCGGTCCGTCATGCTGGTGCACTGCTTCCAGCGCGGTGTCGGCTCCTTCTGGCCCGCCAGGGTCTTGCCGAAAAAGGCAAAGTTCTCGTCAAAGAAGGCCTTGGGCAGGTTTGGCGCCGAGGCGTGCAGCACGTGCCAGCGGAAGTAGGACTTCCAGGACTCTACCGGCTCCGAGGCAATCAATTCGTTCAGCGCCTTGAAGAAATTGGGGGTCGCCACGTTGAGTGTCTCGAAGGGGCGCACCTTCACGTCCTTGTAGTAGACGCTGAAGTCGAAGTCCGGGGCCAGTTTCTGGAAGTCGGCCACGGTGTAGATGTGGTAACGGTTCTCCGGCTGCCGCAGGTCGGTGCGGCTGGTGGAGGCCTGGGCCAGCGCGGTCTCGATCTTCAGCACCGCCGCGGCCTCTTTGGTTGCCTGTTCCGGGGTATCGCCCGCCAGTGCGAACATCTTTGCCAGGTGCAGGGCATACTGCTTGCGAATATCCTGGAAGCGCTTGTTGTCCACAATGTAGTAGTCGCGGTCGGGCAGCGAAAGGCCGCCCTGGTAGATACCCGCAATCTGCTGGGAGGAATCCTTGTCATCCTGCTCCACGTCAAAGTTGAACAGCGGCGCGGGACTGCCCTCGGCCTCCATATCGCCCATGAGCGTGGCCAGTTTGTGGGTGTCCTTCAGGCCGGCGATGCGCTTCAGCGCCGGTTCCAGCGGCGCAAGACCCTTTTTCTCCACCAGATCGGTGTTCATGCAGGCAGCAAAGTAGTTGCCGTACTGCTTCTCAAGAGCGCTTTTGGGGGCGCTGGCTGCCGCGTCCAGCTCCTGCCACAGCAGGTAGCGGTTGAGCTCGCTCAGCAGCGAGAAGGACCGCGCCCAGCGCACCTGGTCGCCCGGAATGGGGTTGTTCTTGACCCAGTTGCCGCAGGCGTATTGGTAGAAGTCCGTGCAGGGATCGGCGGTCTTGTCGATGGCGGAGAGATCGAAGCTCATGATGGCCGGGGGCGGCGTGGGTTTGCCGGCGTCGGCCTTCGGCGCCGCGGGAGCCTGCGCCAGGGCGGTTCCGGCCGCCAGCAGCAGAATGGGAACGAAGCGAATGCAATTCATCGAATGTCCTCTTGGAAACGGCGTCAACCGGCCAGGTCCATCTGTGCACGAAGCGCTTTTGGATGGAGGCGAGGGTTGAGTTTGAAGCAGCCAATCCGGTTCGGGCTGCAATGCTGAAAAGCCTATCACGCCTAGCGGGATGTGCGAACCGGCCCCGGCCCTGGGCGCCAATCTGTCAGCCGCCTTTACATCCCGCCGACCCGCCTGCAAAACTGGTATGTGGCCACCCAGACAATCGTTATCCTCGACTTCGGTTCGCAGTACACGCAGCTCATTGCGCGGCGCATCCGCGAACAGAACGTTTTCTCCGTCGTGCTGCCCTGCACGGCGCCTCTCAGCGAAATTCAGGCGCTCCAGCCTCTCGGCGTGATCCTCTCCGGCGGGCCGTCGTCGGTTTACGATGCCGATGCCCCGGCAGCCGATCCTAAAATCCTCGAACTGGGCGTGCCGGTGCTGGGTATCTGCTACGGGCTGCATTTCATCGTCCATCATCTGGGCGGCAAGGTGAAGCCGGGGACGCTGCGCGAATACGGCCACGCCGAGGTCAGCATCGAAGATGGTGCGAGCGCGCTGTTTGCCGGGTTGCCCGCCACGCTGGCCGTGTGGATGAGCCACGGCGACGAGGCGGAGGAGCTGCCTGCAGGCTTCCATCGCACAGCTCACACGGCCAATGCGCTTGCAGGGATCGAAAGTGCGGAGCGCCGCATCTGGGCCGTGCAGTTTCATCCCGAAGTGCATCACACGCCGCTCGGTGCGCAGCTCATCAAGAACTTCGTCTTCAATATCTGCGGCGCGGCGGGCGACTGGACTCCGGCGCACTTCATTGAGACCACCGTCGCCGCCATTCGCGAAAAAGTGGGCACAGGGCACGTGATTTGCGGCCTCTCCGGCGGCGTGGATTCGTCGGTGGCAGCGGTGCTGGTGCACAAGGCCATCGGCAGCCAGCTCACATGCATCTTCGTGAACAACGGCGTGCTGCGCAAAAATGAGTTCGCAAGCGTGCAGAAGAACCTGCGCGAGAAGCTGGGCTTGAATATTGTCGCCGTGGACGCCAGCGAGCGCTTCCTGAGCAAACTGGCCGGAGTTACCGAGCCCGAGAAGAAGAGAAAGATTATCGGCGCGGAGTTCATTGCGGTCTTCGACGACGAGGCCAACCGCATCGCGAAAGAAACTGGCGGCGTGGACTGGCTGGTGCAGGGCACGCTCTACCCGGACGTGATCGAGTCCAGCAGCGTAAAGGGGCCGAGCCAGACCATCAAGAGCCACCACAACGTGGGCGGGCTGCCGCTGGGCATGAAGCTCAAGCTGATCGAGCCGTTGCGCGACCTCTTCAAGGATGAAGTGCGGCGCATCGGCCGCGACATGCAGATGCCCGAAGACGTTCTGGGCCGTCAGCCGTTCCCCGGCCCCGGCCTCGCCGTGCGCATCCTGGGCGAAGTGACGCCGGAGCGCGTGGCGCTGCTGCAAGAGGCGGACGAGATCGTGGTGGCGGAGATCAAGGCCGCCGGACTCTACAACAAGATCTGGCAGAGCTTTGCCGTGCTGTTGCCGGTGATGAGCGTGGGCGTGATGGGCGACCAGCGGACATATGCTTATACTTGCGCGGTGCGCGCCGTGCATTCGGAAGATGGCATGACCGCCGACTGGACGCCGCTGCCCTACGAGGTCCTGAAGCGCATCAGCAGCCGCATCGTGAACGAGGTGCGCGGCATCAACCGCGTGGTCTACGACATCACCTCGAAGCCCCCCGGCACCATCGAGTGGGAGTAGTTCGCAGCAAGGACATGTAGCGCTGGCCTCCTGGTCGGCTGTAGCGTGGACCTCCTGGTCCACGCCAGACACTCTTTTCTTCGCCACGATGTGTGCAAACGGTATTGATGATCGAGGCTTTGCTCTGGCGGCGAGGACGCCGCCAGTACAGCCGGCCAGGAGGCCGGCGCTACAGAGCGCAGATCTGGCCGTGAGAAGCTCAGGTTAGCCCCAGAGGGGTATCTTCCTCGATAGAAGCGAAGCATTCCGTTTCTCGCCTTCTCCGTCATATCTTGTCGATGAGCGGATTGGCTTTTTCCCCCCGTTGCCACACCTCACAGGCGGGTGCGCTAGCGCGGAAGTGTAAAGGATCTCCAGAGACAATGAGTAAAGGATGTCATGGAACTGAACAGCGAGGGACCGGGGGCACCCTCAACTTGACAAAGAAGATAGTACGATACCAGGGCCACTCGGCGGTCAGAACTTATGCCCCCAGGATCAGCACATGTTTGGCGTGTTCTCCGGCAAGATGTCCCAAGCGTTTGTCGAATGTCGCGAGGATCAGATCGTCTGCAATCGCCATGCCGAGCAGGTACGCATCCGTGGCAATATCGTGATGCTCATGACCCTCAAAGAGGCGGGCGATCAGCAGATTGACATCGACCAGATAAAGGGCTTCAGCCAAGATCGTCCTCAGACTCTTCCTTCACCATTTTAGAGTTGATGACCGGGCCGGCTGCCTTCACGACAAGTATGCCGTGCGGATCCATCTTGAGTTTGGACGATGAGCCGAGGGGTAACTCTGGTGCTTGCTCGGTGCGGCGAATGAGTTCGCTGATGGCCGCGCCCAAGGCGATACCCCTTGCGGCCGCATACGCGGTTGCAACGCTATATGCGTCGTCGTCGAGGTCGATATTTGCCCTGGTTCTCATGTCTTGAGTTTGCACCGCACCTACTGATCCGGCCCTGAAACAATTGAACGGGATGGAGGAAAAGCGACCACAGATCCTTCGACTCACCACCCCCAAACTGAAGAACGTTTGGGGCCCCGTCCGCTCAGGATGACAGACCTGATTTGATGCAGAACTTCAGGGCCGAGTCAATAATCTCAGTGCAAGAAGCAAAATCAGTGCATAAAATGCAGCCGGTTCGCAAATTGTATTCATGACGGAATCGTGTCGTCCTCTTCCGCCTCGATGATCGTGCCCTGGTGGTAGAGAATCCGCCATCCATTCTCTGAACTCTGCCAGATGGTCGAGCGGCGGGTACGCCGTCCGGCCTGATCGAGGGTGTAGGTCAGCAGATAGGTGTCCGGTCCGAGGCGGCGCAGGCCGAACTCCGAAGTCTGCCATCCAGCAGCGGCGGCATCGACGTATGGAACGTTTGTAATCAGTTCCTGCAGGATGAATTCCCGGCTGTAGCGTCGCCCGGATGCGCCCACTTCCCAATAATCAGGGGCGGTGGAGCGTTCGAATTCGGCAGTCGTCGAGCCGAACTCCGGATTGTGAAAAATCGGCTCGCGGCGCCGCAATTCTTCCAGGATGGGCAGCAGATTGGGATCGACGTTGATAAATGCCTGGTTCATTTTCATGCCCAAGATTGTAAGCCATGGTCGGTCGAAGACACTGCCTAGGCGGATGTCGGGCATAGGGGCCGCCAGCGGGCGCATTTTGAGATTCGTCTTGCGTTTCAGGGGGATTTTGGCCGCGTATACCAGCCGAAACAGAGGGTTGCCGCCAGGATCAATCCCAGCATCCCGATCCAGGTCGCGCCGGCCATCTGCTTCACCTGCTGTTCGCGGGCTTCAACCTCGCGCATGTTGCGGCCGGCCAGGACGAATCCGCCGTTTGAGCCGCTGACGCGCACAATCACGGCTGCGATACGGACGCCAGGGCGAGGTTGCCAACTGATTCGCTCTTCACCATGCTGGCGGACGTGCTCAAAGACTCCTTTGGGTGGGATGGGTGTTTGGCCGTCGAGTTGCGCCTGCGAGCCCAAGGGCCGGCCCTGGCCGTCATAGGCGATGACAAAGGGCGATAAGCTGCGGACCATATCGATGGATGCGGGCGGAATGGCCGCGGCGGGCGTTGTGCCCTCCTCCAGCCGGGCGGCCAGGTCCCCGGCCAGTTGAATCTGCGGATCGTTGAGTCCTTGCCGCAGAACCTGCTGCGGAATGGCGTAAAGCGCAAGCGCCAGGCCGGTGGAGAGGCCAGAGAGAACGAGAGCGTTGAAGAGCAGGGCGGGGCGGGCGAAGCTGTCGCGCAGCATGGCAAGGTGCTCCTTTGTCAGGGAAGTGACGAGGTCCTTGAGAACAAGCGGAATGAGGACGCGGCGGGAGAGCGAGCGGTCGACCAGCGCGTCACGGAAAGCAAGGCGCATCTGAAGAGCATAGGCCGTGCGAAAGCGCTCAGGATAAAGGGCAAGAGCCAGCTCGTAAAGCCTCTCAAGACGGTCGGAATGGGACGTGATGGGTGTCATGAGCGGCCTCTCTGGGGCAGCAGTCCCAGGGACCGCGCCGAGGTTACGGCCGCGTCAAGCCTCCCCAGTTCAACTGCCAGCGCGCTCTGGCCCAGTCTGGTCAGGCGGTAGTAGCGGCGGCGCTCATCGTCCGAGGCGCTGGATTCCTCCACCAGACCGTCGCGCATCATCCGCTCCAGTGAGCCGTAGAGGGTGCCGGGTCCCATCTGGATTCCGCCGCCCTCCGGCGCCCGGGCGTCTTTCATGATGAGATAGCCGTGTTTGCCACCCCATCGGCCAGAAGTTGTCGATGGGGACCCCATCCTTTCGCCCTCCGCGAGGGAGAGCAGGATGGCGAAAACGGCGGGAGTCAGCGGAGCTGCGGGGAGCGTTCCAGAAGCCATGGCGAGAATATATATCTGTAACGGATGTATCCGCAACAGAAATATTCTGTGGTCGCAACAGCCGCTCGCTACTGGCTCTCAGGATGGAGAACGGGCGCTCGCAGGGCGGCAACTTCGTGGCTAAGCGCATCGATGCGGGCCAGCAGCTCGGCGTGCCGCTTGTCGGCGGCTGAGGGATCGAAGGCTTCAACGTAGAAGGTGCCGTTGGGCTCCAGTTCGCAGCGGTGTACCTGGTGGAAATCCTGAAAGCCCTGGCGATGGATCACGTCGAGCAGTTCCTCGCGGGTGAGCGACTCGCGCTCCAGCGCCCGCAGGTCGAGTTGGCCGTTGCGGATCAGGAGGGAGGCGCGGCCTTCCAGAACGCGCGTCAGGCGCTTGGAGCGGAAGAGCACCCGCACCACCAGCCAGTTGATGGCCAGCAGGCCAAAGGCGCCGATGAGTCCGCCTGAGACTGAGTTGTCGTCGCCGATGATGGCGTTCTGCACGGTGTTCGAAAGCGACAGCAGCACCACCAGGTCGAAGGGATTGAGCTGTGCCAGTTCGCGCTTGCCAAAGAGGCGCAAGAGCAGCACCAGCACCAGGTAGACGATGACCGGGCGCAACAGCTTCTCCAGAATCGGAAGCGGCAACTGAAACATATGGTCGAAGACGAGCGAGTGCGGCATGGAACGAGGATAGCCGACCTCGCGAAAACCGCGCACATTTGTTTTCAGAAGCGGCTGGCGTTCCCTCTGGAGCTAATCATGCTACAGAAAGGCTTCCGGTTTTGAAATGGCGGCGGCGCAAAGTTTCCGCTGCTCAGTTTCCGCCGGCCAGCTTGTAGTTTTGATACGAAACGTGGAACAAAGTGTGGCGGATGATACAAGCGGCGGAGTTGCTGTCGCCATTGGGGACCGCCTCCATGATTGTGTAGCTGACACGGGGCAGCAGGTAATCCTTGCCATCGACGACGACTGGTCCGTAATCGATCCGCTTGTCTTCTCGAGAAACAAAGTCTGTAGGCTTCAGCTCTGCCTGGGTGATGACGCGAACGACGGAGCCCGTATCGGGATCGATGAAGAATTCGCCGTGGTAGCCCTCAACCTTCTTGAAAGGACTCCAGGTGGTGAGCGACTGGATTGAGCCGGCTTGCAGTGGCCCCATGCCCCGGGCTTCTGTCTCGGTCTTAGGGAAGCAGCAGTAACTCACAGTTAAGTGGGACTTCTTCTTCTCCACGGCAAAGGAGAAGACCGCGGTTTGCTTGCCATCGATCGTCTGCCAGCGCAGCCAATCGAGCTTTCCTGAGGAGGCAGCTTCAAGAAGGATGGCGCCCAGATTGGTTCCCGGCTCGCCCTCTGAAATCTGACCGTTTTCTCCCCATTTCGTCTTTGCTCTGGCGGCGGCGGATTTTTCGACGCCCTTGTCGGTCTCTACCGGGTCAACGTGCTTTTCAACCAAACGCACTGGATCGTGGATCAAATCGACGGTGTGAACCCCAGGACTGCTTGTGGACTTGATCTCGTCCTCGTAGCGAAGCACAGCCCTGATGACTGAAAGGCGGGGATTCTGCGAATAAACCCTGGCCGCGAAATCAGAGGCTTTGGCCAAGATGGCTTTCTGCGCGGCTGCGTCGGGCACGGGAGTGGCCGGGATATCGGAGGGCGGAGGCGCAAGAAATGCGCTCTTTCCGCGCAATATCTCAATCTGCTCGCTGGTAAGCGGTCCGGGGCGCTGGGCTGCCAGGCTGCTCATAGCGCTGCCGGTCAGCTCCTCGCTCAAATCGACCTGCTTGAGGTCGTCGGCCACCTTTTCGTCGGTGCTCCGGCTTTGCTGCAATGAAACCAGCATATCCTCGAGCTGTTGTACGGTTAACTTTTTGCTGGCTGACCATGAGGGCGTTGCCGCCATAAGAAGAGCGAGAACCCATACAAACTGTTTCATTGGTTCATTCCCCCGCAAAAACTCTGGCGCGCAGATGATATAGATTCGCAGCCTGACTTGTCTAGGACTGGCTGGAAGGGCAGGGAGGCGAGGATTAAACAGTTGTCAGTTGCCGGCGGCCACCGATCAAGGAGCAGTGGGCGCCTTCGCAAAATGGAGGACGCAATTTACTTCGTGGGTCTGCGGGTCGGCGAGCACATCGTAAGTGACCTTCACTCCGGCCAGCGAGCGCATGAGAACGGGGTCCTCTTTCTGCGCTCTGTAAACGAAGCCAGCCACATAGTTCTCGTCGAAGGGGTCGCCGGGGAGCATCTGCCAGACGCGCATCAGCCGGCTGCGCAACTCATCGCTCACGTTTTCGAACTTGGTGAACGCCAGGTGGTAGACCGGGCCGGGATCGACCGTCACGGTGTAGTTGACCATGTCATTGGCGTCATCGAATTCCGGGTGCGGAGTTACCACGCAATCCAGGTAGCCTTTGGATTTGTATCTTAGGGCGATGATAGACCAGGCGGTGCGGAGGGCCTGGCCCTTTGCCGGACCGGTCCGCTCACCAAAGGCCTTGTCGATCTCCGCCTGCGTGACCAAGGAGTTCGGCGGCAGATGGATGGACCCCAGCTTATAGAGCCGTCCCTCCTCGATCGAGGCCAAGAACGGCACGGCAATGGCTTCTGCCGAGGCCACGGGGGCGCCCATGCGGGCGGCGTGAACCTTGGCTGCGGCATAGCCTTCTTCGGAATAGAACAACTCGATGGCATGTTCCAGGTTGGTTGCCGAGTCCTCGGTGCCGAAAGGGGTTCCGGTTTCGTGATTCGCAATGTGCTGGACCTTGTCCAGAATTGCTGCCGAAACTCCCTCCAGATGGACCGTTCCCATGCGCACGGGTGGCGCGGCAATGGAAAAGGTCACCGCGGTGATTTTGCGCGTCTTGAGGTCCGCAAAGGTCGCGTCCACGACTGTGGCCTTGATGCCCTCAGCCGCCAGCATCTCCTCCAGAGCCTGGCGCACTTGTTCCGTCAGCCCGCCGTCGGCGGGAACTTTCCCGTGGTAAAGCGGAAAGCGGTTGTGGAGTGCGGCGTCCAACTGCTCGCCCGGCGTGAGCGGCAGATTATCCAGGCGCAAGGGATAAAGACTGGTGGAGGGAACCAGGGTGTAAATCAGGTCCACCCCGTCGAACTTGAAGCTGAGTGTGTCGAAGACGCCGGTGTCCATCAGCTTCTGGGAGTGCTCCTTCATCTCGGCGAAGTTCAGCACCGTGCCCTTTTTCAAGCCTGCGGCGGCCATTAACTCCTCGTTGGAGTACTCTGGGTCGCCCTTGAATTGGATTGTTTTGGGAAGAAACTTCTGCGCAGTGGCCGGCAGGCTGGCGATCGCCAGAAGAATGGCAGTTGAAAGCAGGAAAAGCTTGAGGTTCATGGCAAGGAAAGACTAACAGCCTTTGGTAAAAGTCGAGAAGGCTGCAGAACCGTCCCTCCGGGCCTATTGATTAGGCCCTGAATTTACGCATCAAGTCAAGACTGTCATCCAGAGCGATCGGGGCCCCAAACGTTGTTCAGTTTGGGGGTGGTGAGTCGAAGGATCTGTGGTCGCTTTTCCTTCATTCCGTTCAATTGTTTCAGGGCCGGATCAGTAATGCCCGTTTTCATTTTGATGCACTTACGGCATGGTCGAAGACGCTGTCTGTCCCCTTTAGAGAGCGGTTCCACAGTTCACATGCCCTTTCCGGCATCGAGCAAAGCGGCATTTTCTTGAGAAAAATGCCACTTGATTTCAGTGGTCTCTGGGTATATCGATTGTGGAACCGCTGTAACAAAGCAGCACCGCATTCAGGGAATCATGGCGGATATCGACAGAAGAATCAATCGGTGAAGGGCGCGAGCGAAAGGCATTGGCGTGCCGGCGGGGCGCGGCTTTGAAGGCCGCCGCGCCCCGCCGGCACAAGGTGGTAAAGGAAACCGTCAGGCTGCCGCGCCGGCTTTATTCCTGAAAAACGCCAGCGACTTTTCCAACCCTTGTTTGAGTGTGATGCGCGGTTCCCAACCGAGCAGCGCGCGGGCCTTGGAGATGTCGGGGCAGCGGCGAGTCGGGTCGTCCTCGGGCAGATCGGCAAAGATCAGTTCGCTCTTTGAGCCGGTTACCTCCAGCACGGCCTGCGCGCACTCCAGGATGGTGAACTCGGCGGGGTTGCCGATGTTGACCGGCATGTGCTCGCTGGAGCGCGAAAGGCGCACGATGCCTTCGATCAGGTCGTCCACGTAACAGAAGCTGCGCGTCTGGTTGCCGTCTCCGTAGACCGTCAGCGGCTCGCCGCGCAGGGCCTGCATCATGAAGTTGGAGATCACCCGGCCGTCGCTGGGATGCAGGCGCGGTCCGTAGGTGTTGAAGATGCGAACCAGGTGGGTATTCACGCCGCGCGAGCGGTGATAGGCCATGACCAGCGCCTCGGCATAGCGCTTGGCTTCGTCGTAGACCGAGCGCGGGCCGACCGGGTTCACGTGGCCCCAGTAGTCCTCTCTCTGCGGATGCTCGAGCGGGTCGCCATAGCACTCCGAGGTGGAGGCGTGCAGAAAGCCCGCGTCATATTTTGCCGCGATTTCCAGCGTGTTTTCGGTGCCGGCGGAGCCCACGCGCAGGGTCTCGATTCCCAGGCGCAGATACTCCGGCGGGCTGGCCGGCGAGGCCAAGTTGAAGACGTAATCCACTGGCCCCGGATCGAAGGGCTGGCAGATATCCCGTTCTTCGAAGCGGAAGCGCGGTTCGCTGGCCAGGTGGGCCAGATTCTCGCGAGTTGCCGGTGGAGAGGTTATCCACGCCCAGGACGGAATGGCCTTCGCCCAGCAGGCGATCGGTGAGGTGGGAACCCAGAAATCCGGCAGCGCCGGTGATAAGGACGTGCATGGTCAAAGAATCTCGCTCCGTTGTGCGGGAAGTTATAGCAGGCTGAAGCTCGCTCGCAACAGCCAAGGTTCCCGATTCAATCCTGCTAAAACATCTTACCTGCGCGGCTTGCCTTGCTGCGCCTGATAACTTGCCGGCCTGCCCACGCTGACATAGGTAAAGCCATGCTCCAGCATCTCCTGCGGCTTGTACAGGTTGCGGCCGTCGATCACGATGGGGAAGCGCACCGCCTGGTTGAGCCGCACCAGGTCGAGCGCGGCAAACTCCTTCCAGTCGGTCAGAATCAGCACCGCGTCGGCGTCCTTGGCCGCCTCGTAGATGTCCGTCGGCATAGCGCAGCTTTTCCGAGGGCGGCAGCACGGCTTTGGCGCGCTCCATGGCCGCCGGATCGTAGGCCGTGACCGAAGCGCCCGCTTCCAGCAGTTTCTTGATCGATCTCGATCGCCGGGGACTCGCGAATGTCGTCCGTGTCGCCTTTGTAAGGCCAGGCCCAGCGCGGCCAGCCGCTTGCCGCGCAGCGTCCACAGCGCCGAGAGCACCTTGTTGAAGAAGATATCCCTCTGCGTCTCGTTGATCTTGCGAATCTCCTGGAGCAGCTGGAAGTCCACGCCCTGCTGCTGCGCCACCCAGTGGAACGCGGCCACGTCCTTGGGAAAGCAGGACCCGCCATAGCCCAGCCCGGCGCGCAGAAACTTGGGGCCGATGCGGCTGTCCATGCCCGATGCCGGCGGCGATGTCCTCGATGTCCGCGTCCACTGCCTCGGCCAGGTTGGCCACCGCGTTGATGAAGGAGATCTTCAGCGCCAGAAAGGCATTGGAGGCGTGCTTGATGATCTCCGCGCTCTGCGCCGAGGTGACCAGCAGCTTGGCCGGGTTCGCGGCGCTGCAAGGGCCTGGCAAGGCGCCAGGCTGCGCGTAGTAGCTGCCCCCGGTGAGCGGCTCGTAGATGCGCCGCAGCACCTCGGCGGAGCGCTCGGTGTCCGCGCCCACCACAATGCGGTCGGGATGCAGGAAGTCGACGATGGCCGTGCCTTCGCGCAGGAACTCGGGATTCGAGACCACGTCGAAGCTCTTGCGGGTCCACGCCGTGGCGATGCAGCACGCGGCGGATCCACTCGTTGGTGTAGACCGGCACCGTGCTCTTTTCCACGATCACCTTGTAGCCGTTGATGGAGCGGGCAATCTCAGAGACCACCGCTTCCACATAGGAGAGGTCGGCGGCGCCGGTGTCGCCCTGCGGCGTGCCCACGGCGATGAAGATGGCCTCGCTCCGTTCGACCGCCGCGCGCCAGATCGGTGGTGAACTCCACGCCGCGGCCCCGGTGCTTGGCCAGCAACTCAGGCAGATGCTCCTCGAAGATCGGCACGCCGCCTTCGCGCAGCGTCTTCACCTTGGCTTCGTCGTTGTCCACGCAGGTGACCTGGTGGCCCATCTCGGCAAAACAGACTGCCGCTACGAGTCCCACATAGCCGGACCCGATCACACAGATGGAAACTGGCTTTGACATGGAGGTGCGCTATCTCCTTGCGGGATTTCTACGCGTGTTGGCAGTGCGGGGCATTCCGCGCTGAAAGGCAAGCTCTAGGCTAACTGGAGCGGCCGGGATGGGGCAATTCTTCACAATGGCCGATTCTCCCGGTGTTCGCATCGGCCGGGCGCTCCAGTTGGAAATCACTGGGCAGTACGCCCATGTTTCTTAGCCCCTGGACCGGAGACCAACTCCCTCAACCGGCCTGGTTCATAAGGCGCGGACATGCCTGTCAGGGCAATTGCATGAAGCAGTTGAACCAAGAGGAACAAGAGATTTGAAAGGGCACGGCTTCAGCCGTGCCGACCGCGAAGCTGAAAATGCGACGGCTTTAGCCGCCGAGGGATGTATTTTCGACGTTTTAGAACCGTCCCTCTGGGGCTAAAGCCCTGCATTCTTCTGACACATTTTCGGCACGACTAAAGCCGTGCCCTTTCAAAACCCATTTTCCTGTGCTCGAAACGTTCATGCGATTTCCCTGACAAGCCTGTCTGCTCTGCAATTGGGGGATTGCCGCTCTGCTAGAGTGAAGTTGCGGCTGCGCCTACTGTGCGCCCAGCTTCGCCCTCCGCCGCTGGAGAGCCGGCAGCGGCCCATCTTACATTGAAGGATGCGAGCAATCATGATGATGGCGACCGAACCATCGATTCAACCGGAATGGGCCCCCTTTCGCATTGAGCCCTTGTTTGTAGGGCGGGTGTGGGGCTACCTGGATCTCAATCCCTGGTACAGTCGCGTGGCGGAAGGCGAACCGATCGGGGAGGTCTGGCTGACCGGGGACGAGTGCCTGGCCGCCACGGGCCCGCGCGCGGGGCAAACGCTGGGGCGTATGTTTGCAGAGGCCTCAGAGGCTTTGCTCGGCACAGGCGCTCCATCGCCCGGTTCGCCGCTGCTGCTCAAGGTGATCTTCGCCAGGGAAAAGCTGAGTGTTCAGGTGCATCCCGACGATAAACTTGCCCAAAAGTACGGCCAGCCGCGCGGCAAAACGGAGTGCTGGTACGCTCTGGCTGCCGAGCCGGGCGCGCAAGTGGCTGCCGGCCTCAAGCCAGGTGTGACGCTGGACCAGGTCAAGGCCGGGGTTGAACAGGGGACGCTGGAGCAGAGCCTGAACCTGCTGCCGGTTACCTCCGGCGACATGATCTTTGTGGATGCCGGGACCGTGCACGCCATCTGGCCGGGATCGATCCTGCTGGAAACCCAGCAGAACTGCGACCTGACCTACCGGCTCTACGATTACGGACGCCCCCGTGAGTTGCATGTTCAGAAGGCGCTCGAAGCTACCCGGTTGCATACCCGCGCAGGCAAGGTCGCGGCCCGCGCCTTGGCGAACCGCACGGTTCTGCTGGAAGCGGAGTACTTTTGCGTGGAGCGCATCCCCTTGAATGGGAGCAGGACCAGCGAAAGTCTGCGCGGCCAAGGCGAGGCGGCAAGCGGTCTGTCTTACCTGTTTGCGGCCGCTGGGTCGGGGCGCATCGCGGGCTGCGGCTTCGAGGCGGTCGATTTGCCGGCACGAGGCGTGGTTGCGGTTCCCGCGGCCTCTCCGGTGTTTGCGGTCGAGGACCTGGGCGGGCTGGACCTGATTCGCATCTCGCCGCGCTGGCCTGGGCGGCAATTATGACCGAGCCTGTGTGGCGGGAGTTGGTGCGCGCCTACATCCGCGCCGAGGCGCTGCCGGTGGACAAATTCGGCCATCAGCCGCGGCTCTATGCCCTGGCGGTGCGTTTGGGGCAGGGAATCCCCTACGACGACGACATTCTTTTTGCCGCGGCATGGATGCACGATCTGGGCGTCTTTCAGGGCCACCGGCCCGCGGAACCGGCCGAGCTGGCCCGTTGGAATCACATCCCCTACACCATCGCCCGCACCCGTGAGCTTCTGGCCGGCTGGGGCTTTCCGGCGGAAAAGCTCGACGGCGTGGCGGAGGCCATCCGCACCCATCAGCCCCAGGACGAGCCGGTTTCGCCGGAGGCGGTTCTCTTGCGCGATGCAGACATCCTGGAGCAGTTGGGCGCCATTGGCGCTCTGCGCGCGCTGGTCAAGGTGGGCCGTGACACCCGCTACGCCACCTATACCTCTGTATTGCCGGTCCTTCGCCGCGCAGCCGGCCAGTTACCCGGCCAACTGAGGCTGGAGTGCGCGCGGAGCCTGGCCGCGCCGCGAGTTGCGCTGCTGCGCACGCTGATTGCCGCCATCGAGGCAGAGGCGGGCGAGTTGCTTTTTTAGATTTGTACTGCCCATATCCGCGATCCAGGTTTTCCATCCGTTTGTGCGCAGGATCATTTCCGAATCCGGCGTTTTAGTGCAAAAATTGATACCGATATGAGCATCCGATTTGTACTTCCCGCTGAGCTTCGCGGCGCCGTGGACCAGGCAGCCGCCGATTGGACCGCAAACAACAAGGTTGCCCGCTTCTGGCAAAAGGACCCTGGCCTGTGGACCCGCGATGGCGAGGAAAACTGGCTGGGCTGGACCGACATCGTCGAGCGCCAGCAAACGGAATTGGCCAGTTTTGCCGCCCTGGGCGCGGAAGTTGAGACTTCCGACTTCAAGACGATTCTGCTGCTGGGCATGGGCGGATCGAGCCTTTGCCCTGAAGTGCTGAGCGTCACCTTCGGCCAGCAACCGAACTTCCCGGAACTGCGCATTGTCGACTCCACCGACCCGGAGCAGGTTTGGACCGCCCGTAACGATGTCAACCTGGCTGACACGCTGGTCATTGTGGCCAGCAAATCCGGCTCGACGCTGGAACCGAACATTCTCAAGCAGTATTTCTTCGAGCAGATGAAGGAAGCCGTGGGCGCGGAGAATGCGGGCAGCCATTTCCTGGCGATTACCGATCCCGGCTCAAAAATGGAGCAGGTAGCCAAGGAGGAAGGTTTCTGGCAGATCTTCTATGGCGACCCGACCATCGGCGGTCGTTTCTCCGCGCTCTCCAATTTTGGCGTGGTGGTTGCCACAGCTGCCGGCTTGAATGCAGAGAAGCTCCTGGACGAGGCGGCCAAGGCCGTGGCCTCGGCCAAGCTGCCCCCTGCCGAGAACCCCGCGGTGCAACTGGGCCTGCTGATGGGCACGGCCGCCAATGCCGGGCGCGACAAGATCACCATTTTCACCTCGCCGGAGATCTACGACCTGGGCGCCTGGATGGAGCAGTTGATCGCGGAATCCACCGGCAAGCTGGGCAAGGGAATCACGCCGGTAGACCGCGAAACGATTGCCGATCCCGAGTTCTACGGCAGCGACCGCATCTTCGCCTATGTTCGCCTGGCGGGCACGGCCGATGCCTCGCAGGACGCCAAGGTGGCCGCGCTCGAAGCTGTCGGCCATCCGGTCATCCGCATCGAGATTGCCGATCTTTATGAGATCTTCGGACAGTTCTTTGCCTGGGAAGTGGCCACGGCGGTGGCCGGCTCGGTGATGGGCATCAATCCATTCAACCAGCCGGACGTGGAGTCGGCCAAGATCGAAACCCGCGCCCTGACCGCGGCCTACGAGCAGACCGGGAAGTTGCCTGAGCGCTCTCCGGTTCTGGAGGATGCGGGAATCCAGGTGTACGCCACTGATGCCTACGCCGCCGCGCTCAAGGCCCAAGCGCCCAGCCAGACGCTGGCCGGGTATCTGCGCGCGCACCTCGATCAGATTCACGCCGGCGACTACTTTGCCACGCTGGCCTACCTTCCCATGTTCCCGGAGCACGAGGCGACCATTCAGGCCTTCCGGCACAAGGTGCGCGACGCCAAACACGTGGCCACCTGCCTGGGCTTCGGTCCGCGCTTCCTTCACTCCACTGGCCAGGACTACAAGGGCGGGCCCAATAGCGGCGTTTTCCTGCAAATTACCGCGGATCATGCCGTCGATGTCGATATTCCAGGGCAGAAACTGAGCTTTGGCGTGGTCATCGACGCCCAGGCGGCTGGAGATTTGGCAGTTCTTGAAGCCCGCGGCCGGCGGGCGGTGCGCGTTCACCTGGGATCTGACGTGGCTGAGGGGTTGGCGGCGCTGGCCGCGGCCATCGACCAGGCCCTGGCGTAGAGATTGGCCAAACGGGCCCGGCTTGGAAACCGGGCGCCTGATCAGATGTTCCCTGACTCGCGGCCAACGCATTGGGCCGGCTACTCCATTATGACCACAGCGGTTCCACAATTGCTGTACCCCGAACCCACCGCTATCAAGTGGCATTTTTCTCAAGAAAATGCCACCTTGCACGATGCCGGAAAGGGCATGTGAATTGTGGAACCTAGTGTCCTGTCTCCAAAGCTCTTGGCATGAATCCCGAAGAGCATCCGCAGATCCTTCGGCTCACTACCCCGGAACTCCACCCCAAAGAGCAAAGACCGCTCTTTGGGGACCCCGGACTTGAGAAGCGTCTGGGGCCCCGTTCGATCCTAGAGCGCTTTCGTAAATTGTGTAGACCGGAAATTTGTTGGTCTCCCACCCATTCCGCTGGAAAACGCGGAATGGGTGGTGCACGAAGGTCTATAGCAAAAGCAAAAATGCTCTAATGAACGGGCCGCAGTGGCCGTGTTTCGCATCGCCCCTACCTGGCTAGAACTCCTGTTTGACTTGCAACCCAGGACTGCGCTTCGCTTGTCCTCCACCCCGCGAACGAAGACCTGTTCGCGGGGACCCCGGCCTGGGCTATTTTCCTGCGCTCCCTTCGGGAGGCTTTCGACCAGTTCATTCCCGGCCTAACTTGCATCGCGAGTCATTTGCTCAGGATGACATCCCAATTAGGGGTTGAGGGTCGTCGAATGATGATGCGAACTTTTGGGACACCACACTTGCTCGCTTTCGTGAATTGAGTAGACCGTAATTCTGTGGGTCTCCCACCCATTCCGCGGGAAAGCGCGGAATGGATGGTGCACTGAAGTTTATGGCAAGAGCAAAAATGCATTCACTCTTCGCGCAGCAGGATCACCGGATTGATGGCCAGGGCACGCTGTGCGGGAATCCACGTGGCCACCAACCCCAGCAGCAACATGGCAACCACCACCCCGCCCAGCACCAGCGGATCGCGCGGCGATGCCTGATAGACGATGAAAGCCAAGACCCGGCTGGCCAGAATGCCCAGCGCCAATCCAGCCGCGGACCCACATGCCAGCAGCTTGAGAGCCCGCCCCAGCGCCGCCTTGAGCACTTCAGTCCGTTGCGCGCCCAGGGCCATGCGGATGCCCAATTCCCTGAGCCGTTTGCTCACTGAATACGCAGCCATTCCGAAGATGCCGGTGAGCGACAGCAACGCGCCCATCATGCCCAGCGCTCCCAGCGAAACCGTGGCCACGCGCGAAGCAAACATGGCCCCGTTCATCTCCTCGTCCCAGGTTTGGATGAAGACCGGCAGCCCCGCGTCCAGTTCGCGCATCGTGCCGCGGATGGCAGCGGCGAGTTGCCGCATATCGCGACCGGAGCGCAACACCATCCAGGTATCCGTAATGGGATTTTGCAGCATGGGGAGAAACATCGCAAGCTGCGGCTTCTCGGCGAGGTTGGCGGTGTACTTGCCGTCTTCAACAATGCCGACGACTTCAATTCGATCTCCATTGGGCATCTTGTAGTGGCGGCCTATCGCATTGGTAACCGAGCCGAAGATCTTGCGCGCAAACATCTGGTTGACTACGGCTACCCGCGGCGCATCTTTGCTGTCATGCAAACTGAATCCCCGGCCCGACAGCAAAGCGGTGCCTGCCGCATGGAAGTACTCCGGAGAGATGCTGAACTCGATGGAGACGGTAGCGGCGTTGGACGGCCTCAAGTCCGCCGTCTGGTCGAGAAAGACGTTGGTGACGCCCCAGCCCATGTGCATTGGCGGAGAATCCACCAGCCCCACCGAGGTTACGCCGGGAATCGCCTGCATGGCATTGATCATGCGCCTCTGCATGGCAGGGACGCTTTCCCCCTTGTAGCCCGCCATGCCCAGATCGGTTTCCGCCAGCAGCACGCCTCGCGGGTCAAAGCCGAAGTTGCTGTTCACTGAGCGCGCCAGTCCACGCACTGCAACCAGTGAGGACGTCACCAGCACGCCGCAGATGGCAATCTGGACGACCAGCAGCACGTCCCGCACGGTAATCCGCCGCCCCAGCCGGGCGCTCGATCCCGCTTTCACAATTTCGTAGGGATTGGCCCGCAGCACCTGGCGCACCGGAACAATTCCGAAGAGGACACCACTCACCAGTGCAAGGACCAGCGCCACCAGGTAGACGTTGCCGTCAGGGTTTACCGGAATGTTGATGGGGAATTGGGGGAACGGCTGCCACATGCTCAAGCGCCGCAGCAGCATGACGCTGCCCATCAATCCCATTGTGCCGCCCAGAAGCGAAATCAGCACCGCTTCAGTCATCAACTGGCGCAGAATGCGGGTGCGGGTGGAACCGAGCGCCAGGCGCAAGGCAACCTCACGCCCACGGTCGGCGGCGCGGGCCGCAAACAGGCTGCCCAGGTTGGCGCAGGCGGCCAGCAGAATCAGCCCGGCCAGCAGCATCAACCCGGTAAGAAATGCCCGCACCGCGGGAGCGAAGAAGTCCCCGTGCAGGCCAGGACGCACCAGGCTGAAGTTTGCCTGGTCATCCTCTTTGGGATACGCCGCCTTGAGGTAGGCGCCCACCGAACTGAGATCACCGGCCGCCACGGCGGGAGTGACTCCCTCCCTGAGATGGCCCAGAATCTCAAAGACCCACCTGCTTCCGCGTTCGTTCAGGCCACCCCACGCCATGACCTGGTCGTGGTTCACAATCGGCACATAGTAGTTGGGAGAGAAGAAGAGCAGTGTGCCGTGAAACTCCGGCGGCGCCACGCCAATGATGGTGAACGGATGCTTGTTGAGCCGGACCTGGCGGCCCAAAACGCCCCGATCATCCTGAAAATGGGTGTGCCAAAAGGCGTAAGCGAGCACCACGAAGGGGGCGCTATTTGGCCCATGCTCGTCCGAGCTATGGAAGAAGCGGCCCAGATATGGCTGGATGCCCAACGCGTCAAAGTAGTTCCCGCTCGCCTCGTAGCCCCAGACCGTGGCAGGGTCTTTGCCGGTGTCGAATCCTGTTTGAACGATGCCATAAGCAGCCAATGCATCAAAGCTGTGGTTGCGGTCGCGCAGATTGAGATAGTCGGGATACGACTGCACAATGTACTTTTCGTTGCCGCGCTGGAGCGCGTAGAGGCTCTCGCCATGGGGCACATTCAGCGGGCGCAGGAAGAGCGCATTCATCACCGCAAAGACCAGGGCATTGGCCCCAATGGCCAGCGCCAGCGTCAAGACGGCGGCAATGGCGAAACCGGGCGAATTACGCAACTGGCGAAAGGCAAATCGCAGGTCCTGCATCAGGATGGTCATCTTCGGCCTCCGGGTGGAAATGGAAAACTGCCGTGAAATGAAGCAATTGCAACGCCAAATCGCCGGATACGCAATTCGTTGAAAACAAACCAACTAGACGAGCATTCCAGCCCCAGGCTCTGGGATGGGATGCCCGCTTTCGCTGAATGGCGTCCGTTAACGAACAGGGGTCAACTTGAATCCCTCGTGTCGTGCTCCAAGGCGGGATGTTCGCACCGGAAGCCCCGTCCGTTTACATCTTGCCATTGCTTTTGGCGGTTCTCGTAACCCGACAATTGGAAGTTGCCCTGCCTGTGGTCTTTCAGGAACAGCTTTCCGTCCCGCTTTTGGTCTTGGGGAGGCCGGCCGTGTACTCTAGACCACTAGCCGTCGGACTTTGCTCTCTCGTAGATGCTGACGGTGACCGTGCCCATAACGTTTGAAATCCAAAGCCCGGATTTCGGGGCACACAGATGAACACACAGATGAACAATCTGCGGCAACAATGCGGCAGTGTAGTTCAACTGGTGGGGGAATAATTTTGGAGTGCTTCCAAAGAAACAAGATAAATGCTGACTGGTAGCGCTACCGGGGAATCGAAAGTAAGTATCTGTTGTTTGTAATCAACAACAGATTCCGTGAAATTCGAGAGTTGCCCGTATAGTTGCCCTCATGTCATGGAAAAAGACTATCCATGGAATCGCCAACCGAAATTCGGTTGCAAGGCAAAAGACCCATCGTGATTGGTCAAGATTCTTGTGAGTTCATCTCGGAATCTACTCAGGAGTAAACAGGCGTGAAGGCTTTGTGCCATCAGGATCCTCACGGGCCGGCCCCTCTGCCAATCCACGATCAACTTTGTTCGGCCAGCCTGGTGAATCGGTCCTGAAAACGCCGCAGGCTTCTTCATCCGGTAGGCTGTGTGCCTTTGGCAACCGGAGAGCGCGCCCCCCGCCGTCTTACGCATCGAGTGCGGCCAGCATGGCGGCCAACTCGTGCATGCCAATCCCGGTGGTCCGGTCGTCAATGGGGTAACTGCCGCTTCCCGCATTAACCACGAAACGGCGGTCCGGCTTCAGATCCTCACAGGCGATGGTAAAGCCCTTCTCCGGCCGTCCGGCAAGACTGAGTTTGATCTCGATGGCCCATAGGCCATGGCCGGGAATCTCCAGCAGCAGGTCGATCTCCGCTCCGGCCGCTGTGCGGAAGAAGCTGGCAACGGTGCGCTCCGGCGCCGCCTGCAAAAGGTTCTCGACGACAAATCCCTCCCACGACGCGCCCACCACCGGATGGCCAGCCAGGTCGTTGTGCGACCGGATTCCCAGCAGCGCATGCACCAGGCCGCAGTCGCGCACGTAGACCTTGGGCGACTTGACCAGCCGCTTGCCCACGTTGCGAAGAAAGGGTGGCAGCCTCCGGACCAGCAGCAACTCCTCCAGCAGGTCGATGTGGCGATGCACAGTTGGCGCCGAGATCTGCAGTCCAGCGGCCAGCCGCGACGCGTTCAGCAGCGTGCCCTGCCCATGCGCCAGCATCGTCCAAAGCCGGTCCAGCACCCCGGCCGGCACACGCGGCCCGAACTGCGGTACATCGCGCTCCAGATAGGTGCGGATGAAATCCTCGCGCCAGCGCAGGCTCACGCTCTCGCTGTCGGCCAGGTAGCTGCCGGGAAAGCCGCCTCGCAGCCAGAGCCGCTGCACCGTGGCCTCGTCGGCAGGCAGTTCCAGCGTGAAGAACGGCCCCATATCGATATAGGAGATACGCCCCGCCAGGCTCTCCCCGGACTGGCGCAGCAACTCCATCGAAGCCGAGCCGAGGATGAGAAATCTCCCCGTACCGTGGCCCGTCCGGCGTCCCTCGTCGATGATGCCGCGCAGTTGCTGAAACAGCTCCGGCACGCGGTGAATCTCGTCCAGCACCACCAGCGAGTTCTCATAAGGACGCAGAAAGAGCACCGGCTCGGCCAGCTTGTCGCGGTCTGCCCTGGCCTCCAGGTCGAGATAGACGGCTCCGGGGCGGGCGCCGGCAATCTCTCGTGCCAGGGTCGTCTTGCCCACCTGCCGCGGTCCGATCAGGGCTACCGCCGCCTGGCGCCGGAGCGCAAGCTCGATGGCCTGTGCCACAGATCGTCGAATCATCCTAGTATATTACACAATATGTATTCATTATGCAATGTTAGAATCTCGCCCTGAGAATTCCAGAGGGACGGAACGCAGAGCGGCCAAATCTGAAAAAGGGACCTGCGGCTTGATGAGCTGCGCAGGTCCCTTTTTTACTGCCCTTGGGAGAGACGCGTCTTGGGGTTTCTCACCCTATGGTCATGGAAGAAACCCGCAGCCTCGAATCACGGCAAGTAAGTCCAGTAGCTGAAGCGATTCCACAATTCACGTACCCAGGCAGGCACCGTACAGGGTGGTATTTTCTTGAGAAAGATGACCCTTGATTCCAGTGGTCTCTGGGTACAGCGATTGTGGAACTGCTGTAGTCAGGAACGCTCCTCATGGTGCCGGGGTGCTTTTGACACGAGTTGCAGCGGACACCTATTCTGACGGATGATGGCCGGGGTTCTGCAAAGAGCAGTGGGCATCAACGCAGGCGCACGATGCACCCAGCGGCAGTAGAAAATCTTAAGGCGGGGGTAGGAACGATGGCGGAAACGCAGGTAACGAAGGCGGAGTTCGGAAAGATGCCTGGCGGCGAACAGGTGGATGTCTATCTGCTCAAGAGCAGTCAGATAGAAGCAAGAATCATCACGTATGGGGCGAGGCTCATCGCCGTGAAGTCTCCAGACCGCACAGGCAAGATGGAAGATGTGGTGCTGGGTTATGACACGATGGATAAGTGGCTGGCCGAGAAAAGCTATCTTGGCGCCATCGTCGGCCGGTACGGAAACCGCATCGCCAAGGGGCGGTTCACTCTGGATGGCAAGGAATATCAGATTCCGGCGAACAATAATGGGAACGCGTTGCACGGCGGCCCGGTCGGGTTTGACCAGAAGGTGTGGGTGGCCACGCCGGTTCCGAACGGAGTGCAGTTGACTCTGGTGAGCGAAGACGGCGACATGGGGTTTCCTGGCACGCTGAATGTAAAGGTTATCTACACGCTGATTGGCGGTGATCTGACCGTACAGTACGAAGAGACGACCGACAAGCCCACCGTGGTCGCCCTCACAAATCATGCTTATTTCAATCTATCGGGCAATGATAAGCAGAACGTTCTGGCACACAAGATGACGATTTTTGCCGACGGATTTACCGCCGCGGACAAGGAACTGATTCCCACCGGAGAGATCAGGCCGGTTGAAGGCTTGCCGCTGGACTTTAGAACAGCGCATGTCATTGGCGATCGCATCGGCGACAAGGACGAGCAGCTCGCGAACGGCGGCGGCTATGACCATAACTGGGTTCTTAGGGGACCGGCCGGCGTTATGAAAATTGCCGCCAAAGTTGAGGAGCCAAAAAGCGGCAGGACTCTTACAGTATCGACAACCGAACCGGGAGTGCAGTTCTATTCGGGAAATTTCCTCGATGGCGCTCAGGCCGGCCGCCACAACGTGCGTTATACGAAGCACATGGGACTATGCCTTGAGACGCAACATTTCCCTGACTCGCCGAATCACAGCAGCTTTCCGAGCACGGTGATCCGGCCTGGAGAGGTACGGACCTCAACCACGGTCTTTGCGTTTGGCGTCCAGGCATAACCTAGCCAACAAGTCGGGCTGAGATGCGTGCTTCTCGGCCACAATGCACTATGCCACGAGGGCGGGGCACGCCGGTCGCTGGTTGTCTCAAGAAAACGCCCTATTTAAGGTCCCGCTTAGTCCTCCGGCGCAGAAGATTCGTGCCGGCTGGGCGGGGCTTTTCTTGCCCCCCGGCGGTCATACAAACTGGCCATGAGCCGTATCAGGGGCCAAGCCGGCACCGGGCAGCGCTGTTTGGGCTTCCGCGTCACCTTCGGCGTCAGCCCCATTCTGCGGACGCACCGCAAGAATTCTGTCGGTGAAATCGTCTACCAGCTTGTGCAGGCAGGTTTGCCCGCACAGATGCTTTGACTCCGGCCCAAGCCGGTGGCTCGAACTCCACTCGCTTACGCGCAGTTCGCCGTCCTGGCTATAGACCACAAACCAGTGGTTCGTCTGCCTCTTCTCTGACCCACAGATGTCGCACGATATCGCCTGCCGGATCATTGCATTCCCCCAAGGCCGCACAGCCTTTCGGCGGTTTCCTCGATTCCAGTATTTGGGCCTAGCCTCGGCGCGACAGCCTGGACTGGAAGCTCGCCCGCCGCGCGGCCATGCCATTGGAGATCTCTTGGAATCGCTCTCCCCTAATTCATCGCACAACGCAGAGGACCGATGAGACGCGGAAGCAAGAGAACTTTTGGCGGGCGAAATTTGGACTGAAAAGTTGACGACATTCCTGAAATAGAACTGCCGATGATTCTTCCTCGATCGATCTCGTCATGGCAACGCACCGCTTGCCTGAGCTATCGGCAAAACAGTCCTGCGAGATTGATATCAGGGAAGCGCGTGCCTGCCTGCCAACAACGGCGTCGACGAGCACTCGAATCTCGCTGCAGTGGCCCAACTCAATGCTGCGGCGCAGGCGATTGTGCCGGTGCCTTGTTCACTGTGACCGTGCCGGTGACGTAGCTGATCGTGTAGTTGGCGGCGGCGGCTCCAGAGCAACTAGTCGAGGGAGAGCTTCCTACGGGACTGGTTTCGGTGTAGGTTGTGGAGCAAATGGGCCGGGCAGCGAGCACAGCGCTGCTGTCACCGTTCACAAAGCCGGAATATCGGGGCATGATGGTGGGAACGCTTGCCCCGTAGGTGACAGTTGGGCTCGAGGCAGTGATGGTCAAGGGCGCTTTCCTGACGGTGACCGTTCCTGGGACGTAGCCGATGGTGTAGTTGGTGGATGTGGCTCCGGAGCAGTTGGTCGAGGGAGAGGAACCTGCGGTGCTGGCCGCAGTGTACGTGGCGGAGCATGTCGGCTGCGTTGTGAGCACGGAGCTGGAGTCTCCGTTCTTGAATCCGGCGTAGCTCGGCGTGATAGTGGGTGCGGAAACCCCGTAGGTCACCGTGGGGCTGGAGGCGGTGATGCGCAAGGCCACTCGGTTGACCGTCAGCGATACGGTTTGCGTGGCCGAGGTGTAGTCAATGGTGTCAATCGGATCAAAGGTCACGGAGAGGGGCTGGAGACCCGCTGCCAGCACCGTTCCCGAGGCTGGCGCGTAGACGAAGCTGCCTGCCGTGTCTGAGGCGGCACTCAACTGCGCCGAGCTTAGCGGAGTACCGAAGGGAATAGGCGCGGGCGAGGGCCAGGCGATGACGGGCGTGGCCTTGTTGACGTTGAGCGAAACTGTTTGGGTGGCGGAGGTGTAATTGGTTGAGTCGGTGGGGTTGAGGGTGACGGAAAGGGTCTGGGAACCGGCAGCCACCACCGCTCCCGAGGCCGGCGTATAGACGAAACTTCCAGCCGTGTCGGAACTCGCGTTCAGCTGTGCCGCGCTCAGCGCTGTTCCGTACGTGATGGTGGCAGGCGCGGGCCAGATGATTGCGGGCGTGGCCTTATTCACTATGAGCGAGACGGTCTGCGTGGCGGAGTTGTGATTCGCCGATTCAGTGGGATACAGGGTCACAGAGAGCAGGTGCGCACCGGCAGCCAGCACGGTTCCCAGGTCAGGCGTGTAGACGAACCTTCCCGCCGTGGCCGAGCCGGCGTTCAACTGCGCGGCGCTGAGCGCAGTTCCATAATTGATGGGCGCGGGTGGGGTCCAGATGATCGTGGGGGTGGTCTTGCTCGACGCTGGCGAGCCGGTCGAGTTGACCGAGGTGTAATCGGTAAGGGTTGGCATGGCAGCAGTCGGCGCTGTTCCCGAGCCTGCCGAGGAGTCGAAGCCCCCTGTCGGGGCGGAGCCCGTGCTCAGTTGCGTCCCGCTGATCGCCGATCCAATGGTGGTGGATGCGGGGGTGGGCCAGGTGATGGTGGGCGTGGCCTTGTTGACGGTGAGCGAGACGGTCTGGGTGGCCGGGTTGTAGTCGGCCGAGTCGGTGGGGTTGAGGGTGACGGAGAGAGTCTGTGTTCCGGCGGCGAGGACGGTTCCCGAGGCCGGGGTGTAAACGAAGCTGCCGGCGGTGGTCGAGCTGGCGTTCAACTGGGTTGCGCTGAGGGCGGTTCCGTAGGGGATGGCGGCGGGGGTGGCCCAGGTGATGGTGGGCGTGGCCTTGTTGACGGTGAGCGAGACGGTCTGCGTGGCCGGGTTGTAGTCGGTTGAGTCGGTGGGGTTGAGGGTGACGGAGAGAGTCTGTGTTCCGGCGGCGAGGACGGTTCCCGAGGCCGGGGTGTAGACGAAGCTGCCGGCCGTGGCCGAGCTGGCGTTCAACTGGGTTGCGCTGAGCGCGGTGCCGTAACTGATGGCGGCGGGGGTGGCCCAGGTGATGGTGGGCGTGGCCTTGCCGACGGTAACGGCTCCGGCGACATAGCTGATGGTGTAGTTGGCGGCGGCTGCCCCGGAGCAACTGGTTGGGGGCGAGGAGCCGGCGGCGCTGGCCGTGGTGTAGGTTGTGGAGCAGGTGGGCTGGGTGGTCAGCACGGCGCTGGTGTCGCCGTTCATGAAGCCCGAGTAACTCGCCGTGATGGCCGGAACGCTGGCCCCGTAGCTCACCACGGGACTGGAAGCGGTGATGGTCAGCACGGCCTTGCCGATTGTAACCGTGCCGCCCACATAACTCATGGTGTAGTTGGCGGCGGCTGCCCCGGAGCAACTGGCCGCGGGCGAGGAACCGGCGGCGCTGGAGGCGGTGTAGGTTGTCGAGCAGGTGGGCTGGGTGGTCAGCACGGCGCTGGTGTCGCCGTTCATGAAGCCCGAGTAACTCGCCGTGATGGTGGGCACGGAAGCGCCATAACTTACCGCCGGACTCGATGCGGTGATGGTCAGCGGCGCCTTGCCGACGGTAACGGCTCCGGCGACATAGCTGATGCTGTAGTTGACGGCGGCGGCGCCCGAGCAACTGGTCGGGGGCGAAGTTCCCGCCCCGCTGGCTGCGGTGTAGGTTGTCGAGCAGGTGGGCTGCGCGGTCAGCACGGCGCTGGTGTCGCCGTTGACGAAGCCGGAGTAACTGGGCGTGATGGTGGGCACGGACGCGCCGTAACTCACTGCCGGACTTGACGCGGTGATGGTCAGGCTGGCCTTGCCGACGGTGACCGTGCCGCCCACATAACTCATGGTGTAGTTTGCGGCGGCTGCCCCGGAGCAACTGGTTGGGGGCGAGGAACCGGCGGCGCTGGCCGTGCTGTAGGTTGTGGAGCAGGTGGGCTGGGTGGTCAGCACGGCGCTGGTGTCTCCGTTGACGAAGCCGGAGTAACTCGCCGTGATGGTGGGCACGGACGCGCCGTAGGTGACGGAGGGACTGGAGGCGGTGATGGTCAGCACGGCCTGGCTGACGGTGAGCGAAACGGTCTGGGTGGCCGGGTTGTAGTTGGTCGAGTCGGTGGGGTTGAGGGTGACGGAGAGAGTCTGGGTTCCGGCAGAGAGGACGGTTCCCGAGGCCGGGGTGTAGACGAAGCTGCCGGGGGTGGCCGAGCCGGCGTTCAACTGGGTTGCGCCGAGCGCGGTGCCGTAACTGATGGCGGCGGGGGTGGCCCAGGTGATGGTGGGCGTGGCCTTGTTGACGGTGAGCGAGACGGTCTGGGTCGCCGGGTTGTAGTCGGTCGAGTCGGTGGGGTTGAGGGTGACGGAGAGAGTCTGTGTTCCGGCGGCGAGGACGGTTCCCGAGGCCGGGGTGTAGACGAAGCTGCCGGCCGTGGTCGAGCTGGCGTTCAACTGGGTTGCGCTGAGCGCGGTGCCGTAACTGATGGCGGCGGGGGTGGCCCAGGTGATGGTGGGCGTGGCCTTGTTGACGGTCAAGCGAAACGGTCTGGGTGGCCGGGTTGTAGTCGGTCGAGTCGGTGGGGTTGAGGGTGACGGAGAGAGTCTGTGTTCCGGCGGCGAGGACGGTTCCCGAGGCCGGGGTGTAGACGAAGCTTCCGGCGGTGGCCGAGCTGGCGTTCAACTGCGCCGCGCTGAGGGCGGTGCCGTAACTGATGGCGGCGGGGGTGGCCCAGGTGATGGTGGGCGTGGCCTTGCCGACGGTGACCGATCCGGCGACGTAGCTGAAGCTGTAGTTGGCGGCGGCGGCCCCGGAGCAACTGGTTGGGGGCGAGGAACCGGCGGCGCTGGCCGTGGTGTAGGTTGTGGAGCAGGTGGGCTGGGTGGTCAGCACGGCGCTGGTGTCGCCGTTCATGAAGCCCGAGTAACTCGCCGTGATGGTGGGTACGCTGGCCCCGTAGCTCACCGCCGGGCTGGAGGCGGTGATGGTCAGCGTGGCCTTGCCGACGGTAACGGCTCCGGCGACGTAGCTGAAGCTGTAGTTGGCGGCGGCTGCCCCGGAGCAACTGGTCGGGGGCGAGGAACCGGCGGCGCTGGCCGTGGTGTAGGTTGTGGAGCAGGTGGGCTGCGCGGTCAGCACGGCGCTGGTGTCGCCGTTCATGAAGCCCGAGTAACTCGCCGTGATGGTGGGAACGCTGGCGCCATAACTTACCGCCGGACTCGATGCGGTGATGGTCAGCGGCGCCTTGCCGACGGTAACGGATCCGGCGACATAGCTGATGCTGTAGTTGACGGCGGCGGCGCCCGAGCAACTGGTCGGGGGCGAAGTTCCCGCCCCGCTGGAGGCGGTGTAGGTCGTCGAGCAGGTGGGCTGCGCGGTCAGCACGGCGCTGGTGTCGCCGTTGACGAAGCCGGAGTAACTGGGCGTGATGGTGGGCACGGACGCGCCGTAACTCACTGCCGGACTTGACGCGGTGATGGTCAGGCTGGCCTTGCCGATTGTGACCGTGCCGCCCACATAACTCATGGTGTAGTTTGCGGCGGCGGCCCCGGAGCAACTGGTTGGGGGCGAGGAACCGGCGGCGCTGGCCGTGCTGTAGGTTGTGGAGCAGGTGGGCTGGGTGGTCAGCACGGCGCCGGTGTCGCCGTTGACGAAGCCGGAGTAACTCGCCGTGATGGTCGGAACGCTGGCCCCGTAGGTGACCGCCGGGCTGGAGGCGGTGATGGTCAGCACGGCCTGGCTGACGGTGAGCGAAACGGTCTGCGTGGCCGGGTTGTAGTCGGCCGAGTCGGTGGGGTTGAGGGTGACGGAGAGAGTCTGGGTTCCGGCGGCGAGGACGGTTCCCGAGGCCGGGGTGTAGACGAAGCTGCCGGGGGTGGCCGAGCCGGCGTTCAACTGGGTTGCGCTGAGCGCGGTGCCGTAACTGATGGCGGCGGGGGTGGCCCAGGTGATGGTGGGCGTGGCCTTGTTGACGGTCAAGGAGACGGTCTGGGTGGCCGGGTTGTAGTCGGCCGAGTCGGTGGGGTTGAGGGTGACGGAGAGAGTCTGTGTTCCGGCGGCGAGGACGGTTCCCGAGGCCGGGGTGTAGACGAAGCTTCCCGCCGTGGCCGAGCTGGCGTTCAACTGGGTTGCGCCGAGCGCGGTTCCGTAGGGGATGGCGGCGGGGGTGGCCCAGGTGATGGTGGGCGTGGCCTTGTTGACGGTGAGCGAGACGGTCTGCGTGGCCGGGTTGTAGTCGGTTGAGTCGGTGGGGTTGAGGGTGACGGATAGAGTCTGTGTTCCGGCGGCGAGGACGGCTCCCGAGGCCGGGGTGTAGACGAAGCTTCCCGCCGTGGCCGAGCTGGCGTTCAACTGGGTTGCGCTGAGGGCGGTGCCGTAACTGATGGCGGCGGGGGTGGCCCAGGTGATGGTGGGCGTGGCCTTGCCGACGGTGACCGATCCGGCGACGTAGCTGATGGTGTAGTTGGCCGCGGCGGCCCCGGAGCAACTGGTTGGGGGCGAGGAGCCGGCGGCGCTGGCCGTGGTGTAGGTTGTGGAGCAGGTGGGCTGCGCGGTCAGCACGGCGCTGGTGTCGCCGTTCATGAAGCCCGAGTAACTCGCCGTGATGGTGGGTACGCTGGCCCCGTAGCTCACCACGGGACTGGAAGCGGTGATGGTCAGCACGGCCTTGCCGACGGTAACGGATCCGGCGACGTAGCTGATGGTGTAGTTGGCGGCGGCGGCCCCGGAGCAACTGGCCGGGGGCGAGGAACCGGCGGCGCTGGAGGCGGTGTAGGTTGTGGAGCAGGTGGGCTGGGTGGTCAGCACGGCGCTGGTGTCGCCGTTCATGAAGCCCGAGTAACTCGCCGAGATGGTGGGTACGCTGGCGCCATAACTTACCGCCGGACTCGATGCGGTGATGGTCAGCGGCGCCTTGCCGACGGTGACGGCTCCGGCGACATAGCTGATGCTGTAGTTGACGGCGGCGGCGCCCGAGCAACTGGTCGGGGGCGAAGTTCCCGCCCCGCTGGAGGCGGTGTAGGTTGTCGAGCAGGTGGGCTGGGTGGTCAGCACGGCGCTGGTGTCGCCGTTGACGAAGCCGGAGTAACTGGGCGTGATGGTGGGCACGGACGCGCCGTAACTCACTGCCGGACTTGACGCGGTGATGGTCAGGCTGGCCTTGCCGACGGTGACCGTGCCGGCGACATAACTCATGGTGTAGTTGACGGCGGCGGCCCCGGAGCAACTGGTCGGGGGCGAGGAACCGGCGGCGCTGGCCGTGGTGTAGGTTGTCGAGCAGGTGGGCTGGGTGGTCAGCACGGCGCCGGTGTCGCCGTTGACGAAGCCGGAGTAACTCGCCGTGATGGTGGGAACGCTGGCCCCGTAGGTGACCGCCGGGCTGGATGCGGTGATGGTCAGCACGGCCTGGCTGACGGTGAGCGAGACGGTCTGGGTGGCCGGGTTGTAGTCGGCCGAGTCGGTGGGGTTGAGGGTGACGGATAGAGTCTGGGTTCCGGCAGAGAGGACGGTTCCCGAGGCCGGGGTGTAGACGAAGCTGCCGGCGGTGGCCGAGCTGGCGTTCAACTGGGTTGCGCCGAGCGCGGTGCCGTAATTGATGGCGGCGGGGGTGGCCCAGGTGATGGTGGGCGTGGCCTTGTTGACGGTCAAGGAAACGGTCTGGGTGGCCGGGTTGTAGTTGGTCGAGTCGGTGGGGTTGAGGGTGACGGAGAGAGTCTGTGTTCCGGCGGCGAGGACGGTTCCCGAGGCCGGGGTGTAGACGAAGCTGCCGGCCGTGGTCGAGCCGGCGTTCAACTGGGTTGCGCTGAGCGCGGTGCCGTAGGGGATGGCGGCGGGGGTGGCCCAGGTGATGGTGGGCGTGGCCTTGTTGACGGTGAGCGAGACGGTCTGCGTGGCCGGGTTGTAGTCGGTCGAGTCGGTGGGGTTGAGGGTGACGGATAGAGTCTGTGTTCCGGCGGCGAGGACGGTTCCCGCTGCCGGGGTGTAGACGAAGCTTCCCGCCGTGGCCGAGCTGGCGTTCAACTGGGTTGCGCTGAGGGCGGTGCCGTAGCTGATGGCGGCGGGGGTGGCCCAGGTGATGGTGGGCGTGGCCTTGCCGACGGTGACCGATCCGGCGACGTAGCTGATGGTGTAGTTGGCGGCGGCGGCCCCGGAGCAACTGGTTGGGGGCGAGGAACCGGCGGCGCTGGCCGTGGTGTAGGTTGTGGAGCAGGTGGGCTGAGTGGTCAGCACGGCGCTGGTGTCGCCGTTCATGAAGCCCGAGTAACTCGCCGTGATGGTGGGCACGGACGCGCCGTAAGTGACGGAGGGGCTAGAGGCGGTGATGGTCAGCGTGGCCTTGCCGACGGTGACCGATCCGGCGACGTAGCTGATGGTGTAGTTGGCGGCGGCGGCCCCGGAGCAACTGGTCGGGGGCGATGTTCCCGCCCCGCTAGCCGTGGTGTAGGTTGTCGAGCAGGTGGGCTGCGCGGTCAGCACGGCGCTGGTGTCGCCGTTCATGAAGCCCGAGTAACTCGCCGTGATGGTCGGAACGCTGGCGCCGTAGCTCACCACGGGACTCGATGCGGTGATGGTCAGCGGCGCCTTGCCGACGGTGACGGCTCCGGCGACATAGCTGATGCTGTAGTTGACGGCGGCGGCCCCGGAGCAACTGGTCGGGGGCGAAGTTCCCGCCCCGCTGGAGGCGGTGTAGGTTGTGGAGCAGGTGGGCTGGGTGGTCAGCACGGCGCTGGTGTCGCCGTTGACGAAGCCGGAGTAACTCGCCGTGATGGCCGGGACGCTGGCGCCGTAACTCACTGCCGGGCTTGACGCGGTGATGGTCAGGCTGGCCTTGCCGATTGTGACCGTGCCGCCCACATAACTCATGGTGTAGTTTGCGGCGGCGGCCCCGGAGCAACTGGTTGGGGGCGAGGAGCCGGCGGCGCTGGCCGTGGTGTAGGTTGTGGAGCAGGTGGGCTGGGTGGTCAGCACGGCGCCGGTGTCGCCGTTGACGAAGCCGGAGTAACTCGCCGTGATGGCCGGAACGCTGGCCCCGTAGGTCACCGCCGGGCTGGAGGCGGTGATGGTCAGCACGGCCTGGCTGACGGTGAGCGAAACGGTCTGCGTGGCCGGGTTGTAGTCGGCCGAGTCGGTGGGGTTGAGGGTGACGGATAGAGTCTGGGTTCCGGCAGAGAGGACGGTTCCCGAGGCCGGGGTGTAAACGAAGCTGCCGGGGGTGGCCGAGCCGGCGTTCAACTGGGTTGCGCTGAGCGCGGTGCCGTAATTGATGGATGCGGGGGTGGCCCAGGTGATGGTGGGCGTGGCCTTGTTGACGGTCAAGGAGACGGTCTGGGTGGCCGGGTTGTAGTCGGCCGAGTCGGTGGGGTTGAGGGTGACGGATAGAGTCTGTGTTCCGGCGGCGAGGACGGTTCCCGAGGCCGGGGTGTAGACGAAGCTTCCCGCCGTGGTCGAGCTGGCGTTCAACTGGGTTGCGCCGAGCGCGGTTCCGTAGGGGATGGCGGCGGGGGTGGCCCAGGTGATGGTGGGCGTGGCCTTGTTGACGGTGAGCGAGACGGTCTGCGTGGCCGGGTTGTAGTCGGTTGAGTCGGTGGGGTTGAGGGTGACGGATAGAGTCTGTGTTCCGGCGGCGAGGACGGCTCCCGAGGCCGGGGTGTAGACGAAGCTTCCCGCCGTGGCCGAGCTGGCGTTCAACTGGGTTGCGCTGAGGGCGGTGCCGTAACTGATGGCGGCGGGGGTGGCCCAGGTGATGGTGGGCGTGGCCTTGCCGACGGTGACCGATCCGGCGACGTAGCTGATGGTGTAGTTGGCCGCGGCGGCCCCGGAGCAACTGGTTGGGGGCGAGGAGCCGGCGGCGCTGGCCGTGGTGTACGTTGTGGAGCAGGTGGGCTGCGCGGTCAGCACGGCGCTGGTGTCGCCGTTCATGAAGCCCGAGTAACTCGCCGTGATGGTGGGTACGCTGGCCCCGTAGCTCACCACGGGACTGGAAGCGGTGATGGTCAGCACGGCCTTGCCGACGGTAACGGATCCGGCGACGTAGCTGATGGTGTAGTTGGCGGCGGCGGCCCCGGAGCAACTGGCCGGGGGCGAGGAACCGGCGGCGCTGGAGGCGGTGTAGGTTGTGGAGCAGGTGGGCTGGGTGGTCAGCACGGCGCTGGTGTCGCCGTTCATGAAGCCCGAGTAACTCGCCGAGATGGTGGGTACGCTGGCGCCATAACTTACCGCCGGACTCGATGCGGTGATGGTCAGCGGCGCCTTGCCGACGGTGACGGCTCCGGCGACATAGCTGATGCTGTAGTTGACGGCGGCGGCGCCCGAGCAACTGGTCGGGGGCGAAGTTCCCGCCCCGCTGGAGGCGGTGTAGGTTGTCGAGCAGGTGGGCTGGGTGGTCAGCA
>CAWITY010000016.1:0-310923 GCA_963839155.1 uncultured Acidobacteriaceae bacterium
ATTCAACGGCGATGGACAAGACAAACCGGGCAAAGAGACGATGTCGCTTCGCTGGTGGCGGGTTGCGCTGGGGTCCTTCGCACTTGCGGCGGCGCTGGCCCACGGTGAGCCGACGGCGCAACTGGCGCGGATCAAGGACGTGGCCACCATCGAAGGGATTCGCGACAACCAGCTGGTGGGCTACGGTCTGGTGGTGGGGCTGCGCGGCACCGGAGACAGCTCGCAGACGGTGTTTCCGGCGCAGACGCTGATTTCGGCGCTGGAGCGGATGGGCATCACCGTTCCGCAGACCGGCTCGAACAGCGCCAGCAACATGCAGGTAAAGAACATGGCGGCGGTTTTTGTGGTGGCCACGCTGCCGCCCTTCAGCCGGCCCGGGTACAAGATGGACATCACGCGTCTCCTCGGCCGGCGATGCGCGGTCGCTGGAGGGCGGCATCCTGCTGATGACGCCGCTCTACGGGCCGGATGGGCAGATCTACGCGCAGGCGCAGGGGGCGCTGGTGCTGGGCGGCTACATGGCCTCTTCGGGGGGCAACACGCGGCAGATGAACCATCCCACGACGGCGCGCATTCCCGGCGGGGCGCTGGTGGAGCGGCCGGTGCCCTTCGACCTGAAGCAGATGCACACGGTGAGCGTGGTGCTGAACGATGCCGACTTCCACACCGCGGAGCGCATGGCGGCATCCATCGACAAGGCGCTGGGTCCGGCGCGGGCGCATGCGGTGGATAGCCGGCGGGTGGAGATTGCCGCGGCTCCCAACGAGGACATGGCGGCCCTGCTGGACCGGGTAGAAGCGGTGGAGGTGGAAGTGTATCCGCGGGCGCGGGTGGTGGTGAACGAGCGCACCGGCACGGTGGTGATTGGCGGGACGGTGCGCCTGCAGCCGGTCTCCATTCTGCACGGAGGCCTGTCGGTGAACGTGATCTCTGAAACCAGGGTCTCGCAGCCCAATGCGCTCTCTTCCGGAACGACGCAGGTGGTGCAGCAGACCACGGTGCAGGCGCAGGACAAGCCGGTGAACCGCATCGACCTGAAAGACGGGGCGACGGTGGAGGACCTGGTGCAGGAGTTGCAGCGCACCGGCGCGGGCGCGCGGGACGTGATCTCGATTTTGCAGGCGATGAAGGCGGCAGGCGCGCTGGAGGCCGACCTGGAGGTGCTGTGATGCAGACGATGGCGGCGGCAGCAGCCGCGGGCGCGACAGAGGGAGCGCATCCGCAGCCCCGATTGACGCGGGCGGCGCACGAGTTCGAAGCGCAGATGATGAAGGAGTTGCTGAAGCCGATGAGCGGGGAGGCTTCGCTGACGGGCGACGACGCGGAGGCCGCATCAGGCGGCGCGCTAGGGGAGTTTGCCTCAGAGGCTCTGGGAAAGGCGCTCAGCGAGCAGGGGGGATTTGGCATTGCCAACCGCATTGTGCACGATCTTTCCCCTTCTGGTAACCGCAACGTAACCGGGAAAACGCACGACGATACCGTAATCAGGGCGCTCAAATGACTAAGGTGTCGTCCGGTCATGCCGATGAAGCCAGCAAGGAGCAATCCATATGGACGTTCGCAATCATCTCGACGGTTTGAAGTCGCTCTTGGACGTGGCCTCGGCAACGCCAACCGCAGCGCAGCAGCCCAGGGGCGGAGCCGCGGCCAGCGCAACCACGCTGGGTAGCGATCAGGTAACTTTCAGCAGCGCGGCGAGCGAGGCCGCGCAAGCAGCGGGTGACTCCGGGGTACGCATGGACAAGGTTGCCGCGATTCAGGCGGCGCTGGCGGCGGGAACCTACAACGTCTCGGCTTCCGCGGTGGCATCGAAGGTCGTGGACTCAATGCTGGGCGGCGAGTAGTCGAAAGGCGTCCGGAGTTGAGCGGGGCCTGAGAGCGGACTGTGAGGATCGGGTCGAAGGAAACCGCCGGGACTCGCCATGAGGGACTCGAGGGCCGGGAGAATTGGAAACGGAGCCTCGAAAACGAAAGGAAAGAGGGCGATGCGGGAGGCTGAAAGGAGCCGGGCGCATCCGGAGCTGAAAGACGTGCTGGCGGAGGCCTCGCAGGCGCTGGCGCGGTTGGACGCGGATCGGCTGGAAGAGATGGTGCATGGGTGCCAGGCCTTGGGCCGGGAACTGGAGACAGCCGGGCCGGAGAAGCGGGCTGCGCTGGCGCGTCAGTCTGCCGAAGCGACGAAAGATCTGGCGATTCTTGCGCGGGTGATCGAAGCGACGCGGGCCAATTTGAACGTCATGAACCGATTGCGGGAACTGCGTGGCGACCGGCTGGAGTACAAGGAAGCCCAGGTGAGCGGACGAGGGCGGGCGGAAGGCGGCCATGGCGACCATTAACTCCGCATTCAGCATCATCTCGCAGGCATTGGACGCCGATCAGTCGGCGCTGAGCATTGTGGCCAACAACGTGGCCAACGCCAACACGACCGGTTACACCCGCGAGGTTCCCAACTGGCAGGAGAATCAGCCCATCCAGATTGACGGTGGCTCTTACGGGACCGGAGTGACGCAAACTGGCGCCACTTCAGTGCGTGACAGCGTGCTGGAAGAGCGTCTGGCGCAGCAGCAGCAGTTGGCCTCGGCGTCTGGCTCACGGCTGGCAGCACTGGACACGATACAGGCGCTTTTCACGCCCGCCTCGGGCTCAACCAGTTCTGCGGCCGGCGATATTGGGAGCGACCTGACCAGCTTTTTCAACTCCTTTTCTTCGCTTGAGGCCAATCCGACCGACAATGCGCTGCGTCAGCAGGTGCTCTCATCGGCGACGACGCTGGCCGGAGATGTGTCGAACGGGGCGGCGAGTTTGAATTCGCAAAGGACGGCCCTGGACCAGGAAGCAGCCGGAGTGACCAGCCAGGTGAATGTGCTGACCACGGCAATTGCCCAACTGAACCAGCAGATTGAGTCGACCTCACCCGATACGGATGGGGGCATCCTGGAAGACCAGCGCCAGGAGGACTTGAGCCAGCTTTCGCAGTTGGTGGGCATCAACCGCATCACCGGCGATGACAACAGCCTCTCCATCACAACCACCTCGGGGCAGTTGCTTGTGGCGGGGGCGAACAGCTATCAGATGACCAGCGGCACGGTGGACGGAGTGACGCATTTTGTTATAGGAACAACCGACGTGACAACGCAGTTGGCCAGCGGCGGAGGGGAGTTGGGCGGCTACCTGACGGCGCGCGACGGGGATATTCCCGGCGTGCTCGCTCAGCTCGACCAACTGGCCTATTGCGTTTCAACGCAGGTGAATTCGCTGAACAACGGAGGGACCGATCTGGATGGAGTGAGCGGCAATGCGGGCAATATCTTTACACAGCCCACGCAAGTGGCCGGCAGCGCCGCGTCGATGAGCGTGTCAATGACGGACCCCAACAAAATTGCCGCAGCCGGGATGGGGCAGGGAACGGGCGACAACTCGAATGCGCAAGCCATGGCAGACCTGGCCAATCAGTCGATCGTGAGCGGGGAGACGCCCACCAATTATTTCTCGAATCTGGTGAGCTCGCTGGGCGCGACGGTGTCAGGGGTGCAGGCCGAGAACACCGCGCAGAACGCCTCGGTGACCCAGTTACAGACCCAGAACAACGCGCTTTCAAGCGTCAGCCTGAACGACGAAGCCTCTTCCATGCAGCAGTATGAGCGCAGCTATCAGGCAGCCTCCCAGGTTTTCACCATGTTGGACACGATCATGGCATCGGCCTTGAATCTGGGGGATACGACGGCGGTTTCCTGAGGCGGCACGTGCGGGAACTCCGCAAGAAATCGAAGCGGTGGAGGAATGCGATGCGGGTGGACCCCAACTACGTCAGCAATTTGGCGACTTCGCTGGACCAGACGCAAGTGACCGAGCAGCAACTGACGGCAGAACTCTCCAGCGGCGTGCGCGTCACCTCGCTGGGCCAGGACCCGGTAGCTTCAGGGGAGAACGTACTGCTGCTCAACCAGATTCAGCAGGACGACAGTTTTACACAAACCTCGAGCCTGGTAACGGGCCAGTTGCAGGTGGCCGATTCGGCGCTGGGCAGCGTAGTTTCGCAGCTCACGCAGGCGGTTTCACTGGCTACCAGCGCCAACAACGGCACCATGAATTCCAGCGACCTGAAGTCCATTTCCAACCAGATTTCCGGCATTCTGGACGAGGTGACAGCGCTGGCGAACAGCAACTACCAGGGGCAGTACATCTTCGCAGGCGGCAAGACATCCAGCGCACCGTTCACGACCTCGACGGGCAGTTCGCCGGCGGTGACCAGCTACAACGGCGATCAGGACGTGAATACCTTGCAGACGCCCAATGGGCAGAGCATCCAGTTGAATGTGCCGGGCAGCCAGATTTTCACGGCCAGTGGGAGCAACAATGTCTTTGGCGCCTTGAATGCGCTGGTGGCCGATTACGCCAGCGGCACGCCCTCAAGCAGCGCCGTCTCCGATACGCAAGCGCTGGGCATGGCGCTCAACTACGTTTCGCAGCAGCGGGTGGTGGTGGACAATTCGCTTTCGCGGCTCAGCGACGCCTCTGACGCGGTGACCAGCGAGAAGACGCAACTGACGGTAGCACAGACCAACCTGATGCAAGCCGATGTGGCACAGGTCTCCACGCAACTCTCGCTCGCCGAGTCGCAGCAAACGGCGCTGGAGGACGTGATCTCGCAACTGGGGGCGAACAGCCTGTTTAGCAAGATGTAAGCACGTCCGGGGCAGGGTATGTGACTTGCCGGGTGGGGGCGGGTGCCTGCCCCGGTTCAATCTGGCAGCGATGTGGCCGATCCGTACTCACCCCCCCCCCGGTATTTTGGGCATAAAATCTCTGGTTTCAATGGGATGCGATATGGGTATCGCGCTAAATTCCTCATATCGTTGAAGTTATCCGCAAATTCTTCTCAGCAAATGACTTATGGACGTTTTTTGAGAAAGTCAGGGGTCTTTCGCCTTGAATCGACCCGCGGACGCATGAGCTTTGGCTGCGCCGGCGGTGAAAGACGCCCCACAACAATTGTGCGCCGGCGACGGATCATTCTGTGCAAGAGCACCGATTGCCGTAGGGGGGCTTGCCTGAAGGGTCGCGGCGAATCGGCCGAGAGGTCGAAACGCCGAAACCCGCCCAAGAACGCTTCTGGCCGGATTTCCATCTGCTGGAGCGATCAGCGAGCGTGTGTTGGAGAAGAGGTGACTTCCGAGTGGGCGGCCATCCGCTCATTTCGAATTCCCTCTCGCGCTGTCGCCCTGTTGCGCAGCGGAAGGATTCGCGGCTACTTGTCGTTGTTTCCGGGTCGCCGGTGATACACCCGGAATTGTCAGAATCCGGGAGCGGCTGGGTTGGGGCTCGAGGTCTCCCCGGTCCCCGACTGCGAGGGACCGGGGGCACCCTCATCGTGCTTTGAATTGGACCCCGGGACCGGGGCCACCCGCCCAAAGAGGTTGCGGAAAGGCCCCTAACAGCCCGAGGTGAAAGTCGAAAGTGGCGAAAGACCATCCCTCCGGGGCTAAACAGGCTGCGGAAAAGCCACGAATGCAAGGCGAAGCTCCCAAAAACATCCCGCAGGGGCTAAGGCCCGTCCCGTTATTATCAGCATTTTGCGGCACGACTGAAGTCGTGCCCTTTCAAATCCGTCCATTGAGATGGTGCGTTTGCCCGGTCTGCGGCGCGAACCCGCTTCTTTGCTTGCCTCTGAAGCCGTCTATACTCGATAGAAAAGGACACACCTTGCTTGCTGTGATGCGATTTTTGTGGAATGCGACGCGCGGCCACCGGCTGGCTCCCTGGCGCAGCGATTACATGCGCTGGCGGGTTGAGACCTACTCCGGCATGAAGGCCGAGGCGCTGACGGCCAAGGACGTGCTGGGGTTTCTGTGGACGCAGCGCTGGGAGTTCGTGAGCTATCTTGGCTGGATTGGGCGGCTGGACCGCGAAGTCCGCGGGAGTCACGGATGAAGGGCCGGTCAACCGGCCCTTTGCCTTTGGATGCGGGGGATTGGTTGGGAGGAAGCCATGGCACGCAGCGACAAGCCAAGACTGGAGCCTTCTCTCGCATGAGGTGCGGATTCTTCACGCGATTTCACCTGGGATTTGCTGCGCTTTTTTTCGGCTTGCCGGTGGCCTGGGCGCAGCAGTTGCCTCCCGCCGAGCCTCCGCAGCCCATGCCTTCACTCCACACGGACGCGCCCACCCTGCGTGTGAGCGCCAACGAGGTGCTGGTGCCGACGCTGGTGGAGAAGCGAGGCGGCGGCGTGGTGTACGGGCTGAAGCCCTCGGATTTTGTGCTCGAAGACAACGGCGTGCCGCAGAAGATTCGCGTGCAGGAGGAGATGGACACCGCGCCTGTCTCGCTGGTGGTGGCTGTCGAAGAGGGCGGCGTCAGCGTGCTCGAATTCGACAAGCTGGCCAAACTCGGTCCGCTGCTCGACATGTTCCTTGCCGATGGCCGCAGCCAGGCCGCGCTGGTCGGCTTCGATTCGAAGCCTCATCTGATCCGCGACTTTACCCATACCAGCGAGGAGATCAACGAGTCGCTTAAACACCTGGAGCCGGGCAACGGCGGCGATGCAATTCTCGACACGGTCAGCTACGCGGTGGATTTGCTGGAGTCGCAGCCCAAGGAGTACCGGCGCGTGCTGCTGCTGATCAGCGAAGAGCGCGACCACGGCAGCAAGCACACCAAGCCAGCGCAGTTGATCCAGAAGATTGGAGAATCGGATGTGCTGGTGCTGAGCGTCTCGTTTTCGCCCGCAAAGGCCGAGCTCTTACACGACATCAAGGACAACGGCGACAACCGGACGATGAGCATGATTTCGACGCTCTTCATGGTCGTCCAGGCCTTCAAGAAGAATGTAGCCAAAGAAGTGGCCCACATGAGCGGCGGGGAATACACCACCTTCACCGGCGACAAGGGTTTCGAACAGCGGGTGCTGGAGTCCGCCAAGCACGCCCGCAATCGCTATCTGATCACCTTCAGCCCCTCCGACCCCACGCCCGGCTTGCACACGATCAAGGTGCGCACGGCCGAGGACTACGGCGCACGGGTGGTTGCGCGAGCGAACTATTGGCGGACGGCAGAGCCGTAGAGACAGCTGACGCCTCTCAGCTCTTCCGGGAGCGATCGGGGTTTGACATCCAAATCTGTTGCCAATGGCTCGGCCAATTCCCGGTTCGGCGACCATACGGCCACAATGCCAGCCCGTAGAATCTCCTCTTTCCAAACCAGTGTCATCCTGAGCCGCAGGCGAAGGATCTGCGGTTGCTCTTGGGGGGGCAAAGTGGCATTACTTCCGAATTGGCGACGATACACTCAAGATTGCGCGTTACGGCGAAACAACGTGGTGATCGTCGAAAGTAACAACGCGTAGGTTAGGCCGTTCAGTAGCGGCATGAGAACCAATGCCTTGTTCCCCTCGATGACCCAGAAGGGACAGGTCAAGTACACAGCATCCCAGAAAATACGGCTTCCTAGTCCTTCAGGGAGATTGAACATCAAGAGGCCGAGGATGCCCCACAACAGGGGGACCAAAGCTCCAATTAGAAATCCGATCGCTAGAGTTCGAGCCTTCATTTCGAGGCCACCTATGCGGACCATCATACCGACTTGCGCCAATGTCCGGGCATCGGCATGGCAGATAAGGAACAATGCCGGGCGAATCACCGGCGATGCGGAAGTAACGAAATGCAACCGCAGATCCTTCGCGACGCTCAGGATGACAAGCAAGACGGGAGATGGGCGAAACGAGAGAATCACTGGCGATTCGGAAGTAATCATCGCAAATTGCATTTCCCAGGGGAAAAGGGACAAAATGCCGCCAAAACTGTGGCATAATGTCCGCATGAGCGCCGCTTCTCCACTTCCCGTTTCCCCACCCCCTTTCACCTTCGATTGGCGAGAGATTGAGCGCGGACTTCCCCTCTCTACGCTGGAGGAGTTCTCAGCCTACTCCGGTTTTGCCGTCAAGGACTTGCTGGAGGTGGTGATTCCCGCGCGGACGCTCAAACACCGCCGCCAGCGGCAGGAGTCGTTGAACTTGGATGAGTCGGACCGGCTGGCGCGGGTGGCGCGAATGTATGAGCTGGCCGTGAAGGTCTACGGAGATCGCGACGACGCCCGGAAGTGGCTGTGCGGCAAGAAAAGCCGCTTCGACGACAGAACCGCGCTGGAGATGTTACGGAGTGGGGCGGGCGAAAAGGCGGTCAAGGACTTCCTGATCCAGATTGACGAGGGGATGTTTGTGTAAATGAATCGCCTTGAGCAAGACCCTTCATGACAAATCTCTGGCGTATCAGCAATTACGTTGATTTGAGCGGCGAGGGTGCGCTCGGCACCTCTGGGCGATGGCATACCGAGGGGCGGCTGGTTGTTTACCTGGCGGAGGATCCTGCCGGTGCGATGCTGGAGCGCATTGTTCACCTGATGGACAGGAACGAGGACGGGATTCTTCCGCGTTTCTATCAACTTTTGCAGATATGGGTTCCGAATGAGCTAGCAGTCAAAACCCTGGATTCTCTTGCCCCGGCCGACTGGAAGGAGCGTCTTGAATTTACGCGCGCGATTGGCGATGCCTGGCTGGCCTCCCGCGAAACGGCGCTGGCCAAGGTGCCTTCCGCCATTGTCCCCCAAAGCTGGAATTACCTTTTGAACCCCGAGCATCCCGATGCCAAGCAGGTGCAGGTGGCCGAGGTCATCCGCGAGCAATTCGACAATCGGCTCTTCAGGTTTGGGGCGCGGTAGGATTCGTTCCGCCCCTACGGGGCTGAGGGGTTTAATGGGCTGCCTACCCAGGACTGCGCTTCGCTTGTCCTGGGCTATTTTCTTCACCCCCTCCGGGGGTGGCGAAGAGCGCACAAGCTGTTTTGATCGTGGGGTGCGACCGGGTGGCGCATGGCGTATGGCGGCGCATTCATGGTAATCTCACTTTAGACACTTAAGAGTGGACCTGAGAAAACAAGAGGAGTAACACACGCCGTGCTGGCGACCGCTAAGAAAACTACCCTGATCGAGACCTTCCGCACTCATGATTCGGACACCGGTTCACCCGAGGTTCAGATCGCAATTCTGAGTGCGCGCATTTCCGAATTGACCGAGCACTTCAAGACGCACAAGAAGGATCACGCTTCCCGGCGTGGACTTTTGATGCTGGTCAGCAAGCGTCGCCGCCTGCTGGATTACTTGAAGACGCACGATACCGACCGCTACCGCGACGTGATCGGCAAACTCGGAATCCGCAAGTAACCCGAAAGCCAACTTTGAACTGGAAGCGCCCAGACCGACTCATGGTCACGGCCCCCGTTCTACCCAGAACCTGGGGCTTAGGTGTACCTGGCGAACAGCAATCGCAGCCGGGGCTCGTGCACAGCTATCTGCTGAGCGGGGTCCTGGCGCGTTGGCCGGCATGCAGGCCGGGAGAATCCGCTCCCTCGCGCAGATCCCACTCTTTAGCGCGTGTCCTGCTCCCCTGTCAGGCCCTTCGCCGGCAAGCCCACTTTCCGCGGCGCCCTTCCTACTCGAATTTCCCAAGCGAACAAAACGAAACGAGGACACTATGTCTAAGCATGAAATAGCCGTCGAGCTTGCCGGTGGCAAGCGGTTGGTTTTTGAGACCGGCCGCATGGCCAAGCAGGCCTCTGGCGCCGCTCTGGTCACTACTGGCGAAACCGTTGTCCTGGCCACTGCCGTGGCCTCTCCCGACCCCAGGGAAGGTATTGACTTTTTTCCCCTCACGGTGGACTACCGCGAATACACCTACGCCGGCGGACGGATACCGGGCGGGTTCATCAAGCGCGAAGGCCGACCCAGCGAAAAAGAAGTTCTGACCTGCCGGCAGATCGATCGCCCCATCCGTCCGTTGTTCCCCGAGGGTTTCCGCAACGAAACGCAGGTGATTGCGCTGGTTTTCTCTGCGGACAAGGAGAATGACCCCGACGTGGTAGGCATCAACGCCGCGGCCTGCGCCCTGGCGCTCTCCGATATTCCCTTCAGCGCCACGGTTGGCGCGGTGCGCGTGGGCCGGGTGGATGGCGAGTTCGTCATCAACCCCACGTATGCCGAGCGCGCTGCCACCACGGTCAACATCATGGTCGTCGGCCACAAGGACGGCATCGTGATGATCGAGTCGGGCGCCAAGGAAGAGACGGAAGAAGTGATTCTGGCGGCCATCGAGTTTGGCCACACGGAGATCAAGAAGATCGTGGCGGCCATCGACGAGCTGGTTGCCGTGGCCGGCAAGCCCAAGCGGGCCTTCACCGCGCCGGAGTTCGACGAGGCCTACTTTGCCGAGCTCAAGGCCAAGATTGAAGACCGCGTGAAGGATGCCCTGGACACGCACAAACACGCCAAGCTGGAAAGCCAGATCCTGATCAAGCAGATCAAGGACGAGCTCGCCGCGGCGCTGCCCGCGGACGATCCGGCGGCCAAGAAGAAGCTGGCCCACTACTACGAGCACCTGCGCGAGCGGATCTTCCGCGAGCAGGTGACCAAGGACCGGATCCGGCCCGATCGCCGCGAGTTCGACGAGATTCGCCAAATCACCATTGAGACACAGCGTTCTGCCCCGCGTACACGGCTCGGCGCTGTTTACCCGCGGCGAGACGCAGGCGCTGGTGACGGCCACGCTGGGCACGACCGACGACGGCCAGCGGCTGGAGAGCTATGAGGGCGAGAAGAAGAAGCCCTTCATGCTGCACTACAACTTCCCGCCATTCTGCGTGGGCGAGACGGGCCGCATGACGGGCACCGGACGCCGCGAGATCGGCCACGGAGCCCTGGCAGAGCGCGCCATCACCGCCGTTCTTCCCAGCCCCGAAGAGTCGCCCTACACCATCCGCATCGTCAGCGACATTCTGGAGTCCAACGGCTCTTCGTCGATGGCTACGGTTTGCGGCGCGAGTCTGGCGCTGTTCGATGCCGGCATCGCGCTCAAGGGCGCCGTGGCCGGTGTGGCCATGGGCCTGGTAAAGGAAGGCGACGACTATGCCATCCTCACCGACATCGCCGGCGCGGAAGATCACTACGGCGACATGGACTTCAAGGTGGCCGGTACGCGCAAGGGCATCACCGCGCTGCAAATGGACATCAAGATCGGCGGCCTGACCCGCGAGATCCTGCAGCAGGCCATGGAGCAGGCGCGTCGCGGCCGGCTCTTCCTGCTGGACAAGATGGACGCGGTGCTGGACGGACCACGCACCGAGCGCTCGGCTTATGCGCCACGGATCGAGACGGTGATGATTCCCACCGACAAGATTCGCGATCTGATCGGCAAGGGTGGCGCGACCATTCGCGGCATCATCGAGCAGACCGGCGCCAAGATCGACGTGGATGACACGGGGCGCGTCAATGTGGCCTCCTGCGATGCCGATGGTTTGAAGAAGGCGCTCGAATTGATCGGCAACATCACGGCCGTGCCAGAGATCGGCAAGGTATATCTGGGCAAGGTGGTTCGTCTGGCGGAGTTCGGCGCGTTTGTCGAGTTGTTCCCCGGTACGGACGGATTGCTGCACATCTCAGAGATCGCGGAACACCGCGTGAAGGAAGTGAAGGATGAGCTGAACGAGGGCGATCAGATCATGGTCAAGGTTCTGGCCATCGAGGGCAATCGCATCAAGCTCAGCCGCAAGGCGCTGATCAAGGAACAGAAGGCCAAGCTGGCGCAATCGGCGCCGGCGGCGGTTCCAGCCGAAGTGGAGATCGAGGCCTCCGAGGCGCCAGCCGCCCCGGCCAAGCCGCGCCACGAGTTCGACGAGCGTCAGCCCAAGTCCAACCAGAGCACGATCCTCATTGAAGGCGGCGAGGATTTTGACGAGGAAGAGGGCGAGGACTTCGACGAAGAGACCGAGCCGAACTTCAATCGCGTCGAGGGTGCGCCGGTTCCTGCCGGGCAGGTAGCCGGAGCGGCCCGTCCGCCAGCCAACAACAACAATCGTCGCCGTCGCCGTCGTCGTCCGGGCGGTCCTGGCGGCGGTCGTGGTCCTGGCGGCGGTCAGGCATAATCGGCAACGTCAATCGATCGCAAAAGCAAGGCCTGGACGTTGCGTCCGGGCCTTGCTGTTTGCGGGCTCTTTGACGCAGGCCGACGGCAACTCGCAGTCTACTCCGCGAATCCAGCAGAGGAATCGAAGCAAGAGAACTTCTGGTCGTGTAATATCGGTTGCAATGCCTTGAGGCTCGATCGGGGCGAGGTATTATCAAGGACTTAACAGCCTGTGGTGAAAGTCGAAGATGCCGAAGACCGCCCCTCAGGGGCTAAAGCCCAGCGTTTCTTTTGTTGCATTTGCGGCACGGCTGAAGCCGTGCCCTTTCAAAAACCTGAACCTCACCATAGGCTGTTAAGGCGGGAATGAAGTCGTGCCCTGTTACAAGAGTTGGCCCATCGGGGTTTTTTTCCGCACGCTGTAAGTTCGTGCCTTTCAAAACGGGGACTCATTCAGAGGCTTTCTAGAGCGGTTCCACAAATCACATGCCCTTTCAGGCATCTTGCAAGGTGGCATTTTCTTGAGAAAAATGCCACTTGATAGCGGTGGGTTCGGGGCACAGCAATTGTGGAACCGCTGTAAAGGCGAGCGAAAAGATCAAGGAGAATTGCATGAAGACAGTTCGATGGATGATGCTGGCTGGGGTATTCTGCCTCTTCTGCGTGCAAGGCGCATTGGCTGGGGCGCCACTGAAGGGAATCGATGTGAAGCTGGGGAAAAACCCTGGCGGAGGCTGCGCGGCGCGCACCACCGATGCCTCTGGCAAGGCCGATTTCGGCGTTTGGCCCAAGGGCAACTACACGCTGGAATTCACTTTCCCCCCAGCAGCTAAATCAAATATTCCGGCAGAAGGCGCAGCTCAAAAGTCCGGGGCGAAACCGGCCACGGCTCCAGTGAGGGTGCATCTGGTGATTCAGGGTGCAACCGGGGGCAAGTTGGAGCGGGACATAGATTCCGGCGCTGGGTCGGCCCGCGCACTGCCAATGCAGTTTTCGCTGGAAGGGAAAGAAGCGCTGGTGTTGGTGGTTACAGCAGCGCAGTAAGTGAGGAGCTTCTGGTTTGCGAGATCCGGCGAGGCAAGCGCTGCGTCGCATTTTCTGTCTTGCCGCCCCCAAAGGCGAAATAATCCCCGGCGCGTCCAACGGCGCGGGGAGCGCTTCGACCTCATAGCGCCGTCTGGAATCCTCCGTGTCCTTCTGGATGCACGACGGGGAGCGAGGACTTTTTGGCGAAATCTCCAAGTTCGTCAAGACCTTTGGGGCTTTGTTTGTCCTGATACATGCGCAAGTCGGCAGCAATGCACAAGGCTTCCTCGTCGCTTGCATCCTCTGGGAAGAGGGCAATGCCGACGCTGGCGCCGGCGCGCACAACATGCCCGCCGAGTTGAATGGGCTCTCTGATCATTTGAATGAGAGAGCGGCCAACAAACAGGGCATCCTCGCTGCTGGTGGGCTCTTCGAGGATGATGCAGAACTCATCGCCGCCTGTTCGCGCCACGGTATCGGAGCGCCGTACACGCCCGACAAAGATCGAGCTTACGTGCTGCAACAACAGATCGCCGACGTGATGTCCTAATGTGTCATTGACCTGCTTGAAAAGGTCAAGGTCGATCAGGAGCAGGGCGGCTTTCGAATCTGTTCGGCGGGCGCGCTGTAGGGCGCTGGTGAGGCGGTCGAGGAAGAGCCTGCGGTTGGGCAGTCCGGTCAATTCGTCATGCAATGCCAGGTATTTGTTGTGCTCGATCTGGTCCTCCAGCAAGAGCAGGATCATGCCAACCGCGACCACATACTTGGGCAAATTCCAGACTTCGCTTTCGATGTGCACATTTGGCCAATACGCGAACATGAGGGGAGCTACGCAAAAGACCGAGGCCCAGGCCAGGAACCCGGCAATGGTGACAAAGGCTCCGGCAGTGGCGCGACGGAAGGCAAACCAGAAATGGAAACAACAGCCCAGATAAATGGTGAATAACACCGCGTTCATGGCCAATTCGGCGCCGTTGCCGGGGCGCAGCTGGAAGAGGAGCAAAAAAGCGGAGAGAGTGGTGTAGAGAAGGACGGCAGCCCAGCGCAAGGGATGGTCAAATCTGCGGGCCATGGCAAGCGCGATAGCGAGCGGAATCACTCCAATGAGGGCTGCAACCAGAATCATTGCCCATGGCGGGACGGGCCCGAGAACCAGCAGCGCCATGTAAAGGGTCGTGGCTCCGGCCATGGACGCAGCCATCCAGGGGCTGGATCTCTCGTTACGGTAGGGTACCGAGGCCCACATGAAGAGGGAACCCGCCCAGATCAGGGAAATGAGAGCTACCAATTCTGCAAGGATTCCCCAGGCGCCAGGGGCAGGCATGAAGATCGAGGCGCCAAAGTGCAGGACGATCATGGCCCATGCGGTGAGCCAGAGCTTGGAGACCGGCGTTTGACTGCGCCGCGCGACGGAGGCAAACGCGCACACCAGCAGGGCAACCGCGCAGAAATCCGGGAGTTCGCCCCAAGCCAACACGCACACCTCGATTCAAGAAAACACCGCTATGCTTTAGGATCGGCTATTTAAAGGACCTTGAGATGACCCTTTCGTTGCATTTCTTAAGCTTAAGGCAAAACTTGGGTAACGTATTGTTGAAATCCCCCCCGTAATTCTCTGGATGACCACCCCTGATTTTCTCCAAATCCAACCTTATCTCCACTAGACTCAAGACGATGGCAGCCAGCATGTACATTGTCGTGGAGGGGGAAGACCCAGGGTTCGATATCTTTGTGAACGGACAGGCCCTTGCCCGCAATGAGGACGCGCTTGAGCAGTTGGCCGAGCGATTGAAGGTGAGCCCGCTGCTGGAGTTCTTCTCTGCCGATGAGAACTCCATGGCGTTGCTGCTGGAACAGGGTGCGGGAAATCCAGATTGGGCGAGACATCTTCCTGATCCGCAATGGTTTAGCGCCTCAGACGGTCTGCGCACCGTGCGCACGCTCATTGACTTTCTAGTTACGGCTCCGGCGGCTCTGGGTTCTGACACACAGAGTGTGGCTTGTGAGCTCCGCGAGTACGAGCGGGTGCTGCGCAAGGCGGCCGAGCGAACGCTGCACTGGCACCTGGCGGTGAGCTGGCGCTAAAAAGGGCTCTCACTGCGGAAGGGATGGATCTTCCCCGCGCTCTGCTTCGCACTCTTTCTGGAATGATCGGGCACAAGAGGTTGGGTGGGGTTGGCTCTTGCTCGGGCGTAATCCGAAGAGAACGATGCAGGGAAGAAGTGCAGCTCTTTGTAGATGGTGACCCCGGGAAGACTCGAACTTCCGACACGCAGTTTAGGAAACTGCTGCTCTATCCACCTGAGCTACGGGGCCACGTTTTAGAATCAGCAGCTTACAAGATTTCCAGCCGGCACCAACCCATCTTAACGCATCCTGGTGATGGAAAGAGCGGGGGAGCAAAACATCCTGATACTTCCAGCGTACCATTTGGGGTGTGCTCTAGAATCTAGACTGAATGATTTGGTAACTTGTCCCGGACCGATGCGGGCGAGGACGCCCGCACGACAGCCGGTCTGGAGACTCGCGCAACAGCTTTGCCATTACCCAATCATGCGGTTGCAGCTCTGGATTGCACGCAGGGGACAAAGGCTGGTCCATTGAGATTGAGTTGCCACCGGGCATTGTCGAGGTTGCGGTGAAAGCTCAACGGCAACTCGCCTGCTCCCAGAGATGCTGCCGACATTCTAAGTTGCCTTTGGCTTAAATGTCGCGACGATTCCATCGCCTTCGCGAATGGTCAGGATCTGGTTTGCCTTGATCCCAGTGAACCGCTCGATCTTCTGCGTGGTCGGCCACTTGACTTCGATCACATCCACGGTATCGGTCATTCCCAGGCCGAAGTGAAGGCGCAGGTCGCTCTGCGACATGACGCTTGTGCCGCTGTGAACTTCATCCATCTGCGCATGCTTGCCGGTAATCACGCGCACGCGCGCTCCAATGGCGGTGCGATTGCACTTGGTTCCCACGCAGCTTGATCTTGATCCAGTTCTGCTTGTTGCCGCCGTCATTGCGCAGGAGCGAGGGCAGGTCGTTCATATTCAGGATCAGCACGTCCATGCCGCCGTCGTTGTCATAGTCGCCAAATGCCGCACCGCGGCTGGAGAAGCGCGCGCATGATGCCGGGTCCCATCTGGGACGAGACGTCCTTGAAACGGCCATTGCCAAGGTTCTTGTAGACCAGGCGCGGATTCTTGAAGGTCTCGCCGAAGTTGTAGTTGTCGATCTCCGGGTAGACGTGACCGTTGACCTGGACGATGTCCGTCCAGCCGTCGTTGTCGTAATCGATAAAGCCGCAGCCCCAGGCCACATAGTTGATTGTTGATTCCCACGCCGGAGATGAAGGAGACATCGCTGAAGGTTCCGTCGCCGTTGTTGTGATAGAGGTCGCAGGTGTCGTCGGCGAAGTTGGTTTTGAAGATGTCGAACCAGCCGTCGCAGTCGTAGTCGGCCACGCCGATGCCCATTCCGGCCTGCTCGTGCCCGTCTTCGTTGTAGGCGCACCCGGCCATGACCGCGATATCGGTGAAGGTGCCGTCATGGTTGTTCTGGAACAGGATGCTGGGTTCCGAGTCGACGGCGACATAAATATCGGGCCAGCCGTCGTTGTCGAAATCGTAGGAGACGGCGGTGATGGAATAGCGCGGGCCGGGCTTCAGAATGCCGGCCTTTTCCGAAACGTCGGTGAAGGTGCCGTCTCCGTTGTTGTGGTAGAGAATGTCAGTGTCGCCGGGAAGTCCGCGCGGGCCGCACATGGTGGGAACGCCCTTCCACTGGCAGAAGCTCATATCGTCAGACCGTGGGTGGCTTATCGGGATCGAGCTTGATGAAGTTGCACACAAAGAGATCGAGGTGGCCGTCGCGGTCGTAATCGAGAAAGGTGCAGCCGGTGCCCCAGCGGCCCTGTTCCTGAGAGAGCCCGGCCTTTTGAGTCACATCGGTAAATGTGCCATTGCCGTTGTTGTGGAAAAGGATGTTATGTCCCCAGAAGCTGCAGAACAGGTCGTCCCAGCCGTCATTGTCGTAGTCGCCTACGCAGACGCCGGTTTGCCAGCCGGTGCGCCCCAGGCCCGATTTCTCGGTGACATCGGTGAAGGTGCCGTCGCGGTTGTTCTTGTAGAGATGGGTCGTCGGGGTCTTTCCGGCGGGCCAGTGCGCGTCGAGGCGGCTGCCATTGGTGAGGTAAATGTCCAGCCAGCCGTCGTTGTCGTAGTCGAAAAAGGCGATGCCGCTGCCCTTGGTCTCAATGATGACGCGTTTGTGATCGATGCCGCCCCACACGTTGGGAGTGTTCAGGCCGGCTTGCTGCGCCACGTCCACAAACTGCACCGGAGACACCGCGGGATTGACCACGGCGGCTTCTACGACGAGTGGATCTTTCCACTTCCAAAGCGGTGTGGTGAGACGGTCGAGCAGGGAACCGCCGAGCACGACGAGCGAAGAGCCAAGAAAGCGACGACGCGGAAAAATCATGGTTTCAGACCTTTAGGAAGACGGAAATTCGTTTTGAGAACACCTTCAACAAGCCGGTTACTTCGCGCGTGTTGCGTCAGGAACCTATCGGCTCGGCACTTTGGGAAATGAGCGGGGGACAATTCCCACGCCTTCTTTGATTGCGACGATCTTGTCGATCGGCACATCTGTCAGTTTATCCACCTGTCCGCTCGGCCAGGTGATGACGAGGGATTCAATTTTGGTTCGCTTGCCAAGTCCGAAGTGAATGCGCGGATCGCTGGCAGACATATAACTTGTTCCGCCTTTTGCCTGCTCGACATGCGAGATGCCCTCGGCGGTGAGCTTGAGCGAAGCGCCCAGGCCGTCGCGGTTGGATTTGGTTCCGATCAACAGAATCTCAAGCCAGTGATTGGCATTTCCGCCGTCGTTGCGCAGGATTTGGGGATAGTCGCCGCGGCAAACGACGGCCACGCCGACAGCTCCATCGTTGTTGAAGTCCGCCGTGGCCAGGCCGCGCCCGGCGATTGGCTTGTTGAAGTCGGGGCCGAGCGAATCGGAGGATTTTTCAAAATGTCCGTTGCCCAGGTTGTGGAACATCAGCAATGGCTCTTTGTAGGAGATCATGCTGTGATACAGGGCGACATTGTCGACCATGGCGCCGTTGGCCTGGACGATATCGGGCCAACCGTCGTTGTCGTAGTCGATGAATTTGGTAGCCACACCGCTGAGCAGCATGGCCTTGTTGCCGATTCCGGAGCCGTAGGTGTTGTCGGTGAACGTCTCGTCGCCGTTGTTGTGGTAGAGGCGGTTCAACTCCATATCGAGATGCGTGATGTACACGTCCATCAATCCGTCGCCATCCACATCCGCGGCGTCAATGCCCATGCCCGCTTCGTATCGGCCGTCTTCGCTCACCGCCAGTCCGGAGATCAGGGAGACATCCTTGAATGTACCGTCGTGATTGTTGAGGAAGAGGAAATTGGGCCAGGTGTCGTTGGCGATTGCAATGTCAGGCCAACCGTCGTTGTTGAAGTCGGCAATGACCAGTCCCATGCCCTTCGACTCGGGCAGGCCGACACCTGACTTTTCGCTCACGTCGGTAAACGTGCCGTCATGGTTGTTGTGGTAGAGCTTGGTTTTGCGTCCGCGGTAGTTGTTCGGGCTGCAATAGGATCGATAGCCTGGACCGCGCTCGCCGCACCAGAGATTGTTCTTCGGCGTCCAGTCAAGGTAGTTGAGGACAACGAGGTCGAGCCAGCCGTCCTTGTCGTAGTCGATCCATGCGGCGCTCGACGACCATTCGCCTTCGTCGGCCACGCCGGCCTTGGCGGTAACATCGGTGAAGGTTCCGTCGCCGTTGTTGTGGTAAAGGATGGCGCGGCCATAACCGGTTACATAGATGTCAGGGAAGCCGTCGTTGTCGAAATCTCCCACGGCGACGCCTTGTCCATAATGTCCTTCGCCGCCAAGCCCGGCTTTCTCAGTAACGTCGGTAAATGTTCCGTCTCCGTTGTTACGGTAGAGCGCAGAGCGCAAGGGCTTGTCGGGCTTGTAGGCGTCGGTTGCGCCAGCCTGGACGAAGTAAAGGTCCATGAGGCCGTCCTGGTCGTAGTCGAGCCATGCAACGCCGGTGCCCATGGTTTCAAGGTAGTATTTCTCATCGCTTTGCGTGGAATCCTGGATGAACGTGATTCCAGCAGACTTGCGAATATCGGTAAAGCGGACGGGAATTGCAGCGTCGGGAGCTTTCGCGTGCGGCGGTGCGGCGCTTTGCTGCGCGCAGGAGATGCTCGCCACGGTGAACAGGGCGACCGCGGCTCCAGTCACGCATCGATGAGAGGCGGCAGAAAGCTGTTGCGGTGTCCTCATAGAGTCCTATCCGCGAGGGAGAGCGCCAGTTGGAGCAACTGCTGCCGGTTCTCGACCGTCATGGGTGCGTTGGGGGCGGGAGTGGCTTCCGGCGCCTGAGCCAGGAACTGCTGGATCCGGCTGACGTCGAGGCTGCCGCTTGCACTGCTGTTCTTGAAACGGCCGAGGACTTCCCTGGCCTTGTCAATCTGCCCAGTTTGAAAGTAGAAGACACCGAGGATGGAATAGCTTCCGGGCCACTCTGGAAGCAAGTCCACTGCGCGCTCGAAGCGATCGGCGGCCTCTGGCGTTTTTCCTTCGAGGACAGAAGCGAGTCCCAGTCCCCAGAGCAATTTTCCTGAGCCAGGAATGCGCGCCTGGCCTTTGAGCAGTGTCTGCTTTGCGCCAGCGACATCGTTCTGATGAAACTGAAGCAACGAAAGCGCAAGATAGTTCTGGTCATCGTCCGGGTTGCGGCCAATGGCATCGCGAAAGATCTCCGCCGCATGGGCTGAGTCGCCGAGGTGCGCGTAGATGTCGCCAAGCAAGGCGAGGTAAGCCTCGTCGTTTCGTCCTTCCGGGGAGACCAGATCGGCAGCAGCGAGCGCCTCAGAGTAGCTGCGCTTTCTGAAGTAGGCGTTGGCCAAGTCGAATTTCACCGCATCGGCAGTGGGAGTGACTTGCAGCGCGGCCTGGAAGTGCTGAATCGCGCCGTCGTAGAGCCGGTAGCGGGCGAGGAGCACACCGACCCCGGTGAGAGTGCGATAATCGCCCGCGCTGAGCTTGTCGAGTTGCGCGATGGTCTCCTGAGCTTCACTGGGCTTGCCGGATTTCAAATAGGCTTCTGCCAGCATGTACAAATCCTCAGGCTGGTCGGGATGTTTTTTGAGCTGGTCGGCAAGGTCGGTCAAGTCCAGTTGGTTGCGGGCGGAAGGAGCGAGCTTTGAGCGGGTATCCAGGTAGTCGAAGAGATGCTCGAAGGGATATGGGCCGGAGGACGCGTTTTTTGAAAGGGTCTGGAAGACTTTGAGGTCCCGGTCCGCGGCCTCTGTTTCGTGCAGGGTTCGCTCAACTTTGGCGAGCTTGTAGTAGCCGGTGGCGGGATCGGTGCTGACGCGAACGTATCGTCTGAGCAGGTCTTCTGCCTCGGCGAATTTTCCGTCGACGGTCTTGAGATTGGCGAGTTCCAAGAGCGCATCGGAGAAGTTTTGATTGGAGCTCAGGGCCTGCTCGAACATGGCTTCCGCGGACTTGGTGTCTCCCTGTCGCTCGGCGATATAGCCGAGATTGAAGAGACAGGAACTGTTGTGGGGGTCCAGCTTGAGCCCTTGCTGGAGATACTGCTTGGCCTCATCGAATCTTCCCAGTTCGCGGTAAGAGAGCCCGAGGAAGCCGTACGAGCGGGCAGAGCCCTCGGTTTCAACCAGTTTTTTGAACTCCTCGATGGCCTTGTCGACCTTGCCGGACATGAAGTAACTTTCGCCCAGGGCCGCGCGAAGATCGGCTCTCTGGGGCGCCAGGTGCACCCCAGACTCCAACAGGGGGATGGCGTCCTCATAGTAGTTCTGAGACATGCTGACCTGCGCCATGAGAAAGATGACATCGGTATTCTCAGGCGCGATTTTATGGGCACGCAGCAACAGATCCAGGGCATCGAGGGGGCGCGAATCATTGGCATAGGCCTGCGCCAGCAGATAGAGCGTGTCGGGGGAGTCGGGCTGCAATTTCAGCGCTCTGGACAAAGCTAGTTCCGCCTTGGCGTTGTCGCCCCTGCGAATGAGAACCTGTCCGAGGTTATAGAGGATTTCGAATGTCCCGGGCCTTAGGGCGTCTGCTTTTTCGAGTTCGCGTTGTGCCTGATCGTACTGCTTTTCAGATGCAAGCAAGACGGCCAGCGAGAAATGTACCTGGAGGTCACTCTTGTTCTGCTCGGAGAGTTCGGTGGCCAAGTGCAGGGCCTGTGCGGGGCGCTTGCTCTGAAAATATGCCCGGATCAGATTGAAACTCGTTGCGGGCGTTGGGGGGCGCACGCGCTCGAGGTGAACGATGGCTTCAGGGAGCGAACCCTTGGACAACAGGAGCACGCCGAGGTTATAGTTTCCGTCGCGATTTGCCGGATCGAGGCGCAAGGCAGCGCGGAACTCCTTCTCTGCCATGTCGAGTTTCTGCTGCGCCACGTAGACATTTCCCAGGTTGTTGTGAGTCTTGGTCGAGTTTGGGGAAATCTGCAAGGCCTTCTGAAAGGCCGCGAGGGCGCCGGGGTAGTCCTGCTGGTTGCTTTCGATAATTCCGAGCAGGTTGCAGGCGTCAACGCTGGAAGGGTTTCTCTTGAGCTCTTCAAGCATGATGCTCTTTGCCTCATCAAGGCGGCCTTGCTGGACGAGCGTCTGAGCTTGTTGGAATGCCGCGGGAATCTTCGGGGACTGCGGCTGGGCCGCGTGTGCGGGAGAGAGAGAAAAAAGGACAACAAGTGCGAGTACGCCAGTCGCGCGGGACACAGCGGCGGCAAACGGACAGGTATGCTGGATCGAGGTGCGATTGCCCATCAACGGGGTCATTTTAGCATCTCCATGGCTTGCGTTGCAGCCGGGTTCCGAGGCTGCAAAAGCAGCAATTGCTGTAACACTTCTCTGGCATTATCCTTGTCGTTTCTCATCGCATAGAGGCGAGCGAGGTTGAGATAGGATTGGTCGTAATTCGGGGCAACGCGAATGCCGGTGAGGAATTGCTCTTCCGCTTTGGTAAAATCCTGTGCGCGCACGAAAAGGACGCCGAGATTGTTCAAGGCTTCAGGATAGTCGGGACGCAGAGCGATGGCTCTGAGCAAGAACTCGGATGCGCGCTGCATGTTGTCCTGCTGTGCGTTCAGCATTCCGAGGCTGTAGTTGATTTCAGGATCGTCGGGTTGGATTTCGAGGGCGCGGCTCAAGGACTCTTCCGCTTTTGCGAAATCCCGTTGGCGGCGATAGATATTTCCAAGATTCAAGAGCGCGGTGGCGTAGCGCGGCCGCAGGAGCACAGCCTGTTGGAAGTTATGGATTGCTTCGCCGGAGCGTCCCTGCTGGGCAGCCATCATGCCGAGATTGTTCCAGGCCTCGGGGTAGTCGGGACGCAGCGCGAGAGTCTTTTCGAGATAACTTCGGGCCTGCTCAAAGTCGTTTGTTCTAAGGCTCAAAGTGCCCAAGTTGTAATACGCGTCGGGGTCATCCGGTTTGGCGGCAACGACTTCAAGGAAGGAGGCCGCGGCCTGCTTCAGGTACCCGTGCTGGAACATGGCCGTGCCGTACGTGTAGTCGTTGCGGCGAAAGGCGCTCTGGTAGACGGTTCCTGGGAAGGGAATGGCCTTCAACGCGCGCTCGGCAGGCGAGGTTGGGAGAGCCTTGAGGTCGGCGATCAAGCTGCGCAGGTCGACGGGTCCCTGATAGACCTTTACGATCATGCCCTCCCGATCGAGCAGGAAAGAAGTGGGAATTCCCAGGTCTCTGCGGCGGTCGAAGAGGTGACGATAGATGATGTTATAAATTCCAGCCAGCTCTTCGGTCGCAAAGAGCGTGGGATAGAAGAGCCCTTCCGCTTTTGCGAAGGACCGCGCGGCGGCAAGATCGCCGGGCTCATTGAGATTGACAGCGAGGATTTCAAGATGGCTGGCGGCGAGCGCGGGGCGCTGCTGGTGAAGAAGCTTCAACAGGCGCAGGCTGGCCGGCGCGGCGGTGGACCAGAAGTTGAGCAGCACAAAGGAGCCGCGCAGTTCCTTGAGTTCCCGCATGTTGCCGGCCAGGTCGGGCAGGACGAATTCAGGCGCCCTCAAGGGCTCAATGAGCCAGGTTTCGACCTGGGCCGGCAGAGGCTCAAGGACCGGCTGCGGGCCTGCCTGTGCGTAAGCTGCGGGGGTTGCGGCAAAAGGCCTGGCCACGAAGGCCGCGGAGCCTTCCTCGATTTCGATGCGGTGGTTGGGCGGCAAGTTCTCAAAGCTCTGCGAAAGTCCGCTTGGCCAGCGGAGCGTGGCGCGAATGGGGCCTCCGGCTTTTCCTACGCCAAAGAACATTTCCTTGGAGTGCTGGGCCAGGAATCCCGACCCTGCTTGCAGATATCTTGTCTGTCGCAGGGCGCCGGTTTCGACGGTAATCGCTGTTCCGATGGCGTCGCGGTTGCTCTTGTGTCCACGCAAGCGGAACGCAACGGAACGGCCGATGTCCCTCATGGCGTTGTGCAGAACGCGTAGTTGAGGAGCATTGCGGTTTTTGAGAACGATCTCCAGCCTTCCGTCATGGTCGAAGTCAGCCAGAACAAACGTTCTGCTGTCTTCAAGAAAGTCCAGCCCCAGCGGCCCTGAGGCCTCTGAGAACGTGCCGTCACGATTGTTGGCGAAGAGGACATTTCTTGCATAGCCATGCCAGGTGTGATCGGAGCGAACCAACTCGTTGATGGCGTTCCATCCACGTTCGTATGCCAGCGCGCCGGTCGCGTCTTCAGAGGATTTGGCCACCACCTGCCGCCAGAAAAAGCTGGCGAGGTCCTGGCGATCTGTCCCGGAAAGATAGCCATTGGCGACATAGAGGTCAGAGAAGCCGTCGTGATCGAAGTCGAAGAAATCCGAGGACCAGGACCAGCGTCCGGGTTCCACGCCGGCCTGGCGGCCGACGTTTTGAAATGTGCCGTCTCCCTGGTTGCGATAGAGAGCATTGCCGCGGGCATGACGTTTATAGAGTTCGCGGATGCTCTCAGGGGCTTTCTCGTGAAACTTCTTTTGTCCTGAAACCCGCTGGCCGGCAGCCTCCCACATGCTGGGCACGTAGACATCCTGGTGGCCGTCGTTGTCGTAGTCGCACCAGGCGCAGCTCATTCCGGCGCCAACCCCCTCGACGCGTGCCTCGTGTGAGATGACTTTGAACGTTCCATCGCCGTTGTTGCGATAAAGCTGAGAGCTTCCGAAGTCGTTAACCACGAAAAGGTCGGGCAATCCGTTGGCGTTGGAGTCTCCAAACGCGCAAGCGAAGCTGTAGCGGTCGTTATCGGCATTCAGCCCGGTCTCTTGCGTGGTCTCGACAAAGGTCCCATTTCCCTCGTTGTGAAACATGCAGTTGGGCGGGCCATTGCGGGCATCGTAGTAAGGGATGGGATAGTGATACTGGTCGAGGCCCAGGTAGTACATATAGGTGCAGAAGTAGATGTCGAGGCGGCCGTCGCGGTCGTAATCCGCTACCGCTGCGTGCGTGAAGGTACCTTGAGGAGGACGGGCGAACTTGAAAGCGTCTTGCTTGAGAGTGAAGGTGCCGTCTCCCTGATTCCGGAAGAGGAGGGGGCCGGTACCGCAAACGACAAGAAGGTCCTGGAGGCCTCGGTTGTCGAAGTCCGCGAACAACGCGCAGGCGGTGTTGTCGAGCACGCCCACTGCCGCCTTGTCGGTGACATCCTCAAAGGAACCATCGCCCCGATTGCGGTAGAGGCGGTTGGGCAGGCCTGCCGGCTGGCAAACATAGAAATCGTCGAAGCCGTCGTTGTCAAAGTCGCCTACGGCCACGCCATTGTTGCAATAGACGTCGGTGCCGATTGCGCCATCCAGAACGGTACGCCAATGGTCGACGCCGCGCAGCATCTGCTTGTGATAGGATTCAGCGCCGCCCAGAGCCTGAGGGGTGACGTCGATGAACCCCGGTCCGTCGACGATGCTGGCGGTCTCTTCACCGGTTTCCCATTGTCGCGCCTTCCATTCATCCGAAGAATCCTTGAACCACTCAGTGCGCCAGGATCCGATCTGCTCTTCGCGCCGGCCGTCGATGCGAGTGCTCACCATGTCGTAGCGGATATCCAGGCGCACGGCGAGGGGGGCGGCGGCGATTTGCTCAATGGCGTAGATCTCAAACTCGGCGGTTTGCACGTGCGAGGCAGAAGCAAGCCAGCCGCGCACCTGGTGAAGAAAATGCTCGCTCCCTGAAACCATGCCTGCCGGGAACTGCCTTCGAACGGCATCGACTCCGTAGCCGGAACGCAGCGGCGCTTCTTGAGCGGGAGAGAGCGGAGAAGCCTGGATCAGCGGGTCAAGCAGCGCGGCCAGAGGCGCGAGATCTTGGACAGAAGCCTTCAGGGCCTGGCTCCAGCGGTGGAGCAGCGCTTCGATCTCTACCGCATATTTTTCGGTGATGTACTCATCGGAGCCGGGAGCGACCAGTGCAAGCACGTCGGTCAAGGGGGACTTTGCAGGATAGTGCGGCGCCAAGCGGAGATCGGAAAAAGGAAGCTGGGAGTCGAGGGCTGGAAAGAGCGTTGCGGCGCCGGAAAGAAATGGCGAGCCAAAGAAAGGCGCGGGGCGGAGGAGCAGAGGCGCCATCCCCAGGCTCTTGAGGAGTCTGCGCCGGGAAAGAAAGGAGTTTTCGCTTTTGCGATTCGACATCATTCCAGAGGTGTCCGAGAAGAGGGCAAAGTGTCCGCAGGATAGCACCAAAGCCATGCGCATCCCAAATCGTGACAGGGCGCTGTACAGGGCAAACGCACCATCTCAAAGGAATGGCTTTGAAAGGGCTCGGCTTCAGCCGTGCCTATGGAAATGGCTTCAATCGGATGGGCTTCAGCCCCCGAGGGAAGATTTATCAAGGAGAACACCGTCCCTCAGGGCCTAAAGGCCGCCATTCGATGCGGCTTTGGGCGGCACGGCTGAAGCCGTGCCCTTTCAAAGATAATGTCCCTACGCTTTCCATTGCATGATGCGTTTGCCCTGAGGGCGCTGTACAGGTTCCCGGCGGGCAGCTTTGGGAGGGTTTTGGGAAAAGCAGGTTTTGGGTGTGATGGGGTGGGGGAAACGGGAGGGGGGCGCAGGGAGGAATGGGGAGGGTATTTGGCCGATTTGCTTGGATGGAGGGCGAAAAGGCGAAGAAAAGGGGGTTTGGATCGTCTGTAAGTAGTTGATTCTGGATAAGAAAGTATGGGTGGGCGATTCTCTCCAACTTTCGATTGACAAAGAATATGAGAATGTACTATTGTCGCTGGCACATCGATGAAAGCGTTTTCGCATTCAGGCTAACGCACGTCGATGAAATCGTTTACACTGTTCGTCGGTGCAAGGGGGCTATCTCCATGCACCGACAAAACTTGTAGATGAGAAAGCGGAGGCAATTCGGATGGCCCTTGATCGCAAAGCTGTCAGCTGGTACAGACAGTTTGGCTACATAACCCTCGCGTGTTTGTGCTTCCTTCTCTTCCAAGGTCAGTTCGCATTTGGCCAGGTGGATGAAGGATCGATTGCAGGAACAATTCAAGACACCACAGGCGCGGTTGTTCCTGGCGCGCAAGTGACGCTCTTGAATACAGACCAGGGAACAACCCTGCAGACCAGATCGGGCGGCAACGGCGAATATAGTTTCTCGCCGGTTAGAATCGGACACTATTCCCTTACCGCAACAGCCAAAGGCTTCTCCAAGACGACCCAGGAGAACCTGGTTGTGGCTATTGCGCAGCACTTGACAGTTAACGTTCAACTCAAACCTGGCGCCGCGACTGAAACCGTCGAGGTGACCACCGCTCCTCCGTTGATGCAGACCGAAGAAGCTTCCGTCGGCCAAGTCATCACCCAGGAGAGCGTCAACAGCCTGCCTCTGAACGGGCGCAACTTTACCTTCCTTGCACAGTTGGGCGCCGGCATGCAGACACCGCAGGCCGATACCCGCGGCAACGCGGCTTCAGGCGCATTCTCGGCCAACGGACTTCGTCCCGCACAGAACAACTACCTGCTGGACGGCATTGACAACAACTCGAACGCTGTCGACTTCCTGAACGGCACCAACTTTGTGATTCTGCCTCCATTGGACGCCATTCAGGAGTTCAAGGTGCAGACGGCAGACTTCAGCGCCGAACTGGGACGTTCCGCGGGCGCGGTTTTGAACGCGACCATCAAGTCCGGAACCAACAGCCTCCATGGCGCAGCCTGGGAGTTCTTCCGCAACGACAAACTCGACGCCGCGGATTGGTTTGAAGACAACGGCGGCATCCCCAAGGGCGAACTGCGCATGAACCAATTTGGCGCATCCGCCGGCGGCCCGATCATCAAGAACAAGATCTTCTTCTTCGGCGATTACGAAGGTCTGCGCCGCGTGCAGGGCACCGCATCCAGCGGCTCGGTTCCGACGGCCACCGAAGTCAGCAGCGGCTTCACGAACCTCACCGACATTCTCACCCAGGCGGGCACGTCAACCAGAACGGATCTTCTGGGACGCACCGTTCCGGCCGGCACCATTCTCGATCCCAGAACCACACGCGGGGTCCTTTGCGGTGTCACCGATCCGGTCACCAACATTCCTGGCCCACCTTGCATTTCGACCATCACAACGGGCACGATCGATCCGACCGGCACCAACTATGGTTACGTTCGCGATCCTTTCACCAATGGCGCGGCAGGTTGCACGGGGAATACCACGAAGTTCTCGGCCGCAACTTGCGGTCTGAACAACCTTCCCAAAGCGCTGATCGACCAGACCGCAGTCAAGCTGCTGGGCCTCTACCCATCCGCGAACTCCGGCTTGGCGACCTATACCTCGAGCCCCAACCTGTTCGAGCATCGCAACGCATTTGACACCCGCTTCGACATCAACCCCACCGCGAAGGAGCAGATTTATGTTCGCTTCAGCTATTCGGATGACCCGCAGTTCATTCCGGGCATCTTCGGTGGCATAGCGGACGGCGGCGCCTTCCAGCAGGGTCTTCAGACCGCGAAGTCCGATCAGGCGGCGATGGCCTGGACCCATGTATTTACACCGAACACGATCAACGTGGCGCGCGCCGGTTTCGCGCACCTTCACACCACGCGTTACGGCCCGGAAGGCGGCACGATGGGCATTCCGGCGACGTATGGAATCAACAGCATCCCGCAGGTCTCCGAGAATGGCGGTCTTCCCGGCTTCTCGATCGGCAACCTGTCGACACTGGGCAGCAACAACTTCCTGCCTTCGGACGAAGTCAGCCAGACCCTCCAGGTCACGGACGACTTTACGAAGATTTACGGCAAGCACAGCTTCAAGGTGGGTTTTGAACTGCAGCACGTGAAGTTCTCTACCCTTCAGCCGGCCTGGTCTCGCGGCCAGTTCCAGTATTCCGGAACTTTCACGGATATCCCGAACCTGAGCAACACCACGGGCGGCATTGCACAGTTGGTACTGCCTCCGATGGCCAGCACAGTGGGCAGCACGGACGTTCCTTATTCGGGCGGTTCCGACTTTGTGTACGCCTCGAACATCAACAAGACCTACGACGCGAAGAACTACTTTGCCGGTTACCTGCAGGACGACTGGAAGATCAGCCCCAAGCTGACGATCAACCTGGGCGTTCGCTGGGATTACTTTGGACCCATCAACGAGACCAACGGCGGCCAGGCCAACTTCATTCAGACCGGGCCTCCGGGGAACAAGCCTGAGTACCTGATTCCCGCCTCCGGCAAGGATGTCAGGACGCTGTCCACCAGCTTCACGACTCTGCTGGCGAAGGACGGAATCACCCTGAACTCCACCGACTCTTACGGGCAGGGACTGTTGCAGACGCAAAAGGGCAACGTTGCTCCGCGCGTCGGCTTCGCCTATCAGGCAACTCCGAAGCTGGTAGTACGCGGCGGATTCGGCCTGTTCTACAACTCGTTTGAGAACCAGGGATACGGCCCGAACATCGGCGAGAATTATCCCTTTGTATACAACTTCAAGTACGGACCCATCGCCACGGGCAACCTGCAGCAGGTAGCCCCGACCAGCAATGGCACACCGTATGCGGGATGCGCCACGGCGGGCCTGGGCGGAATCGCGACCTTCGAGTCCGGTTTCTCCTGCATCCAATTCGATCCAACCAAGGTGAATGCCTCGCAATTGGGATTGCAGGGACTGCAGTTTGACTATCAGACCCCCCGCACCTACAGCGCGAACTTCACCCTGCAGTACTCTCTGACGCGCACCTTGTCGGCACAGGCCTCTTACGTCTTCACCGACGGACAGGACCTGCAGGCAGGCATCGGCAACAACGAAGTCAGCCAGGTGTTGCCGGCCGGCACGGGCACCACAAGCTACATTCCGTTCCCCGATTTTGCGAGCAACGGAAGCAATCAGGTTACGGTGGGAGGCAGCCAATATCACGGACTGCAAACCAAGCTCGAACAGCAGTACGCGAACGGGCTTAGCTTCTTGCTCACCTACACCTTCTCCAAGACGATGGGAGATGCCGGCGATCTGTTGAACGGCGGCAACACGGGCGGCTACCGCGCTCCCTGGGTGACGGGCCTCGGTCCCAAGTTCGATTGGGCGCCGGCGGACTTCGACATCCGTCAAGTGGTTCACTTCAGCGGCGGCTATAACCTGCCACTGGGCAAGGACAAGCGTTTCCTGAACCAAGGGAAGCTCTTGAACGATATCGTTGGGAACTGGTCCACGAACTGGATCGTCACGCTCCAGGGCGGCCAGCCTCTGAACTTTGGTTGCCCGACCGGGACGACCGCCGGCACCAACTGCAACGACATTCGTGTTGCAGGTGCTGCTCAAGGTCTGAAGATGTCGTTGCGGCCTATCGACGGCGGCATGCATCCGTTCTGGATCAACAACGCCGCGGCCTTCAACCAACCTTGCGAACTGGGCGCGAATGGCCCGATCGTCGGGAAGCCCGCCGGTTGCAGTCCCTTGACGGGCAATGCCGTCATGGGTTCCAAGCCAGGGCAGACCGTGACACCGGGATTCCATCGTCTGGATTACTCGATGTTCAAGGCCATCCCAATCAACGACCGCTTCTCAATGCAGTTCAGGGCGGAGTTCTTCAACCTCTTCAACCATCCGAACTTCAATGCGCCTAACTTCGGCGGCAACGGCGTCGTGGCGATTGGTGGCTCGGGCAACTTTACCGACCCGCACTTCGGCGAAGTTGGATCTACGCGCGACGATCCGTACGATCCGCGTCAGATTCAGTTTGCTCTGAAGCTGTACTACTAGGGTAAAATGAAAACGCCCCGGGAAGGCGCGCCTTTTGGGCGCCTTTCCGGGGCATTTTTCTGCGTAGAGTTTTGCTCACGCGGCAACCTGAGAGGACGACAGTGAGCAAAAACATGTTGTTTCGGTTGACGGTATTTTGCGCAGTTGCGGCGAGCACGGCATTTGGCTGGGCGCAAGAGAGCCAGAAGCAAAAGCTGGACCGCCAGTATCAGGAGGCGGTTGGCAAATACGAGGCCGGCCAGTACGCTGAAGCCGCCACGCAATTGGAAGGTCTGCTGCCCTACGCGCCCGACAGCTTTGCAATTCATGAAATGTTGGGCCTGTCTTACGCTTCGCTCTCCCAAGAGAAGAAAGCGCTCGGCTATCTGGAGACGGCGGTTCGCTTGCAGCCGGACTCAGCCGCGGCCCGGACCAGTTTGGCAACACTGCTCAGTCATTTAGGCAAACCCGAATTGGCCAGGGAACAGTTCCGCAAGGCGCTGGAACTGGCGCCGCAGGACTTTGACGCCAATCACAACCTGGGCGAGTTTTATGTGCAGTCGGGAAAGATCGCGGATGCGCTCCCGCTGCTGGAACGGGCGCAGCGCATCGACCCGAATTCCTACGACAATGGATACGATCTGGCGCTGGCGAAATTTCTCACCGGGCGGCTGGGCGAAGCAAGAGAGCTGGTCCAGAGCATCGCGCGGATCAAGGACACCGGGGAACTGCACGATTTGCTGGGAGAGATTGACGAGAAAGACGGCAAGTTTGTGGAAGCGGTCAACGACTTCCAAACCGCCGCGCATATGGACCCCAGCGAGGGCAACCTGTTCGATTGGGGCAGCGAGCTTCTGCTGCACAGAACCTACGATCCGGCTATCGAAGTCTTTCAGGAGGCTACCCGCCGGTTCCCGAGATCGCCCCGGCTCATGATCGGCCTGGGCATGGCTCTGGATTTGCGGGGTAAGTACGACGAGGCAGTGAAGACCCTTCTCGTTGCCGCCGACTTGGACCCCTCCGATGCGCGCTGTTATCTCTTTCTCTCCAAGGCATACGACAACTCACCGAACCAGGCGAAGGACGTGATCCAGCGCTTCCGGCGCTATGCGGAGCTGAGGCCGGACAATGCGCTGGCCCTGTACTACTACGCGCTGAGCCTGTGGAAGGGTAAGCGCGTCCAAGACACGAGCCTGGACCCCGCGGTAGTGGAGTCGCTGCTAAAGAAGTCGATCGCTCTGGATGAAGGGCTTGCCGAGGCCCACGTGCAACTGGGCAACTTCTACGCCGACCAGCATCAGTACGAAAAGTCCCTGCCGGAGTTCGTGCGCGCGCTGGAACTCAATCCGAATCTAGCCGACGCGCACTATCGCCTGGGACAGGACTATGTGCACGTCGGTCAGAAGGATCAGGCGCAAAAGGAATTCGATGTTTACCAGAAGCTGCGCGCGGAACATCTGGCGGAGATCGACAAGGAGCGCGCAGAGGTCCAGCAGTTCGTGTATTCAGAGAAGTCAGGCCCAACCACCAAGCCTTGAGCGCCGCGTCGCAAACTGTCGACCCGCTGAAGCTCTCAATGGGACGGCGGGGTGGTTGCCTGTCCCGGTTTGACGACCAGGAATTGCTTGACTTCGTGCCGCTCGCGGTCGACGGTTGCGGCTTGCTGCTTCCTGATTTCGTCGTGCCGTTGGATCGCCTGCCGGGCCTTTTCCGTGTCGCCAACTCGGTCGTATGCCATGCCCAGCCGGTAATAGGCCTCGGCCAATTGAGGATTCGCTTCGATCGCCTTGCTGTAGAAGCCGATCGCCTTTTGATAGCTGTGCTGGGAAGAAGCAAGGTTTCCCAGTTGCAGGGATGCGTCGGCGCACTTGGCGTCGAGGGTCACGGCTTTTGTCAGCAGAGCTTCAACCTGTTGCAATCCCTGCGGGTCACTGGACTGCAGTTGCCGCTTCCAGAGATCCATGGCGTAAAGGTAGTTGGCAACCGAGTTCTGAGGCTGCTCGCGCACGAACCGCTCCAGCTTTTGTTGGACGCAGGTTAACGGATCGGGCGCGACGAGCTCAATTCTTCCCAGGAAGAGATAAGGTTCTGGGTCTGCCGGATTCAAGTCGGATGCATCGCAAATGCGCAAGGCCGCCTGATCGTAGAGCGCGCTTGAAAACAGAGCAGTACCGAGTGCAGTCAGCATTCTGGCCGACTTCGGATACGCCCGCACGCCCTTTTCAAACACCTCCTGCGCTTGCCAAACGGCTCGATGGAGGAGCAGTTCGGAGCCCCACTCGAAATAGTTCTGCTCGCTGGGCGTCATGCGGGCGGCCTGTTCGAACTCGTGGACAGCGGATAGAGGATCGTCAAGACTCTCGTCGACTTCACCGGCCAAACGATGCAGGTCCGCGCTTTCGCCAGATGCAAGCAGGCTGCGCACATGCTCGCGCGCCCCGGTGAGATCGCCGGTCTCCTTGCAGGCCAGCGCAAGGTCGATCTCGTTGGCGCGATTGCCAGGATCGATGCGATAGGCGGCCTGGAGTAGCGGCAGGGCTTCGCGGTAGCTGCCGGCGTGGAGATAGAACTCACCCAGCCGGCGGTTTGCAGCGAAACTGGAAGGCGCAGCGGCCAGTGCCGAGCGGAGTGTGCTCTCCGCATCCTCCGCCTTGCCGGCGGCGGGGGCTGATGCCGGTGCGGCCGAAGCCTGGTCTGCCTTGAGAGTAAGAGTCTCTCTTGTCAGGGCTTCGCTGGTTCTGAGACTGGTATCCGATCCGTGGCCGCCCGCGGCAGTCCAGTCGGTGACTCCGGCAATGGTGAACGTGGGCTTGTCTGCGAATTCCATTGCTTGAGTTGCAGGGAGCGAGGCTGCATTGGAATCGGAGTGAACCTTGGCCGAATCTTCCAGGACGAGGTCGACCAGCCTTCGTTCTCCCAGGGAAGAGAGAATCACGGCGGTGGATCGGCTGTGCAGTCCGGACCTCTCGGCGCTCAGGATGTAGGTGCCGATCTTGAGCGCGGAAAACGCGAAGAGCCCGCCGTTGTTCGAACGGGTTTCCCATGCACCGGCTGCGCCCTTCAACTCCATGCGCACGACCGCATTGTCACATGCCGCGCCGTCGGATGTATGGACCGAGCCCTGGATTGTAACTCCGCCGGAGTCGCTCTGGGGCGGGCGCAGCGCAGACAGGGCAGGCGCGGAGGTTAGAGCAGCGAGGAGCGCGAAAAAGCTCCAAAGGCCGAGAGTCTTCATGCGTATCTTGAGAGTCCGGAGTCTGTATGAGGCATTTGCGAAGGGAGCCAAGGAAACTGCCTTTAGGGCAAGATTGGATTGTGTTTTCATCTTTGCAGTTGCAACTCCAAACTCGCGGATGAAGCTGCTTGCTCCGCCCGAGCGACAAGCTCATTGTACAACCGCGGCCAACCGGTTAGCGCCGGCGGCAACCGCAATCGGAAGAGCCAAGAGGCGGCTGCGAGAGTGGAATTGCGAGTGCCGTTGTGGAAGCACCCGACGACCCTGGCGCGCAGGGACACGACAGCTTGCATGCGGCGCGAGTCGAAGGCGACCGGCGGGGCCAGTCGCGGCCCTGATGGCGTGGCCAATCGGATTGCGGAGCAGGCCAGCACTTGTCACCGCCGAGGTTGAGCCATTGGCCGCACGCAGCGTCATGGAGTTGGCCGGCCAGCAAACGATTCTCCCAGAATGTTCCCAGCGCATCGCCTTACAGGCCGAACTGCATGACGCGGCCGACGGAGGGAACGGCGACGGCTTCTACCTGGCCATTCGCGATGCGAAAACAATCAGGCCAGTCGTGGTAGCATCAGCGCGCAACCGACACTCCGGCATCCTGGATCAGCGCCGGTCCGGGCGCGGCTGTGATTGCGAGGCGGTTCTCCAACTGGCGGGCCTTTCTTCGGGGAGAAGGAACGGACTACGTCGATTGGTATCAATATTTCGCCAGCGGCAATCTTCTGTTGCAGAGGGCCGCCGCCGGCGAGTTAGGTCCCAGGTCTTTGACCGCCTGATGTCGCACCTTGGGTTCGTGCTTTCCGAGGTCCCAAAATCGGGACCTGGGGCGCCCAGCGTTGGTACTACTGATCCGGCCCTGAAACAATTGAACGGAATGAAGGGAAAGCGACCACAGATCCTTCGACTCACCACACCCAAACTGAACAACGTTTGGGGCCCCGTTCGCTCAGGATGACAGTCTTGACTTGATGCATAACTTCAGGGTCTGATCAATAGAACAAGCGGTCAGAGACCTAGTCGTTTGCGTTTTCCTTTTCCGTTTCGATTTCTCTCTCTTCGAGATGATCGAACCAGGTGAACTTGAGAATTGCCGATGTGGCCAGGATCACGGCCAGTGTGAGGGCCGCGCGGCCGAACTCCTGGATCACGATGTACAAGGGCAGCACGACAAGTGAAATCTGCCAGACGATGCCGATAGCGATGTTGAACATGTCGCGCCCGAAGTCGGTGTTGCGTTTGAAGTGGGGGTCTTCTGCCAGCACCTTCTTCAACACCGGGCCCCAGAAACCCCAAGGACGCACGCGGCGATAGAAGTCCATCAGTACCGCGTCCGGTTCCGGTTTGGTGAGCAGCGTGCCAACGAGGCAGCCGATGAAACCGACGAGCAGCACGAGCGGGAAGACGAAGGTGACATCCATGTTGATGGAGTACTTTGCCAGCAGAGCCTGGACGAAGGGCACGTTGGAGACGATCAAGGGCATGGTCAGTGCGGAGGCGATGCCGGTGACCATGCCCCAGAAGTAGCCGTATCCGTTGAAGCGCCACCAGTACCACTTGAGCACGTTGGAGGCAGTGTAGCCGCCCCACAGCCCGGAGACGATCCACAACACCACCGAATTCACCGAGGTGACGTTCCAGCCGATCAGAACGCCGATGACGACAACAGGAATGAACTGAGATAGGCGAGGCGCACATAGGTCTTGGGTTGGGCATTTGGGTTGATGTAACGCTTGTAGATGTCGTTGACGAAGTAAGGTGGCGCGGCGTTGACCGTGGCCGCAAAGTTGGACATGAAGGCGGCCAGCAGGCCGGCGATCAGGAATCCCAGCAAGCCCATGGGAACGAAGCGACCCAGCGCCATGGGCAGCACCAGCTCGAAGTCCATGTTGGGGCCCATGGCGCGGATGTTGGGCCCGAAGAAAGCCGCGGCCAGCACGGTGAGTCCGATGACCAGAAAGTAGCGCGGAGGGGTGAGCACGATGTTCACCCAGGCGCTCATCATCGAGGCTTCGCGCGGATTTTTTGAGGAGAGCACGCGCTGCATGTCGTAGTTCGGCGCCGGGCCGGCCGCTGAAATCAGCATGCCCTTGAAGAGCAGCATCATGACAAAGAAGCCAAAGAGCCCATACCCGTCCTTGGCGATGGTCTGGTTGGCAGCGGGCAGCAGCGTCGACCAATCGAGGTTCAAGTGCCAGCCGAAGAACACGTTGTCCCACCCGGCGGGAACCATGGCATGCAGAGTGGCTGGCGCGACCTTCATCATGGCGATAATGCCCACGGCAAAGGAGGCAATGGCCAGCACGAAGAACTGCACGACCTCGGTAATCACCACGCTGATCATGCCGCCCTTGATGACGTAGATTGCGGTGATGCCGATCAGGATCAGGGCATATTCATTGGGCGACAGATGCCAGGGCAGGAACGTAGCGGCAAATTTGCCGATGCCCTTGAAGCCATAGGTAAAGAATCCGATGATGCTGACGAAGGCGTAAAGCACCACAATCATGTGCGACAGTTGCGCGCCGCGCCCGGTGCCGAAGCGGGTCTTGATCCACTCCGCGCCGGTCATCACTTTGGAGCGGCGCAGCCAAGCAGACAGATAGACCATCAGGAAGATCTGGTTGAAGGTGGGCCACAGCCAGGGAATCCACACGCTCTTCAAGCCGTAGATGAACATCCAGTAGACCAGCAGCATGGTGCCGCTGATGTCGAACATTCCCGAGGCGTTGGAGATGCCCAGCACATACCAGGGCATCGTGTTGCCGCCGAGAAAGTAGTTCTGCATGCTCTGCGAAGCGCGTTTTGAGACCCAGTAGCCGATGAACACCGTGCTGAGCAGATAGGCGACGATGATGACGATGTCAAGAACGTGAAGATGCATGAAACCTCTCAATTCGAACGGCGAGATTCTTAGTGCGAAACCAGAGTTCCTGTGGCCTCGTTCGCCCTGTGCAGGATCGCCGCTCCCTGGGGGTCGCGTCGATTTGAATGCGGCGGCTTCGGGATACACCGACTCTGGTTCCGCTATAGCCTGCCGGGCATGTTTCAGCCTGTTAACGGCCGATGGTTCAATGGCGCGACGAAACGGTTATGGCCGCGTGGCGCACGGAGGTTCGTTCGGTTGACTTCAAGCAGGGATTCAGGAAACAATCCCCGCGGTTCCTTATTGCAGTTGGCCGGCCAGCAGGAAAACCAGCGTAGCTTGCCAGTTGATAGCGATTTCGTTGCTTGCATAGGAGGCCTGCCGATCGGTGTAGACCTTGGCAGGCGGCAAATCCGCGGGCAGGGCCTTCAGCAGATCGTCTTGCCGATTCGCGTTGGGTCCGCCGGAGAGCAGTCCCGGCCAGGGAGCGCCCAACTTCGCTGAAGCGCTGGGCCGGTGGTGCGGATGCTGGAAGGGATGCTCGCCGATCTGCGTCACCCAGGAGAGCGAAAAGGTGTTGCGCCCAAGCAGATAGTGGAGGTTGTCGCGCGCAGCGTCGGCAAAGGCGGGATCGGGCGACAGCAGATTGGCAATCAGCAGATCCATGCCATAGGCGGCGGCAATCCCGTTCGATCCCCAATAGTAGTCGCTGGCCTTCAGGCTCACGCGATAAGGGTTGTTCCGGGTTCGCTCGACGATGGCGTGGGCCGCCGTCAGAAGGCGTTCGCGGATCGCCTTCACGGCTGCCTTGTCCGCGCCTTTTCGCGTGGAAAGAGCATAACTTCTGAGAGCCATTGGCCCCAGCGCGTTCCAGTTTTCGACCGGCGGGGAGTCCAGGCTGGGAAGAAAGGCAGCGTATTCCTGGACAAAGAAGTCGTTGTACGCGGCTTCGCCGGTTGTACGCCACAGTTCCGCCGCGGCCCACAGGCGCTCGTCTTCGCAATTTGGGTCGCCATATTCGCCGGTGCTGACTCCTGCCGGGTTCTTGAAAGTCACATTCGGGTTCGCTGCGGTCCACGCCCAGGCGTGCCGTGCGGCTGCCAGCGCCTGCTCTGCGAACCGGGCATCGTAGGGTTTGTAGACACGGGCTGCGATCGCAGCCACTGCGGCCAGATCTGCCGTGGCGCAGGTGCTCTTGTAGGGAGCTGCGCCGGTACCAATCACTTCGCTGGGCAGCTTGTCTTCCTCAGGAGCCACAAAGCCCGAGAAGTGCTCGCTGGTCTGCTTGTGCCAGGCGCCGCCGTCGCCGTCCTGCATACTTAGCATCCATGCCAGGTTCCAGCGTACTTCGTTGAGCAGATCCGGCATGCCGTTGCCGGTTTCAGGAATCCTGAGCTGGATGTTCTTCAGCTTTTCTCCGAAGATCTCCCAGGCCCACAACAGTGTGCCGGTAGCGACCCCGGAGTTGACCATGTAGCGTCCGTAATCGCCGGCGTCGTGCCAGCCGCCGGGATTCCCGCGCGTTCCATGGGCGCCGGAACTCGGATGGAATTCGCCGAGCCGGTGGCAGAGGGGATGCGAATATCCGGGAAATTCGGGCCCCAGATCCACGGCCGTGCCGCAGCGCTGGCCGTAAAAGCCGCGCATGGCCAGGAAGTAGGAACGTCCAAAGACATTTGGTCCCACGGCAAAATCCCAGCTTCGCCCCACGCCGGGGACTTGAATGTAGTAGGTTCCCTCCCGGTGAAGCTTTGAAAAATCCGCAGCCTGCACACGGTCTCCAGTGTCGGCGTCTGCCTGGGGCGGCGATAGCTTGCCCTGGAAGACGGCCAAACCGTCGCTCGTCCTTCTGACTTCGAAGGTCTGGGCGGGAGCGCTGACCAGCGCTACCTTTGGCCCGTCGAGGGGATAGCCGACCTGGTCGACTTTGATAGCTAATTCTGCACTTTCGGCGCCGCGGGCTCGCCGCAGTGCGGGAAAGACAAGGACACCGGCAACCAGAACGATCAGCAGCAGTCCGCGGCTCACTTGCGCGCTCATGAAGGGTGAAAACAACCAGCTTGCCATGTAGACTCTTTCGCTTGGCGGAGGCAATTCCATGATGCGGGAGAAGACACAGCTCTCTTGCAATTCCCGGGAACCCGAACGCCGATCGGGCAGCCCGGCGGAGTGCCTCCATTTGCACGCGGCAAGTTTCGCACAAAAGAGCCATGTTTGCCAAAGTATTCAAAAATGCCCTGCAAAAACGTTTGATTAGCTCTTGAGTCGATTGCTATACTGGCGCTTGGGTTTCCGCGAGGGAGAAGGCGCCATGAAGTTCGGACATTTCGACGATCTGAATCGCGAGTACGTGATTACGCAACCGGACACGCCTCTGCCGTGGATCAATTACCTGGGCTGTCAGGCCTATTTCGGGATCATTTCCAACACCGCCGGAGGCTATTCTTTTTATCGCGACGCGCGCCTGCGCCGGCTGACGCGCTACCGCTACAACAATGTTCCCACGGATTCCGGCGGGCGCTACATTTACTTGCGCGACGATGATTCGAAGGACTTCTGGTCCCCCTCCTGGCAGCCGACCCGCCACGAAGTGGAAGACTATTCCTGCCGTCACGGCATGGGCTACACGGTGATTGGGTCAGGCTACAAGGGCATCGAGGCGCACACCCGGTACTTTGTACCGCTGGACGAGAACCTGGAGATCTGGCAGCTTGCGGTGACGAACAATCGGGCAGTGAAGGCATCGATTTCGGCCTTCGCCAGCATCGAGTTCTGCCTGTGGGATGCGCAGGACGACGCAACCAACTTTCAGCGCAACTTCAACACCGGGCAGGTGGAGATCGAAGAAGGCGTCATCTACCACAAGACGGAGTACCGCGAGCGGCGCAACCACTTTGCCTACTTCGCTTGCTCGCGTCGCGGGGCTGGATTCGACACGCAGCGCGAGGCGTTTCTGGGCCCCTACCGCGGGTGGGACAAGCCCGCCACGGTGGAAGGCGGCCAACTGACCAACTCCGTTGCCCATGGCTGGTCGCCCATCGGCGCGCATCAGGTGAAGCTCGACCTGGAGCCCGGCGAGACGCAGCAGATCGTCTTCTTGCTTGGCTACCACGAAAATCCCAAGGATCAAAAGTTCGATCCTTCCGGTTCGCAGACCATCAACAAGGAGTTGGTCAAGCCGGTCATCGCGAAGTATCTTGACGCCAGCGCGGCCGATGCGGCCTTCGAGACGCTGCGCCAGTACTGGGAGAAGACTCTCGGCGTCTTCCAAGTGAATACGCCCGACATTCACACCAACCGCATGGTGAACATCTGGAACGCGTATCAGTGCATGGCGACATTCAATATGTCCCGCTCGGCGTCGTTCTTTGAATCGGGCATTGGGCGCGGGCTGGGCTTCCGCGATTCGAACCAGGACCTGCTGGGCTTTGTGCACATGGTTCCATCGCGCGCCCGCGAACGCATCCTGGACCTGGCCGCGACGCAACTGGCCAGCGGCGGCGCCTACCACCAGTACCAGCCGCTGACCAAGCGCGGCAACAACGACATTGGCGGAGGGTTCAACGACGATCCGCACTGGCTCATCGTCGGGGTTTCCGCCTACCTCAAGGAGACGGGCGATTGGAGCATCCTCGACGCATTGGTCCCCTACGACAACGAACCAGGCTCAGAAAAGCCGCTCTACGACCACCTGCAGCGCAGCTTCCGCTATACCCTGGAGCGCCTTGGGCCGCACGGGTTGCCGTTGATCGGCCGCGCCGACTGGAACGACTGCCTCAATTTGAACTGCTTCAGCGACGCGCCGGGCCAGAGCTTCCAGACCACGACCAACAAGGATGGGAAGGTTGCCGAGTCGGTGTTCATCGCCGGGCTGTTTGTCTACTCAGGCCGCGAGATCGCCGCTATTGCGAAGCATCGCGGGTTGACTGAAGAGTCCGCCTTCTATTTGGCTGAAGTCGCCAAGATGGAAGCGGTGATCAACGAGCACGGCTGGGATGGCGAATGGTTCCTGCGGGCCTACAACGACTTTGGCGGCAAGATCGGGTCAAAGGAGTGCAAGGAAGGCAAGATATTCATTGAATCGAACGGCTTTTGCACGCTGGCGGGCATCGGTCTCGAAGACGGCAAGGGCGCCAAGGCGCTTGCCGCAGTTGGAGAACACCTGGCCACCAAACATGGCATTGTTGTGCAGCAACCGGCTTACACCAGGTACTACATTGAGATGGGCGAGATTTCTTCCTATCCGCCGGGATACAAGGAGAACGCGGGAATCTTCTGCCACGTCAATCCGTGGGTGATGATCGGCGAAACCCGCCTGGGCCACGGCGACTTGGCGCACGACTATTACAGCCGCATCAATCCCTCGGCGCGTGAAGAGATCAGCGAACTGCATCGCTGCGAGCCATATGTCTACGCGCAGATGATTGCGGGCAAGGACGCGCCGACGTTTGGCGAGGCCAAGAACTCCTGGCTCACGGGCACCGCGGCTTGGAATTACTATGCCATTGTGCAGTGGATACTGGGCATCCGCACTTCTCTGGAGGGGTTGGAAATTGCTCCGGTCATTCCCAGGAACTGGCCGGGATTTACGGCGACGCGCACTTTTCGCGGAGTGGTCTACAAGGTCTCCATTGAGCGCAAAGGCGACGGCAATGCGATTGCACTCACCGTGGATGGATCGCCGATTGAAGGCAACGTTGTTCCTGTGCCTGCGGACGGACGCACGGAAGTTTCAGTCAAGGGGATTTTGAGCTAACGGCCTGAGTCTGTGATTCGCCTGAGAAATCAGGGCGAAAGAAAAGCGGATTCTTCGCTTACATCCCCCGAAGTGAAATACGTTCGGAGTCTCGTTCGCACAGGATGACAGTATGTTTGTTGAGCGAACTATGGACTCAGGACACAAAAAGCTGCCGAATCTGCATTCGAAGAAGGAGCACTGCTTTGTACATTGCCAGCGGAACGCGCTATGACGGAATGCAATACCGCCGCTGTGGCAAGAGCGGGGTTCTTCTGCCCGCTATCTGCCTTGGTCTGTGGCACAATTTCGGCGGAGTGGACGCGTTTGAAAATGGCCGGGCCATGGTGCGCCGGGCTTTCGATCTGGGCATTACTCATTTCGATTTGGCCAACAACTACGGGCCTCCGCCGGGCAGCGCGGAGAGTAACTTCGGAGAGATTCTGCGCCTGGATTTCAAGCCGCATCGCGACGAGTTGATTGTGAGCAGCAAGGCCGGCTGGGATATGTGGCCCGGCCCCTACGGAAACTTTGGATCGCGCAAATATCTGATGGCCAGCCTGGACCAGAGCCTGAAGCGCATGGGGCTGGAATATGTTGACATTTTCTATTCGCACCGACCCGATCCGGAGACGCCCATCGAGGAGACCATGGGCGCGCTCGACCAAGCCGTGCGCTCGGGCAAAGCGCTCTACGCCGGCATTTCCAGCTACGACGCAACGCAGACTACCGCAGCCGTGAAGGTACTGCGCGAACTGGGTACGCCATGCCTCATTCATCAACCAAAATACTCCATGTTCGATCGCTGGGTTGAGAGTGGCTTGCTCGATGTGCTGGGCAATGAAGGAGTGGGTGGCATTGCCTTCTGTCCGTTGGCACAGGGACTGCTAACCGACCGCTACTTGCAAGGGATTCCCTCGGGCTCGCGTGCGTCCAAGCCGCATGGCTTCCTGAAGAAGGACGACATCGACGAGCACCGGATTGGCCAGGTGCGCGCTCTGAATGAAATTGCCGCCGAACGCGGACAATCGCTGGCGCAGATGGCGCTGGCCTGGGTGCTGCGCGATGGCCGCATGACTTCAGCGCTGATTGGCGCCAGCCGTGTGGAGCAGATCGAGCAGAACGTCGCCGCGCTCGCCAATCTGAAATTCGCCGCGGAAGAACTGGCGCGGATCGACGCGATCCTGGAGCAGCCTGCCTGATTGCGGCGAGTGAAGAGCCTATAGCTTCCGTACAGAGTCAGTTCATTATGATCGAAGTTGAAGGAGGGCTCCGGTGCAAGAGCTGCGCAAGAAAGTGGAAACGGAGCTTCTCTTCAACATTCTGCCCTTCTGGCTCAAATACTCCATCGACGAAGAGTTCGGCGGCTTTCGCGGCCAGATCTCGAACGACCTGACCATCGATCCCCACGCGGGCAAGGGGCTCATTCTCAACGCGCGCATTCTGTGGACGTTCTCGAAGGCCTTCAACGTCTATCGCAACCCGGTCTATCTGACCACCGCGCGCCGTGCGTATGAGTATCTAACCGGTTATTTCTGGGACTCGGAGTTTGGCGGCGTTTGCTGGATGCTCGACTACCGGGGCAATCCCGTTGATGCCAAGAAACGCATCTATGGGCAGGCATTCACCGTCTACGCGCTGGCTGAGTATTTCAACGCCAGCGGCGACACAGAGTCGCTGGCAATGGCGCTGCGTCTAGTGGAGCAGATTGAGTCGGCAAGTCACGACGACAAGCATGGCGGCTATTTCGAAATCTACGAGCGCGATTGGACCCTTGCCGCGGATCAGCGATTGAGCGAAGTGGATATGGACGAGAGGAAGTCCATGAATACTCACCTCCATCTGCTGGAGGCTTATGCCACGCTGCTGCGCATCCATGAAGACGCGACGGTTCGACTGCGGCTGCGCGAGCTGATTGAGATATTTCTCGGCCACATCGCCGACTCCGCCACGCATCACTTCATTCTGTTCTTCGACGAGCAGTGGCATCCGCGTTCCGGGAAGACTTCGTTTGGCCACGACATTGAGGGAAGTTGGCTGCTGTGCGAGGCCGCGGCGATCCTGGGCGATGCGGAGGTTCTGGAGCGCGTGCGCGACGTTGCTGTGAAGATGGCTGCAGCCGTCCTTGAGCAGGGAATCGACGCGGATGACGGGCTGCTCTACGAGGCCGATCGAACCGGTGTCATCGATGCCGACAAGCACTGGTGGCCGCAGGCCGAGGCTGTTGTGGGATTTCTCAACGCGTATCAGCTTTCGGGCCGGCAGCAATTCCTCAACGCCAGCGAACGGAGTTGGGCATTCATCGAGAAGCACATCGTGGATCACGTGCACGGCGAGTGGTTCTGGCTGGTCTCGCGGGCAGGCGTGCCGGGTGCGGAGCAGGACAAGGTTGGCCCGTGGAAATGCCCGTACCATAACAGCCGGGCCTGCTTCGAAGTGATGCAGCGGCTCGATGCAATGAAGCACGCCGATGCCAAGCGGACGGGAAGGACAGGAGAACGGATATGACTGGGGCAGAATTCAAGACGAGCGTACAGAATTTGTTCAAGCGGCAGGAGAAACTTCTCGCGCAGCGCAACCGCACGTCGGCTGGCGGCAATGGCATCTACGATCGTTATGAGAATCCGGTTCTCACTGCAGCGCACGCGCCGATCACATGGCGCTACGATCTTGACCCCAAAACAAATCCTTTCCTGATGGAGCGCATCGGCGTAAACGCCGCGTTCAACGCGGGCGCGATTCTGCGCCAAGGCAAGTATCTTGTAGTGGCGCGCGTCGAGGGAGCGGACCGCAAGTCGTTCTTCGCAGTAGCCGAGAGCCCCAATGGCATTGACAAGTTTCGCTTCTGGGACTATCCCATCCTCATGCCGGAGACCGGCGAACCGGACACCAACGTCTACGACATGCGCGTGGTGAAGCATGAGGACGGATGGATCTATGGCCTCTTCTGCACCGAGCGCAAGGACCCGAAGGCGCCGGAGTGGGAGACTTCCTCTGCCGTTGCGCAGTGCGGCATGGCGCGGACCAGGGATTTGAAGACCTGGGAGCGGCTGCCCGATCTGAAATCGAAATCGCCGCAGCAGCGCAATGTGGTCTTGCATCCGGAGTTTGTGGATGGCAAGTACGCTTTTTACACGCGCCCGCAAGACGATTTCATCCAGGCAGGCAAGGGCGGCGGTATCGGCTGGGGATTGGCCGCGAGCATGGAAAATGCCGTGATTGACAACGAAACGATCATGGATGACCGCGCATACCACACCATCCAGGAGGTCAAGAACGGCCTCGGTCCCGCGCCCATCAAGACGAAGCGAGGCTGGCTGCATCTGGCGCATGGTGTGCGCAATACCGCGGCCGGGCTGCGTTACGTGCTTTACATGTTTCTCGCCGAACTGGAGAGGCCCTGGGTCGTCACGCACAAGCCGGCGGGCTATTTTCTTGCGCCTTTGGGCGGCGAGCGCGTGGGCGATGTCTCCAATGTGGTCTTCAGCAACGGTTGGATCGAAGGCAAGAAGGGCGAGGTCTTCATTTACTATGCATCATCGGATACTCGGCTGCACGTTGCCACGAGCACCGTCGACCGACTGCTGGACTATGTGATGAATACGCCCGCTGACCCGCTGCGCAGCCGCGCCTGCGTGGAGCAGAGATGCGCGCTGATCGAGAAAAATCTCGCGGCGGTGAAGGCGTTGAAGAAACCCGTGAAGAAGAGTGCAGCCAAGAATGCGGTGAAGCGCGCAAAAGCGAAGAAGCGGTAAATCCGGCGGACCAGAGCGTTTTCGTGAATTGTGTAGACCGTAATTCTGTTGGTCTCCCGCCCAATCCGCGGGAAAACGCGGAATGGATGGGGCACAGAAGTCTATGGCAAAAGCAAAGCGCTCTAAAGCCCGCGCTGGTTTCGCAGCATTTGCGGCACGACTCAAGTCGCGCCCTGACACAATCCAGAATCCAGATTTCCGTTGAGGTTTCTAAACAGACCAGTCTATTGCACCATTCCGAGTTCACGGAGCAGGAAGGCGTAGTCGAGGGCGATTTCCTTGAGGTAGTCGTAGCGGCCGCTGGAGCCGCCGTGGCCAGCCTGCATGTTTGTTACAAGAAGCAGCGGGTTCTTATCCGTCTTGAGGGTGCGGAGCTTGGCCACATACTTGGCCGGCTCCCAGTACATGACCTGGCTGTCGTGGAGCGAGGTCTTCACCAGCATCGAAGGATAGCTCCCCGCCTTCAGGTTGTCGTAGGGCGAGTAACTCAGCATGTAGCGGAAGTAAATCTCTTCGTTGGGATTTCCCCATTCCTCGTACTCCGGCACGGTGAGGGGCAGGGAAGCGTCGAGCATGGTGTTCATCACGTCCACAAAGGGCACGTGGGAGACGACGGCGCGGAAGAGGTCGGGACGCATGTTGACCACCGCGCCCATCAGCAGCCCGCCGGCCGACCCGCCTTCAATGGCCACGCGCGCGGGATTGCCGTAGCCCGCGGCAGTGAGCTGCTCGACAACGGCGATGAAATCGGTGAAGGTGTTGCGCTTGGTGAGCATCTTGCCGGAGTCGTGCCAGGGCTCGCCCAGGTCACTGCCGCCGCGAATATGCGCATAAGCCATGACCACGCCGCGATCGAGCAGGCTGAGGCGGTTGGAACCGAAGCCGAGAGGCAAGGAGTAACCGTAGGAGCCGTATCCATAGACATAGAGGGGATTGCGGGTACCGCCAGCTTTCTCGAATTTATCGATGCGATAGACGAGCGAAACCGGGACGCGCACGCCGTCAGGAGCGGTGGCGTGGACGCGCTCGCTGGCATAGAGCGCGCGGTCGAAGCCGCCGGGGACCTCAAGCTGCTTGAGCAGCGTGGAAACGCGAGTTGCCACATCGTACTCGAAGACCGAACTGGGCGTAACCAGGGACTGATAGGCGTAGCGGAACGTGTTCGCCAGGAAGATGCGGTTGATGTGCGGCTGGGCGCTGTAAGCGGGCTCGGGGAAGGCGATCTCGCCGGCCGGCGCGGCATCTGCTCCGCTGCCTGAGAAGCTCCAGAGGCGCAGCCGGGGCAGTCCGTCCTCGCGCTCGCAAGCCACAAAGAAACTTGCAAAGAGATCCACCTCCTCCAGCATTACGCTGTCACGGTGGGGGATGCGCTCGGTCCAGTACTTCTGGCCGGGGGTTTCCACCGGGGCGGTGACCAGGCGGAAGTTGCGGCCACGGTCGTTCGTGCGAATGAACCAGAGGCCGTTGCGGTGGTCGACGGAGTATTCGTGCTCGTCCTGGCGAAGGCTGATAAGCCTGAATTCGCCGTGCGGCGCGGCGGCCGGCAGGTACCAGGATTCGGTGGTGGTGTGGCTGCCCGACTCCATCACCAGGTATTCGCCGTCGCGGGTGCGGCCAACTGCCAGGTTGAAGCGCTCGTCGTCGTCCTGGTAGACCAACTCGTCCACGGCATGCGGCGTGCAGCGGGTGTGGCGCCAGAGCTGAAACTGGCGCTTCTGCTTCTCGTCCTCGACGGTATAGAAGAGGGTTTGGTTGTCAGCGGCCCAAGCCACGGAGCCCACGCGCTCCACTTCGCCGGCAAGCGTCTCGCCGGTGGTCAGGTCCTTGATATGCAAGGTGTATTGGCGGAAGCCGGTTGTGTCGGTGGTGTAGGCCAGCCAGCGGCCGTCGCTAGTGATGTCGGTGGCGCCAATGGAGAAGAAGGGCAGGCCCTCGGCCATAGCGTTGCCGTCCAGGACGATCTGCTCGGGCGTGTCCTCCGTGGCATTTGGGGAGCCGTGGGTGCGGCAGTGGATGGCGTATTGCCGGCCCTCCTCTGTGCGGGTGTAGTACCACCAGGCTCCGTCCTGGTAGGGAACCGAGACGTCGGTCTGCTTTACGTGGCTGAGCATCTCCTGGTAGAGATCCGCGCGCAGGCCGTCCAGCGGGGCCATTACCGCCTGGGCATAGGCGTTTTCGGCCTCCAGGTAGGCCGTGACCTCGGGATTCTCCTTTTCGCGCAGCCATGCGTAATCGTCGGTGAGCACCGTGCCGTGCAAAAGGGTCTCAGTGTGCTGCTTGCGGGCGATGGGAGGCAGAAGCGGCTGTGTCTCGGTCATTTGTTCTCCAGTGTAGTTCAAAAGGAGCTGTTAGCTCTTAGTTGTCAGCCCCAGGGCAAACGCATGAACGGAATCCTGATGGCGATTTAGGTGTTAGCGCCGTCCCTACGGGACTCCGACGGACTTTTTTGCGTTCATTCCCAGCGCTGAAGCGCTGGGCTAACAACCGCTGCGCCTACGGCGCGATAGAAATCGGAATCAGGCTGCTCAACAATTTGGGTCCATGCAATTGCCCTGGCTGCCAGCTCCAGAATGGAACTTCTTGGCCACCGCCCGCGTAGAATAGAGAGCGATGATTGGTTTTCGCCGCGCACATTTGACCACACTTCGGCTGCTGTTGGCGGCCCTCGTTGCTGTTTCTTTCACGGCCGCACACGCCGAGCGGGTCGAGGACCTGCCCAAACCTACCGACTACGTGAGCGATTTTGCCCACGTGCTGTCCCCCGATGCGGTTGCGCGGCTGGATCGCATCTGTGGCCAGTTGGATCACTCACAGGCCAATGCGCAGATCGCCGTGGTAACCGTGCGGACACTGGATGGCGTGGATCCGGCTGAGTTTGCCAACGCCCTCGAAGACCAGTGGAAGATGGGCCGCAAGGGAGAAAACTATCGCGGCGTGATGATCCTGCTGGCAGTGGACGACCACAAACGCCGGATCGAAGTGGGCTACGGGCTGGAAGGCATTCTGCCGGACGGGAAGGTCGGCGATATTGGCCGGGAGATGGTTCCCGACCTGCGCGCCAACGATTTTGACGGCGCCGTTACCCTGGCGGTGGGGGAAGTGGCGCAAGCGATCGCCACTGACGCGAAGGTTTCACTAGACGATGAGCCGGTGCCGACACGCCGTCCTATGCACCAGGGCCCGGCGCTGGGCAAGGTAATTCTGCTGATTATTGTTCTGATCTTCTTTGGCGGCTTTCATCTGCTCCGATTCTTGTTCGGCTTTGGCCTGTTTTCCAGCTTTCTGGGCGGTGGTCGAGGCGGTGGCTTCGGTGGCGGCGGCTTTGGCGGGGGAGACTCGGGCGGCGGTGGCTTCGGCGGGTTCGGCGGCGGTGGTGGCGGCTTTGGCGGTGGCGGCGCTGGGGGCGACTGGTAGGCTTTTAAGGACTGTTGAGCCAGCGGAAGGCGGTCGGATCGGCTTTTGTGCTTTCCCAGGTCACAGAATCGAGGCCTGGGGCACCCAGTTTTTTGGGCTGGTGGGCCGCACATCGGTTTAAAGTTTTTTATGAAGTGGCTTCCTTGCATGGAGGCCGGAGGAGAAAAGCACTGTATGAGTAAGGGACTTTGGATCGCACTCGGCGTGGTGGGTGTCTTCATTCTGGCCATTTTGATGGTGTTTGGAAGCTATGTAAGCGCCAAAAACCAGATGGTGGCCAAGGATGAGGTGGTGAAGACCGCATGGTCGGACGTGGACGTGCAGTTGCAGCGCAGACTCGACCTCATCCCCAACTTGGTGGAGACGGTGAAGGGCTTTACAAAGGAAGAGAGCACAGTGTTTGGCGACATTGCCAACGCCCGCGCGGGGATGCTGAATGCGCAGGGACCGGCAGGGAAGATCGAGGCCAATGGGCGGCTGGATGGGGCTCTGGGCCGTTTGCTGCTGCTCACCGAGAACTACCCCCAACTGCGGTCGAGCGAGCAGTTCATGCGCTTGCAGGACGAACTGGCCGGGACCGAAAACCGCATCGGCGTGGCGCGCAAGCGGTATAACGACTCGCTGCGCGATTACAACACCTTCGTACGCCAATTCCCCAACAGCATCTGGGCGGGCATTGCGGGATTCCAGGTGAACAACGCCTTCTTCGAGGCCAGTTCTGCCGCGCGGACGGCGCCCTCGGTGAAGTTCTAGAGTCCAGTCTCCGAAGTTCCTGTCATAAACCCGAAGTGCAAACGCAGATCCTTCGACTCACCACCCCCGAACTCCACCCCAAAGAGCAAAGATCGCTCTTTCGGGACCCCGGAACTCCACCCCAAAGAGCAAAGACCGCTCTTTGGGGACCCCGGAACTCCACCCCAAAGAGCAAAGATCGCTCTTTGGGGACCCCGGAACTGAGAACCGTTCAGGGCCCCGCTCACTCAGAGTTTGTGACTTTATTGAATTTGAACGGCTTTGCTGCCTGTAAACCGTTGTTTTCACCGTACAATTTTGCCGGAAATCAAGAAAGTCACAAGCTCTCAGAATGACAGTGTATTTGTTTAGCGAACTATGAACTCAAGACAATAGAGCGTCTTCGTGAAATGTGTGAGCCGTAATTCTGTTGGTGTCCCACCCATTCCGCAGAGAAACGCGGGATGGATGGGACACAGTTGCTACCTTGGCCGCAAGAATCAGGCGCCCGGCGCCGCGAGCGCTGACGATATTTCAGCGAGGGCCCACAGACGCGAAAAAGGCCATCCCTTGGGGGGTGGCCTTTTTCGCGGTTTGTTCATTCTGGCAGGGCTACTTGAAAGAGGCGATGGCGCTGGCCTCGTCGTCGTAGATGTCGAAGACGGTGTAAAGCTTGGTCAACTGGAGCAGGTCATGGACCTTCTTGGTGAGGCTGAGCAGCTTGAGCGCGGCGCTCTGGTTCTTGGCCGTGGTGTAGGCGCTTACCAGCTCGCCCAGACCGGAGCTATCGATGTAGTTCACGTCTCCCAGATTGAGCAGAATGTTCTTCTGTCCTTTGCTGATCAGGTCGCGAATGGCATCGCGCAACTGCACACTGCCCTCGCCCAGAGTGATCCGCCCGCTAAGGTCGAGAACGGTGACTCCGTCCACTTCACGCGAAGCAATAGTAAGTGCCACGGGTATTCCTCCTTGTTGGTACTCCTGTTATAGCACCTTCACAGGTCCGAGTGGAGCAAAGTCCAACGGGTCCGATCCGCCTGACGCTGGTTGAAGGATTGAGCCGACCGGTTACACGGTCCGCGCGGGCAACCTTTCGCTACTCGCCAGTCGGAGCCAGATATTTGACAAGCGTCAACTCGGTTCCGGGATGCATTTGTCGAAAGTGTACCTCATCCATGAAGGAGCGGATAAGGAAGATGCCGCGACCGGTGCCGCGCAAAAGGTTTTCCGGGGCCAGCGGGTCGGGAAGCGTGTCGGGGTCCAGGCCCTTGCCCTGGTCGGCAATGGTGATAATGAGCGCCGTGCCGGTGTTCTCCAGGCTGACGGCGATCTTCTTGGCCGGGTCGTACTCGTTGCCATGCAGGACTGCGTTGACAGTGGCCTCCCGCGCGGCCATGGTGACCCGGAAGCGCTCGTCCTCGTCCAGCCCGGCCTCTTCGGCCAGCTTTTCCGCGGCAGATTCCACCTGGCCGACGCTTTCCATGGTGGAACTCAGCGCAAAACTCATCCGTCCTGTCCTGGGCTCGCTCACCGTGATCGTGTCCGCCTCTACCTGAGCATGGAGGGGCCGCACGTCCCTCCGCTTTACCAACCTTTCTGGAAGTTTCATCGCTGGCAAGGAAGTGTGTCAAGCCAGCCGGTTCAAGGCAGTTGCTTGAGCCAATCGCGGGAGGCTTGCTGGCCGAGATCGCAGCCCTTCTTGAGAAGCCGGCGGGCTTTGCCGGTGTCCTTTGCGACCCCCGTACCGTTCATGGCGGCCACGCCCCGAAAGCAGCACAGCCTGGCGAAGATCCTCGGCTACGCCGCGCTGGAACTCATACATATAGCCCAGGTCGTTGCACGCATCCGCGCTGCCGCCTTTGCATGCCTTATCGAAGAGAGGCCAGGCTTCTTTGTAGCGCCCCCGCTTATCGAGCGCGGCGGCTTGCCGGTAGATCGCCGCGGGGGTGGGGTGTTGCTTGCGGCCAGAGCGACAGGCCCACGTTGCAGAATCGTCTGCGCAACGAATGGATACGCCTTCGGCCGGGCGAATCCGTTGTGGAGAGCGAAGATCTGCGCGTACGTTTCGGAAGACTCGATCCGGGTACGGTTGAATACTGGGTCGAGTATTCCCCGCCCGAGGCTAGAGCGGTTTCACAATTCACATGCCCTTTCCGGCATCGAGCAAGGTGGCATTTTCTTGAGAAAAAATGCCACTTGATAGCGGTGGGTCCGGGGTACAGCAATTGTGGGACCGCTGTAGCGCAGAAGAATTCGGCGAGCTGCAACAGGCCGGCTACGTCGTCCCGACGGAAAAGTTCGAGACGGCGCACGCGACCTTCGTGATGCATTGAATCGACCCCGATTTCAGTTATCCATCCAGATGCTGCGGGTCCCGCAACCCGCCCCCAAAGCGATACACTCAGCTCATGCAGCCCCGCACCACAGCCCGCGTCAGTTTGACCGCACTGCTTGGCACGCCGGTCACCGACTCGCAGGGTCATTTGCGCGGGCGTCTGAAAGACATTGCCGTGGCCACTGGCCCGGACGCCGGCAAGGTGGCCGGTCTGGTTCTCAAGACCCGCACTGGGCTATTCATCGTCCCGTCGCACGAAGTGATGGAGACGCCCGCCGGCACACTGGAGCTGCGTTCCGCCGGCGCGCTGGTTCCGCTACAGGACGAGGGCAACTACCTTTATCTTGCCCAGGACCTGGTGGACCGCCAGATCATCGACATTCACGGGCGCAAGGTGGTTCGGGTCAACGACGTGGACCTGGAGTGGATGGGCAAGGGCGCTGCTCACCTTCTGCGCGTGGCCGAGGTCGAGGTGGGTCTGCGCGGGGCGTTCCGGCGGATTTTTAAAGGGCTGCTGCCGCGGGCCACGCTGGAAGGACTCTCGCGCAAGCTGAAGGCCAGCGGCATTCCCTGGCAATTTGTGGACGTGATCGAGGTCGATCCGGCGCGGCGGGTCAAGCTGCGCATCGAGTACGAGCGCCTGGCCGAGATGCACCCCTCCGACCTGGCCGAGATTCTGGAAGACCTGGCTCCCGCCGAGCGCGAAGCGGTGTTTACCTCGCTGGATGAGGAAGTGGCTGCCGAGACGCTGGAAGAGGTCGAGCCGAAACTCCAGAAGGCGCTGCTTGAGAAGCTGGACGAAGAGCGGATTGCCGACATTGTCGAGGAGATGGACCCCGGCGCAGCCGCCGACCTGCTGGCCGAGCTGCCGGAAGAGCAGTCCGACGCCATTCTCGAAGAGATGGAGCCGGAAGAGCGGCAGGAGGTGGAGGAACTGCTGGAGTTCGACGAGGACTCGGCGGCCGGCTGCATGACCACCGACTTCGTTGCCCTGGGAGTGCAGTCCACCGTGGCCCAGGCGGTTCAGGCCTTGCGCAGCTTTGACGGCGACCCGGAGAGCGTGACAGCCATTTACCTGCTGGACGAAAAGCGGATGCTGCGCGGCGCGATTTCGCTGTCGCGGCTGGTCATGGCGTTGCCGGAGACGCATCTGGCCATCCTGGCCGAGGCGCGTGTCCTCTCGTGCCCTGCCGACCTGCACCAGAACGATTTGGCAGAGATGTTCGACAAATACAATCTGCATGCCCTGCCGGTGGTGGACGTGCAAGGACGCATGGTGGGCGAGGTCCAGGCCGACCACGTGATCAGCTTCCTGCGCGACAAGCTCTAGAGCCTGGGAAGTGCAACAAGCAAGCAGAAAGGCTCGAAAAAATGGGTTTTCTGTGCGAATTTGGTCATCGCGGGCCGTTCTCCGAGAATAATGTGATATGAAACACCCGGAAAATCCGGAAGTGTGAAAGAATCCAGCTATGATGCAGTTTCCCAAAGTCATTCAGGGTGGCATGGGTGTGGGCGTTTCAAACTGGCGCCTGGCCAATGCGGTCTCCAAACTCGGCCAACTCGGCGTGGTCTCAGGCACAGCGCTCGATCAGCTTTTTGTCCGCCGGCTCGCCGATGGCGACCAGGGCGGACACATGCGCCGGGGATTGGACGCATTTCCCTTTCCCGATATGGCCAAACGCATCTGGCAGGAGTACTTCGTGCCGGGTGGCAAGTCCAGCGAGACGCCGTATCCGGCGACCCCAATGCACCAGCGGCGCGAACTGCGTAAAGTAGTTGAGCTGTGCATTGTGAGCAACTTCGTCGAGGTCTTTCTGGCGCGTGAAGGGCACAAGAACCCAGTGGGGATCAACTTTCTTGAGAAGGTTCAGATGCCCCATCTATCTTCCATCTACGGGGCCATGTTGGCTGGAGTGGGCTACGTCCTGATGGGCGCCGGCATTCCGTTGCACATTCCCGGGGTGTTGGATGCCTTTGCGTTGCAGCAAGCCTCCGAATACAAGTTGTCGGTTTCAGGCGCCGAGCTGGGCCAGGATACTCAGATGCATTTCAATCCCTCCGACTACGTGGAGGGTGCGCTGCCAGTTCTCGATCGGCCAAGGTTCCTGGCCATTGTCTCTTCCAACACGTTGGCGGCCACCATGCTTCGTCGAGCCAACGGCCGGGTGGACGGATTCGTGATCGAGACGCCGATTGCGGGCGGGCATAACGCTCCGCCTCGCGGCAAGTTGCAACTGAACGCAGCCGGAGAGCCGATCTACGGCGACCGGGATCGGGTCAATCTTGCCGATTTCCGGACCTTGGGGGTTCCGTTCTGGCTGGCAGGCGGGTATGGAAACGCGGAGAAAGTTCGCGAAGCCCTCAATGAAGGGGCAGCGGGGGTGCAGGTGGGTACCGCGTTCGCCTTCAGCGAAGAGTCTGGCCTGCGGGATGACCTGAAAGCGTCGCTGCTGGCCCAGGCTATGGCCGGTACAGGAGACGTGTTTACAGACCCATTGGCCTCGCCGACAGGGTTTCCCTTCAAGGTCGCCCAGATGCAAGGGAGCTATTCCGATCCCGAAGTCGCTCAGGCACGCACCCGGGTTTGCGATCTGGGCTATCTGAGGGAGCCGTACGCCGCTCCCAACGGTTCCATTGGTTACCGGTGCGCCGCGGAGCCGGTGGCGAACTATGTGGCCAAGGGCGGCAAGGTGGAAGACACGGTAGGAAGAAAGTGCCTTTGCAACGCGTTAATGGCCAATGTTGGCCATCAGCAAGTCCGCAAAAGCGGCGAAGTCGAGCCGCCACTGGTTACCGTGGGCGACGATCTGAACACGATTGCGCAGTTCCTGGCGTCTGGCCGCACTACCTATAGCGCCGCAGACGTGGTTGAATCCCTTCTCAGTTTGAGCCAGTCCGCCAGCTTCGGACAAGTGGTCGAGATGGTCCATGCACAGGAGCACGTGCTGGCGGCTACTGCTTAAAGAACGGCGGGGGACACCCCCCGCCGTCTTCGCCTGGATTCCCAATCCAACATAGGTTTGAACCCCTGCTACTGAGCCGCGTTGCGGTTCGATTTCTCCCGTTATCGCTTTCGTTCTTTCAGGTTATGGCTGTCGGCGGCGTTCAGCGTCATGCCGTAGAGAGCCTTGAATTGCTCGATCTCCTTCAGGGTCTGAGGGGAGAAGGGAACCAGCTTGCCCTCAAAGGCATGCAGGACGATCCCCTCCAGCAGATCGCCGAGGGTCATATCCTTCTGCTCAGCGACTGCCTTGAGCACTTTCAACATGCGCTTTTCCATCCGCACCCCGGTCTGGACGCGCTCCACCACCACGGGTTCTCGATGTTGCTGTTCTTGCGCCATATGCGCCTCCTCGATATTGGTACCAAGGTACCATGGTACGAAGAAGGTGTCAATCTCTCGCCGCGGGGTTCGCGGGAGGCGGGCGCCAAGGTTCGCTAAGACGGGTGTGGCCTGTTATGGTCAGTGAGGAAACCTCGATGAATCCTCCTTAGGACCCCGCGAGCATGTGGAAGCGTTGGCGAATCCGGATACTTCTGTTCCTGGCCGTCCTCGGCCCCGGATTCATTACTGCCAATGTGGATAACGACTCCGGGGGGATCCTCACCTACTCGCAAGCAGGGGCGCAATTCGGCTACACCCTGCTTTGGACCATGCTTCCGATTACGATCGCGTTGATCGTGGTGCAGGAGATGTGCGCCCGCATGGGGGTGGTCACCGGCAAGGGGTTGAGTGATCTTATCCGCGAGGAGTTTGGCCTGCGGCTCACCTTTGTGCTGATGGTGATGCTGGTGGTCGTCAACTACACCAACGTGGTGACGGAGTTCATCGGCATCGCCGGTTCGCTGCACCTGTTCCATGTTTCCAAGTTTGTCTCCGTGCCTTGCTGCGCGGGGCTGGTCTGGTACATGGTGGTGAAAGGCAGTTATAAGAGCACTGAGAAGATATTCCTGGTTGCTTCAGTGGTTTACATTGCCTACATTTTTGCCGGGGTGCTATCGCAGCCCAGTTGGCACGATGCTCTGTGGGCGACGGTCAAGCTGCCGGCCCGTTCGGTGTGGAGCGACAAGGCCTATATGTACATGGCGATTGGCGTGGTGGGCACGACCATTGCGCCATGGATGCAGTTCTACCTGCAGTCTTCGATCGTGGAGAAGGGCATTCGCGTCAAGGATTATGCTGCCTCGCGCCTGGATGTCATCATCGGCAGTTTCTTCACCGACATTGTGGCGTGGTTCATTATCGTGGCCTGCGCTGCCACGCTTTACGTGCACGGCATGGGCGCCATTCAGGTAGCCGCGGACGCGGCGGAGGCGATGCGCCCTCTGGCCGGCGACTATGCCTTTATTCTCTTCGCCTTCGGGCTTTTCAACGCCTCGCTCTTCGCGGCGTCGATCCTGCCCATCTCCACGGCCTACACGGTTTGCGAGGGCCTTGGCGTCGAATCCGGAGTGGACAAGAGCTTCAAGGAAGCGCCGTTCTTTTACTGGCTTTACACGCTACTGATCGCGGGCGGCGGGCTGACCGTTCTGCTGCTGCCGGACGCGCAGTTGATCAACGTGGCCATTCTCTCCCAGGTGTTGAACGGCGTTCTGCTGCCGGTGGTGATCATTCTCATGCTGATGCTGATCAACCGGCACGACCTGATGGGCGAGCACAAGAACTCCCGTCTGTGGAATGTGATCGCCTGGGGCACCAGCATCATCGTGATCGGCATGACCCTGGTGATGCTGTGGGGGATGATTCCGGGACATTGAGAACTGAGCGCCCGGCAGTACCTTATAGCAGCTTGCCCGCGGCCAGGTCCCGAATCAAGGTACGGTCGGCGGCCAGAAAGTCGTAGCCGGGCAGCTCTTCCAACCTGGTCCATCGCAGTTGCTTGAAGATGCGATTTTCCAGCTCGCCGGAAAACTCGTGGACGGCGAAAAACTGCAGGTCGACGGCGCCGCCATGGCGGTAATTATGGCGAATGCGGGTGATGCGGGGCCCGATGGTGGCGCAGATTCCGAGTTCTTCGTCCAGTTCGCGGGCCAGGGCCTGCTCCGCGCTTTCGCCGGCCTCGATCTTGCCGCCGGGGAACTCCCACTGCAAGGCCATGGGTTGATCTGGCCGGCGCTGGCAGATCAGGACTTCGCCGCCGCGCACGATCAGCGCGGCCGCTACAAAGCGGAGGGCAGGGCCGGGGGGGCGGGAGCTGGAATTTGGCTGAGCTTCTTCCACCCCTCTAGTGTAGACGCACCAAAGCAAGTGCAGCACCGGTGGGCATTGGCGCCCTTGGTGCGTCACGGAGAGGATGGTGTCCGGGCCGGCAGTGGCCCGGACACCAGAGTTGACCTTACTCGCCCCCGACGTTCGCCGCGGCGTCCTCGCTGCCTTGCGGCATAAAGTAGCCCCAACCGCTCCTTGCCGCCGCCTTCAGCAGGGCCGGAGACGGGTTGATCGGGTAGGGGTGCAGCGCTATATCCAGCATGGCCAGGTCATGAACGGAGTTGCCGAAGACAGCATCCGGTTTGGTAAGCCCCACCCGCGCCAGCGCAGCGGCTTTTCCCTGGTCGGTGGGCACATCCAGAATTTCACTGCCGATCAAGCCATCGACGACGCGAACCTCGGCTGCCAGCACGCGTTCCTCGGGGATGCCGAAGTCGCGCACGCCCTCGGCGATGACCCACTTGTTGGTGGAACTGACGGCCCATAGTCTCTGCGCCTGCCTGGCGCAACGCGGATACCAGCGCCGCCATTTCGGGAAAAATCCGGTCGCGAACAAACTTTCCGACGTACTTGGCCGCGGCCGCGCGCAATTCCTGCTCACGCAGACCCGCGTAGATTTGCACCATTTCTCCGCAGATATCAACTTCGCTTACCTTGCCTGCGCGGTAGGCGCGGTGGCGGGTATCGATCCAGTCGCTGGTCGAGCGCGAAACCAAGCCTTTCTCAATGGACCAAGCCATAAAGCCAAAGCCTGAATCGCCGCTCCACAGGGTGCCATCGCAATCGAAGACGGCGACCTTGGGTTTGTTGTCGAGAACCAGCCTTTCAAAATCCTGGGCGGCCCACTTGGGAATTTCAATCTGCGTTGGCGTCAAGCGTTCCTCAATCTTGGCTGAAAAATTCGTCTCATCCTATTCTCCATCAAGTCGAGGAGAAATTGCACGTGAACGTTACGCGAAGAATCAGGGGTTGGGGCCCGGTCCTGAGGAAAACGCACCCCCGGCCGATCCGCTCCAGTGTCTCCGACAGCCGGGGAGGCGAATGATGCGTTCAGCCCGCGATGGCGGTCAGAGACTTTGGCGAAGACTGACGGGGGCAGCTGCGGCGGAGGCCATGCGCTTGCCTAGGCCGACGGCGATTCGCGAGGCGGCGGATCGAGATTCTTCTCCGCCTCCGAGGAAAGGGTGGAGACGGGATCGAAATGACTTCAAGAGCAATGCTCTGAGCCTCATACAGGCAAGCTGCCGGCGAGGAATGCGGACCGCTGCGGACTTTTTTCGAACTCCGAAATACGTTTTTACGTAGTTTGAAAAATATGCTTGACAACTCATATTGGCCCCAACTAGTCTTCGCTCGCTGACCGGACCTACCGAATGTCCGAAGCGTAACTGTTTCACTACTTGGAGGCTCTGAATGATTCCACGTCGAATGTTGCGACCCATCCTCGGGTCCATCCTCGCTTTTGCGGGGCTTGCATTTTCACACCTCCTGCTTGGGCAGGCGGTTAACGGAACGCTGCTGGGGACAGTAGCCGACTCCACCGGCGCGGTAGTTTCGAATGCTCAGGTCACGGTCGTTCTCGTCGGTCAGAGTGTTGAACACACATCACTTACCAATGAGAGCGGGAACTTTACCTTCCCTGATCTGCCATCCGGAACGTATTCCGTCTCGGTGGCCGCAAAGGGCTTCAAGAAAGAGACCCGTGAGAACGTCGCGCTGCAGACCAACACGACGATGCGCGTCGATGTGACGCTGGTCGCGGGCAGCACTTCGGAGACGATCGAAGTTACAACCGCGCCTCCCGAGCTTCAGACGGACCGCGCCGATATCTCGACCACGATCGAGCAGGACACGATCACCAATCTTCCCCTGAGCAGCGGCAACAGCTTCCAGTCCTTGCTGAATACCGTGCCGGGCATGGCGCCTATTGTCTTCAACAACTCGCAGTTCTACAACGCCAACAACGATCTTTCAACGAATGCAAACGGCCAGTCCTCTTACGTCAACCTGTACCAGATCGAAGGAATCGACGACGACCAGCGTACCGGCATCCACATTATTCTGGTTCCGCCGGCGGCCGCAATCCAGAACGTAGACATCACTACCAACAACTTCGAGGCGGAGTTCGGGCGCGCAATTGGAACAGTTGTTAATGTGACGCTCAAGTCAGGCACAAACTCGGTCCATGGGTCGGTCTTCCAGAACATGGAAAACAACGGCGTCAATGCCCGCAACTACTTCGCTACCGGACCCAACGGACGCCTGGTCTACAACTACACGGGCGGCTCACTGGGCGGTCCAATTCTGAAGAACAAGCTCTTCATCTTCGGCGATTTTCTCCGGGTCACCGATCACGAATCCGCGACGACGATCACGACCATTCCGTTCTACAACGTGACTACCACGGGCGGCGTCAGTTATATCAACATGAGCGAGTACTCGGGCCAGGTTTACGACCCGAATACGGGAGATACGGCAGACTGCACCGGCACCGCGGCAAATAATAGCTGCGGTAACGGCCGCACAGCGTTCGCGGGAAACCTCATTCCGACAAATAATGCTGGAATCAGCAAGGTAGGGTTGACGGTTCTTCAGGACCTGGATGCACTTGCGAGAAACCCGCAAGCGAACCTCTCGTCGGCGGCGTACATCTCAGGCGCAACCACCAATAACTTTTCACAGAACCTGCCTTTCAGTAAAGACGCCACCAGCTACGACATCAAGTCGGATTACACGATGTCTGACAAGGATCATCTGAGCGGCCGTTTCAGCCATCAGAGCACAACCACGTACCAGGCGCCGCTCTTTGGTTCGTTCCTCGGGGGGCCCGGAGGCGGTGGATTTGAAGCGACCGGAATCGCGGCAGCTTATAGCACCGGCCTCAATTACGACCATTCCTTTTCGTCCACCCTGGTTACCGAAGCGCGCGCCGGCCTGGCCCATCTGCGCAACTCGGCAACGCAGACAGACTACGGAAAGAACGACGCGACGACCCTCGGCATCCCCGGCAATGGCCCCAACGGAACCGATATGACTCCGACAAGCAGCGGGCAAGTTGCATTTACGGTAGGCAACTTCGCGGGCGGGTCACCTCTGATCGGCTACTCTGCGTCGCTGCCCTGGCTGCGTGCTGAGTCGAACATCGACTTTGCCAACAACTGGACCAAGATTGTCGGTAACCACACGTTCAAGGGCGGCGCCGACATTCGCCGTGTCCGCGACGATCTTCTGCAAGGCAATAACAACGCCGCCGCGGGACAGTTCTACTTCGACGAGAACACGACCTCCGCGCCGGGCGCCGCCAAATTCAACAACGCCGTCACCGGGCAGGCCAATGACATGGCCAGTGTTCTGTTCGACGTTCCCTATAAGGTCGGTCAGGACACCAACAGCACCTTCCCCTGCTTCCGTCAGAGCTGGCTCTTTTTCTTTGCCTCCGACAAGTGGCAGGTCAATCACAAGCTGACCTTGGATCTCGGTCTGCGGTATGAACTGTACCCGCCCGCCACGCCACGCAAAGCCGGTGGCTTCGTCAACTACAACCCCACCAACGATTCACTGGTTATCGCGGGTGAAGACGGCAATCCCTCCAATCTCGGGATGCAGACAGACTACACAAACTTCGCACCTCGGTTGGGAGCGTCTTATCGCGTGTCAGAGAAGACCGTTCTGCGCGCCGGATATGGCATTAGTTTTGTTCCCTTTGTGGACAACAGCTACGCCTATAACTATCCCATCAAGACCAGCACCGGCTACACGAACACCCCAACCTATGGCCCAGCCCTTAACCCCGTCGGTGGCGTGATCAACTTTGTTACCGGCATACCTGCAACTCCGACGGTGACTTTTCCATCGAACGGAGCGCTTGTTGAAAGCGCGGCCAACGGGACCATCGGACTTTCGAACCTTCTTATCCCCCTGAACTTCAAGAATGGTGCAGTGGACTCGTGGAACGTAGCCCTGGAGCAGGCTTTGCCTGAGAACATGTCGTTCCAGATTGCTTATGTAGCCAACCACGGCACGCGCATCGACCTGGCGCAGAACGTCAACCTCCCGAGCATCTATGGGCAGAGCAATTCCTACGAACCCATGAACGTCGCTTTCGGGAAGACCGCCTCGGTAACCCAGTACTTCATGGGCTTCTCCAGCAACTACGAGTCGCTGCAAGCTCAACTTACCAAGCGCTTCAGCAAGGGCCTTTCATTTGGCTCCTCGTTTACCTGGGGCAAAGCACAGGGCTACCAGACCGGCGCTCAAGATGGAGGGTTGTTCTATTTCGCCGGCAACTTGCGCAACAACTACAACCTGCTCGACTTCGACCGCAAGCTGAACTTCTCGCAAACGGTTACCTACGAACTGCCAGCAGGTCGCGGACACCATTACTTCAACTCCGGCGTCGGCTCCTACGTAGTTGGCGGATGGAAGGTGTCAGCGGTCGTCTCGGCGGTCTCGGGCTTGCCTTTCTCGGTGACCACCTCGAGTGCGACTTCGGGAACCACAGAAACGGCCAATTTCAACGGCTCGTTCCAGGTGACGCATAGTGTGAGCAATCCCGTCAGCTCTCCCTGGTTCAACACGGCTGCCTTTTCAGCGCCCGCTGCTTGCGTGGCATGGTCGCCTAGCAACCCAGTTGCATGCGCACCCGGGACCGCGCAGCGCAACCAGTTCCGCGGCCCCGCTTACTTCTCTGACAACATGTCGCTCTTCAAGAGCTTTCCCGTCTATCGCGAGTCGGTTCTTGAAGCCCGGTTCGATGCCTTCAACATGACGAATACACCCGCCTTCGGCCTGCCGAACGGGACTTTGGGTTCGAACCTTGGAAAGATCACCGGCACCCTGGGCAGCGGCGTTGGCAACGTGAATGGCGTTGGCGGCCCGCGCGTCCTTCAGGCTTCAGTGAAGATCTCCTTCTAGAGTCGTTCCCACGAAATGCAGTTCAACCGGCCGGTCACCGCTTACAGCGCGTGGCCGGCCCTCATCCTTACTTTTCTTTGTTCTACCCACGCCGTCTAGTTCTTGACTGCGTGATTATTGATTGATCCCGAACCGATGAGGGCGCGGGCGCCCGCACGACAGCCGGTCAGGAGACCGGAGCTACAGTCCGGGCATTATGCAAACATGCGGCCACGGCACTTGAAGCAAGAGGAGCAATATGAAATCCATATCAAGGCGAAGTTTTGTTGCGGGAACAGGACTGGCGGCGGCTGCCTGTGCGGCCCGCTCATTCATGGGCATGGCCGAGGCTTCAAAGTCTCCATTCAAGATCGCCGTCATCAACGATGAGATTTCGCAGGACTTCGACCATGACTGTTACGTTGCCGCGCACGATTTCGGCATGAACTGGATCGAAATCCGCTCGATGTGGGGCAAGAATGTCACGGAATTGAGCGAGGCGCAGATCGACGAAGCCAGGAAGATCCTGGCGAAGTACAGCTTGCAGGTGACCGATATCGCCAGTCCGCTCTTCAAGACCGACTGGCCGGGCGCGCCGAAGTCGCCGTATGGATCGAAGGACGATATGCACGGCGCGGCGGAGGTCGCGTTCAAGCATCAGGATGAGATTCTGGAGCGGTCAATCGCTCTGGCAAAGCAGTTCAAAACAAACAAGGTGCGCTGCTTCGACTTCTGGCGGCTGGACGATGTGGCGCCCCATCGCGCGGCCATCGACGAGAAGCTGCGAGCGGCTGCAGAAACCTGCGGCTCCCAGAGCATCCTGCTGGTGCTGGAGAACGAATTTGCCTGCAACACGGCGACAGGCCGCGAAGCCGCGCGGACGATGAATGCCATCCAGACGCCGCATCTGGCGCTCAATTGGGACCCCGCAAATGCCGTGATGCGCGGCGAACTCGATGCCTTCCCGAACGGCTGGGATGCCATTGCTGAAGAATCGCATTCACCACTGCCACTGCAAGAATGCCGTGAAGGATGCAACCGGCAAGATCGAGTGGTCGCCGGTCGACAAGGGATTCATCGACTGGGCGGCGCAGTTCCGTGCGCTCAAGCAGTCCGGGTTCCGCGATGCCGTGAGCCTGGAGACACACTGGCACGGAGCCGCCACACCGGAGGAGTCCACTCGCATCAGTTGGGCGGGCATGAAGAAAGCTCTCACGGATTCAGGAACCCTTTAGGCTGACGAGAACGACGCCTTGCACTCTGGACCACGAAAGAACAGCCGCCGCCTTTTTCTGGCAGCCAGGAGAAACAAGATGGTAACTCGACGGGAATTTCTCGACACGCTCGCGGTTGGAGCCGCGGGCATGGCGATTGCATCGACAGCGAAGAGCTATGGCCAGATTCTTGGCTCCAACGATCGCGTCAACTTTGCCATTATCGGCCTCAATTGCGCGCGCCTATGCTCACCTTGCCTCTCTGAAGGGAAATAGCGATCATGCGCGCGTGACGCACGTTTGCGATGTGGACAGCACGGTTCTGAAGCGGTTCGCCTCAGAGACGGAGCACGCTTTGGGATATGCTCCGGCCACGGACAAGGATTTTCGCAACGTTTTGCAGTTGAAAGACGTGGACGCCATCACCATTGCGACACCGGACCACTGGCACGCTCCCATGGCCATTGCCGGCGTGCAGGCCGGCAAGCACGTGTACGTTGAAAAGCCATGCAGCCACAACCCCGCGGAAGGCGCGCTGTTGGTGGAGGTGCAGAAGAAGTATGGCAAGCTGGTCCAGATGGGCAATCAGCGGCGCTCTGACCCGACGATCATCGCGGCCATCGACAAGATTCACAATGGCCTGATTGGCACGCCTTACTTCGCCAAAGCCTGGTACGCCAACACCAGAAAGTCAATCGGGTTCGGCAAGGAAGTGCCTGTGCCTGCAACGCTCGACTGGGACCTGTGGCAAGGGCCGGCGCCCCGCAGGCCTTACCACGACAATTACCACCCGTACAACTGGCACTGGTTCAAGCAATGGGGCACGGGAGAAACACTCAATAACGGAACGCATGAGATCGATGTTTGCCGCTGGGCGCTGGGAGTCGATTTCCCGAATCGCATCACCGCGTCGGGCGGGAGATACCACTTCAAGGACGATTGGCAGTTCTACGACACCCTGGTCACCAGCTACGAATACGAAGACAAGATGATCAGCTGGGAAGGCAGATGTTGCGAAGGGATGAAGGTCTATAACCGCAGCCGTGGCTCGGTGATCATGGGAACCACAGGTTCGGTGATTCTGGACCCTGGAGGTTACGAGGTTTTCAATCTCAAGGGAGACAAGACCAGCGAAGTGAAGACCGGCAGCGCGCACGAATCTTCTGACCTGGTAGGCAGCGACTCCATGACGGTCTTGCACTTTGCCAACTTCATTGCCGGGATCCGGAAAGGCGAAAAGCTCAATTCCCCAGTTTCGATGGGGAATGTGGCGGTAACAATGCTCCAGCTTTCCAACGTCGCCTGGGAGGTGAATCGCGAGCTTCATCTTGATCCGAAAGACGGGAAGATCCAGAACGATCCTCAAGCCGCGAAGCTGTGGGGACGCGACTACGAGCAGGGCTGGGCGCCGCATCTCTAGAGCGAAGCCAGAGCGTCTTTTGCCTCGTCAGTCCTGTGCAGGATCGCCGCTCCCTGGGGTGGCATCGACTTGCATGTCGCGGCTTGTTTGGGGCAGGCGGCCGCCGAGCGAATGACACCGTCAGGAAGATAACCGCAGTTGTCAGTGCAACACGAGGAGTCCCTAGTTATGAGAAATTCCTTCTCACGTAGAAGCTTTGTTCAGTCCAGCGCACTCTTTGCCGCGGCATGCGCGGCATCGAGCGCGACGCCATCCTTCGCAGAGCCGGCGCAGGCCTCCGGAAAGCCGGCGCCCATCCAGTTGGGAGTGGCCAGCTACACCTTCCGCAATTTCACCCGCGCGCAGATGATCGGCTTCCTCAAGCAGATCAGTGTCGATTCGATCAATTTGAAGAACGTCAAGGATCATCTCCCCACCGATCCGCAAGAAGAGGCCAAAGCGGTTGGGGACTATGCAGCCGCGGGGATCAAGCTCCACGCTGCCGGAGCGATCTACTTTCCCAAAGATGAAGACGACGACATTCGCGCGAAGTTTGAGTATTGCAAGCGAGCCGGAATCGGCGTGATAGTGGCTGGCGACCCGACCCCGGAGACTCTTCCGCGCGTTGAAAAATTCGTGAAGGAGTATGACATCCGGATCGCGATCCATAACCACGGGCCGGAGGACAAGGTGTGGCCATCGCCCCTGGATGTGCTGAAACTGGTGAAGAACCTTGACCCGCGCATCGGATGCTGCATCGATGTTGGCCACACCGTGCGCGCGGGCACGGATGTGGTGCAGGCGATTCACGAAATCGGGCCGCGCCTCTTTAACATGCACATGAAGGACCTGACGAGTTTCCAGAGCAGGGAGAGCCAGGTTGCCGTTGGCGACGGTATCATGCCGGTGCGGGAGATTTTCGAGGCCCTGATCGCGATCAAGTACAAAGGGTTTGTCGATCTCGAGTATGAGGTTCACGGAGATGATCCAATGCCGGGCGTCATCGGCAGCTTTGCCTATATGCGGGGAGTTCTCGCCGGCATGGGATTCAAGAGCCATGCTTGAGGATCGCGGCGTTTGTTGAAATAGCCGCGTATCGAATGTGTTTGCAGTCCAACTGCGGCAGGAAGCAGAGCTCTCTGCCGCGAGAATTGAAAAGGGCAAAATTCCGTCATGCTGATCCACGAAGATCGTCTTTTCCCCAGCGAACCATCTGCGCGCAAAGTGGCCCGAGCGCTGTATGAGCAGGTGCGTTCCTTGCCCATTGTGAGCCCGCACGGGCACACGCAAGCCTCCTGGTTTGTGCGGAATGAGCCATTTCCAGACCCGGCCAAGCTGTTCGTTCAGCCGGATCACTACGTCTACCGGATGCTCTACAGCCAGGGCGTCTCGATGGAGGATCTGGAGATCGGCGCGGCGGAGGTGAAGGAGCCGCGCAAGGTGTGGCGCATCTTCGCCAGCCACTACCATCTGTTTCGCGGCACGCCCACCCGCATGTGGTTGGATTTTGCCTTTCATGAGCTCTTCGGGCTGGAAGAGCGGCTCAGCGAGAAGACCGCCGACCTCTACTTCGACACCATCTCGGAGAAGCTCACGACGCCGGAGTTTCTGCCGCGCGCTTTGTACGAGCGCTTCAACCTGGAGGTGCTGGCCACCACCGATTCTCCGCTGGACTCGCTGGCCGATCACGCCGCCGTTCGCGCTTCTGGCTGGAAGGCGAGGATTCTGCCCAACTTCCGCCCGGACCCGGTGGTGGACCCGGAGTTTGCCGGCTTTGCCGCGTCGATTGCCCAGTTGGGCGAGCAGACCGGCGAAGACACCTCTGCGTGGGGCGGCTACCTGAACGCGCTGCGCAAGGCGCGGCTGCGCTTCAAGGCGATGGGCTGCACGGCCACCGACCACGGACATCTGACGGCGCAGACCGCCGATCTTCCGCTGGGCGAGGCGCAGGCGCTGTTCGGCAAGGTGCTGGGCGGCAAGGCCACGGCCGGCGAACAGGTGCTGTTTCAGGCGCAGATGCTGACCGAGATGGCGCAGATGAGCCTGGAAGATGGGCTGGTGATGCAGATCCATCCGGGCAGCACGCGCAACCACAACCGCAAGGTGTACGAGCGCTACGGGCGCGACGTGGGCTGCGATATTCCGCGAGCAACCAATTATGTTGACGCGCTGCGCCCGCTGCTGGACCGGTTTGGCAACGAGCGCGACCTGACGATCATTCTGTTCACGTTGGACGAGTCGGCTTACAGCCGCGAACTGGCGCCGTTGGCGGGGCACTATCCCTGCTTGCGCCTGGGGCCGTCGTGGTGGTTTCATGACAGTCCTGAAGGCATGATGCGCTTTCGCCAGCAGGTGACGGAGACGGCGGGCTTCTACAATACGGTTGGGTTCAACGACGACACGCGGGCATTCCTGTCGATTCCGGCGCGGCACGACGTAGCGCGGCGCGTGGATTGCGCTTTTCTGGCCAGGCTGGTTGTGGAGCACCGGCTGGCGGAAGACGAAGCGTTCGAAGTAGCGCACGAGTTGACCTACGGACTGGTGAAAAAGGCGTACCGGCTGTAAGGAGCGGGGCATGGCGGATCTGGAATTGCAGAAGGAACAAGGGACAACCGCCGGCGCGCGGCTGGGGCACGTGCGCTGGACCATCTGCGCCATGCTGTTTGCCGCCACCACCATCAACTACATGGACCGCCAGGTGCTGGCGCTGCTGAAGCCCACACTGATGCTGAGCGTAGCCAACCACGGAATCGGCCTGACGGAAGAGAGCTACGGCACGGTGGTGGGCTTCTTCACCCTCTTTTATGCGATTGGCCTGCTGGTGGCGGGTCGCTTTGTGGACAAGGTGGGCACGCGCATCGGCTACATGGTGATCATGGCCGTCTGGAGCGTCTCCGCCATGGGCCATGCGCTGGTCAGCTCGGTGCTTCAGTTGGGAATCGCGCGCTCCTGCCTTGGCGTAGGCGAGTCGGGCAACTTCCCCGCGGCCAACAAGACCAACGCGGAGTGGTTCCCGCAGAAAGAGCGCTCGCTGTCGTTCGGTATCTTCAACTGCGGGGCCAATGTCGGTGTCATTCTGGCTACGCTCATTGTGCCCGTGGTGACCTACCGCTTTGGCTGGCACGCGGCCTTTCTGGTCACCGGATTTTTCTCCGCGGCGTGGATTCTGGTGTGGTTTCTACGTTACCGCAAGCCTGCCGAGCACACCAAGCTCTCCCCTGGCGAACTGGCCTACATCAACCAGGATCCACCGGAAAAGCTCGGCCCCTCGGCGCCGCTGGTGAAGCTTTTGGCCACCCGGCAAACCTGGGCGTATGCGATTCCCAAGTTCCTTACCGACCCGGTCTGGTGGTTTTATCTCTATTGGCTGCCCGGCTACTTCACTGACAAGTTCCATCTGAGCCTGGTGGGCCTGGGACTGCCCATCCTGATCGTCTATAACGCTTCGGCCGTGGGCAGCGTCTACGGTGGCTACCTGCCCGCGTCCTTCATCCGGATAGGGTTTTCCGCCGAGCGAGCGCGGCTGTCGGCCATGCTGATCTGCGCCTCGCTGGTGGTTCCCGTCTTTCTCATCAACTACCTGCACGTGGACAATTTCGCCAAGTGGACCGCGGTTGGATTGCTGAGCCTGGCCGCTGCCGCGCACCAGGGCTGGTCTTGCAATCTATTCACCACCGCGTCGGACATGTTCCCGCGCAGTTCGGTGGGGACGGTGACCAGCATCGGATCCATGACCGGCGCTCTGGGCGGCTTTCTGTTTGCCAAGCTGGCCGGTCACGTTCTGCAAATCTCGGGCAGCTATTCGATTCTCTTCGTCATCGCCGCCAGCGTTTATCTCATCTCCATGCTCATCACCGTCCTGCTCGCGCCGGGCTTGAAGAAAGCAGAGAATGTCCTATGAGCCTCTATTGCGCGACTTTTTGCGAGATCCGCCATTATAAGAAGAGATGCCGTAAGTCATTTATCATGGTTGGCAAAAGTTTGTTCAAATCTCTGGGGGATGCCTGTTCCTTGCGGCGCCGTTTGCTGAGCAGGTGCGCCATGGCGCCCTTCTGAGGGGGCGGACAAAGGACTCCAGGTTGCGGAATTCGTAGCAGGGAAGACATGCCTGCTTTTTGATTCACGCAGTTCAAGGCAAGAGAAATCGATCTTCAAGGTCCATGCAAAGATCTCTTCATTCACACGCGCAAATCGCCTCGAACCGGACGCCGCGCCGGATTAACCGCAACCTCTTGTTCAACCTGATCCGCACTCGGCAATCGATATCACGATCCGATCTGGCGCGGGCTTCGGGCTTGCAAAACAGCACAGTGTCGGTCATTGTCGAAGACCTGATCGCCGACGGGTGGATCGTCGAAGGCTCGTCCGGTCATTTGCCTCGCGGACGCAGTCCAATTCTGCTTGAGATCAACAGCCACCGGGCGGTGGTTGCCCTGGATGTTCACCCTTCGCAGATCACTGTGGGAGTGTCGGACTTGGGCGGGAATTTCATTGCACAGAGTGTTATCGCTCTTCCGAAAGAGACTAACAAGGCGCTTTCTACTTTGGTTTCAGGAATTCGCAACTTCATTGCAGAGCATGAGGACAGGTCGTTTGTCGGAGTAGGTATTTGCCTGCCGGGCCGCACCGACCTCAATCTTCAGGAACTTACTTTCGCTCCGAATTTGAACTGGACTCACAAGAAGATCAAGTCGCGCATTGAGCAGTCTCTTGGCATGAAAGTGGTGATGGACAACGTCGCGAATGCGTGCGTGCTGTCAGAGGTGTGGTTTGGGGGCAGCGATGGAAATCACGATATTGTGGTCGTGAATGTGTCTGAAGGCCTGGGTACCGGAATCTTTGCCAACGGGAGCCTGCTTCGCGGCGACAGCGGAATGGCAGGCGAATTTGGCCATGTGGTTCTCGATCCAAATGGAATTGTATGCTCCTGCGGATTGCGCGGCTGCTGGGAGACCCTGGCATCGAATCGTGCGGCGCTTCGCTATTTCAATGAAGCTTCTCCCAAGCGGCGTGTGCGTTCGTTCGACAGGCTTCTGATGCTGGCGGAGCGGGGGGACAGCGAGGCCAATGCCGCACTCAATCAAGTTGCTGTAGAACTTGGCCGCGGCATGAAGATGATTGCCTCCGTTCTCGATCCCAGGGAAATTATTGTCGTTGGCGCCATCACCTCGGTGTGGGAGAAGTTCGGCCCGATTATCGAGAGCGGGATGCGCCAGAACACAGAGCAAAAGGGACCGTCTCTGCATCCGAGCCACAACGGAGAGAACGCGCGTCTGCGCGGCGCAGTGGCTCTGGTTCTGAATGAGGGGCAGGTTTAGAGCGTTTTCGTAAATTGTGCAGATCGGAAGGGTGTTGGTCTCCGACCCATTCCGCAGGAAAACGCGGAATGGGTGGGGCACAGAAGTCTATAGCAAAAGCAAAAACGCTCTTGAGAGCGCGCGCGGAATGTGCAGGCAGTGCGTGCCCCTCTACTGGATCGTCAAAGTGCGATTCGCGGTGAGGGACTGCACTGGCGAAAACTCGATGGTGGCAGTGTGCCGGCCTTCAACCGTTTTTGTCGCGACAGCCTGTGTTCCGATGCGAATGGAACGAGGCGCTTGTTTTAGTTTGAGCGACCTCAAATCGAGCGTTCCACTGACGCAGTGGATGGAAAGGGCAGGGCCGATTCGGCGGATGGTGCCGAAGCCGGACGCTGTAATCCAAGGAGCGTGAAAATCTCCAGGAGCATTGGGAACGATGGTCAGAGATTGGCTTGGCATATCTGGTTTGAAGCCTGTGGCTCCCAGCAGTGTGGCCCAACTGCTCATGGCGCGGGAGTAATGGCCGCCGCACTCCACGTGGTTCCATGGCTGGCCAGCGCGCAGATACCTGCGGTGGATTGCTTCTACGACTTTGACGCCATCGGCAAATCTGCCATAGTCCATCAGGAATGAAGCAAAGGCGAATTCGATTCCTGACCACAGTCCGCCAGCCTGCAAATTGTTGAGCGCCAGCAACCCCGCGCCACGCTTGGGCGCAGTGGCATTGTGCAGTCCAAATTCCGGGTTGAAGTTGTGTTTGAAGATGCTGTCGATCGCTTTGCTGAGGTTCCCTTCTGAGATGGTTGTCGGCAATCCGACGATGTGCGTAAACCACTCGCCGGAGATCTGGTCGGTCATGCACATTTCGTCGCGTGCCTTGCCGTCTACCCAAAGATTGTAGTATTCGCCGTTGAAGAGCAGGTGGTCGAAGCTGGCCGAAGCCATGGCCAGTTGATCCGACCAGCGGCTCGCGTAATCCGGCTTGCTTGCAGCGCGGGCGAGTTGTATGGCGGCTCGCAATCCGCCGATCCAAAGCGAGGCGATGTAGGAGGGCGTTCCCCTCATGCGCCACTGGTCGTAACTCTGCAGGCCCGTATCGCGGTCAGGAAGGCCGTCCCCATTGGTGTCGAGCGACGCAGTGAACGCCATGGCCCTCTCCACATGCGGCCACATGAAGGTGAGATACTCCCGGTCTCCGGTCCACAAATAGTCGCGGTACACCATCATGACGAATTGCGGATTCATGTCGACGCGGGCAAAGCCGGGGACATCGACGCGATCGAAGCTGCCGGAGAAATTGTGAGGCACCTGACCAAGCCCGTTCTGGAGAGCGATCAACTGCTTCATCTGCGAGAGCTTGAGCTCGGGAAAGAGGGCCACGACGGGAAAGCTGCCCTGGTAGTCGACATCGGTTGTCGACAGGCCGCAGCAGCCGAGGCCCTCCCATATGGCATAGCTTCCATCCGCGGCCCACCAGGTGTTGGTCACGAGGCTTGAGAGCTGACTGGACCAGGCGAAGGCCAGCGCATCGCCCAAAGAGGTGTCGGCGAGCGTGTGGGCAAACAATTCGGTGGCTGTGCGATGCTCCTTGTAATGGGTACAGAGAAAACGGTTCACATCAGCGGCATCGTGGAACCAGTTGCTGTACATGTGTCCCATGGGGTGGCCGTCCGTGGTCAGATGATGAGGGAAGAACCAGCTCACCGTGAAACGGATCTCGACCTTTTGCCCCGGCGCAAGGTTGACGCTGGAAGCCAGCGCTCCGGTTCCCCATGTCAGGTGCTTTGCGTCGTTGATGCCGAGCAGGTTTTCGCGAACTTCCCGGAGCAGCTTCCGGTCATTCTCCGCATCGTCATTGGCATTGGCGGCGCGGGCGTCGGCGAAGACACGCGCCAGCAAAGCATCGGAACTGAGTTCGTCGATTTTGCGCTTGAGTTCAGCGATGGAAAGCGAATCGATCTGGGTCACCGTCGGCAGCCCGATGCTCGGATCGGCGCCGCCTTTTGTGTTTGGCAGACGGCCGGTTTGCAGAAACTCCTGCATCACACTCAACAACATGTAGTTGACACGCGGTGTTTCCCAGCGGCAGTTGCCGGGCAATGCGTATTCCTGAAAGGTGCCGGCGATGAAGGAGTGCTCGCCGCCCGAGACGGAGAAACACATGTTGCCGATGCCCGAAGGGAAATCGCTCTCGGCCGCGGTGTGCAGAAAGATGCGAGTTACGCCGTCGTCCTGCGAGATGGCATTGGTGAGACGGCGCTCGGGGAGCGCGGAAGCAAGGGGGTTATCCATGAACCCGGCCAGAGACACTTCGACCGATTCTCTGCTTGTGTTTTCGAGAGTGTAGACGACATGGAATCCCGGTGTGCCGGATTCGCGCGCGTGGCCTGGAATAAAGGGAGAGAAGACCTCAGCCGAAACGCGAACGGGAAGGGAGGGATCGTTATAGCGAAGGCCCGTCATTGGAAACCATGCGGAGTAGTCGATGGACTGCACATCCTGAACAAAGGGCAACGTATAGACATCGCTTTCGTCGGAACGGAGATAGAGCCGGCGGACCTGCGGCGTCTCGCCGGAGGCCTTTCTTGCATGAAGGACGAATCGCAGATACTGCGGGCCCGGTGCTGGCGGAGCGGTAGTAGAGCGGGCATTCTGCGCCCAGGGGCCGGAGTTGAAAATCTGCCACTCGTAAAAGCAGCCATCGGCGCGGACTTCAACAAAGCCCGTGCCAATGCCCCCCAACGGCGCTCCCGAGCCCATCGGCATGGTGGATGGAATGGAGAAGGGAACCCCCGGCGTGTTGGGACCGGAAGCTGTGTTCTGCGGGCCCAAATCGGGTCTGGCCTTGTCGCCGCTCTTTACAGATGCCTGGTAGGGTGCAGCGAAGGCGGTGGGCGAGGCGATCGCTGCGCTGCCCGCGGTGGCGACAGTGGCAAGGAACTTGCGGCGAGAAAGGTTCACTGAATGCTCCAAAGTTCTTCTGCAGATTCATCTACCAACTTGACCGCGGTTCCGGCTGCGTGCCGGTGTACGCGGAGCAGCAAGGCTCCTTCACCGGCTTGAACTCCATGAATTCGACTCGTGTGCCATCTGGATCAAGCAAGTCCAACTGCCACTTTCCATCCAGGCCCAGCAGCGGCGGACGCTCCTGAGCAGAAGGAACCCACCCGCGCAGCTTCAGCTTCTTCTCAAGGTCCGTGATGCTGACAACGCCCGGCGAGAAGTGGTTGGCGCCTCCCAGTTCACTACGCGAGGGCGCGGCCGGTAAATACAACATATACTCCAGCCAGTCGGAACCGTCGGGAACCTGCATCATGACCCAATCGGTGTGCGCCGCAGTCTGGCCGCCCTGCCAATAGAGGTGGAATCCAAGCAGGTCTTTGTAGAAGCGATCGAGCGCCGCGCGGTCATGTGCAACAAATCCCGCGTGGATGATATGCGTGCTGACTCCAGGCGTTCCCTTCGGCGCATGGCTGCCGGGCTGCGTGAACTCGATCTTGTTTTCTTCCGGATCGTGCACCAGAAAGCTGCGGCTGCCATCCTCTTCAACGGTGACGTTCTTGGGAACGGCAACTCCGCTTGCCGCGAGGAATCTGCGCAGAGCTTCAGCGTCGCTGGTCAAGAAACCTATGCTGTCAAGACGGTTCACCATGTCCTTGGCTGGGGGCGTTAGCAATTGAATGTACTGCAGATGGTTTGCGTAGAAGCGAACACCGGGTTTTGCCGCGCCGCCGGGGAACTGTTCCCACCCGAGCAGGGAGCGGTAGAAATGTTGCGACTTGGCAAGGTCGTCTGCGTAGAACGTTACATGCGAGATGCCGGTGATGGCAGGTCGTTGGACCTTTGCCCCCTGCGCAAAAACAAGGCAGGAAGCGATCAGCACACTGGAGAATACGAAGAAGCGGCGCATACGATTTTCTCCTCATGAACAGGGCAGGCTGAGGTTCGTGCATTCCCACCCTTGGCGCGAGAACAACGACGCGCCAAGGATGGGACATCCAGCATTTGTTGCGCGGCCGGACTATAGCGGAACCAGAGTCGATGCATCCCGAAGCTGCCGCATTCAAGTCCCCGCGACCCCCAGGGAGCGGCGATCCTGCACCGGGCGAACGAGGCCACGGGGACTCTGGTTTCGCTCTAGACGGATTCGCTTGGTACCGCGGTCAAATTGAACTCGACGGTCTGCGAACCGAGGCGTGGATGTTTCGCGGTGAGCCGTACGATGCCCGCTTTCTCTTCGGCGCGAATCCACACCGCACCCGTTCCGCCGATGAGCGAGAACGGATTTTCGCCGATCAGCTTTCCAGGGCCTTCCAGCGTGAAGACGACGGGATCGTCCGCATAGGTGCGCAATGCGCCAAATTCATCCGTCACCCGCAGAACAACGCGGGTGGAATCTGCCCCATCGGCCAGCAGGTTGCTGTCGTCGGCCAGCAGGATGAATTTTCTGTCGACGCCCCGGCCCGACAGCGACTTGGAAATGACCTGCTTGCCGTTGATATAACCATCGATGCGCAGATCCCCCCAGTCGTATGTCAACGCCTTCAGATCGAGAATGAACGGCGGATAGGTCAAGTGACTGAACTCCGTGCGTTCGGGATCAAGCTCGGTGAGCGGCTTCCAGGGATTGGCTTCGTCGCTGTCCTTGCGAACAAAAATCTTGAGGTGATCGCAGTTTGAGCAGAACACCGCCTTGGTAAATCCGATGGACTCGTCGCTGAGCGCCCAGTGAAAGGCGGGCTCAAGCACGATCTCTTCGCTGGGATCGCACTGCGACTTGTAGAATCCTGCGGCGGGCTTCGGTTCGCGGAAGATGTCTGTCACACCGTGATAGCAGATGCGGTCGCCCGCGCCGAAGTTGGAGTGAGTGTTGTAGTCGAATGCGCACCAGCCGATGCCGCCCGCGTATTGCGGATCAGAGGCGAGCTGGTTGTGGATGCGGGCGTGGCGCAGAGTATGCTCACGCTGGCGCTCGTTGTCGTCGGTTGTCTTGGTGGGGAAAGTGTGGCCGACGAACTCCGTATTCAAGTAGCGGGAATGACACGGCTTCTTGAGCGGGAAGCCGAAATCGTTCATGGTGAAGACGTCTTCGAGGAATTCGGATTCCTGGAAGTAGCGAATGCCGCCCGTCTGGCGGGAGTCGTCGAGCGCGTGCGCCAGAGCGTTGGTGCGCACATAGAAGTCGTGGTCGTCCAAGGACTCGTTGATGCGCACGCCCCACAGGATGATCGAAGGATGGTTCCAGTCACGGCGAATCATGCGGCCGACATTGTCGATGGCCACCTTCTTCCAGTCTTCGGGGCCGATATGCTGCCAGCCGGGAATCTCCTCCAGCACCAGCAGGCCAATCTCGTCGCAGCAATCGAGGAAGTGGCGCGACTGCGGATAGTGCGAGGTGCGGACAAGATTGCAGTGGAGATTCTTGCGCAGGATTTTCGCATCCTGCCGCTGCACGCGGCCCGGCATGGCCTGCCCGGCAAACGGAAATGTCTGGTGACGATCCAATCCGCGCAGCTTCACGACTTTGCCGTTGAGCGAGAATCCATGATCGGTAAAGACGGCTTCACGGAAGCCGACGCGGCGCGAATCCTCATCAATGACGCGCTCGCCTTGGAGAAGGCGCACGTGCACGGTGTAGAGGTTGGGCTCTTCGAGGCTCCAGAGCTTCACATTGGCGAGTTGGGTGAGGGAAATTGTATAACGAGCCGGGTCTTTGAGGGTTTCCGTACTGGCGTACGCCGGTGCGTCCGTGTAGGGGTCCATGGCAGCCGAGGGATCAGGCGCTGCTTTTGAGATCGCCCGGTCGAGCGCCATCATCTTCTTTGCCACGACTTGATTGCCGGCGCGGAGTTCAACCTCGATCGACCTGCCAGCAACCCAATCGCCGGCCAGGAAGCAATTCACATCCAGCGAGGGATTGGCGCTCAGCACATTCTTTGGCTGCGCGAAGATGTTGTCGATGTAAGTTGTGGGAACAATGCGCAGCGCGACCTCGCGGTAGATTCCGCCGAAGGTCATGTAATCGATTTCATAACCGAACGGAGGAATGTCCGCACGTTCCGTCGAATCGACTTGGAGAACCAGCACGTTCTCCGCATCCTTGTGCAGATGCTTGGTCAGTTCAAAGGAGAATGGTGTGAAGCCGCCCTTGTACTCGCCCAGTAGCACGCCGTTGATCCACACGGTGGAGGCGGTCATGACGCCTTCAAAGTCCACAAAGACGCGCTTTCCCGCCGCGCCCTGGGGAAATTTGAAGTGCCTGCGGTAAGTTGAGATGAATTCGTAATCTTTGTCGTCGAAGTTATGCCATGGCAACTGGATGTTGGTGTGGGGAATGACCACACGCTCAAACTTCGAATCATCGAAGGCGGGCGCCTCTGCGCCAGGAACCTTTGAAGGGTGGTACCGCCAGTTGCGATTGATGGGAAGAACGATTCTGCCTTCCGCAATTTGATCCTCTGCCAGTGCAGCGGGGCCTGCTAGAGCGGCCGAGGCCATCAGTGCACCCGTGGTCTTGATAAAGTCGCGCCGAATCAATGGATATCTCCCTTCAAGTTCTTAGCTTTTGTCGAAGCAGTGGGTGTAAAGCTGGCAGTTCCCGGTACAACAAACTGCTAGGAAATCCACGAGCAAAGTGCGTCGCGGAGCCGTTCAAGGGCGACTGGCTCGGCACTTTGCGAAAGAGCAAATTCAGGTGGTGCAACCACGTAGGCCTGAGAGATGCTCTCAGCCACGCAGACGCAAACACTCGAGCGCTGATACTCCTCATACCGGTAGGCGGCCAGCCACACGTAGAGCGCCAGCATTTGGGCGTCCAGGGCGCTTCCGGGCAAGTCGTCAACGGCAGGGAGCGGGTTAATCTGATCGGGGTTGTCGAAGACAGCGACTCCGGTAAAAGGCTTGGGCTTGCTGCGCACACCAAATTGCGCGGCAAGGAAGGAAGGCCGTGCGCGGCGGAAGGCTTCAGATGAAGCCCATTGAGTGAAAGAATTGCCAAAGATCACAGCGCCATTGCCGGTGAGATAGAGCGAGCGGAGGAACTCGCGAATTGCGGGGTCAGCAGCCACCTCGGGAGGACACCAGGGAGTGACATCGACCTTGCGCAACTGATCGAAGACGGCATCCGCGTCGGCAAGGTCCTTGTGCATGGTGTTCATTTCATGCGAGAAGCTCTGGCGGTAGGCATCCAACCGGCCATAGCTCAGAAAGATGGAGTTTGCGGCGCCGGCAGAAACATCCTTCCCCAGAACGGTGTCGGCCAGGGCCTTTCCAGCGTCCACCACCCAAGTATCGGCGGGCGAGGCGTCAGGACGGTTACGCGCTGCATCCAGCACCCCCTGGGAATGCCCGCCGGCTGCGCCGCCGAGAAGGAACTCCATTGGGCTGCGCCAATCGCCGGAAGGAGTAAGGTCGAGCTTTACCGGCTTGCCGATGCCCAGCCAGCGTCGCCACACGGTGGCCACATCGACGGGAAGGGGCTGGGGAATATCGAGCAGGACCAACCTTCTTTTTGATTTGGCTGGCGCGCCGCCGGTCTCCAAAGCATGATGATCGGCCGCGTCGAAGACCGCCTGCACCGCCTGCCGCCATTCCTGAAAGTACGGTGAGCGGGCAAGTTGTGAAGAGTTGAGAATCGTCTGCTCGGCCGTGGAGAAGTCCCAATGACGAACGCCCATCTTCTCTTCCAGTTCGGTGACGTTGCGGAAGAGCAGGGAAGACTGCTCCGGGGTCAGACTTGCGACATAGAGCAGAAGCCTCTCGACGGACTGGCGTTCGTTGGGGAAAAGGTAATCCCATTGATTGAGCTGCTGATTGACAAAGGGAAGAAAGGTGAGGGGCAGGCGTTTGAGCAGGCCCTTACTGAGCGCGTCCTGTAGACTCCCGGTCGGTTTTTTCTCCTCGGCACGCATAAACCCTTCCAATCTGAGGGAACGCCGCGTGGCGGAAGCAGCGCCGTGCGGTGACTCGTAAACGTTATCATCCAGCCCTCAACCTCGTCTCGCTCTTGCCTTTCATGGCCTGACGCACTCTCTCCCCGAGCCGCTAACCACGAAAATCCGTCAACAAATTGCCTTGCGAGTCCACAGACGGGCAGCCCAGCAAGCCGGCCAGTGTGGGACATAGATCGATGTGGCGAATGGGGCGCTCGACGATCTGGGGCCTGTCGACGGCTGCTCCCAGGGTCATCATCCAGGTGTCTCTGGTGGAATCCATGTTGGCACGGTGATTGAAGAAACCGTTGGTGTTCGAGCCATCGGGATCGCGCCCGAATTCCGGCAGGATCACCATGGTGGTCTTCCCTTTATAGTCCGGATTTGCTTCGATTTCCTGCCACATTTGATAGGCAAGCCGGTCAGCCGTCTTGATTCCTGACAAGTGGAGAGCATAGGAACCGAAATGCGCTGCCTCCACATCGGAAAAGACGACCACCAGCAGTTGCGGTGCAAACTTGCGCATGACCTCGCGGCTCATGAAGAAGGTAAGCTCGTCGCCGGATGTGGGGCCTCCGCCCTGGACGAAACTGGCGATGGCTGTTTCGATGGTGCTGCGTACGCGAGGATCGAGCCGGTCGGCGGCGTCGAAGACATTCCAGCCCAGCCCCTCGTAGTTGCTTCCGGCCATGGCGCTTTCCAACTCCGCTTCCACTTTGGCCCGATCTGCCATGTTCGCTGTCCGTCCCCCGCGCAGCGCGTCGGCCACGGCCGTGAGCATCAGTTGCTTGGGGAAGACCACGTTGGCGCCATACGCCGGGCCATAATTGGTATCGGAACTCGCGCCGATCAGACTGGTGAGCGCCTTGTTGCTGGCCACCACCCAGGTATCGCTGCGGTCGACATGCAGGCCCTTGCGAAATTGCTCAAAAAGCGTGGGCGTAGTGGGAGGGAGCTTGCCCCAATCGTCTACTCGCTGCCAGTTGCCGGTCAGAATGCTTGAAATCGCGTTGAAGTGCGCGGTCACGCCTTCGTTGCGCGCGTGCGGGTAGAAGAGCGATTTGGGCAGCAGGTCTGCCGAGAGGTGGGGGATGTTGACCAGACCGTCATGGGAAAAAGTCTCATCCCGGCGCACCCCGCCAACGACGATCACGACGACTTTGTGCCCCGACCCCGCGGGAGCGCGCGGGCCCTCGTCCGCGCGCGCCTTGGGAAGCGCAAGACCTGCCAGGAGAATTCCCGCCGCACTCAGAAACCTCCGCTTGGAGATGTCCACGAAGGACCCAGGATCGACAACGAGATCGGAACCAATCTCAGCGGCAGGGCAAAGTCCGTTCTCCATTGGCAAACCTCGCGGGGAAGACTCATCCCAGGGAGGTAGACCTCGCTCTGGGACGCCGGATACAGGCTGGGAGGATTATATTCGCCGCAACAAGGCCAATCAACACGAGGCGCGAGGGTCTCTGTTTTACCTCTGGATCGATTTTGCACGGTGCTTGTTGGGACGCCCTGTTTTTCGCGGGTGGGTAGTGCCCGTCGTTGCGGCGGCACTTGCTGCCTCGGCAATGATGGCCAGCAATTTTGCGGCGCGGAGGGCGGCATCGGTCAATCCTACCGGGGCGCTCAGGGCAGAGTAGGGGCTTCAGCAGCCCTTTTTGCAGCGCGCCATGATGGCCGCGTGGAGGCGCTCGCGAAGTCCGGCGGGCAGATCGTAGATCTCGTGTGAGCGATAGATTTCGATGGTCTTGCGGGTGGTGTTGAGCGTGACCTCGCAGTGCTCGCAGCCGTGCAGATGGGCTTGCAGTTCGGCGCGCGTTTCGGTAGACACCGAATCGTCAATCAGGTCGTCGAGCAGGGCGAGAAACTCAGAGCAGGTCACTTTTCATTCCTCGTTTCTCCGGGCCTCGCTTCATGCGGAAGTAGCGGCTCAAGCGCTCGCGCAGTTGCAGACGCGCACGCAACAGGCGGGACTTGACGGCCGGAATGCTCAAACCGAGAGCCTCTGCGGTATCTTCGGTCGAGAGACCCTGCACATCGCGCAACTCGAACACCACTTTGAATCCTGGGGGCAGCCCTTTGATGGTCTTTTCCAAGATACTGTTCAACTCGGACTGGGTGTAGTTCTGCTCCGGATCGGGAGCCCAGTCGGCCAGGTCGCGGGGCACACTGCCCTCTTCCGTCTCGACGTCCTCGTCGATCGAAACCATTTTGCCGGTGCGCCGCTTGCGCAGCCGCATCAGGCTTTCGTTGACCGCAATCCGTACCAGCCATGTGTAGAATTTCGAATTCCCCTGAAACTGATCGAGCTTTTCATACGCCTTGAGGAACGCGTCCTGCATGACGTCTTCAGCATCTTCGCGGTTTTGCGTAATGTGCTGCGAGATGCGGAAAATTTGCCGTTCGTACTTGCGAACCAGCGTATCGTAAGCCGAAACGTCACCGCCGCGTACCCGTTCTACCAGGGCTACGTCGGGATGCGGTTCGAGTTCTGCTACATTCGGTTGGATGATGGCCATGAGTGTTGGTTGCGAAAATCTGTAGAAATGGCTGTCCTAGCTTCAGGTTCGTGAAAAACAAGTGTAATCGACCGTGGGGCGGAGGGCCAAACATGCACAGCCGGGACTGCTCTTTGGTTGGCGGCGAGCAGAGTCTCAGGGAGATCGAAGAGGGGGTGCAAAGGACCATGGCACCCGCAGCGCCCTGGATCTCACATCCCAATACCTTCTCATGGGCCAATCGATTAAACAGAGTTCAATATCGAGCGAAAGCGCTGAAGGACCCCTCTCTGTTCATCTTCCATTCACATTCTTAGCCGATAAGGAGATTGGAAAGATAGGGAATATCTCATTGTTTCACTCAGGCCACGATGAACGCCATCAGCCGCCTTCGTCCCTTGCTAGCGGGCGGTTTCTCACCGTGCTCGCAATTCAGTTGATTGCGGTCGGTGTGGGTTTGTCGATCTCGCGCCACGTGTATACCGTATGCCACGAGGTAGTTGACCGGCATGAAGATCTGGCTCACGACCGCCAGCGGATCGACCGTTTCTCCGCGCGCCTGGAGCAGCTTGTCCCGGCAGTTCAGGCATTCCCGGCAGATGAAACGCAGGGCGCGACGATCTCCGCAACCCTGGACTCCGATGCGGAGGCCGAATCGGTTCTTCAAGACACTTCGGCCGGGCTGTACAACGAGACAGAGGGCGTACAACAGTTGCTGGCCGGATTGAAGAGCGGCTGGCGGACTTGCCGCATAAGCCGCCGGGGACGAGCCAGGGTACGCTGTGGGGCAGATTTGGGCGAGGCGATTGTTCATCTGGAGCAGGCGCTGATCGTGCTGCGAAGTGGAGTGGACAGGCAAGATGGAGAAGACTTAGCCCGCCTCTACGTCATCCGACAGCTCAGTTTCTGGAACAACACCTGCGAAGCGCTCGGTTGCCTCCTGATTGTGTTCGCGATTATTTACGCGATGAAGCTCTACCGCCAGTTGCGCAGGGAGGAGCTCGCCCGATTCAGCATGGAATCGGAACTGGCAGCCGAGCGGGCGGCGTTGGAGAAGCGGGTTCAGGCGCGCACCTCTGCCCTGGAGACGGAAGTGAAGGAACGGCAACGGGCAGAGCGTCTGAACCGGGGCCGCAATCGCATGCTGGAGATGGTAGCTCGCAATGAGCCCATCGCGGACATCTTCAAGGTATTGGCTGAGAGCGTGGCTGAGTTCCGCTCGACCTGGATCTGCGAAGTTCACTCTCTCAGCTTTGGATCGCTCAAGCTGGTGGCCAGTTCCGGATTGAACGACAAGCTGAAGCAGCATCTGCGCTCCATCTCCACGACTTTCTCCGATGCACCGGAGAGCGTCGCGCTTGCTTCTGGAAAGCCCTACGTGGTCGAAGACCTGGGAGCTGTGCACAAGCCCTGGAGCGAACTTCTCCGCGCCAATGGGTTGCTTTCGGTTTGGTCGGCGCCCTTTTTCGCTTCCGATTCCGACGCGCTGGGAACGCTCAGCGTGTACACTCTGCTGCAATGGAAGCCGTCGTCCGCCGATCTTGAAATCCTGGAGATGTCTCGCAACATGGCGGCTCTGGTGCTCGAGCGAAGCCGCCTGCAGACGCAATTGATTGATCATGCGTATCACGACAGCCTCACCGGTCTGCCAAACCGCAGGTTGGCGCGAGATCGAATCGCGAGCGCGATCAAGCGGGCGGCCCGCGCCCGGCAAGGACTTGCTGTCTTGTGGATCGACCTCGACCGGTTCAAGCAGGTCAATGATCAGTACGGTCATCCGGTGGGTGACGCAGTGCTGCAACAGACTGCGCAGCGGCTCTCTGAACGGCTCCGCTCCAGCGACACTCTTGCACGCATGGGCGGTGACGAGTTCATGGCCCTCATCGAAGGGACAACAACCCGCGAAGCCGCGGAGACTCTGGCCGAAGATCTACTGGCAGTTCTAGCGGCTCCCATGCGCTTTGATGGACTGGAACTGAGCATTACCGCCAGCATTGGCATCTCTCTTTATCCGGAAGACGGCGAAACGAGTGAAAGCCTGGCGCAACATGCCGACCAGGCCATGTATGCCGCCAAGTTCGGCTGCTGCGGGGTCCGCTCGTTTTCACTGGAGATGGATCGTGAGCCGGCCGAACGGCGCGAACTGGAAGCGGAGCTGGCCTATGCGCTGGAAAACGAGGGATTTACCGTCGCCTACCAGCCCCTTTGCCTTCCCGATGGAACCCTGAGGGGGTTCGAGGCGCTGTTGCGCTTTCACTCTCCTCGCCTGGGCAATGTTTCTCCCAGCGAATTCATTCCTATCGCCGAAGAGACGCAGCTGATTGTGCCGCTGGGAGAGTGGGTCTTGCGAGAGGTCTGCCGCCAGAGCCGGGAATGGCAGGCGAGCGGGCTTCCGGGGGGCTCAATTGCCGTCAATATCTCGGCCTTGCAGTTTGCCCGCGACGACTTCGCCGATACCGTGGCACAAATCCTTGCCGAGACGGGCCATCCACCGGAGATGCTGGTCCTGGAATTGACCGAGAGCATTGTGATGCATGACTTTACCGAATCCGCCCGTCAGATGGAACGGCTCAAGAGGCTGGGGGTCCGCATCGCAATCGACGATTTTGGCACCGGCTACTCCTCTCTCAGCTACCTTCACCGCTTGCCCATTGATGAATTGAAGATCGACCGCTCCTTCATTGAGAACCTGAATGAGCCGGAAGGCACGGGGCCCATCGTCGAAGCTGTACTTTCCATGGCCCATACACTCGGCTTGAGCGTTGTGGCGGAAGGCGTGGAGACAGCCGCGCAGTTGAACACCCTGCGCCAGAGCGGCTGCGACATCATTCAGGGATATTTCTTCTCGCGCCCCGTGCATCCAGCCGCCGCAGCGAGATTCCTGCGCTCTGGGAAGCTCGAAGGGGAAGAACAATCGACTCAATCGAGCGCGTCAAGCACCTCTCCGCCGCCGGAACCGTTCCTCCTGACCGCGTGAGGACAAGTCTTACCTTGCCCTGCATCGGCTATAGCGGAACCAGAGTCGATGTATTCCGAAGCCGCCGCATTCAAGTCGCCGCGCCCCCCAGGGAGCGGCAATCCTGCGCAGGGCGAAGGAGGCCACAGGGACTCTGGTTTCGCTAGAGTCTGCCCGTTCCCAGCCTCCCGAGCACATCTGCCAAAGAAGATCGGGCGCCAAGGCGAGAAGCGTGTGGTGCGTGGTTTTCCTCAATTGCCGGCGCGTCTGTTCCCATCTCCGCGGACCTTACGGTAACGCGACAGGTTCCTCTGGGACGCAGCCGGGCGCAAGCGGCTTACAGTGAAGACATGAGGGTTCCAATCTCCCCAACTTCCAATTCTGTGCTGGCGCTAGTCCTGGCGTGCGTGCTTGCCGCTTCGATGAGTGTGTTGCAGGCGGCCGGCCAGTCCACCGGCGACTCGCAGCAGCCGCAAAGTTCAGCATCAACCCAGTCGCACAAGTCCAAGAAGCCGGCGAAGCCGCCCAAGAAAAGCAAGAAAGCAAAGGGCCGCGCCGCCAGGGCGGCGGATGCGGCGCGGACGGCGCTGCTCAAGCGGGCCTTTGTGGCTTCTACCGAGTTGCGTCCCATGGCGCAGCAACTGGGAACGATGCGGACGCCCGCGGCCTACGCCGGCGTGACGGCCTATGCCCATCAGCACAACGGCGAGGCAGCGGCCGCCGCCTATCTGGCGCTGGGGCACGCCTACATTTTGGACAAACGCTTCGCTGAGGCCCTGGCCAGCCTGCGCCTGGCCCGGCAGGCGGGGCAGGAACTGGCCGACTATGCCGACTTTCTGGCCGCAAAGGCCAACCGGGAGGCGGGCAACAACGCGGCGGCAGCGGCCTTGCTGAACGGTTTTGCCAATCGTTATCCAGACAGCATCTTTGACGCCGAGGCGCCGGAACTGGAGGCCAACGCGCTGCTGGCAATGGGCGATGCGAATGGCGCGCAGCGTGTTTTGACGGCTGCGGCCGGTTCGGCATCAACAAACCGCGCCGGCTACCTGCTTTGCCAGGGGCAGGTAGCGGTTGCCCTGGGACAGACGCAGGAGGCTGTGCGGGACTTCAAGCACCTGTTGCTGAGCCACCCGCTGAGCCAGGAAGCCGAGATTGCCCTCGCCAAGCTCAAATCCATGGGCGCGGAGTCGAGCCTGTCGGCTACGGAACTGCGCAGTCTGGGGGATGCCTACTACAACGGCGGCCGCTACTCCGAAGCCAGCGAACAATACCACGCCCTGGCCAAGGACCGCAGCTTGGACGCCGGTTTCCGCAACGGATTTGCCGTAGCAGCAGCAGCCTGCGATCTGAAGCTGAAACGGCTGACCACGGCGCAGGCCGAGGCCCTGGCCGACACGGGGGACGAAAACGGCGCGCGCCGGCTTTACCTGTTGAATGAACTGGCCCGAAACCGCAACGACCTGGGCGAACAGCAGCGCATTGTGTCTCGAATGGAGTCCGATTTCCCCCGGAGCCCCTGGCTGGCGGAGGCTCTCTATTCCAGCGCCAACATGTATCTCTTGCGGCGCGAGTATGCGACGGCAGTGAACTACTATACCTATCTTTCGACCCATTTTCCGGGGAGCACGAACGCGGCAACCGCGCACTGGCGGGCCGGTTGGCTCAGCTACCGGCAAGGACTCTATTCCGACGCGGAGCGGCTCTTCGACGAGCAGATACGGCTCTATCCCAGCTCCAAGGAGGCTGTGTCTGCACTCTACTGGCGCGGACGGCTCTATGAGACGCAGGATCACAAGCCGGCCCAGGCCGCGGCAGAGTACCGCACCGTGATGCGCGCTTACCAGCATTATTTCTACGGTCAAATGGCCAGGGAGCGGATGGCGGAGTTGGGCAATACGCAGCCGGCTCCAGCGCCGCAACTGGATCGCTTTCAAGCCACGCCGGTGCCCCATCTGGACGAGAGCTTTCCGGCCGATAGCCCGCATATGGCCAAAGCGCGCTTGGTGGCCAATGCCGGGTTGAACGAGTACATCGCCCCGGAGATCGCTGCCGACCCCGACTCCTCCTCCTGGAGCGCCCTGGCCGAGGCGCAGATCTATGCCACTTATGGCGAGACGTTTCGCGCCATGCGGGCTCTGAAAAGGGCCGTGCCATACGCGGCCACGGCCTCCATCAAGTCCATTCCGCTGAACTACTGGCGCATCCTCTTCCCGGAGGCTTGGTGGAACAGCATCAAGACCGAATCTGCGAAGAACAACCTCGATCCCTACCTGGTCGCTTCGCTGATTCGTCAGGAATCGGAGTTCAACCCTACGGCCATCTCCCACGCCAATGCGTACGGTCTGATGCAGTTGCTGCCTTCGGTGGGCAAGGCGATGGCGCGCGAGGAGGGTATGGGCCACTTCGAGACCTTTCAGTTGCTCGATCCAGCCACCAACATTCGCCTGGGCACTCGCTACCTGCGCAAGACTCTGGACAAATTTGGCGGGGTGACCGAATACGGCCTGGCGGCCTACAACGCGGGCGACGACCGCGTGTCGGACTGGCAGTCTGCCGGCCCGTATCACGGAATTGACGAGTTTGTGGAGTCCATTCCATTTACCGAAACCCGCGAATATGTTGAGGGAATCCTGCGCAACCGCGAAATGTACAGGTCTATCGACGAGTTCGCAGGGACACAGGGTGGCCGGGGAGGGACGGGCGCTGCCCGGTAAAGAGCCTTCAGGAAGGGAACCGGAGTCGATACCCCCCGGCTCCGATTCCGATTGACATCGGCTTCATTCCCAGAAACACTGTCCTCAACCGGGGGCTCTCCTGCTTCCGGGATGCCATTCGCAGCCTGCTGTTGTTGTCCAACCGGGCCGGCCTGGATGATCGGAGACGGCCCAGTTACCGCGATCGACCGGAGGACAGAATGTCAGCCGATTTGCAGTTTCTGGAAGAATGGATTCCCGAGAAAATGGACCCTGGAACGGTTTTTGTCCTGGAAAACCAGGCCAAACTGGGTCATGCGCAGAACCCCTTCGTTGCCGTCATGTCTTGTCCGCGATGCGGAACGCTGGGGCTCATCACGCGTCGCCAGCTCTGTGGCGGTGAGGCGATGATCTGCGGCGGCGAGGCCTGTTCGGCAGAGTACCGGCTGGACGGCGAGAACATCAATTTCCGCAGAGTGCAGTAGGGAGACGCCATCTTGTCCAGAGTTTCTGCTGGCCGGGGGGCCCCAGCTATTGTGGAACCGCTGTAAGGGGCAAAACCTGCGCAGCCCCTTTCCTGGCCGTCCCGACCATCGGTCAGGTACCCCACTGCCGGAGGATACTTACTTTGTGCAACTTGCGGCACGCGACCTCGACCCAGGGGGTCCGCCGGTACCCTGGTCCTGCCTTTACAGAACGGAGACTTCATCAGAGGTTCCCTAGTGTCCAGTCTCCAAAGTTCCATTCAGAAATCCCGAAGTGCAAACGCAAATCCTTCGACTCACCACCCCCGAACTCGACCCCAAAGAGCAACGACCGCTCTTTGGGGACCCCGGCCTGGGCTATTCTCCTGCGCTCCCTTCGGGAGGCTTTCGACCGGTTCATTCCCGGCCTAACTCGCATCGCGAGTCATTTGCTCAGGATGACATCCTAATTGGGCGGTTGATGGTCGTCGAATTAGGATGCCAGGGCAATCGCATGAACGTTTCGAGCACAGGAAAATGGGTTTTGAAAGGGCGCGACTTTAGTCGTGCCGAAAATGTGTCAGAAGAATGCAGGGCTTTAGCCCCAGAGGGACGGTTCTAAAACGTCGAAAATACATCCCTCGGCCGCTGAAGCCGTCGCATTTTCAGCTTCGTGGTCGGCACGGCTGAAGCCGTGCCCTTTCAAATCTCTTGTTCCTCTTGGTTCAACTGCTTCATGAAATTGCCCTGATTAGGATGCGAACTTTTGGTGCACCACACTAGATTTCCGATCGCACAAGAAGGGCCGCGCAGGGAGACCTGCGCAGCCTTGTTGGCCGGATGGGATGGTTCTACTGGGGTTTCGGCGCAGGCGGTGCGCCTGTGGACCCACGCACAACCAGGCTGGTTGAAACCAGGAACTCGCGCTGAATCTTGGCGCTGTTTGGTTCCTCGATCTGCTGGCGGAGCGCTTCAAAAGCGGCTTGGCCCAGGTCGGAGCGGGAGAGCCGGATGGTACTCAGCGGCGGCAGCGTGAACTCGGCAAAGTCGATGTCATCGAGCCCAATCACCGACAGATCCTGGGGAACCCGCAGGTTTTTCAGGTAGGCTGCCCGGAGCACGCCGATGGCCGTCATGTCGTTGGAGCAGACGATGGCGGTGGGTGGGGCGGCGAGCGCCTGCAAATGTCCAAACCCGGCCACGCCGCCCTTGAGGGTGTGGTCGCACTCGATGACCCAGTTCTTATGGATCTCCAGCCCGAGGGCTCCCATTGCCGTGCGGAAGTCGTTTTCGCGGGTAATGGCGGAGTGCAATTTGTGGGGTCCGGCGAGAAATGCGATGCGCGTGTGACCCAAGTCGGCGAGGTGCTTGACGGCCTCGCGGATTCCCGTGTTGTAGTCCATCAGGATGGTGCTGACCTTGCCTTCTCCCAGGCGGAACTCGGCAAGCACCATGGGCACATCGTGGTGCACCAACTGGTCGAGCACGGGTTCTTCCGCGCCGAAGCTGAGCACGGCCACGCCTTCGACTTTACGTTCCAACATGCGGCGTACGCAGTTGGCCAGAATGACAGGGTCGCTGTTGGACGAGCCGAAGAGGATCTCGTATCCGTGGGCCACCGCGATCTCTTCAAAGCTCTGGATGAGTTCAGGGAAGAAGGGATTGGTAATGTTTTCAACGATGATCCCAAGAAACCGGCTGCGGCCTGAAACCAGGCTCCGCGCGTGGGTATTGGGGAAGTAGTTCAACTGCTCAATGGCTTGCCAAACCCGCTTCGACAGCCGCTCACTGACTGCGGAAGAGCCGTTGATCGTGCGGGAAACCGTGGCGATGGAGACCTTCGCCATGGCGGCAACGGTGCGGATATCGGGCGTCTTGGCAACTGCCTTGCCGGTCATTTTTCGAGCCACGGGCCAATCCTAAAGCGGGGAGATTGTTTGTGACAGCAATGTTATAGTATTCGGCGGCTCTCTGCGGAGAGGTTCGAGAAACGGCCAACAAAAATTTGGAACCGGCTCTCTTTTCTCCCAAGGAACAGGCAGTGAATCGATTTCCACCCCAAGCAGGCTGAGCTACAGTTTGTCGGCAAGCAAAACGCGCAGATCGCGCAGATTATGGCCTGTGGGGCCGGTGACGACGGCGTCTCCCAGAGCGGTGAAGAGCGGGCAAGCGTTGAAGTCCGCCAGGGACCGCCCTGGGTCGAAGCCGAACGCACGGGCACGGGAAACAGTGGTGGGGTCGGCGATGGCCCCAGCGGTCTGGGTATTTCCGTCGATGCCGTCGGAACCTGCACTGAGCACAGTGAGGTGCTCGCTGCCGTATTTGGCCAGTTCCAGGGCGCATGCCAGGGCAAACTGCTGGTTGCGCCCGCCTGCTCCTGGAGTGCGGCCGAGGGCGACGGTGACCTCGCCGCCGGAGATCAGGCAGAGCCTAGGATGGACGGCGCGCAGGGCGTGGAAACGTTCCAGCAGATAGCGGACGGCTTCTGCGTAGTCCCAGTCGTCGCAACTGTTGTCCACCTCGACGTGGTAGCCGGCCTTTTGGGCCAGGGTGCGGGCATTTTCAACAAGATCGTGGCCCGAAAGCAGGATCTCGAAGACCGAATCGCGAAAAGCGGGAGCTTCGCCAGACATGGTGGCGGCTGCCGTGACCTGGCGGGTGGGGAGGGCCCCTGGCCAGGCCAGCTTGGGAAAGAAGGGTGGGCGCCATCCTTTGTTGCCGGGTGACTCGGGCAGGTCTTCGCGCTCGAAGAAGGCGCGGATGGAGGGCGGGAATTGATCGGGAAGATGGTATTTGGCCAGCAACTCGCGCACCTCTGCCACGGTGGAGTGATCGGGGGACGTGGGACCCGAGGAAAGCGCATCCAGCGAGCGCAAGGGCACATCGGGCACCAGCAGGCTGATCTTTGCCGCCTCCGGCGCGGCGATGGCCAGCCTTCCGCCTTTCACAGCTGAAAAGTGCTTGCGCAAAGTGTTGATCTCTCCGATGGGTGCGCCGGAGGCAACCAGCAACTCATGAAACGCGATGGTATCTTCCAGGGTGATCTGCGGGTCCAGGGGCAGGTCGAACATGGCCGAACCGCCTCCGGAGATAAGGAAGAAGATGAGTGTGTCTTTCTTTGCCTTTTTGAGCAAGGCCAGCGTGGCGCGGGCGGCGGCAAAGGATTCTTCGTTGGGGACCGGATGTCCGCCCTCGAAGTAGCGAAAGCGCCAGTTGCGCGATTTGGGTAACAGTTTCGAGCAACATATGCCGCGCATTCCCTGGCGCCTTTTGACGCGGTCAAGAAGGACCTCCAGCATGGGGGCCGCTGCCTTGCCCAGCGCGACCACGAAAATCCGTTTGTAGCTGGAGAGATTGATGGACTCCGGGCCGCTGCCGTCGGGCACCAGGCGATGGAGCGTGTGGCCCTCCAGGCGGATGCGGCGGTCAAAGGCCGATCCGATACTGCAGGCATCGATGGCGCCAGTGAAAATCTCAGTGACGGTGTTGTGTGCCGCTTCCAGTGCGGAATCGCTGACCGGGGTCATGGCAGTTGCTCCTTCAGCCAACCGGAGAGCGCTTGCTGCATGGGCTCCAGTTGACCGGTAAAAAAGTGATCGGCGCCGGCAAGCAGCACCAGGCGCTTGGGCTCTGCCGCGCAGGCAGCCACCCGCGCCAACTCTTCAGCGGGTGCGAATTGATCGCGGTCTCCGCTTAGAAAAAGCTTGGGAATTGTACAGCTTGTCAGACAAGTATACAGGTATTTGCGGCTTTCCTGCTGGGTGGGAAGCCCCAGCGCGGCCAATGCGCGCACGTTGGGGCGGATTGCCGGCTGACAACAACAGGCTTTGAGGGCCATGGCAGAGCCGAAGCTGAAGCCCACGACCACCAGTGGGCGGCGGTATTCGTTTTCAAGCCAGTCCATGGCGGAAAGCACATCTTCAAACTCTGCCTGGCCGTCGTGTATTCCCTGGCTGCGCTCTGTGCCGCGAAAGTTGAAGCGCAATACCGGCCAGGCGAATCCCCACGCGGGATCGTTGAGAACCTTCATGGCGTGATAGACGACTTTGTTGTGCATCGTCCCGCCGCCCAGCGGATGAGGATGGCAGAGTAGCGCGGCAAACGGGGCGTTGGGTGCGCCTTCGTTCAGCAGCGCCTCCAGCCGGCCTGCCGGACCCGGCAGGTCGATGCTCCGCAAACTGGGGCTGCGCGGCGTCTCAGCCGCGGGCGCCGGATTCGGTTGGACGGGAGCAATTGTGGAGGTCATACCACTCTAAATTCTACGCCCTGCCACCGGCCAGGCCCGATTACGCAGTCAGGTGCGAGCCCCCTCCGGTAATGCGGCCGTCCCACAATGCGCAGGATGCGCATCAATCGAGGGAAGAAAGAGCCTATGAGGTATTCTGGCAGCATCATGAAAGATCTTTCGCCGCTAGATCCCATCCGGTTTACCCGTGCGTTGTGCGAAATCGAGTCCACCACCTATTTTGAAGGCGCGGTGGGCGATTTTCTGGCTGAGACACTCACTCAGCGCGGCTGGGCAGTAGAAAAGACGCCCGTGGAGCAGCCGGCGGAGAACGCCGGAGGGGGTCCGCGCTGGAACATCTACGCCTCAACGGCTGGCGAGACGCCTGACCTGGTGTTTTCAACACACATGGACACCGTTCCGCCCTACATCGCCTTCAGCGAGGATGAGGATTTTCTTTATGGCCGCGGGGTGTGCGACGCCAAGGGAATTCTGGCCGCACAGGTTGCTGCCGCCGAGGCGCTGCGGGCGGCGGGATTGCGGGTCGGGCTGCTGTTCGTTTCCGGCGAGGAGCGCGATTCGGCCGGCGCCAAGGCCGCCAACCTGACGCCGAAGGGAAGCCGCTTTTTGATCAATGGCGAGCCGACCGACAATCAGCTTGCGCTGGCCACCAAGGGCGCTCTGCGCGCGGCCTTCAAGTCCACGGGAAAGATGGCGCACTCGGCCTATCCGGAGCTGGGCGACAGCGCGGTGCACAAGCTGGTGGAAGTGCTGGGCAAGGTGCTGGCCATGCCGCTACCGGAGGTGGAGGGTATCGGCCCCAGCACCCTCAACATTGGTCAGATTCAAGGAGGCCACGCCCCCAACGTCATCGCAGACAAAGCCGAGGCTCAGGTGCTGGTGCGCACGGTTACGGATTCGGCGCCAGTGCGGGCGCAGTTGGTGGAGATCGCGGGCGATCGGGCGCAGGTGGAGTTTACCCTCGATATGCCGTTTGTACGCCTGCGCGCCGTGGAGGGCTTGCCCACCATGGTGGCCAAATTCTCCACCGACATTCCGGCGCTGACCAATTGGGGCGAGCCGCTGCTGCTGGGTCCCGGATCGATCCACGTGGCCCACACGCCGTTTGAAAAGCTGGCCAAGAAGGAACTGCTGGAAGCCGTGGAACTGTATATCAAGGTGGGAAAGCAACTTCTGAGCTGAATGGAGGGGAGGCAACAGGGCAATTGCATGAAGGTTCCGAGCACGGGGAAATGGATTTGAAAGGGCACGACTTTATAGCGGAACCAGAGTCGGTGTATCCCGAAGCCGCCGCATTCAAGTCGACGCGACCCCCAGGGAGCGGCGATCCTGCACAGGGCGAACGAGGCCACAGGAACTCTGGTTTCGCTCTAGTAGCGCCGCAAATGCTCCAAAGGAATCTTGGGCTTTACAGGCTGCGGAAAACCCCGAATGCAAGGTGAAGCCCTCAAAAACATCCCCCAGGGGCTAAAGTCCGTCCCTTGATGATCAGCATTTTGCGGCACGACTGAAGTCGTGCCCTTTCAAAAAATGGGTCACACCAGAGTTTTTCCGCAACATGTAAAGCCGTGCCCCTTCAAATCGGTTGCCTATGGCGATTCGCGATCTTCATCGATTGCCCCGAGCAGGCAAAAATGAGGGCGACCCTGGGGCACGCCTTCTGCTATGCTTCCCCTGCGCTTTCCCCAAGCGCATCATTCCAGCGAGGTCGAAATGACAACTTCTACCCCTGTGCTCGTTTCCCCCGAGCGCATCTACCAGCTTGCCTTCGGCTATGCGCCACCTCTGGTTCTTGAGGCGGCTATTCGTCACCATGTCTTTGATGTGTTGGATGCCGGCCCACTCTCCATCCAGGGGATAAGCCGGGAAACCGGCGCCTCGGAGCGCGGATTGACGGCGATCCTCAACGTACTGGTGGGACTCGAGTTTCTCAGCAAGGACCAGCACAGCCGCTATTCTTTGACACCTGAGAGCGCGGCCTTCCTGGTGAGCACCAAGCCTGAATTCCAGGGCGGGCTCATCCGCCACACCAGCGAACACCTGCTCCCCAAATGGCTGGGGCTGAATGAAGTGGTGGCTACGGGCAGGCCTGTGGCGGCCGTCAACCAGCAGTCGACGGGAAGTGAGTTCTTCGAGAAATTCGTCACCGACATTTTCCCCATGAGCTACCACGTGGCGCAGGAACTGGCAGGGCATCTCGATCTGAATGCTGCCGCCGGACCGGTGAGCGTGCTCGATCTTGCCGCCGGCTCGGGTGTATGGGGGATTGCTCTGGCGCAAAGTTCCGCGCAGGTCCGCGTGACTTCGGTCGATTGGCCAGGCGTGATTCCGGTAACCCGTTCAACCGTTGCCCGCTTTGGACTGGCGGAGCGCTTCCAGTTCGTGGAAGGCGATCTGCTCCAGGCGGATTTCGGCAGCGGCCACAACGTTGCAACGCTGGGGCACATCCTGCATAGCGAGGGCGCAGAACGCAGCAAGGCGCTGTTGGCCAAGACGTTTCAGACGCTGGCTCCGGGCGGAACAATCGCCATTGCCGAGTTCCTGGTCAATCAGGAGCGGAACGGGCCACTGAACGGGCTGGTCTTTGCCGTCAACATGCTGGTGAACACCGACTGCGGAGACACTTTCTGCTTTGAAGAGATTCGCGGCTGGCTGTGGGAGGCGGGTTTTGTAAATGCACGTACCCTCGACACCCATGGGCCGTCGCCGCTGATTCTGGCCAGCAAGCCGTAACCGGGCCGTGGAGAGCCAAGCCGCAGATTGACGCCAGGGACGCTTTGATTTTGCGCCGTGGAAGTCGGTATCTTTCAGCGGGGTGCAGAGCCGCCCGCGAACTGGTTCGTTCCACCTGGCAACAATCGAAGCGGCGGCAGAGGCAGGGAATTCGTTGGAGCCTTCGATGCAAAGAGCCGTGCAAGCGGCTCCGTGAGCATGTAGGTTGTAATGCGAGTGGATACCGGGCAGGCCTCGAAACACCTACAACGGTTCCACAATTGCTGTACCCCGAACCCATCGCTATCAAGTGGCATTTTTCTCAAGAAAATGCCACCTTGCACGATGCCGGAAAGGGCATGTGAATTGTGGAACCGCTCTAACGCAGGGGCGATCCGCCAGTCAGGTCGCTTTGCGTGCGCAAAGTTACAGAATCGGCCGCATGTCCCTGCCGTAGATGGTTAATCGAATCTGTGCTACTGGAATGCGAAAGCCGCGGGCACTGCTGCAATCAGTTCTTCCCTTGCTCTTCCATGACCTTCGCGATTCGCTCCATGGCCCAATCGATCTCTTCGCGAGTAATGATGAGAGGAGGCGCGATGCGAATCACATGATCGTGCGTCTCTTTGCACAGGATTCCTTCTTCCTTTAGAGCCTCGCAATAGGGACGAGCCATGCCTGTGAGTTCGATGCCGATCCACATGCCCCTGCCACGCACTTCCTTGATTGCGGGACTGCGAAGCGCTTGAAGCCGGGACAGGAAGTAAGCTCCCAGTTCTGCCGACCGTTCAACCATCCTCTCTTCAATCAGCACACGCACGGCGGTTCTTGCAACGGCGCAGCCGAGTGGGTTCCCTCCGAATGTGCTGCCGTGGTCACCAGGTTGGAAGACACCCAGTATCTCTGAAGATGCAAGGACAGCCGACACGGGATAGAACCCGCCGGCAAGGGCTTTGCCTACGATCAGCACGTCCGGCGAGATGCCCTCATGCATGTACGCAAAAAGCTTGCCCGTGCGCCCCAGGCCGGACTGAATTTCGTCGAGCATGAGAAGCGCGTTGTTCTGTTTGCAGAGTTCGGCTGCTTGGCGCAGGTAGCCTGTGGGTGGAATCACGATTCCAGCCTCACCCTGAATCGGTTCTACAAGAAACGCGCAGGTATTCGGGGTGATGGCGTCGCGCAGAGCCTGAATGTCTCCAAAGGGGATAATCTTGAACCCAGGTGTAAAGGGACCAAAACCATCACGATATTGTTCGCTGCTCGAAAGGCTCACAACGGTGACCGTGCGCCCATGGAAGTTACCGGCGCAGACAACGATCTCCGCCTTGTCTTGTGGAATGCCCTTAACTTTGTAACCCCACTTGCGCGCAGCTTTGAGCGCTGTCTCAACTGCTTCTGCGCCGGAATTCATGGGAAGCACTTTGTCGAAACCGGTAAGATCGTGAAGCTCCTTGCAGAATAGGGGCAACTGCTCGTTTCGAAATGCGCGCGATGTTAGGGTAACTCTACAGGCCTGGTCTTGAAGGGTGCGAAGAATCCTTGGGTGGCAGTGTCCCTGGTTGACCGCGGAATATGCAGCCAAACAATCGAGATACCGTTTTCCCTCAACGTCATAAACCCACACGCCTTCAGCACGATCGATCACCACGTCGAGCGGATGATAGTTGTGTGCTCCGAATTCGTTTTCCAGGTCGACGAGGTCTTGCGTGCGCGTAGGCTTCTCAGCTTGCAGTAGCGTCATAGTGTTCTTCTCACGTGGTCAATCCATAGTAGCGTCTTAAGGAACGGTTGAACAAGCCCCGGCGCGTTCATCGATGAAGGTGGGCGAACGGATTCCTCAAGGACCCTCGTTCAAATGGCTGCAAATATTGGATTATTCAGCGAAACCAGAATTGCCGCAACTTCTTGAGTCTTGTGCGGAGTGGCCGCTCGCCGGGGGCTCACCGACTTGAATGGCGAGGATTCGGGTTCCTGCTATCGGGAAGATCCAGAGGACGCCTGGAGGGGCCAACTCCGGATTCCGATCGCAACTGGGAATACTCATGAAATCTTTATCTCCCATTCCGCACAATGACGGGAGGGAATATTTCCTCCGATCGACTGGTCTGCCTCAAGCCGTCCATGTTTTAGATAGGCGAGCCAATTGCACTTTGGCGCAAGCTCTTGAGGCTATAGCGGAACCAGAGTCGGTGTATCCCGAAGCCGCCGCATTCAAGTCGACGCGACCCCCAGGGAGCGGCGATCCTGCACTGGGCGAACGAGGCCACAGGGACTCTGGTTTCGCTCTAGCACACGTGTAGACTCCATCTCTCGGCATTGGTATGAAAGGCAGGAAAATCGTATGACCAAGTCCAACGAATCAATGGGGACCGCACGGCTCTTGACTGCCGAGGATGTGATGAATCTCGCCGAAGCTGGAGGCAAGCCCGCTGACACGCTGATGAATGTAGTGGCATTGATTGCCGCGCGGTTCAGGGCCGATGTTTGCTCGGCGTATCTGCTCGAACCGGATCGATCGAACCTGGTGCTGGCGGCGACTCTTGGCCTGCAACCAAGTTGCATTGGCACATTGCGCATGCCGCTCAACGAAGGTCTCGCCGGATTGGTTGCGGAACAGGTTTTGCCAGTGGCTGTGGATGATGTCCGCAAGCATTCCCGCTTCAAGTATTTCAAGGAATCGGGCGAAGATGAGTATCACTCATTTCTAGGTGTGCCCCTGATCGACCGGGGGATTCTACAGGGAGTTTTGGTTGTTCAAACCAGGGATGCACGAATCTTTAGCGAGAGCGAGATTCGCACTCTGGTTGACACAGCGAGCCAGGTGGCGCCGGTAGTCAGCGAGGCGCGTATGCTGGATCGTTTCATCGGCCCGGCACAGGAGCGCTTATGGTCCCTGGCCCGGAATATCTGGTGGAGTTGGGACCACGACTGCATCGGCTTGTTTCGCGATCTGAATCCCACGCGTTGGCGGCAATTGAATCAGAACCCAATCTCTCTGCTCAGTGAGATCCCGTTGGAAGAGATCGAGCGCCGTGCCACGGAATTGGTTCTCCATAGCCGTATCAACTATGTCTACCGCCGCCAGCAAGAGTATCTGCATCAGGACCGGACCTGGGGCGCGGCTCATGCGGGAGTGTTGAGGCCCCGCCCGGTAGCCTATTTTTCTGCCGAGTTCGGGCTTCACGAATCCCTTCCTATCTATTCGGGCGGTTTGGGTGTGCTGGCGGGAGATCACATCAAGAGTGCATCCGACTTGGATGTTCCACTGATAGGAATCGGTTTGTTTTATGGCCAAGGATACTTTCTGCAGCGCCTCGACAAGACCGGGTGGCAGCAGGAGGAGTATCTGCAAACCGACGTCAATCAGTTGCCCATGCAGCCGGCCATCGGCGAAAACGGCGAACCGGTTGTGGTTGAGATTCAGACCCGGAGCGGCGCTCTCCGCGCCAAAGTCTGGCAGGTAAAGGTTGGCCGTTGCGACCTGCTGCTGCTCGACTCCAATGTATTTGGCAACGCACCCGAGGACCTGGAACTTACCTCCCGCTTGTACGGCGGCGATGGACGCACACGCATTCGTCAGGAGTTGCTTCTCGGCGTAGGCGGCTTTCGCGCTCTCAAGGCAATGGGCGTCTCTCCGGGCGTGCTCCATCTGAATGAGGGGCATAGCGGCTTCGCGGTCTTTGAGGCGATTCGCGACCGGATGCGGGAAGAAGGCGTTAGTTTCAACACTGCCTCCAGCCAGATACCACGTGAAGTGGTCTTTACCACTCACACTCCTGTACCAGCGGGTCATGACCGGTTCCATGCCGATTTGATCGAGGAGCACCTTGGGTGTTTGCGCGAAGAGCTTGGGCTCTCGCACGATGCGCTGATGAGCTATGGCCGCGAAAACCCTGCCAACCATGACGAACAGTTCTGCATGACGGTTCTGGGACTCAAGTTATCACGCCGCGCGAATGCGGTTTCCTCTTTGCATGGCGAAGTCTCGCGATCGATGTGGAAGCCTTTATTTCCAGGCAAAAGCGAAGATGCAGTGCCAATTGGTCACATCACCAACGGCGTTCACGTCCCCTCCTGGCTTGCGCCGCAGATGTGCCGCCTTTACGATCGGCACCTTGGGGTTGGGTGGCAGAGCCACAGCGGATCGGCAAGTACCTGGGAGGAGATTGAAAATGTCAACGATGGCGAACTTTGGGAAACGCATCTCAGCTTGAAATCTCAGATGCTCGACTTTGTGCGCCAGCGTGCGTGCGAGCAGGCAAGGCGCCGTGACGAACCCGATGAAACTCTGAATCGACTCATCAGAGTGCTCTCGCCCGATGCACTGACCATCGGCTTCGCAAGGAGATTCGCCACCTACAAGAGAGCCAACCTGCTGCTGGCCGATATGCAGAGGCTGGCGTCGATGGTGAATGACCCCAAGCGGCCGGTGCAGTTTCTGTTTGCCGGCAAGGCCCACCCCCTCGACGAACCAGGGAAAGCTGTTCTTCAGCAGATAGCCCAGATGATGCGTGACAGCGATTTCGGTGACAGGTTTGTTTTTGTCGAGGACTACGACATTAATGTAGGCCGGCATCTTGTGCAAGGCGTCGACGTCTGGCTCAACAATCCGCGGCGGCCCCTTGAGGCATCCGGAACAAGCGGGCAAAAAGTGGTTCTCAATGGGGGCTTGAACCTCTCGGTGCTCGACGGGTGGTGGGCCGAAGCGTACGACGGTCTGAACGGATTCGCGATAGGCAAGGGGAGAACCCACTCCAACATGGATGTGCACGATAGCCGCGACGGCGAGGAACTCTACCGCGTTCTTCGCGACGAATTGATTCCGCTCTACTATCAGAGGGACCGTGACGGGCTGCCCAGAGGGTGGATCAAGCGCATGAAGAGAACCATCCGCACATTGGGATGGCGCTTCAATGCCGACCGCATGGTGATGGATTACACGCTGAAGTGCTATATCCCCGCGGCAGGAGGAACGTCGAGCGAGATTAGGCCGCTGTGTTGAATGCTGCTGCCAGCAAACGCCTAGATACAATCTGCGGTTTGTTGTCGTGTCAGTCAGGCAACCATCACTGTTCATGGGCTCTGCAACGTGTGGTTGCTCAAGAGAATAGCCTGGGGCCGTCCAATTGTCGGGCGATTAACTCCTGCCGGTGCTGCGCCATGCTGGAAGTGTTTGAGAAACGGTCTTACCCTGTCGAACGAGCTGGCGCGAACGAGCCAGGGACTGTCCGCGCCGACTTGCTGAGCAGTTGTTTTACACAGCAACTGGATTGATTGCTTCTGCCGGCAGCGACAGCGCCTTTTGGCGCAACGGCTCGAAGAGCACACTGGAAGAATAGCGCTCGCCGAAATCCGGTAGAACCGAAATCCGGTAGAACCACAACGATCAGCTTTCCGGCGTTCTCAGGTTGCGCGGCCACTTTCAGCGCAGCAGCAATCGCAGCGCAGCTTCTATCGCTTCATGGTTGGTTACCTGCACAACTTCATCGACCAAACCGGTATTGAGTACTCCTGGGACAAAGCCTACGCCGACTCCCTGAATCTTGTGCGGTCTGGGCGCACGTTCTCAACGGCGCTGTCACGAGGACGGTGTTAGCGATGTCGATTCCATTCGTGAGCCGCTTGAAGCTATTGAGGCCGGGGACTTGATAGTCGATGCAGCCGGTCAGCGTCTGGTAAGCATCGTAGTCGGAGTTGCCGTCTTCTTGTCGAGTCATGGCAACGGGGCCGTGCTTGGTGGGCCGCGGTCGATCATGAAGGCGGATTCTTCAGCGGGCCGGGGGATTCTACCGCCCAAAGCCTTGCAGAGATCGGGACGATTTTTTTTGCCAATGCCCTCTTGACATGGAATAGATTTGACCGTAGTCTACGATTCAATGGTGAGCAGCCGCACGGTTGGCGCTCCGCCAGCAAAGGATTCAATGGCCCATTTCAACAATCCCGCGATCTGTATGTGCTGCTGTCAGGGCTGCGCTGCGCGGGCGTGTACTCTGGGCTAAATTCCGAATCAGGAATTACGAACCCCGACGACCCACCCGCCAGAAGGCGCGGTGGGTTTTTCATTTGTGCTCGTCAATTGACCTAAGTTTCACAAGCGCCGGTGGCGAAGCGGCTAACGCGCAGGTCTGCAAAACCTGTATTCGCGGGTTCAATTCCCGCCCGGCGCTCCAAGTTTCTACCTCGATTGCAAGTTGACATCCTCGGAGGAATCATGTCGAATCCCGCTGCCAACTCCCGGCGAGCGCTCTCACTCGATGTCGCTGCCGTAGTGCTTGCGCTCGCATTGGCGCTGCTCGTTCGCCTCAACCTTCTGCCGCCAATCAAGTGGTGAAATCCGCCATTTGGAAAGACCTTGTCGCCGCAAGCTACGACAGCGGGCGATGCGGTGAAGTATAAGTACCGATTCGCCTTCATCCACATTCTATCTATTCGAATCATCGGTTGTTTCGGCTCAACAAGGAGATCAAAATGGCAACTACCAGCACCGCGATCAATTCCCCCATCGCGAAGAGTCCCACTGGCATAGGCCGCATTGTTTCGCTCGTTCCGGGGCTTCTGTTGCTGGCCGCCGTGGGCTACGCGGGAAAGTTGATCGAACAATCCATCGCCGCTTACACCAAGGCGCATCATGTGACATTTCCCAACATCGAATATGTCCTTTGGGCTATCGTCATTGGGCTGATTATCGCCAACACCGTCGGCATACCGCGCATCTTTCAACCCGGCGTGGCCACATACGAGTTCTGGCTGAAGGCTGGGATTGTGCTGCTTGGGTCGCGCTTTCTACTCGGCGATGTGCTCCACCTGGGCGGCATCTCTCTCTTGCTTGTCGCAGTCGCAATCACTCTGTCGCTTTCCTTCATGCATGTTCTGGGTCGCGCGTTCAAGCTCAACCCCAAGCTCACATCGCTTCTGGCAGTCGGCTCTTCGATCTGCGGCGTTTCAGCCATCATCGCAGCCAAGCCGTCTATCGACGCCGACGATGAAGACGCCTCCTACGCCATCGCCGCCATTCTCGCTCTGGGGGCCATTTCGCTTTTCACTTTTCCGCTCATCGGCCACTCGCTGCATCTGAGCGACAAGGCCTACGGCCTGTGGGCGGGTCTGGCCGTCGACAACACCGCAGAGGCCACCGCCGCCGGCGCGCTCTATTCCGACGCCGCCGGCAAGGTAGCCGTCCTGGCCAAAACAACGCGCAACGCGTTGATTGGCTTCATCGTGCTCGGCTATGCTCTTTACTGGTCGTCGCGCGGCGAAGCGCATGCAGTCGGCAACAAGGCCGCCTTCCTTTGGAGAAAATTCCCAAAGTTCGTTCTCGGATTCCTCTTGATCTCGCTGTTGGCAACACTGGGATTTTTCGCTAAACCGCAACTGGCCAGTTTGGCGAATCTATCGCGCTGGGCCTTCCTGCTTACCTTTGCCGGAGTTGGTCTCCGCACCAGCCTGCGCGAACTCGGCAAGCAAGGCTGGCGGCCCTTTGCCGTCGGAGCCATTGGCGAGATCTTCATTGCTCTCCTTACGTTGGGGCTCGTGTACGGCGCGGATAACTTTCTTCACCTATAGTCGAATTGCCGTTGGCGCGCTCATCCTTGAGGATCTTCATTCCCACATGAGGATTCTGAGTTCCTGTGCTTTCGATCAAAGCAGACAAGCCAGGCGGCACAAGAGGGCTTTCGTGAGATCGTCGTTTGCACAGTGATCGCTGGTCAAGCGACGGAAAGCGTTTGGGGCTTGAGCAAGTCCATTTTGGGCTGCAACCAAATCACTCGGTTGCCCCACCCGAATTTGGTCAATACTTCGGCAGCGAAGTATCGATTCTCTCTGCCCAAGCCAGAATGCCGCCGGTCAGGTTCGACACGCGCTTGAAGCCTGCCTGACGCAGAAAGTCCACGGCCTTGGCGCTTCGCGCGCCGCTCTTGCAATGCACTACGATCTCGCGGCTCGAATCCAGTTCATGCATGCGCTTGGGCAGATCGCCGAGTGGGATAAGGTGTCCCTTGATGTTGCAGATCTGGTATTCGTGCGGCTCGCGCACATCGAGCACGAAGATGTCTTCGCCAGCATCGAGGCGCTGCTTCACTGCCTCCGGCTGCACTTCAGGAATCTTCGTCGCGACCGCTGGAACGGAATCTGCTCCGCGCACGCCGCAGAACTGCTCGTAGTCGATCAGTTCCTTGATGGTTGGATTCGCGCCGCAGAGGGGGCACTCCGGATTCTTGCGAACCTTCAGTTCGCGGAAGCGCATGGCCAGTGCATCCACCAGAACAAGACGCCCGATAAGCGGTTCGCCCACGCCAAGAATCAGCTTGATAACTTCAGTGGCCTGTATGACTCCAAGCAAACCAGGAAGCACGCCCAGCACGCCGCCTTCCGCGCAAGAGGGAACAAGTCCCGGCGGTGGCGGCTCGGGATAGAGGCAGCGGTAGCAAGGGCCGTCCTTGGCTCCAAAGATGCTTGCCTGTCCTTCGAAACGAAATATCGATGCATACACGTTTGGCTTGCCGCTGAGCACGCTGGCGTCGTTGACCAGGTAGCGCGTGGCGAAGTTGTCGGTGCCATCGGCGACGATGTCGAAGCCGTCGAAGATCGACAGAGCGTTTTGGCTGTTGAGATAAGTATCGAAGCGCTCGATGCGCACAAATGGATTGATGGCCTTGAGCTTGTCGATGGCCGAGTCCAGCTTCAGCCGGCCCACGTCGCTGGTGTGGTGAAGCACCTGCCGTTGCAGGTTGGTGTAATCCACCACGTCGAAATCAACGAGGCCAAGCGTTCCCACGCCCGCCGCTGCCAGGTACAGCGCCAGCGGCGAACCGAGGCCTCCGGTGCCCACGCACAACACATGCGCAGCTTTCAGCTTCTTTTGGCCCTCCAAGGTAACTTCGGGCATGATGAGATGGCGCGAGTAACGGAGAATCTCCTCGTTGCTTAGCGCAGCCTGACTAATTTCATTCAATGGGATCACGGATCGTCTCCAAGGGTTGGCTAATCTTCAATTCAGAGCGACGCCTTAGCGCCCGCCAGCAACCGAGGGCACAATGGCAATCGTGTCGGTTTCTTTCACTGGAGTCGCGTCGCTGCTCAAGTAGCGAATATCCTCGTCGTTTAGATAGACGTTGACGAAGGAGCGAAGTTTTCCGTCCTCGGAGAAGAGATGCCGGCGCAGGTCCGGGTGCTGGACGACAAGTTTACCAAGCGCCTCGCCTACTGTCTGTGCGTTGACTTCAATGATAGATTTGCTGCCGGCATAGGGGCGGAGCGGTGTTGGAATCAAGATATTGATGGCCATGATTGTTCCTCCCTGGACAGTTCTGCTGCTCTTGGCATTGTGCTAGTTGGTCAATTCGATGACTTCATCTACGAAATGCATGGATTCTTCCTGATTCTGCAACTGAAACGAGTTGGTCAGCACGGCATGGCCTTTTTCGACGTTGGTAATCACATACGAGCAGCCGGTCCAATGCGCTTCAGCGAGATCGGTCGGGGACCACTGCGCGGGATGATCGGGATGGGAATGATAAAAGCCGACGATGTCGCGGCCAGCCCGCATCGCCTCGCGTTGAATGCGCACCAGTTCCGACGGATCGATGTGATAGCGATTCTGCGGCGAGTCGGTGCGCGTGTTTCCGCAAGGAATCACGGTCTCGACTGCTTTGTCGCCCACACTGTCAAACTCGCCCACCAGTACGCCGCAGCACTCATACGGATAGGTTTGTTCGCCGTGATGCCGCAATTGGCTGAGCAGTGCGCCGGGAATCTTGAGTGCCATGTCGATTCGCTTCCTTTCTACTTCTCGTCCCAGAAATGTTCGCTGAGGTACTTGTCGCCGGAGTCCGGAAAGATGGTTACAATCACCGAACCGGCAACGGCCTCACGCGCCACTCGCAACGCCCCGACCAGCGCCGCGGCCGCCGAAACTCCCACCAGCAGGCCCTCTTCGCGCGCTATCCGCCTGGCCATGGTGTAAGCCGCTTCTGATTCGATGCCCAACGCCGCGTCTGCGATGCTGGCATCGTAGATCTTCGGCAGAATCGAAGTCTCCATGTGCTTGGCGCCCTCGATACCGTGAAAGGGCGAATCGGGCTGAAGCGAGATGCAGCGAATCGCCGGATTCAGTTCCTTCAATCTGCGCGAAGTTCCGACGAAGGTACCGCTTGTCCCCAGCATGGCGGCGAAGTGGGTTACATCGCCCTCGGTCTGGCGCCAGATTTCGTCGGCCGTGCCGTTTCTGTAGTGTGCGCGCCAGTTGGCGTCGTTGGAGTATTGATCGGCGTAGAAATATTTCTCCGGCTCCTCGGCAACCATCGCGCGAGCCTTGCGAATAGCGCCGTCGGAGCCCTCGCCTGGATCGGTGTAGACAACGGTTGCGCCGTAAGCAGAAAGGATGCGCTTGCGTTCCTTGGAAACATTGGAAGGCATGGCGAGCGTGATGGGAATCCTGTACGCCGCGCCCAGCATGGCGTAGGCAATGCCGGTGTTGCCACTTGTGGAGTCGAGGAGAATCTTGCTGCCGCCCAGCTTGCCGTCGCGCAGTGCCTCATCGATTATGTTGGAAGCCGCGCGATCCTTCACCGATCCGCCGGGGTTGGTCCACTCGGCCTTGCCCAGCACCTGCACGCCATCCAGCCCGGCAGTCACATGCTCAAGGCGCAGCAAGGGCGTGTTGCCGATACGATGCCTCAATTGGACGCCGAATGCGGTTGTCATGCGATTCGGTACTCTCTGGAATGTCTGATGCAATCGATGGCAGATAAGGCGCATCAAGCGAACCTTCGACGCTGTTCCGCCAGGCGCATACTGGATGCCGCTGCGCGGCTCCTTGCGAAGGATCGCGACATCCTCCCCGGAAATTGACTTGAGCCCTACCAGTTTGATCAACCTCGGCGACACCGCCGCCGTCGCAATGGCGGAGCCGATGATGCGTAACCGCGGAAGGACTGGAAGCGGAACATCTCCTGGATGCGGAACCAGCAGAGCCCCTCCGATCGGGTCAGCACGACGCCGAAGGCGATGCCCAGCAGCAGATACACGGCAAGAAAAACCGGTTGGCGTCTGGCTGTTCCGTGCTTCCCACGCCGCACCCCTGAAACTCTGCGACCGATGGAGTCGTCATAGTCTCTCAAACACAACGGCAGGATGAAGCACGTCGCAGCCAGGCCCCTTGCGAAGAAGCCCAGGACGGCGACCAGAGAAGGAATGAAGACGCTGAGTCCCGCAAGGTCCGCGGCTTCGGTCCAGGCGAGATTGCGAATCAGGACACGAGGAACCGTTGAGCGAGGAACCGCAGTAACAGGCTGAGGCAACCTGGTTCTCAACGGTCCAATGCGCAAGGGGAGCGTCTCAATCATTGCGTGCGTTCTCAGAGCGACTGTTCGAGAGCAAACGGGGTCCTCGCACCGGGAGAACCCCTATTCTTACTGATCCGGCCCTGAGACAATTGAACGGAATGAAGGAAAAGCGAGCACAGATCCTTCGACTCACCACCCCCAAACTGAAGAACGTTTGAGGGTGGTGAGTCGAAGGATGACAGTTCTGACTTGATGCAGAACTTCAGGGCCGAATCAATAAATGCTCAGAAATGACTATCTGAGTGAGACATGCCGCTGGTTCTATTTTCCGGCAAGCTTCAATTGACAGTCACGGTTACCTGCACGGTTTGAGACACGTTCCCGGTTGATCCAATTCCAGCGATTGTGACGACTCCGCTCACCGGCTGTTGCGGCGTCGTGACGCCACTTCCGCTGCCCCCTCCTCCGCAAGCCGTGATGCCAGCCGCCGAGGCGATGAGCAGAACCAACAATAGAAACATCTGCCGCACGCGCGGATTCCGCGCTAGGCGCCTGCGCTCGAATGCCGCGAGCAGAAGGACTGCTCCCCCCGGCAACCAGCAGAACGCCGCATGGAGTGCAGGATTGGGCCCACGTCTAAAGGGCGAATGCAGCGCGGCAATTGAGGAAGCCGCCGCGATGGTAGCCGTACCTGTGAGCACTTTGTCCGATCCATCGAGAGTGTAGCTGGCGGGATTGAAGGTGCAGCTCAACCCGGAAACCGGGCTGCTGCAACTCATGGCGACTGTGCCTTGGTAACCGCCCACCGGCGTGAAGGTGAGCGTGAGATTCCCGCTGCCACCCGGTGTCACCGAGAGGCTGTTCTGATTGGCGGTCATCGAGTAGTCGGGTTCCGTGACGACTACCGCCGTCGATGTCGACGCGGCAAAGTCGGAATTGGCGACAAACTCTGCTGTAATCGAGTTTGTTCCAGGCAAGAGCGCCCCAGAATAGATTGCGGTTCCGGTCCCGTCCACTGCGGCGCTGCCTAGCGATGTTGTGCCGTTGAGGAAGTTCACAGAGCCTGTTGGCATGAATGAGGAAGGCGAGGTAACATTCGCCGTCAGCTTTACGCTTTGGCCAGGATTCACGGTCAATGCGGAAGAGATGAGTGAGGTTGCGGTTGAAGCGGCGCTGATCGTCAGCGTTCCGGGAGCCAGGATGAACGTGTAGTTTGTGGCAGATAAGGTGCCTGCGGCGATGTTAATGCTGTAGGTGGCTGGAGCCGATGTGACGGTTGCTCCAGATGTAAGAATGGGCGCGCCCGTGACCACAGACTGCGTATCTCCGTTCACAAAGCCGGCGATGGCGTAGGTGAATGCAGGGTCCGATGTTCCGTAGGCACGGGATGCGTTCTGGGCGGTGACGGTTAGCGTAGCCGCGGTCACGTCAACTGTTGCGGTGGCGCTTGTGAGCCCTGTGCCTGAAGCCGTGAGCACATAGTTCCCGGTGGCGCCGAGGATAACACTGCTCAGGTTGAAATCGGCTTCGCCATTGCTGCTGGATGCGATCACACTTTGGTTGAAATTGCCAGGTCCGGTGATGTTGAGCGTGATGCTCTGCGCCGGAGATGAGACAAGCGAGCCAGTGCTGTCTTGCACATCGACGCGGACTGCGCCTAGATCCATTCCATAAGTGGCCGCCGCGATTGTGTTGGCTGCAAAGGCCAATTGCGATGCCGTCGCGGGTTGGGTGATGTGTACCGGAACGACCTGCCATAGCTGCGTTTGGTCCGCGGGCGTAATCCAGTCCAGGCTGGCGCCGGAGGGTGATTCCTGCTCGATCGCGCCGGGCGCCGCGCCTGCGGCCGCGAGCACGAGTCCGCTGGATTTGTTGACGATGGTATAGTGCCCATTGCCTGCGGTGACGAGGTTCCACTCCTGCGACGAAGCAGAAGAGGCCGCGGCCTTCACCACCACAGCGCTCCCCGCGGCGCTCGATCCTCCGTTGTCGAGGACCGCAGCGGTCGCACCTTGGGCCACATTGAGGTTGGCAATTTGCAGAAAGCCGTCGCCGTTGCTGGCGATGGACCACTGCTGGCGCAGGACGGCGCCGCCATTGCTGGCTGCGGTGTCAAGCGGAGTACCCTGCGCCGTGGCAACTCCGGCTGTTTCCAGAAGGCGTCCGCTGGCGACGTTCACCAGTTTGTAGGCCAGGGTCGGATCGAGTTTGCCGCCCAATGCATCGGCCCCGCCGAGGATGGCTGAATAGTTGGCGGCTGTCGAAAGCGAACTGCCAGAGGTGTCCGCGTTGTCAAAGAGCGTCAGGCCGTTCCATGCATAAGTACCGTCCGGTTGGTTGTCCCCATTGGTGGCGCCGCCGGACTGTTTTGGCGTGTTCACGCCTTCCGCATCCCAGTACTCCATGCCCATGCCGAGATGGTTGGGCAACCCCTTCAGCACCGTGTTGACGTCGATGAGGAATTGGCGTTGGCCGGCTACCGTGGCCGGATACCAGGGATCGTTGGAGTCGAATCCGTTCTCGTAGTGCTCTCCGACTTCAATCAGGAAGATCGGCTTGCCGAGAGAGTTGGCCGCGGTAGTCAGCGCTGTCTGTTCCACCGGCTTGCCGTTTGGATTGGAGGCCGCGGCTTGTGCCGTTGTCAACGGGCCGTGGAAGAACGGATAGTAACTTTGGCAGACGGCATCGTACGGAATGGAACTGCTGTTGACGTAAGTGAAGAAGTTGGTCAGGTCCCAGGCAGGAGTGATGTGAATGCAGCGCAGGGGCGCGGGAATCGCAGGTCCGATCGTAGTGTCCGCGGCGGCATCCAGGACGGCCTGCATGGCCTGATTCTGCAGTGCGGCAAAGGGGCTGAAGTTGCTCCCACTGGGCGATCCCAGCGATCCGAAAAATCCGGTATCCACCTCGTTGCCGATGGTCACCATGTCTGGCATCACGCCCGCCGAACGGTAGGCTTCGACTTCTGCCTTGACGTAGCTGTAAACGGCGGATTCTGCCTGAGTAAGCGAATCTCCAGACCACACGCCCGGTATGGCCGAAGAGGACCCGCCATCAAAGAAGAGCGTCAACTCAACAGACAAGCCGAGTTGCTTGGCGCGTTTGGCAAGATCCAGGTCGGCGCTGTCTGTCTCCGCATAGCAGCCATTGGCCGTACACGTGGCGGGAACGGCGGATGGCGAAGAGGCGAGCGTGTAAGTCTGGTAGGGCGGCGTCGAGGTGGGGCGAATGCGAACCATGTTGACGCCGTGATTCTTCAGAATCTGCAACACGTCCTGAGACTGCCCTGCATCGAGCCACCAGGGCAAGTTGGCGGCGATGCGGTCCGCTTCCTGCTTTTCCAACAGCGCGTTGTCGACTCCGCGGAAGAACGCAGGCCTGAGCAACCATTGCTGGCTTTGCGCCGCGGGAACGGATGCCGTGGTCTGGTTCAACGCGGCGCCAGGGGACGAAGAGCCGTTTGCCACATCCAGCGCGAGACCGGTGCCCTGGTTGGTAAGGGTACAGTACCCGTTGCTTGCGGCGGTCAGCGACCACTGCTGAGTCGAGTTGGATGGAGAACAGGGGTTCTGCACCGTCGAGGTCGAGTTGCCACTGGTCACGCTGTCGAGGCATAGCCCATTGGCGAGATTGGCTATGGCCCAAACGCCGCCCGTCAACCGCGTCATCGCCCAGCGCTGCGTGAGACTGGTGAAACTCCGGCTCTGGAGCAGAATGGAGTCGCCGGCAGTGCTGGAGCCATTATCCAAGTCCACCTGGAGACCGGAAAGCTGGTTGACGAGATAGTACGTTTCTCCGTCGATCGGACTCGAATCCGCCGGCGCGGCGGGCTGTTGCGCCCATGAGCAGCAGGGCAGAAGGAAGACAAAGAAGAGTGGAAGCAACCGCCCAACGGTCAAGCGTGGGGTCGTGAAGTGGCGTGATTGCGGATGCGGATCGTATGCGCTCAAAAGCTTCATCGAAGGATTCCCTTGCACTGGCAGTCACCGCGACACGGATTGCCACTGGGTTTGAAGGATAGAAAACGGCGGAGGGGGCTCTGGCACTTGCGTCATTGAGCATACAGGCCGGTAGCGGGAATCGCATCCGACGAAAGACTGATCCGCCGCCGGGTGGCTTGCGGCCGACTCGCCCTGCGGTTGCAACAAGAATGGAATCCCGCGCCGCCGAGCGCTGCCAAACTGCCTGTCACGCAACAAAACAGATGCAAGCGTTCGTCCATAAAGCAAAGGAAAATAAGCTACTTACACTCGGCTGTCAAAACTTCGCTCCCGACTAGACTTTCGTCGGATGTAAATGGTTCAGAAAGCTCTTAATATCCTCGCGTGTTGAAGTTCTTTGTGAGGTGAGGCTTGAAAGTGAAATTGCAAACATCCATGAGAAGGATTTTCGTTCTATTGACGATCCTGATAATGTCCATGGCATTTGGCGCATATGGACAGAATTCGAATTCCGGTGAGATCAAGGGCACGGTAACAGATTCTTCGAGTGCCGTCGTTCCCGGAGCGACAGTTGTGATCTTGAATACAGAAACAGGCGTAACGATAAAGACCAAATCCAACGGCGTCGGCATTTACGACGTGCCTTCGGTCCCGACAGGCGAATATACCATTACCATCAGCAAGCCGGGCTTTCGCGACGACGTGCGCAGCGGCATCGTTCTGCACGTAGCCACCGTCGCGGTGGATGCGGTCTTGCAGGTCGGCTCGGCTTCGCAGCAGATCGTCGTGAATGCGGATGTTCCCCTGCTACAGACCGAAGATTCGGCGGAGCACGTGGATTTCGACGAAAAGGCTGTTCAGGATGCCCCCATCGTGGGCGGAGTCTGGTACAACGAATTGACCAACGAACTGCCCGGAGTCAACGGCGGCGGCGGTCAGGATGCATCGGGCCAGGGAGTTGGCGTCAATGGAACCCAGGGCTATTCGGGCAGCTTCCTTATCGAGGGATCGGTAGCGCAGGAGCCCAGAGACGCGAACGCCAGTGACAACTATCCTCCCACCGACGCGATCTCTGAAGTGAGCGTCCAGACCAGCAACTTTGGCGCACAGTACGGCAACGGCGTTGCCTCGTTCAATGCAATGCTCAAGAGCGGCACCAACAAATTCCATGGTTCGCTCTTTGAATTCAACGAGAACGACGACTACAACGCGAGAAATTATTTCAATTCCGGCCCCACGGCCGCGGTTGCGCCCTTGCGCTGGAACGAATTCGGCGGTAGCGTCGGCGGTCCGATCATCAAGAACAAGCTTTTCTTCTTCTTCACCTATCAGAGAAACCCCAACACCTCCTCCGGCGTCAACACCACCACCGTGCCGACCCAAGGTCAAAACGGAACGACAAATATGACCGCCGGCTGCTTTCCGCTTTCCTATGTGGACGGCAATGGCGTCACGCAGCCAATTGTCCCCAGCGCTCCCCACAACGCGAGCAACTGCCTTACGGGCACGCTTGACCCAGTCGCGGCGAAGATCCAGAAGTACTTCCCCGCTCCCAATCTGCCAGGGTACGTGAACAATTACCGTGTCGTGGAGAGCACTCCGACCACCTCGACCTGGTACGTGGGCAAAGTGGACTACACGGCCTCCCAGAGCAATCGCATCTCCGCCACCTACATGGTTTACCCCATCAGCCTGAACTACGATGTGGATGCCTTCTGCTCGCTGGGATTCGATTGCTCCAGAGGCAACAACTACAATGAAGACGGTCAGATAACGGATACCTGGACCATCAACTCGCACATGGTCAACGAAGCGCGCATCGGCGGCGTGCGTGAAGTGGACAAGTACATCCCCCCGACCTACGGTAAGGGATACCCCGCGACCATCGGCCTTGAGCCAACCTATGGCACAAGCGCTCCGGCAGACATCTTCCCCACCATTACCGTCAATAACGGCGCAGGCTTTGGCGGATCTGCCATCAACGGCGGCATCCATGCAGTCCTTGCCGACGGCGCGCTTGCCGAATCGGATGTGCTGACCCTGATCAAGGGCAAGCACACCATCAAGATGGGCGGCGAATTCGACAAGAGCTATCAGAACTACACCGGCTGGGGCGATGTCAGTTCCGGCGCATTTACCTTCGACGGCACGACGACCAATGTGCCTTATGCGGACTTCCTGCTGGGCGATGTGAAGACCTGGAATGTCTGGGATTACGTGGAAACCGGCGCAAGAATGTGGAACATGGGCGCCTTTGTCCAGGACGACTACAAGGTTCTTCCCCACCTTACCGTGAACATTGGCTTCCGTTATCAGTATCAGGGTGGTTGGGGCGAGGTGAACAATCTCTGGGGCACCTTCAGTCCTACAGTCGTCAATACCGGCCAGTGGGCTCCGGCTGGAGCGCTGGGCGCTATGACATACGGAGGGCAGGGTGGAAGGAACACCATTCAAAACGGCACCAACGAGTGGGTTCCGCGTGTCGGCCTCTCCTGGTCTCCTTTTGCAAAGTGGTCGTTCCGCGCCAGCTACGGAATCTCCGATGCTCCTTGGTCCGCCGATCCTTACACCGCCGCTTATGGCGTTGGGCTCAATCCCCACGGATATATGAATGGCACAGACGTATTCCAGCTCGCCACTGGCCCCGGCGCCAACGCCGTCGCCTATCCCAGCTTGAAGAACCTGTCCAACTCCCAGTACAACTACGACAACGTGGCCTATTTCCCAACCAAGCGGCCCGTCACCTACTACCAGGAATCGCTTCTGTCCGTACAGCACGAGTTGCCTTTCCAGACGCTGGTTGATGCAAGCTACGTCTACACCAAGGGCACGCATCTGGGATTCTCCAGGGACATCAATGCGGTTCCCGTAAGCGCCATGACGCAATGGACAACCTGCTTCAACAGCTACGTTTCACCCACTGCGTATCCCTTGTTCTGCTCCATCGATGCCTCTTTGTACGATGGCTTCTCAAACTACAATGCGCTGCAAATGAGAGTGCAGAAGCGGGCCTCGCACGGCTTGACATTTGTATTCAACTACACATGGTCAAAGACCATGGACACCGGCACGGGTTCGGGAAACAGTTCGACAGTCGATGTCTGGCAGAACGCATTCAGCGTCAAGGCCAACTACGGCTTGTCCACACTCGACACCAAGAGCGCAATGAACGGTTCCGTCACCTACGAACTTCCCATCGGCCAAGGAAAAGCATTTGCTTTAAAAGGGATTGCAAACGACGTTCTCGGCGGCTGGCGGGCGACTGGCGTCTTCCAGGTTCACAGCGGCGTTCCCTTTACCGCTACAACTTCAGCAAACGGCGCGGACCAGAGCGGCTCGGGCGTGGCCAACACCTGCTGGTGCGGCTATGCATGGCTGCCGAATCAAACCGCAAGCGCGTCGGTTGCCAAGCCATCCACAACCGAATGGTTCAATCCAGGGGCGTTTGCAACACCGACATGGGGCACCTTCGGCAACGAGCGTCGCAATACGCTGATCGGACCCGCGTGGCGCGATCTGGATTTCAGCCTGGGTAAAGGATTCCAGATCCTCGAAGGAGTTAAGTTCGAAGTCCGTGCGGATTCCTTCAATGCCTTGAACCATCCGAACTTCGATCAACCGAGTAACGCCACTGGTACAGGCGTTGTTGGCGGGGGACAGATTACCGGCGCCAACGGAGCCCGATTGATTCAATTGGGAGGACGTCTCACGTTCTAGCCTCGTAGAGTTGAGACAGCCGGAGACCGGGATTCGAGCGCGTGCAGTTCGGCGCGCTCTCGAATCCCGGTTTTTGGCATTCGGCAGCAATTCTCGCGGCGGCCGCTGTGCCCTACAATCTGAAAGATAAGGACAATGATGCGTTTTCGCGATAAGAACTTGGAGTGCAACGGCTTGGTCTCCTGGCTGGAAAGCCGCAATGCGAATCCTTCGTCAACCGTGCGCCGGAGTCTTTGGCGGACTAGAGGCAAGTTGAATTCGCAACAGGATTCGGTGATCGTTGCCATTGGTCTTGTTTCCCTTTTTTGCTGTGCCCTGGCCCTACAGCCGGCTCGTTTATCCGCCCAGCAATCCTCGGCGGCTGCCGAGCTGGCGGCCGACTTGCTGCGCGGGCAAGCGGCTCTCAAGGTCAACGATCAGGCACTCGCGGCCCGGCAATTCCGCGCGGCGCTCAAGCTCGATCCGGAGAATGTCGAGGCCCACGCAAACCTCGGCGCGTTGGCATTTTTTCACGGCGATTGCGCTGCCGCCGAGCCGGAGTTGCAAAGCGCACTCCACGCCGCGCCAACTCTCACCAAGGCACAGGCGCTGCTGGCTGTCTGCGAACGAAGGCTGGGACAGCCAACTGCCCAGGCCGACCTGGAAAGCGCATTTGCAAAGTTGAAGGATGCAAAGATGCGCACGCTGGTGGGCGTGGAACTGGCGAACCTCTATTATCAGCAGGGTGACTTGGACCGCACGCTCCCAGTCATTCACTCCCTGGTGGAGTCGGATGCGGAGAACGTGGATTTGCTTTTCTTTGCCCAGCGGATCTACGCCGAACTGGCCGACAACACGATGAACAAGCTGGCTTTGCTGGCTCCGGACTCCGCCCGCATGCAGCAGTTGATTGCCGAGCGCCTGATCAATGCCGGCGATTTGAAGGGCGCCATTGAGCACTACCGCAAGGCGATCGCTGCCGATCCGCGCTTGCCTGGCATGCATTTCGAGCTGGCCGAGGCAGTTTTGGAATCTTCAAACGATGCCACCGCCCAGGCTCAGGCGCAGCAGGAGCTTGATGCCGCCATGAAGGTTGATGGAGACAGCGCCAGGGTGGAGTGCGCCTTTGGCCGAATTGCGGTATTGCAAAACAATACCAGCGAGGCATCCTCCCGCTATCGGCGCGCCTACGAGTTGAATCCCAACGATGTAGAGGCGCAGTTGGGGTTGGCCAAAATACTTGATGGGCAGGATAAACCGCAGGAGGCCGTGCTGTATCTGCGCTCGGCAGTGAAGGCAGATCCCATGAATGCCGCCGCCCACTACCGGCTCGCCCGTGTGTGTCATGCGCTTCACCTCGATGAAGAAGAAAAGAGAGAGATCAAGCTGTATCGGGAAATTCGGGAGGCCAAGGATCGCGTGGCTCAGTTGTATCGCCAGATGAATCGCAGGCCCGAGGCGCAGGACGACCTGCCCCGTGAAGAGCAACCGTGATTGCTGTGAGCCCCAGCGTATTGATCCGCCAAAATAGGATGTCTTGATCGCAGTGCGTCCGGCGTTGATAGGCGCGCCACGATTCGGGTGTTCCCCGCTGCCTCAACCGTGAGATCATTGCTTTACAATTCTCTAGGCCAGCCGCCGGAGCGCAAGGGTGAGGGCGTAGAACTTGTCGAGCAACAAGAGTTTCCGCACCCACCAGGCGATCACGCTGTCCCTCCTGTTTCTGGCGGGGATGATCAATTTCTTCGACCGCTCCTCGCTGTCCATTGCCAACAGCACGATCCGGGCAGAGATGCATCTGAATGCGACCGAGATGGGCTGGCTGCTGTCAGCCTTTTCGCTCGCCTACGGTCTTGCGCAACTACCGCTGATCGGGCTGCTGGATCGCGCCGGTACCCGGTCGGTGCTGGGTGCAGGGCTTGCCCTGTGGTCGACCGCACAATTACTGACCGGCTTCGTGCGCGGCCTCCCGTCGTTTCTGATCCTGCGCGTCTTTCTGGGAATCGGAGAAGCGCCATTCTATCCCGCGGGAGTGCGCTCCGCGCGCGAGTGGTTTTCAAGCAGGACACGCGGACGCGCGACCGCGGCGATGAGCATGTCGCAAACCATGGGGCTCGCCGTGGCGCCGCCCGTGCTCACCCTGGTGATGCTGTGGATTGGCTGGCGCGCCATGTTTGTCGCGCTCGGGGCAACTGGGCTGGTTGTAGCTCTGGCATGGATCGCACTACATCGCGCCAGGCGCGACACGAAATTCAGGGAGACGGGCACAGGTCAGTTCACACCTCATGAAGGCGCGTGGAGAGCGCTGCTGAGGCAGCGCACTGTGTGGGGCATGATGCTGGGCTTCGGCGGCATCAACTATACCAATTGGCTGTATACCGCATGGCTTCCCGGATATCTGCAGGCTGAGCGCCATCTCTCTCTGGCGCGGAGCGGATGGATCGCCGCCATTCCGTTTCTTGCAGGCGCGCTGGGGATGTTCTCCAGCGGTGCGCTGGCCGACAGGCTCGCTCATGCCGGCATTCCCCTGACCAAGGTGCATATCAGAAATCTGATTTGCGGGATGGTGGTCTCAGCTTCCAGCACCTTTCTGGTGGCGCGCAGTAACTCGACCTTTGGCGCTGTTGCCGGCATCAGCATGGCGCTGTTCTGCATCCATTTTGCGGGGACATCAGGGTGGGGATACGTGCAGGCCGTGAGCCCCGCACACTATGTGGCCTCCCTGAGCGCCTTGCAGAACTTTGCCAGCTTCATGATCGCCTCTGCGGCGCCAGTGTTGACCGGCTGGCTGCTGGATCGGACGCACTCCTTCAGCTTGGCACTGGGTGTTTGTAGCGCGGTGACCTTGCTGGGGGCCCTCAGCTACTTCACACTGGCCGCACCTGACGGGATGCATCTTGAGCAGGACGCCTGACAAGTGCGAATACTGCGGGCAATTCGATTCTCGTGTGGCCAGGAGATCCACTTCTCCCCACGCAATATGGGGCTGACCGGTCTTCCGGTCAGCCCCTTGTGTTTGCAGCAGGATGTTCTTGAGTAGGCGGAGGAAGCATGGCTCCATCCCCACTCCGGTTGCCTTACTTGGTCGACGCCGCGGGCTTCTTGGCGTGGTGCTTCTCGGCCAGGGGCTTGCGCACGACCGGCTTCACCGCGGCCTCGTTCACCGGGGTGGTGCCGGTTACGTCGTTGGCGAAGGTCGCTCCCGAGGGAACAAGGTAGTCTTCCACCTTCTGCCCATCGGCTGTGCCGGTCGCGACGCTGACGCGCGTGGCGTCAATGCCCTTGTCCGTCACCAGATACTCCTTGGCGTTGACCGCGCGCTCGGCGGCCAGATCGACCACCTTCACGTGCTTGTTCTTCAAGGCGCGCTTGGCTTCCTTCGCCGTGGCGTCCTTCTCCTTGGCGTCCGAACTGCCAACCACAACCGCCTTGGCGTCCGACTGCTTCTGCAGGTCCAGTGCAACCTCGTCCAGGCAGGCCTTGGCTTCGTTGTCCACACGCGACGGACGCTTCTTGTCCTTGTCGAACGCGATGGAGCAAAGCGTCTGGGTGCGAGGAATCGGAGCCACGTAGGGAGCAAGGATGGTGACGCTGGTGTTGGCCGTCGCCGTCTGGCCCTTGTCGTCGGAAACGTTGCAGGTGATGCCGGCCGTGCCGGTAGGCGCGCCCGTGGAGTTGAAGGTTGCGCTGGCGCCGCTGCCGCTCACCGTGCCCGAAGTGGCCGCGTAGCTATAGGTCAGCGGGCGGTTCTGCGGGCTCATGCCCTGGGCGGTGACGGTGGCCGTCTCGCCCGGCTTGATGGTGGAGGGGTTGGCAGAGCAGCTGATGGTCGGCGGCTCGAAAGCCTTGACCGTGAAGCTGGCCGAAGCGTCGGCAACTTGCCAGGGCTTGAGGCCTTCCTTGCCCGGCTTGCCTTCCTTGACGCCGCACTTGACCGTGTAGCTGCCCGGAGCCAGTGCGCCGGTGGCCACTGTGGCCGTGGCGCCGGTACCCGAAACGCCAACACCCGTGATGGAGTAGAGGGCGTTCAGCTTGGGGTCCAGGCTGCCGGCCGTCGCGGTCACCGTGACCGGGTCGCCGGGGAAGATGGAGTTCGGGCTGGCAGAGCAGGCCAGAGTCACCGGCGGAGGAGGTGCGGCGCTAAAGTGGTAGGTCACACCAAAACCGAGGCGCATGTCGTGCTGGATGTTCGAGGCGCCATTCGGGAGTTGAGTTCTTACGAAGTCCGCCTCTAGCAAGCGCATGCCCAGGTTTCTGGTAAAGAACACGTTGATGCCGCCACCCGTTTGCAACCCGAACGAATTGGCCGCAGCTACCAGCCCGGCGCCAGAGGGAAACGCGCCGTTGAAGGCATGAACTCCCCCAAAGAGTCCTTCTCCGAACACTTGCAGCCGAGGACTTACTGTGGAGCCGGCCGGGCGGTTCCACGCCGTGTAAGTGTAGCGTGGACCGGCCATATAGCCAAGTATGTTGACGTCCATGCCGGGCACATAATTCCCTGCGTGTTCTCCCGTAAGGCTGGCTGCAAGGCCCAAACCGTGCCAGAAACTGATCGCGGCGTCAATTCCGCCTCCCTGCATCCAGAAGCAGCAACTTCCGGGCACGAGTTCGGTGCGCTCAGGCGAGTAAGTCACGGCCATGTCGATGAAAACGGGCCCTGGCGTTGCGGGTTTCTGGCTCTGCTGTCCCCAAACCGGCGCACCGGTCAACATGCATGCGCCCACCAGGAGCACCGTTCGGCAAATCGATTCGTGCATCGCAAGTTCTCCTTACCGCTCAACCGTAAATGTCGCCGTAGTGAAGTTGGAAAGCGCGCCCGAGGTTCCGGTCACAGTGAAGGTGTAGGCCGTTCCTTCCTGAGCGAAGAATCCGGTGGTGGAGCCGCAACCAGCGACTCCAAGAGCAGCGGCGAGCCCCGACGCGAGCAGAATCAGCAGGCATAGAATGCGCCCAAGCCGCTTGCCGGCGAAGCGTAACCTGCCTGCAAACGGCAGCAGAAGGATTCCCAACAGCAAAGACGGAAGATGCCTGCCGAAGGAATTCGTCCCCTCGGTATTCGCAGTTGTCAACGGTAACTGGATGGTTAGCGTGACATTGGTTGTAGTTGACCCGGCGGCAACAGTCTGCGAACTGAACGTCGCCGTCGCTCCGGTGGGCAGGCCGCTCGCACTCAGGTTGACTGCCGCGGGAAGGGTTGTCTCCACACTCGGGGTAATGGTGATGGTGTAAGTCACTGTCCCGCCGGGGGACACACCTTGCGACGATGTTACGCCGGCGATGGTCGCCGAAGAAGCGCTGATGGTGAAGTTATCAACCATCTGCGCCAGCGGGACGCTGGGAACGCTTGCGAAATTTGTGTCGCCGCCGTAGACCGCCGTGATGCTGTGCGAGCCGTCTGCCAGGCTAAAGCCGCTCAGCGTGGCGATGCCATTCGAGACGGTTCCCGTGCCCAAGGTTGCGGCCCCATCCTTGAACGTCACCGCACCTGTTGGTGAGCCAGCCCCCGACGAGACCGTGGCCGTCAGTGTGACCGGGTTCTGGAAGAAAACAGGGTTCACGCTGCTTACCACTTTAACAAAGGGCGTTGCCTGGTTGACCACAATGCTCTGTGTGACCTGTGCCGCCGCAGCGTAGTTGCCGCTCCCAAGCTGATTGGCGGCCACCACAACCGTACCCGCGCCGGTGATCGTGAGTGTATTGCTCTGAATGGAGCCGGGGCCGGAACCGACGCTGAATGTGACCGCATTGCCCGAGGCTCCGCCTGTGGCTCCGAGCGTAATCGGACTCACTCCGAAAGTGACAGGCGAGGCAACAGTGAAGCTGATCGTCTGCTTGGCCGGGTCGATCTTGAGCGTGCCACTCGCCGAGCCATTTGCATAATTCGCATCGGAGCTGGTGAAAATGCCACTAACTGTCGTGCTGCCCGCGTTCGTCTCGCTCGACGGCGAGTAACTCCACGAGCCGGCGACCGCCGAACCGCTTACCCCCGTGGCCGAGCCTGTGCAAGAGTGCGGATTGCCGTCGTACGTCACCTCGGGGCAGTTCAACGACAGTGCCGGAGCGGCCTGGCTCACAACGACTGTCGCCGTCGCTGTGGTTAATGGACTTGCCGCGAAGTTTGTGTCGCCCAGGTACTGAGCCTGGTAAGTATGGTTGCCCGCAGCAGGCAAAGCAACCGTATAACTCGCAACGGAGCCCGACACGGTCGCATTTGGCGTCAATGCGGCGCCCCCGTCATAGAAGGTGGCACTCCCCGTCGGCACGCTCGCCAACACGCTGCTGGGCGTGATGGAGGCATTCACTGTCACCGGCAGGCCATATATGATGGCAGTGGCCGTGGGCGTAACTGTAAGTGTGGTTTCTGCCCTCGTATTGCTGACCTGGAAAGTAACCGGAGTTGTGACTCCGCTCGTCGAAGCGCTTACTGAGAAGTTGCCCGCGATTCCGTTGGCCGTGCCGGTCACCGCGGCTGCGCCGGAGGAGTTGGTGGTTGCCGACAGCGCAGAAAGCGTCCCGCCGGCCCCGCTTCCCAGTACGTTATAGTTTACGGTTGCGCCCGAAACCGGGTTTCCGTAAGTGTCTGCCGCCAGCACACTGAAGGCGTAGGGGTATGGAGTTCCGATGACCGCAGATTGCCCGGAGACTGCGTTGCCTGTGGCGACAAGAGTTACGGCAGAACCCGCATTGACCGCCTCGTAAGCCGTAACGCTATTGACGCCAGTTAGGCTGGCTACGTATTTGTAGGTGCCGGCGGTATCCAGAGCCACTCCGCCAAGAGCGCTGAAGGTGGCCACGCCTTGATTGGCGGCTACGGTGTAAGGAAGCGGCGCGTAGCCGGGCCCGGTCACCGTTAGGGTGATGGTGTCCCCAGCCGCGGCCACCGTATTTCCGTTCGAATCTTGTTCCAAGACGGTGATGGCGCCCGCGTTCCCACCTGCGTTGATGGGTGTGGCCGGCGGCACGCTGAAGGCTAGTTGCGCGACCAGAGACGATCCCGTGCCCTTCAGGGGTATGGTCTGCGTGGCAAAAGGCGACGAAGCATTCAAGTCGTCATCGGTAATGACCAGCGACTCGGCTTTGGCGCCCGACGTGAGCGGGGCAAAGCTGATGGGCAAGTTGCAAGAGGCGCCCGCGAGCAAGGTAGCCGCCGATCCGCCGCTCGGCACGACAGTGCAGTCCCCGGCACCGCTGGCCAATCTGAAGTCGGCTGAAATGCTCGGGTTGCTCCCGCTAGACGGAATGGGGAAGGTCAGCGATGCGGTCCCCAGGTTAAACAGGGTCACATTCTGCGGGCTGTCGTAGCTGGGCACCCCCACTTTTGTCGATTGGAAACTCAGTGAGGGAGGCTGCGACACGGCGATCTCCAGCACCCGATTATTGTCGTTATCGGCGATGTAGACATTGCCACTGTTATCCGCAGCGGCATCCCAGGGGTAATTCAACCCACTATTTGTGACAACGGTCTGTTTGTAGACTCCGCCGGAGAGCGTCTCCATCAGCACCTGATAGTTCCCGCTATCGGTGATATAGACATTGCCGCTGCCGTCCACAGCCACACCGGTAGGGTAGTTCAAGCCGCTGCCCACTGTGGCGCAATCGCTTGCCGACGAGCAGGAGAGGTCGGTAGGCGGCACCTTGAGCACACGTTCGTTGTATGTGTCGTCGATGTAGACGTTGCCGCTGCCGTCTACGGCCACGCTATAGGGATAATGCAAACCGCTTCCGACGGTGGCACTTTGGATGTAGCCGCCGCCCGAGGGGGTCATCATCAGTACAAGGTTATGGCCGGTGTCGGCGATGTAGACGTTGCCGCTGGTGTCCACGGCCACTCCCTCAGGCTGACTCAGACCGCTGGCAAGGACGGGACTTTGCGAATATCCGCTACCGGACAGTGTTTCCTTCAGCACGCGATTGTTCCCGCTGTCGGCGATGTAGACGTTGCCTGCGCCGTCCACCGCCAGGGCAACCGGCGTCTTCAAACCACTGCCTACTGTGGTGCAATCGGCGGGTGTCGCACAGGAAAGGTCGCCCGGAGGGGCTTTCAACACACGGTTGTTATTCGCGTCGGAAATATAGAGGTTGCCGCTGGCATCCACCGCCACGCCTAGAGGGTGATTCAATCCACTGAGCAGTGTGCTTTGCTTGCCAGGATAGAACGCGACCAGCGGCGCTGCGCCAGTGCCGGAAATGTAAACGCCGGCAATCACGTTGGCAGGAGTGGCGTTGTCATAGACCATTACCGCGCCGTTTCGCATGCCAGGAGCCTTGGGCGAGAAATTCACGGCTACCGTGCAGGAGGCTCCGGCGGCATAGGCCTGGGCCGCGCAAGTGCCTGTGCCGGCGTCGGCAAAGTCCAGTCCGGTCGCGCCCTGGGTAAGTACGCTCCAACTACCCACCGTGACGGCTGCACTCCAGTCGATAGGAATCGCAATCGTCCCGCTCGTCGTGCCAGCATTGATGGAGCCGAAGTTGGGATTCACCACCGTCAGAGGCGCGGTTGCGGTTGTTGTGGCGTAGGTCAACGAGTGAACCGGAGCGCAACTGACGCCCAGCGTGTACGCCCCCACGGCCAGGACGGTTGTGCCGGTCACCGGGGAGGACGTCCCGCCGGAGGGCGTTGCGGTGTAGAAGCAACTGCTGGTCACTGAGTTGAGAGCATTCATCAACCCGCTCAGCGGCGTTCCGTAGACAATCGATGGGAACGGCGACCAGGTGAGAGTGGGAACAAGCAGATTTACCGATTCGTAAGCCGGAGGGCTGTAAACGGTCACTCCGCTCAGGCTGGCTGAGGCCGAGTAAGTATACGTGTCCGCGGCGTACAAGGGGTAGCTGCTCAGATTGAAGGTGGCCACGCCGCCTGATGCGGTTGCCGTGTAGCTTGCCGAGTAGCCGCTGGTTGCGGTTCCGTTCACCGTCAGCGTGACCGAGTCGTGCGCAGCGGTTACCGAGTTTCCAAGTGAATCTTCTTCCAGTACTGTAACGGTTCCCGCATTGCCGGTGGCATTGATCGGCGTTGCCGGCGGGATGCCGAAAACGAGTTGTGCCGCCGTGCCGGTTCCGTCACCGGTCAGGTTCACGGTCTGCGTTACCGAGCCTGTATTCAGGCTGTTGTCAGTGAACACCAGCGGCTCGCTCTTTGCACCTGCCGAAAGCGGCTCAAAGCTGACAGACAAGCCACAGGAACCGCCCGCAAGCAGGGAGCTCTCCGTGCTGCCGCTCACGCAACTTGTTGCGCCAAGGTCGAAGTCCACCCCGACGCTCGGAGCTCCGCCGGTCAGAGTCAGGCTGGCGTTGCCCACGTTCCCCAGTGTCACCGTCTTCGGACTGTCGCCGCTGGTCCCGCCCACATTGGTTGGAGCAAAGTTCAGCGACATTGGTGCGTAAGACGGGTCGGTTACATCGAGCTTCACCACGGCGTTGGCCCCTGGGTCAGTCACGTAGATGCTCCCACTGCTGTCCACCGCCAGGGCCTGGGGCGAGGTGAACCCGCTCATCACCGTGGCCGGCGCGCCATATACGCCATTCGTCCACGGAATTTGAACCACATTCTTGCCCGCGCCATCGAGGTAGTAGACAGATCCCGCGGCATCCAACGCCACGCCGATGGGATTTCCAGTGCTCACAAGGGCGGCTGGCGCGCTGTACCCGCTGGTCCCCCAACTCAACTTCTGCACGCTGCTGCCGTCCGCGAAGTAGACGTTCCCGCCGCTATCCAGGGTCAAGGCGAGGGCGTTTACACTGCTCGCCAGCTGCGTCATGGGACCGTACCCGGTTGTTCCCGTGCCCGTAAAGGGGAGCATCGCGATCTGCTGATTCCGCACGTCGGCCAGGAAGAGATTTCCGGCTTTGTCCACTGTCATGCTTTCGAAATCCGCGTTTCCAACTCCCGCGTTGTAGATCGTTGCTATCGATGACGAGTCATTGTAATCAACGGTCCATAACTTCGATACTGGATCGAGAAAATAGAGCCATTGCCATCTCTGGATGTCGCCGGTTGCTCCATCGGCGATGTAATATGCCCCGGTTCCATCCGTTGCGAAGGCTTTGGGACTGGTGAAGGAGTAAGGCAGCGTTTGCGCCGCGCCGTAACCGCCCGGTTGCAGTGGCACTTCCGCAATCCACCGGTAGTGTGTGCCGCTCAGCACGGAATCGATGGAGTAGTAGACGTTCCCGGTTTCATCCAAGGCAACGCCGTTCGACACGTTGACGGAGGAGTACCCCGGCAGGCTGATCGGGGTAAAAGGGTTCTGCGCGCCCGGGTACACGGCCGCCACCGGGCTCACGCCTGTGCCGTTGAGGTATGCCGTTCCGATCACGTTGGCTGGGCTGGAGTTGTCATAGAGCACCACTGCTCCGCTGCGCATGCCGGGAGCCCTCGGCGCGAAATTCACGTTGACGATGCAGGTATCGCCATTGCCAAAGGATGAGTTGGCCAGGCATGTACTGGAGCCGGCATCGGCAAAGTCCCTCTGTGGAACGCCCTGGATGATCACGCTGTAATTGCCAAGCGTCACGCTGGAGACGAAAGTGAAAGTGACGGGGGCTGTTGTACTGGTGGCGCCGACACCAACGGAACCCAGGTTGATCGAGTTCGCGAGTTCCGACACGGTTAGAAGCTCGTTGTCGGAGAAATAGACGTTTCCCTCTCGATCCACAGCGACGCCATTGGGGCCGACGACTCGTCCGCCCACCGCAGTGACAGTGTTGTAGCTGGCTGATGCCCAAATCTCTTCAATGGGGCCGCCGTTGCTGTTGGCAACATAGACGTTTCCGCTGGGATCCACGGCGACTCCCACCGGAGTTCCAAAGGAGGCGCCGCCGTCCAGCTTTTCGACTGAAGGGGATTTGGCGTTTACGGGAATCTTTTCCACCCAACCGTTCCCGGTATCGGCAACAAAGAGATTGTCGAGTGGATCCAAGGCAACTCCCTGAGGGCTGCTGAAAGGGAACGGTCCGCCGGCCAGTATGCCAAGGGGAACGACACACGCGGAGGCAGCGCAGCCAGAGGGGATCTCTTCTACCGCGGAGTTGCCGGTATCGGCGACGAAAACATAGCCGAGGCCGTCCACGGCAACGCCTTGCGGCCCTTTGAAGGCGAAGCCCCCAGAGGAGGAGGGGCCTCCGGCCAGAGGAGTGACCGAAGTATAGGCAGGCGCCAAAATCTCCTCGATCTCGTTGTTTCCGGTATCGGCGACAAAGACATTACCGTTCCTGTCCACCGCAATGCCCTGCGGATTGAGGAAGCCAAATCCGCTGGCCAACTGGACGACGCAGCCAGAGGCGGCGCAGCCGGCTGGAATCTCATACACTGCGCCTTTATTCGATAGCGAGCCCTGGGCATCGGCAACAAAGACGTTCCCGTTTCCGTCCACCGCCACGCCCACGGGGAGATTGAACGTCCCCGGTCCGCCGGCCAGCGCGCTCTGCGGATAGGCCGCCTGCGCTCCCGCAGAGGGCGGCAAAGCAATACCCACTAAAAGGATCAGAACCGGAATCGCGAGAATTGAGTGAGCAGAATGACGGCAAAGGGAGGCAATATACGCCCAGGGAGAAGACGTCGTCTGAACCATGGCCTGAACCTTCCTAACTTGAACCGCAAATCGCATCGTTCCATGTACATTGCAATCGCAGCAGGCGACTCAGGCTCGCAAGAGAAGGCATTAGCCGAAGTTCAGGCCCGTTGTGAAGATCGATTGGGAGTGGCAGAAATTATCCCAATCCGGCTCTTGTGTGTCAATTGCTTTCTGAATTGGAAGTAGCTCCGCTGGAAAACTCATGCTGGAGTACTCAGAAGGACCGGCACCCCCCTGAAGACGGAACGCCAGGAGCGCACGAGGAACGCGCTTCTGCTTGCTGGTCGTGCAGCCAGCCGGCAAGCCTCATCCGCCATGCGAGGATCGTGGCGGCCCCTGCAGCAATTGTGGAACCGCTTTAGCCGCGCCGGAAAACAGCCAGAAAACTCCTGGACTTTGCCTAAAGGCTCTGACTGCTTGGGCACGACGAAGGGCTTTTGGGCAGGATTCCAACTTGTTGGGCGGGGATCTGACTTTTGCTGCGGCATCAATCTCGACCGCCCCTACAAGGTGCGGCAAGTTGGCAATTTCCGGATTGGCGACGATACGTCCGCTGATGGCGGGAAGGACGCGGCCTGCTCAAGACCAGACCACTTCATCGCCGTTCGGTGACGTGAAGGGATCGCCAAGAGCAGTCTCAAGAAGGTTAAGTCTTGAGACGCCGCCCGTGGCTATCAGGCGACCACTCCGCACAACCGAATCGTTCGCGTGGCCGAACCGCCGCCCGCTCCTCGGATAGGTTCGATGGTATGCGGCTACCTCCTCCCGGAGAGAGGAGAAGAGAATAGCCCAGGGTGAAACCCTGGGACCGCATGTGCATTGAGCGCATCCGCCCCGTCGGGGCGGGACCAAGCAAACTCTGGCGCCTGTGGCGAAAACCTGCGGTAGGATGGTGGCGTATGCCGCACACTTATTGTTCCTCGCTCTATCATTGCGTCTTCTCCACCAAGGAGCGGCGCAAGATCATTCCGCCGGATGCCCAGAAAGGGCTTTGGGCCTACATGGGAGGAATCGCACACGGACTTGAAATCAAGGCTCTTGAAGTTGGAGGTATGGATGACCATGCGCATCTCTTGCTTTCTTTGCCGTCCACGATGGCGGTCGCCACGGCTATGCGCGAGATTAAGAGATCTTCGTCCCATTGGATGCACGAGGATTGCGCTTTGCCGGACTTCGCCTGGCAGGAGGGCTACGGCGCATTCTCCATCGGAAGCGCGCAGATCGAAACCACCGCTGCCTACATCGCCAATCAGGTTGAACATCATCGCAAGCGGGATTTCCAGTCGGAGTTCCTGGCTATGTTGAAGAAGCAAGGAATTGCATACGATCCACGCTTTGTTTGGGGATAGGCCTGGGCGTGCAGCGTTCACCTCCTCCCGGAGGGAGGATAAGAGAATAGCCCAGGGTGAAACCCTGGGAGTGCGTTTGCCCCGGGGAGTTTCCGCCCCGTCGGGGCGGAGGGAAGGAAGATAGCGAGTCAGAGATTCAGCGAAACGCCGCACTTCTGCCCGCCCTTACGGGGCGGGGTTGTTTCGTTACGAATCCTCCCCAGGGTTGCGCTGCGCTTACCCTGGGCTATTTTCTACGGCTCCCTACGGGAGCAAACCTGCGATCCGATTCAGTCGGATGCCGCCGCGCGGTGCTAAAAAGTTGCGCATGAAGCCAGACCTGTGTACGAAGATCGCTGTTCTCACTATCTGCTCGATGGGCATTGCCTGCTCGAATGCGCAGGCACAGACTGTTATTCCTGCCGAAGCACAGACAGCAGCGAGGCGTCTTTGGGACAGCGTCCTTACAAAATGTGGCCAGTCCTATTTCACCCAAGTTGATGTGTTGGGCAACTCATACCTGCGGGAATTCTCGGAGGTGATTTTCCGTGTGATGCCCGACGCACTTTCAGAGGCTGACAGGAAAAATGGCGTTAAGTGGGCCGGAAGGGCATTTTTGAGAGCATCCACATACAGGCAATTCGACAGGAAAAGCGGAACTTGGGGAGCATGGGAAAACGGAAAGTTTGACCGCAATGGGAATAGTATTTACTACAAGCATAAAGGGATGGATTCAATGTCCCCTGAGGAAGTGGATGACCTAGCTAGGGGAAATGCGTTGGTCGAAGGCTATGCCGATTATATATTATTCTCAATCTCTCAAACCGATGCCGGATGGTCTGACACCGTAAACAAAAACAACAGTTCGGGCCGCCTATTGAAGCCCACTGAATCCTCCTGTGCGGCTCTAACTCGGCCAAGTCGCATTGTGGCAGATGAAAAGCCAGAGCGCGAATCATACTCCGATGAACTGCAGCAAGATACAGAGCGCATGAAAAGAGAACTTGACGTACCCTCCGCACAGGCCCCCAAGGGGCCATAATGCAAGCATAATTCCTATCACTTTTTCCTCGTCGTCTCACAATCGGTAGAACTTGAGACTTCCGACGCTTCTTGAAATGTAAGTACTTACGCGTCTCAAGAATCGATCTCAGGTTAGATTGTGTGACTGCCCCATTTTTTGAATGCGGTCGGTTGCTCGGCAAACTGGAAGCTACACCCCTTAGGGACTAAAGCCCGTGTTGATTTTACAGCTACTTACGGCACGACTAAAGTCGTGCCCTTTCAAAACAGCGCCTCAACAGTAGTTTTTCCGCAGCCTCTGAAGTCGTGCCCTGTTGCAAGAACCTCGGCTCGGACGAACATTCTTACGAGTGCGAACAGCGCCAAGAACAGCCACAGATCCCTCACTGCGTTCGGGATGACAGCCGCTTTTCGCGGTAGTTGGTGTATCACCGGCAACTCGAAATGACGAGAAGCAACCGCAGATCCTTCGCTGCGCTCAGGATGACAGCTATTTTGGTGTCAGTTGGCGAGTGACCGGCAACTCGGATATCACTACTGCATCAACATCGACTTACTCCTCGCTCCATCGACTTCGGGATCTAGCCGGAGGCATTCCTGGACCGGCTCTTGTTTTTTGGGGCTGTCGTGCGACTTCTTGGGCAACATGGCGACCTTTTGGGCAAAAAGGCCGATTTAGGCCCTTTTAGGCAAAGTCCCCTGAGGGGCGAAAGCCAGCAAAATTTGCCCCCCAGTCGGCAGGTTTAAAGCCGCGCCCTTTCAAGACCTGGGAATCTTCCATCACCCCGAAGATTCGTTCCTTTCAGCCCCATTGCAAATCAATTCGATCGACCTGATCCAGGTCGCCTTTCAGTATCTTGCTGGGGAAACGACAATGTCCTCTGTGACTACAACAGGATTGCCGTTCCCGCCATCCCGGAGATGGTTCGCGAAGCGAGTTCGGTTCATCGGTGTGTTCCCGCAGCCTACTCCACACCCAGCACTTTCACGATGACCCGCTTCTTGCGCTGCCCGTCGAATTCGGCATAGAAAACTCGCTGCCAGGTGCCCAGGTCCAGTTTGCCATTGGTCACTGGCAACGTCGTCTCGTGGTGCAGCAGCAGAGACTTCAGATGCGCATCGCCGTTGTCTTCGCCCGTCCGGTGGTGCTTGTAGTCCGGCCGCGCCGGAGCCAGTTCTTCCAGCCACTTGCCGATGTCTTCGATCAGACCGCTCTCCAGGTCGTTCACATAGACCGCGGCGGTAATGTGCATGGGCGACACAAAGCACAGGCCGTCTTTGACCCCGCTTCGCCGCACGATTTGTTCCACTTCGTCGGTAATGTGCACCATCTCGCGCCGCTTTCTGGTCTCCATAACCAGGTACTCCGTATGACTTTTCATTCACTCTTCCTCGCAGGCAGGGCCAAGCTTCCGTCCACCTGGCCGTCCTGCCTATATCCTAATGACAGCCGTGACAGCAGCCGACATTCCCGTACCCGATACGCTCTGCGAGCGAGGCCTCAACCTGCTCGCGGAAGGCTTGCCAGCGCAGGCAGCCCTGGCCTTTCGCGCGGCCATGGCCGCCGAGCCAAGCCATGTGGAGGCGCACCATGGCCTGGTTCGCGCCCTGCGTGATGCCGGCCAACTCGAGCAGGCCATCGGCGCAGCGCTGGCCCTGACCGCCCTGACGCCCGGCGATCCGCTGGCGCACACGGCGCTCTCCATCGCCTTGCAGCAGGCCGGCCATATTCCCCAGGCAGAGGCAGCTGCCACCCGCGCTCGCATTCTGGAGTGGAAGATGCAGCTCCAGTCCCCGCCTGAAGTGGACCCCTTGCCGTGACAGCCGCCCGCGGCCCCAGCCCCGCCGAGCGGCTTCGAGGGATGCATGACCTCCTCCTGGAGACTTATGGTCCCCAGCATTGGTGGCCGGCGCGAACACCCTTCGAGGTCGTCCTCGGGGCTTATCTCACCCAGAACACAGCATGGAAGGCGGTCGAGCGATCCCTTGCCAATCTGGATGCGCGCGGCGCGTTGACGCTGGACGGGCTGCGTTCTCTGTCCCTCGAAGAACTGCAATCCCTGATTCACCCCAGCGGCTTTTATACTCGCAAGGCTCCGGCGCTGAAGGCATTCGTCGCCATGCTCGACACCGAGTTCGGCGGATCGCTCGACGCGTTCGCGGCCAATCCACCCGCCACTCTGCGGCGACGGCTTCTGGCCCTGCCAGGCGTCGGTCCGGAAACCGCGGATGCCATCCTGCTCTACGCTCTTGCGGCGCCAGTTCCGGTAGCCGATGAGTATCTGCGCCGCATTGTCGAACGGCATAGGCTTGCCGACCCCGGCCCCGGACGCAACCGAATCGGCTATGACGCGTTGGTCCAGCTCACAGGCCAGACCTTTGCTCGGGACCCTGAAGCCAACCATGCCCAGTTTTATAACGAGTTTCACGCCTTGACCGTGGCCGTGGGCAAAGCTCATTGCGGCCGGGTAGCCCACTGCGCGGGTTGCCCCCTCGCAGCGGACCTGGCACACCTGAGCCGCTCCGCTAGAGAGTCGGTTTTGCCATGCGCGAGCGGTGGCGGGCGGTTATCATGGACGTGGAACTCTGGTTCGTCCTGCGCCAGCGCTGCATTCGCCGGCAAACGGCAGGACAATCCAGCCGTCAAGGAAGATCGCCGCGCGTGAAACCCGACATGAAAGTGCGTTTCGCCGGCCTGGAGCTGGCCAACCCGGTCATCGCCGCCAGCGGCACCTTTGGCTATGGCATCGAGTTTGAAGAGATCGTCTCGTCTGGAGCGCATTGGCGGATTCGTCACCAAGGGCATCTCCCGGGAGCCGATGACCGGCAACGCGCCACGCTCGCATTGTGCAGACCGCGGCGGGCATGCTGAACGCCATCGGATTGCAGAATGTGGGCGTCGACGAGTTCCTGGAGCGCAAGCTGCCTCCTTTGCGCCGCTATCCGCGCTGCAACGTGATCGTCAACGTATTCGGCTACACGGTGGGCGAGTACATCGCGGTGATTGAGCGGCTCAACGAGGCGGAAGGCATTGCCGCCTATGAGCTGAACGTGTCCTGCCCCAACGTCCACGCGGGCGGCATGGCCTTCGGCGCGGACCCCGGCTCGCTGGAGTACCTGGTCAGCAGGGCCAGGGCGGCTTCTCACCCGGCCCCTCATCGTCAAGCTCTCCCCCAACGTGACCTCCATCGCCCACATGGCCAAAATAGCCAAGGGCGCGGGCGCCGATGCGGTCAGCCTGGTGAATACCTTCCTCGCCATGTCCATCGACGCGGAGACCGCAGGCCGCGCCTCAGCAATATCACGGGCGGCCTTTCCGGCCCGGCCATCAAGCCCATCGCCCTGCGCATGGTTTACGAAACCGCCCGATCGGTCGACATTCCCATCATCGGCATGGGAGGCATCGTCACCCCTGAAGACGCCGTCGAGTTCATGCTGGCGGGGGCGACCGCCATCCAGGTGGGAACGGCCAGCTTCGCCGACCCGAGAGCTACAGAGCGGCTGGCGCGCGGCACTGGAGTCCTGGTGCCGCGGCAACGGAGTGGAAAAGGTCTCCAGCTTCATTGGCGCATTGGATATCCCGCACGAATGAGCTAGATGAGATGCCCTGTTGGGGTGAGTCTGAAGCTTCGTTGGATGATCGAAGGGCGCCATTGTGGCGCTGAATGAAGAATTCAGTTTCCACCAGGAGCTCCAAACCCTCCGCATTTCAGGCGGAGAGCTTCCAGCATCCGGTCTTTGATTTGTTAGCCTTGGCACGAACCACGCCTGTGGTTTGCAGCGGGAAGCGTAGAGTCTTCGTATCAGCAAGATGCCACGCGAAGCGATTCGGTCCACTTCAGCCGCCCTGGTGACTTTCAGTCGCTAAACCTGCCGCCTTTCATGCGGTAGTGGTTTAGTTGGGGCGTTCCTGCGTGTTCCCATGCTGGCTCGCCGCTCAGCGGGTTGCTTGCTGTAAGTTGTTGATTTTATGGTGGGCGCTGCAGGATTCGAACCTGCGACTTCCACCGTGTGAAGGTGGCACTCTACCGCTGAGTTAAGCGCCCCAGAAAGGGCTGGCGAAGGTCGAGCCAGCGGGGCATCCCGTAGGTTAGAGTAACACCAGCGGGGCTTTACGGCCAAACCGGGCGCCAGAGGCCTGGGCGACCCCCTGCAAACGACCAAGAATGCGCTGGAAACCCAGATCGATTCGACTTGCCGCCAACCTTCCCCCAGAAGGGGAAGCGGCCTTTTGCGCTGTTTCCGGCCTGGGCGGATTGGAATTGTCCGTCGCGGGCACAGACCCCTCAGTCCCCGGTGGAGGGGAATCGCCGGCCTGCGCAGCGCGGTTCAGCGGCCCGCACTCCGGCTCGGTCGGCAGCAAGAAATCCGGCTTAGATTCTGCGCATTTGCCGCAACCTTCCGGCTCGGATGGGGTTCCAGAGGATATGGCAACCCTGGTCCTGGACAACTCGGCCCTGGGAGCGGGCCCGGCCTCACCGCCGGATGCACGACTGGACGCAAGACCGGAGGCGATTCCGGCCTTGGCCGCCTTTGACCCCACGAGCGACGCAGCCATCATGCTGCGCGTGGCGGCGGGCGACGAAGCGGGCTTCAATTACCTGGTCGAGAACTATCACCGGCCCATGATTCACTTCCTGTTTCGCATGGTGCGCAACCAGGCGGTTGCCGAAGAGATGGCGCAGGAGGTGTTTCTGCGCGTGTACCGCTCGCGCGAGAGCTATCGGGCAGAGGCCAAGTTCACCACCTGGCTCTACCGGATCGCCACCAACCTGGCGGTGAATCACGCGCGCGACACCAAGCATGAGCGCTCGGCGCAGACCGTTTACCTGGATGCGCCGGACCCGGAGACGGGCACGACGCCGGACGTGGCCGACGACGAGCCCTCGGTGGAGCAGCGCATGCTGCGCGAGGAGCGGATGGCCGCCATTCGCACCCATGTGATGGCCCTGCCCGAACGGCAGCGGATGGCGGTGCTGATGCACAAATACCAGGGGATGGATTACCGGCAGATCGGGGAGGTGCTCAAGTTGAGCGAGTCGGCGACCAAATCGCTGCTCTTCCGCGCCTACCAGACGCTGCGCGACAAGCTGAAGGACTTTGTTTAAGTAAAAACAGCCGGGCGAGACCGGCGGGAAATGGGGTGGTTGCGATGAAACAGATGAACAGAACTTGCACCGGAATGGAGACCGAGTTGGCGAACCTGCTGCTCGATCCTGAAGCCGTGCCTGCCAAGGTTCAATCTCATGTTGCCGAGTGTGACCACTGCCGCCGGGAACTTGAGGAGTTGCGCGCCACCATGGGCCTGCTGGATTACTGGGAAGCACCGGAGCCTAGCCCCTATTTTGTCTCGCGTCTCGACGCGCGGATGCGCGAGGAGCGTTAGGCGGAGCCGGCCGGTTGGCTGGCCCGCCTGCGCGCCCGCTTTGCCTATGGCCCGACAACCCATGTTCGCCCGCTGGCGGCCATGGCCATGACCATCATGCTGCTGCTGGGCGGCGGAACGTATCTGGGCATCACCGACTGGGACCAGACGGCCAACCCGCCGGGACAGGCAGCCGTGGTGCACGATTTGCAGACGCTGGACAGCAACGCCCAACTGCTGGATCAGTTGGAAGCGCTCTCCAGCGCTAACGATAATGGCGACTAACAATTGAATCGGGCAGCAAGCCGCAAGAGCCGCGAAAGATGACGATCGGGAGACACAATACGAGGACGATAGGGCGTGCGGCATTGGCTGCGACGGTCGCGATTCTGTGTCTGCCGGCGGCCTGGGCGCGCGGCCAGCATAGCGCGGCGCCGCATGCCGCTTCCGCGCCGCAATCGCACGCCTCAGCCCCTCGGCCACAAGCTGCGCCTCCGCAGGGTACCCGGCCGCAGAGCCAGCCCAGAGCGGCTCAGCAGCCCTACGGCAGGCCCTCAGCAAATACGGTGCAGCGGCCCAGCTACCCCACAACGGTGCGCCCGGCGTATCCGGGATCGGCCTATTCAGGCGCGGGTTCGGCGCGTCCCGCATACCAGGGAAATGCGTCTTCGAGTTACGCCCCTCCCGGCCACCTGGGCGACTGGCTCAACCAGCATCGTTCGCTTCCGGCCCAGGAACAGGAACGGATGCTGCGTACAGACCCCACCTTCAACCGGCTCGCCCCCAGCGACCAGCAGCGCGTCGTGCGGCAGTTGCACCAGGTGAACCAGATGCCGGAGGAGCAGCGCCAGCGCAGGCTGGCCCGCGCCGAGGTGCTGGAGCACATGTCGCCCCAGGACCGAATGAGGGTGAACCTCTCCGCACGCCGCTGGGCTACGTTGCCGGCGGATCGGCAAGCGTTGATGCGGAATGCCTTCCGCGACCTGCGCGCGGTGCCCGTCGACCAGCGGCAGACGGTGCTCAACTCCAACCGCTATCAGGGGGTCTTCAGCCCCGAAGAGCGCGGCATCCTGACCGACGTGTTGCGCGCCGAGCCGTATCAGGCGGCGCGGTAGCCGTCTCCCAGTCTTAAGCTAGAAAGAAGCGCGGGGTAGGGATCGCAGCTGCTTCTGATTCCAGAGTGGGCAACTCGCGCTCCCAAGCTCGTCAGTATGCGAAGGCTCCCCCCCCCATATTTTGGGAATAAAATCCCTGGTTTCAATGGGATACGGCATGGGTGTTGCGCTAAAATCCTCATATCATTGAGGTTATCCGCAGAATCTTGTCAGAAAAGGACTTACGGGGACATTCTCGGCTTTTTGTGGTTCGGTTGCTAATCCTTGACGCCGGGGCGCTCTGGATTCGGCGCGAACCGCGCATAGAACCATAGTGCGGCAAAAGACGGAAATGATCTGCAACCGGCGAAGCGGCTTCCGGATAGCGGACGGCACAGGACCAACTTCAAATCCGGACCCTGGGGTGTCTCGGAGGAGCGGTCCTGGAAGGGGCGTATTCCCCAATCCCCGGTCCCCAAAAGCGAGGGGCCGGGGCACCCGCAGCGTGGTTTTGGAGAGGTCACCCAGAGCCCGGCCACACACGGGCTTCGCGGTCTCCCACTCATCCACGATAAGACCGTGGATGAATGGGGCAGGCGGGGTTCTGTGAGTGAATGACCGGGCCACCTGCCCTGCGATCCTTGAGACACTACACTAGGAAAGTGAGCGCGGCACCCGCCGCACGGGAGCACCCCATGGCCTATGACGACTTGCGCGATTGGATCGAGACCCTCGAAAAGCACGGCGAACTGAAGCGCATTACGGAAGAAGTTTCGCCGGAGCTGGAAATCACGGAGATCACCGACCGCGTGTCGAAGATCGGCGCAAAGGGTGGTTCGACAGGGAAGTACGCTCCCGGCGGTCCGGCGCTGCTGTTTGAGAACATCAAAGGGCATCCAGGGCAGAAGGTGCTGATCAACCAGTTCGGCAGCGAGCGGCGCATGGCGCTGGCCCTGGGCGTCGAACGGCTGGAAGAGATCGCCGAGCGCATCCAGGGGCTGATGCAGATGAAGGCGCCCGAGGGTCTCTTCAATAAGCTCAAGATGCTGCCGCAGTTGGGCGCGCTGACCAGCGCATTTCCGAAGACCGTCGGCCTTAAGGACGCGCCCTGCAAGCAGGTGATTCTGCGCGAGAACTTCGACCTGAACCGGTTTCCGATTCTCAAGTGCTGGCCGCACGACGGCGGGCGGTTCATCACCCTGCCCTGCGTGCACACCAAGGACCCGCGCACCGGCAAGCGCAACATCGGCATGTACCGCATGCAGGTCTATGACGGGCAGACCACCGGCATGCACTGGCAGCGGCAGAAGGTCGCCGCCGAGCACTACCGCGAAGTACTGCGTACGGCAGCCTCCTCGGCTTCGGAGGCGAGTGGAGAATTCAGCCCGAAGGGCGCGCGTGTGGCTGCCATGGCCGAGTCGGCGGGCGGCTCTGTTGCCATTCCCGACGGTCCCATCGGTGGCCTGCCGCAGGTGACGCTGGGCAATCTGAAGGGCTCGCGGCTGGAGGTGGCAGTGGCCATCGGCACCGATCCGGCGACTACTTTCTCCGCCATTGTGCCCGCTCCGCCGGAGGTCGAAGAGTTCATGATCGCCGGGTTCCTGCGCGGCAAGCCGCTGGAGATTGTGCAGTGCGAGACGGTGGACTTGCAAGTTCCCGCGAACGCCGAGATCGTGCTGGAAGGCTACGTCGAGCTGGGGGAGATGCGCTCCGAGGGACCGTTCGGGGACCACACCGGCTTCTATACGATGACCGAGGAGTATCCGGTCTTCCACCTGACCTGCATCACCCATCGCAAGGACCCCATCTACGCCGCCACCATCGTGGGCAAGCCGCCCATGGAGGACGCCTGGCTGGCCAAGGCCGTCGAACGCATCTTTCTGCCCGCCATGCGGATGCAGATTCCCGAGATTGTGGACATCAACCTGCCCGCCGAGGGAGTGGCCCACAACCTGATGCTGGTGTCGATCCGCAAGAGCTACCCTGGACAGGCGCGCAAGGTGATGAGCGCTATCTGGTCGCTGGGCCAGGCCATGTTCACGAAGTGTATTGTCGTGGTGGACGAGGACTGCGACGTGCAGGATGTTGGCGAGGTGGTGCTGCGCGTGGCCAATAACATCGACCCGGAGCGCGACATTCAATTCACGCTGGGTCCGGTGGATTCGCTGGACCACTGCGTCGCGTCTGCCCAACTACGGATCGAAGATGGGCATCGACGCCACGCGCAAATGGAAGGCCGAAGGATTCGAGCGTCCCTGGCCGGCGATGATCGAGATGGACCGCCCAACCAAGGCCAAAGTGGATGCTATTTGGGAGAAGCTGGGACTGTAGCGGGATTCCGGAATGTGCGGTATGCTGGCCGCAAGAGATCAGGCATGATTTTGCACGACTTGTTTGATTGGTCGAATGCCGGGGTGGGCGTCGCGGGTCTGGCGCTGACACTGCTTGCGATCAAACAGGCAACCGGGGCGAAGAAGGCAGCCGAAGAAGCCAGAGAGGCGATTCGGCTGCGAGAGGCATCCGAATCGTTTTCTGAGATTGGAGGCCTGGCGGGGGAACTCGTAATGCTACTCCAATTTGAGCTGCCGAAAGAGGCTGCTGTCCGAGCCCGGGATTTGATGAGCCGGATTCCACGAGATCGCGCGCGATTTGAGCGATTCTTGCTCGACGACTCCGATAAACTAAAGGCGCTGGAGTCATCGTTTCAGCAGCTTTCGGCGCAGTTTTCGACGCCGGGTTTCCTGGAGAAAAGGGGCGAATTCCAAGCAGCAATTCAGGCCGTATTTGAGGCAAATCGCGCGCTGAATGAAGTGTATGGGCGTCTTTTGGCTCGGCTCGATAAGGAGGGAGAATGAGCGACCAAGCAGAAGAATTTGCGAAACAACTGCTAGAGAAGACGGAAGGCGGAAAGCTCCAATGGACACCGTTTCGAGGGAACGGGGGCGAGAACTATCGTGCCGACCTTGAAGAAGGGTACTCCTTCTCAATCAAGAGGGTGACTGACGGAGACAATAAGGTCCTTTCTCTCTGGTTGGAGGGGCCGGACGGTGTGATTTTGTCAGGGAACGCGGACAATCTTCCCTCAACGATCAAGGATGCGAGTATTGGCGTCGATTTTGGAACCTCGGCCACTGTATTTACACCAGGTAAAGGCGCGGCGCTTGGGGGCGCTCTGTGGAACCAAACGGCAGGGATTATTGATTTTCCGCCAGTCAGGCGCTTTCGGCTGTTCAGCGATTTGTTCCATGCCGCTCGAATGCATGCAGTGGGTAAAGACCCCTCGGTCGAGAAAGTTCAACAACTCCTAGAGCGTCTGGGGTAGATGCATTTTGCTATCGAAATGGCTGTTACCTTTTAGCGTTGTTTTTTTGAGCCTAGTTCCTTCGTGTGTCCACGCCCAGCAGGACCCTTTCCGCTGGATGGACTTCCATGCGCAGAAGGACCAGGACGTGGTGGTCTGGGTGACCCGCTCGCTGCAGCCGGAGAAGTGGTCGGCCATTCGCGAGATCGGCGTGGAGTACGACGCGGCGCTGGTGGTTACCACGCTCAGGGCCAATCCCCAGTCGCTGCCGTCGGCAGATCCGTTCACTGTTTGGAGCGTCTCGCTCACCAACCACAGCGTTGCGCCCATCCTCCACGGGGTGAACCTGCGCCTGCTGGACTGGATGCTGTTTGCCGAGGACAAGCCGCGCGAACTTGGCGTCTTCTACGACGATTGCAACGAGTGCGAGGCGGCCACGTTCTTTACCGCATTCCACTACGACGTGGCGCAGCACATGTGGGAGGCCCGCTGGCTGCGCGGGGAGCAGGCCATCCCCATCTGGACCGCCAAACCGCCCGCCGGCGTGGCCTTGACGCAGATCTACGCGGTGATCGCCGAGCCCAATGGGCGGGAATTCCTGGCCACCTGGAACCACTTTGACTATGGCAAGGAGAAACCGGCAGAGGACTTTGTCTATCAATACGACCTTGACCCGTACCGGGGCCTGGAACGGACCCAGATTGTAGCCAACAAGGAAGGCGAGGCGATGAAGCAGCGCCTCTGCCGTGGCCAGGACGCGGTGCCGGGGCTGGCTCGGGGGCAGGATTCCGCGCTCTGCCAGCAGATTCTGAAGCCGCACGTGGAGCGCAGGCCAGTGACCACCCCGCCGGCCAACAATCACGGGCAATCCGCGCCGCCTGGCTCCCGACGCTGATCCCCATTCCGCGATGGTCAATAGTAGGCTTCATTGCCCCACACACTCCCAGTAGGATTCAACCAACTGGAGAGTGAAATGAGCAATTTTTCGAGATTTGGACCACTGCCGCTGCTTGCCATGGCGGTAGTGCTTTGCACCACCGGATGCCCAAACAGTCAAGACCAGGTGGCCGCGAATGCGACACAGGCCGCTCCGCAGGACCAGGCATCGGACCCGGCTGCGGCCAATCTGGCCCCTGTTGCCGGCGACTCAAGCGCACCTGCGCCCGCGGCGTATCCCCCACAGCAGGCCGCTGCGCAGCCAGACACGAGCGGATCCTACAATCAGGCTCCAAATCAAGGTTACGACCAGGGTTCCGACGATCCAGGCTACGGTGTGCAGCCGGTATCTTATGCTCCCCAGCCGCCGCCGCCCTTGCCCGACTACGATCAGCCTCCGGCTCCCGGCGACGACTATCTCTGGACGCCCGGCTACTGGGCGTGGGCTCCCTCTGGGTATTACTGGGTTCCCGGCAGCTGGGTTGAAGCTCCCTATGAGGGCGCGCTTTGGACGCCCGGCTATTGGGGCTTCTGGCATCACCGCTACGGATTCTACCGCGGCTACTGGGGGCCTCACATTGGCTACTATGGCGGCGTCAATTACGGCTTCGGTTATGTCGGCGTGGGCTACCAGGGCGGTTATTGGAGGGGCGGGCACTTCAATTACAACCGCTCAGTCAACAATGTGAACCTCTCAGTGGTGCATAACGTCTACAACCGCTCCGTCGCAGAGGGCAGCCGTGGCGGAGCGCGAGTCAGCTTTACGGGCGGTTCCGGCGGATTGCAGGTTCGCGCCAGACCAGCCGAACTGGCGGCCCGCCACGAAACGCACGCCCCGCCCATGCGAGCTCAGGTGCAGAATGAGCATGTTGCCAGCACGAACCGGGCACAATTTGCCAGCGTTAACCATGGCCGGCCAGCCAACCTGGCCGTAAGCCAGCCGCTTGCCGCGGATCGCAATGTCCGGGCGCCGGCGGCTGTGCAGGCACGCAACCAGGCAGAAGCGCCGCAACAACAGCACCAGGTTGCGCCGCAGCAACAACGTCAGGCTGCACCACCGCAACAGCAGCGCCAGGCTGCGCCGCAGCAACAGCGTCAAGCTGCACCGCCGCAACAGCAGCGCCATGTCGCGCCGCAACAACAGCGTCAAGCTGCACCGCCGCAACAGCGTCAAGCCGCGCCGCAACAGCGTCAGGCCCCGCCGCCGCAACGGCGTCAAGCTGCACCGCCGCAACAGCGTCAAGCCGCGCCGCAACAGCGTCAAGCCCCGCCGCCGCAACAGCGTCAAGCCCCGCCGCCGCAACGTCAAACTGCGCCGCAACGACCGGCGGAAGAGCATCCGAAGAAGTAGGAGACTCTCGCTTCTTCCTCGATGTTTGTCTGGAGCAGCCCCATCCTTTCCGCGCAAAAAGCGGAAAGGATGGGCGCTGCGCTTTCATGGCTTGCCTGGGATGGGAGGACCGGCTATTGTGCGTTCCCAGGTCTCAGATGTCGAAGCAAAGGGCGCTTGCCATGCCGAATGAGCTAGAGCGTTTTCGTGATTTGCTTCGACCGTATTTCTGTTGGTCTCCCACTCATGCCACCGGAAAGCGCGAAATGGACGGGGCACAGAAATCTATGGCAAAAGCAAAAATGCTCCAGTGCCCCCGCATGATTCTGCGGGCTTTATGTTGCGTCAAGGGCTTCGAAATAGAGCCCTGCGGAATTCTTCCGCAGGGGCTGAAGGCGCACCATCTCAAGACGCCGGCCTACGCTGAAAATCCCTCGTGTTCGCCTTTGCCGGGGCGGAGCATCAGGTCCTTGATGGCCTCCCTGGGATCTTTGCCCTCGTCGAGGATCAACTCCATCTGCTCGGTGATGGGCATTTCGATGCCCTGTTGCCGTGCCAGGCCGAGGGCTGCACGGGTGGTGAGGACGCCTTCGGCCACTTTCCCGCCCAGTCCGGCGAGAATGTCAGGCAGCGTGCGGCCGCGGCCCAGTTCCTGGCCCACGGTACGGTTGCGGCTGAGAGAGCCGGTGCAGGTCAGCACCAGATCGCCAACGCCGGAGAGGCCGGCCAGGGTTTCACGGCGGCCTCCGCATGCCACGGCGAGGCGAGTGATTTCAGCGATGCCGCGCGTCATGAGGCCAGCCGCGGAGTTAAAGCCCAGACCCACACCGGCAGCCACGCCAGCGGCGATGGCGATGACGTTCTTGAGTGCGCCGCCCAGTTCCACGCCAATGACATCGGTGGAGGTATAGAGGCGCAGGGTCTCGGAGGAAAAGGCTTCCTGGATGCGGGTGGCAATTTCAGCATTGTCAAAGGCCACGGTGACGGCGGTAGGTTGCCCCTGAGCTACTTCCAAGGCGAACGACGGGCCGCTGAAGGCGCCGACGGGCAGCGTCAGGCTTGTTTCAGCCAGACAGGCGGCGATGACCTGGGTCATGCGCAGGTAGGTCTGGTTCTCAACGCCCTTGGTGGCGCTGACCACGACTTGACCGGAGTGGAGGTGGGGCCGGAGCCGGGCCATGGTGGAGCGCAAGAACTCCGAAGGGACGACGGAAACCACGATCTCGGCGTCGGCAACTGCGGCGGGGTCGCCGGTGACGGCAACCTCGGGAGGAATAGGGAAGCCGGGAAGAAAGAGGGTGTTTTCTCCGGCGGCGGCGATCTCCTGCGCGGCTTCAGGGCTGTGGGCCCAAAGGGAGACCTGGTGGCCTCCGCGCCGATGCAGCGAGAGGGCGATGGCGGTTCCCCAGGCTCCGGAACCCAGTACGACGATACGGCTCATGCGGTCTTCTTCGCTCCCAGGCGGGATTCCGTGCCGGCGAGCAGGCGACGGATGTTCTGGTGGTGCTTGACGATGATGATCAGGGCCACGGTGGCCTGTACGGCGATGAAGAAGGCCGGGCGTTGGCCGTGGGCCAGATACCAGGCAAAGGCCGGGAACGTAGCAGCGGCCAGAATCGAGGCCAGCGAGACATAGCGCGTGAGCGCGAGGATCAGACTGAAGAGCAAAATGGCGGTCAGCGCGGCAAGAGGAGCGGCAACCAGGAAGACGCCAAATCCGGTGGCGACGCCCTTTCCTCCGCGGAAGCCGAGCCAAACCGGGAAGATGTGGCCGAGGACAGCAAACAGGGCAGCCAGCGCCTCCATGTTGTAGGGCGAGGCGGCGGGAGCCAGGAAGCGGCCCAGCAGCATTCCCAGATAGACAGCGGCCGCGCCTTTGAGGACGTCGAGCAGGAAAGTGGCCGCCGCCAGGCCCTTGCCGCCGGAGCGGAGGACATTGGTGGCGCCGATGTTGCCGCTGCCGGACTTGCGGATATCCTGGTGGCGGAAGAGGCGCATAAGCAGGTATCCGCTGGGGATGGACCCCAGCAGATAAGCGACGGGTACGAGGATCAGGCTTGCGAGGAGCATAACGAGAGAGTGTAGCAGGTGAGAGGCTTGGGTTGAAGGGGGCAGACGGCGACCGCGTAGAGACTAGAGCGGTTTCACAATTCACTTGCCCTTCCCGGCATCGTACAAGGTGGCATTTTCTTGAGAAAGATGCCACCTAACAGCAGTGGTTTCGGGGTACATCAATTGTGGAAGCGCTCTGCCTCAGAGTTCGCGGATGGCCTGGCGCGCGGACCGGACTTCAGCGGCGAGCACCCGCAAGACCTTGAGCGACAACTGCGGATTGCTCTGCATGAGGTTGGTGAATTCGTCGCGGGTAATGTAGCAGAGTTCGGCGTCCTTGCGGGCGATGGCGGTGAGCGAGTAGGGCTCGTTGCCGATGAGACCGGGCAGCCCGAGAAGCGAGCCTGGAGTGGCCTGAACGCGCATGACTTCATCGCCGGCGGGAGAAGTCATGGTGAGCGTGGCCACGCCCTTATGGAGCAGGTACAGACCCTGGGGAGCATCTCCCTGTTGGAAGAGGACGCGATCACCTCCGCAGGCGATGCGGGGCGAGTGGTCTTCCAGTGCCTGGATCAGCTCCGGATCGGCGACAAATGCGGACGGGTCGAGCTTCACGAAAGGCCTCCTTGGATGAAAGCAGGGAAATGAACAGACCAAGTTGCTTGAGTGGCCTTTTCATTCCATGATTCCATCCGCGGAAGCTGGTCTTATGTGATGAGCGTCACCTATTCATGGTTAACACTGTGCTGCTCAGGAGCACGGAGCTTCAGGAATCCGCGAAGTGTTCAGTCAGAGACCATGACCTCGCCGGGCACGATGGGGCGTGTGCGGTAGAGCCTGCCGCGTTGGGCCAGGCGGCCCATGAAGAGCAGTACGGCGACATAGATCAGCAACTTGAGCAGGTCGCCTGTATGGCTGCGGGGAAAGGCCTTCCAAAGCACCAACAGAACGGTCTGCGCGGCGGTGACTGCCCAGACGGTGCCGTAGAAGTAGCGGCGCTCTGTGCCTTCAGTCTTGGTGGAAGGGCCCACGCGGGGCAGTTTGCCCAATGCGCCCAGCAGGAGGATCAGGGCGCAGAAGGGGAAGTAGGCATAGCTATAAATCTGCTTCATGTACCAGACGCCGGTGAATGCAGCGATGACCAGTCCGGCCAGATTGAGCAGCGCAAAGTTGAGCGCGGCGTTCCAGGCGAAGGTGTAGCAGACGCGCCTGTAGAGGGGATTCGGCCGATCCTCGTCGAAGCGCAGAATGTAGGGGCAAGGCTCGGCGCCGGGCAACTTTCCGCGCAGGCCGGCGATGCCGGTGCCGACAAGCACCAGCGCCAGCCATGCGGAGTTTGCCCGGCTGAAGCCGTGGGCAAAGAGCGAGAAGGTCAGCGGACCCGGCGTGAGAAAAAACACCCAAATCCAGATGGGCCAGTGAGCGGTGCGGTAGATCCGTGTATTGCGCTCGCGCATCTTGCGCTCTTGCGCGTATTCAACTTTCCCTTTGTATTGCATGGCAAAAAGTCTTGCAGAGCGGGCGGGGGGGCGTCAATTCTGCTTGGGGGTTGAACCCCCCGCCTCCCTCCGCATCGGGTCTCTCCGCAGTTTGGGATGCAGCCGGGTTAGGAGATCGCCGAGACGCGCAAGCGGGAGAAGGCGGTTCGCGTGAAGCGGATTCTGCGGGCGCCGCGGGGCGGGGTGAGGCCCGCCGAAAAGCACGAAGTGCGAGGGCTTTTGGTCTCCCACCTGCCGTGCGATTGAACTACATCAAGGGTGGGGCCGCCAACGGGTCTCACCCTCCCGCTTAATACCTCTGCCTTTCACTGGCCATACGGGCCACCCGCCCTCGTTAGGATGGCTACTGATTATTGCCGCCAATCCCCAATGGAGTCTTCGTATAGCCAGTCATGGTCTGACAGTCCCCTACATAGTCCCCCGATGAATGACAGTTGAGTTGGAGGTTACCGCTTTGATCCAATGTCAAGCGGAACAGTGTTGCGGTCTTGCCTCTCTGGAAAGTCGTTGTCAGAGTTCTGCCATTCCAAAGCGCATTCTCTTCGCCTTCATCGCAGTTGAGTGGCGAACAAGATGCCCAGATATGTACTCTTGGGTTGTCTGGGCTTCCAGAGATAATCACCTTGACGTACCCGCCTGGCTCCTTGTTCCAAACGCCAAAGAAGGGAGCTAGGCTGGTTGCACCACTTTGAGTCATGCGAAGTTGGTTGAGTGTTTGGGGCACCTTTTCTGATTCGAAATTACCGCCGCGAGGCCCTGTGTCCATGGCGCGCTCACCATGTCCCGCGCTCGCATCCGCGATTTCCCACTTAGACTCGGCCGAGTCGTATTTCTTGAAGAGAGCCCGAAACTGAAAGTCTCGGTGCCTGGGCCAACCACGTTCACCCCATACGTCGTCGAATTCCGGCGCAATGTTCAACACGTATGTGCCCTCGACAAGTCGGTAATCATATTCGCTTATGCGGAACCTTGTATTCGATGTGATCTTCTCAACCCCATAGGTCCCAAACGCAAATATCACGTTATGTTCTTTTTCGTCCACCTTGCCAGATCTCCCTCCTGCCTGAGTCAAGGTCACGATGGCCCCATAGTCGATCTTGATGTTGACGCCTGGGGCTAGACTGGTTGGAGCGTCTGCAATACTCGCTTTACTGAGTGTGATCAGTCCCTTCGAAGCAAGCGCACGAAATACCGGGTAATCGGATGTCTCCGCTAGAGAGTAACGAAGCGCCCCCATTGCTCCTCTCCCAAAACTAGTGGCGGTTCCAAAATAGGTCGGGCCAAGAAACACCCGCCAGTGGCTCTGCCAGTTCCAATTCTGCTCGAGAAGGGAAATGAACGCGCCGCTAGAGTCGGTCGTCGCGGATATCTTGTTGGGCCGAGAGCCAAGCGCAGTGTTCAGCAACAGAGCTTCCACCGCTGCAATCGTGAGCGGGCCTGCCCCCTTGGCGCGCAGCGCATCCAGATCTGCGGCGCTTGGCTTGAAGGCCAGCCCCCGCTTTTGGATTTGCGCGCTCAACGTCGAATCAGGCACCTTGTTCGACACCAATTGTTCAACTTGAGCCAGCGTCAGCTTGGGAACGGCAGCCTTTTGCCCGGTCGCATATGGAGACCACAGTAAGAGCGAGAACACCATCAATACCCAAAGGCTCGGCGCCTTAAGGCAGCGAAGGTAGCGCAAGAAAACGACTGAACTTTTGATACTCATGAGGTACTCTCCTCCATCTGACTCAATCGGAATTACATTTGCGCCCCGCGACAGCCAGGATGGTCGCCACAAGAGACTCGCCATAGAGCCGAGTGCCCGCTGATGACGGGCGCTCGGCTCTATGGCATTTGATCAAGAATCTCACGCATCCATCAATAATTAGGCTCGTTTTGCACAGTGCCATCGGCGCCGACCTGCGGAGGCGTGTACAGCGTCGGAGACGCAGTCGTACAATCCGCCCCTTGGTCAGCGCCATGCACCGTGCCTGAGGAGTCGGCGCAGAAAGATCGACCTACATGGCCCGCGGCGGGCTTGCCAACAAGGGAGTAGTTGAAGTTCGTTCCACCGCTTGTGGTTCCAGCAGGAATGCTAATAGCGAATTGGTATCCGTTTGCAGTTCCGGTTGCCAAAGCTGCCTCGATCAGACCGGCGTGGTTCTCGTTCGGCGCGCCTTGAGCTGGCCCAAGTGCAGGAAGCGAATCTGTAAATCCCTTTGCCGGATAGGCGGCAGAGTAATTCGTTTCCGCGACTACCAACGAGATCATCGCCATCAGTGCCATGTTCTCGTTCTGCATATCCTGAGCCAGCGTGTCCAGCATTGCTCCTTTGTATTGCCCGGCTAGCACCTTTCCCGAAATGGAGATGGGAACAATTTGGCCGCCGACAACGCCTTGGAACACCTTGCCGAAGATTGCCCCCGAGCCAGTAAGAATTTTGGCTGGTTTGACAATCCACTTCCCATCCCTTGTCAACAGTCCAGCCCCGTCGCTGTTGGTGGCATGAAGTGGATCGCCTTCCTGCAGGGATATGGTGTACTGCCCTGGATTGATGACGTACTTTCCCTGTTTGTTGATCGTGCCCTGATGGCCCGATTGCGAAACAAGGGCAAGGTCGCCGGAAAACATTGATGCATAGTCGAATTGGGGATTAATGACGATGCTACCAGCCGTATTGACATAACCCCATTTGCCGTTCAATTGGATTGCCGCAAGGCCCTGGGAAAAAACGTTCACAGAATTGAACTGGGGTTTGATCGCAAATGAGCCGCTACGGTCTATATAACCGCACTTACCACTCATGCAGGCCCCGGCAAGACCGTCCGAAAACCCATCGATGGCAGCCGGCTGGAACTTGGGTTTAATCACAAAAGCCCCTGCTTTGTTGATGAATCCCCAACCGCCATCCCCCAGTACGGCCGCAAGCCCTTCATGGAAGTCGCCTGCGTGATTGAACTGCGGGTTGACGACATATTTGCCAGTCTTGTCAATGAAACCAAATTGATTTCCCAGATTGACTTTCGCAAGTCCCTCCAAGAATGGGCCGGCAGAATCGAATTGGTTGGAGATCGCCGGATGGCCGCTAGTATCGACGTAACCCCATTTGCCGTCCTTTTGAACTCCGCAAAGGCCCTCATTGCAGGCAACAACTTGGCCCAAAACGACTTGGAAGCTGACGGCGTCCCAATCAGGCTGAACAACGACCTTGCCATCGGCATCGATGAAGCCCCACTTTTGAGTCTTTCCATCCGCACTCAGGCCTTGAAACGGATAGATTCCAGGATCCTGCACCTTGTATGCAGGTCCAGGCCGGTGGAACCACCACCATCCCACGGCGCCTAGAACTACGAGCAGGGCGACAAGCGCGTACGTGAGCTTCTGGCGCGTCGAAAGCGGCTGGCGAGGGACCGGAGGGGCTACCTCTTGCGGGGCAGCGCCCGGCGTAGTCTCTATGCTTCCCCCATCCGCATGAATCTGCCCGCCACATTTCCCGCAGAACCTGCGGCCTTCCGCGACTTCACTTCCACAATCTGGACAAAACATTGGATCCCTCACTCTCTTTCCGCTTCAACGCGCTGTTTTCCCCAAGGTCGCAATGGTAATCAGTCCGCCCGCCGCGATGGCGCAGAAGCCGAGTCCCAGCAGCCAATAGCCCATCCCCGCAACGGACCCCATTCCTGGGACAAAGAGCAATGCGAGAATCGTTAGCGGCCCATATAACGACCCGATCACCACCTGAAAGCCGCCGATCACCAGTTTGTGCGGGGTGGTTGCCTTTTTGGAAAAATAGAACAGCACGCCCGAGCTAATGGCCAGCAAGAGGACAAAGTAGACCACTCCCAACAGCTTTGTGATGTCAAAGAGGGAAATGCTTGCATGAGTGGCGTCTGCGCCGGCAGACTGACCCAGAAAACCAAGAAGAAGAGCGATGACTTCCCCGGCTTTGTCAGGAACCGAAACAGAGATGAAAGGAAGAAAGAAGCCAAGCACGGCGGCGATTACTCCCGCGCCGCAAAACTTCTCACCGGTTGAAAGCGATCTGATGAAAGACTTCCCCATTTGTGCAACGTCCGCCGCGGAAGGGGCCTCCGGCTGTGCTGACGGCGCCATAGCCATAACAGGCGCGCTGCCAGGGGTCGATCCTAACCGAATGTTCGCACCGCAAAACTCGCAGAACGAAACGCCATCAACATTTGCCTTTCCACAGGCAGAGCAAATCATGAGAAGCATCCTTTCAAATTGCGATTTTGAGGGTGTGACCTGAGCTATCGCTTCCCAGGTCATTTCTCCCATTGACCGGGGTCCGACGAGTCACAAGGGATCCGATTCCCACATTTGAGAGCGGGGTTCAGGATGAGGGAGATACCGGCGAATGATACGAAGTTGGTTTAGAGATGTCAATGCAATAAATGGAGGTCATCGGTATGGTGTGAGAGCGGCCCGTCTACCGCAGTCTTCGGCGGATCAGGTCCAGGGCCTGCTGGGTGGCCCATTCTCTTACTCTGGTGCGGTCGCCGCGGAAGGTGCGCTCGGTGCACTCGGTTTTTTGCGAGTCGCTGACGGCGATGTAGACCCGGCCCACGGGCTTTTCTTCCGTTGCGCCGGTGGGGCCGGCGATGCCGGTGACGCCCAGGCCGATGGTGGCTCCGGTACGCTTGCGGATGCCTACGGCCAGAGCCTTGGCCACTTCCTCAGAGACAGCGCCGTAGCGCTCGATCAGCTCGGCGGGGACATCGGCGAAGGCGGTCTTCAGCTCATTGGAGTAGACGATGGCTCCGCCGATGAACGACCGCGAGCTGCCGGAGACGCTGGTGATGCGCTGGGCGATCATGCCGCCGGTGCAGCTTTCAGCCACGGCCAGCGTGGCCTGGCGAAGGCCGAGGTAGTAGAGCACGATCTGTTCGAGCGAGTCGCCGTCGGAGGAGTAGAGCCACTCCTCGAGCGCTTCTTCCATGCGGCCAGCCAGCTCGTCAACCCTTTCCTGGGCGGCGTCGAGTTTGGCTTTGGAGCAGAGCAGAGTGAGCTGAATGTCTCCGGCATGGGCCAGGATGGTGGTTTCCACATCGCTGTAGGTGGTGTAGATGGGCGCCAGCAGCTTGTCTGCCTGGGACTCGGGGATCATGGCGGCGCGCAGGGTGCGCTTGGCGATGTGGCGCACGGGCAGCGTGGAGCGCAGCCGGGGCAGGCACTCGGCGTCGACCATGGGCCGGCACTCGTTGGGCGGGCCGGGGACAAGCACGACGATTTTGCGATAGCCGGAGAAGACGACGTCGAGCCACTGGCCGGGAGCGCTGCCGTTGGGATTGGGCAGCACGGTGGCGCCCTCAAGCACCTCGGCCTGCTTGAGGTTGTTGGTGGGCATGGGCATGCGCCAAGTGGCGGCGCGGGCATGGAGAGCGGCTACCTGGGTGGCGTCGCGGCGCAGGGTGAGCGAAAGGGCCTCGGCGACGGCCTCGCGGGTGAGGTCGTCCTCGGTGGGGCCCAGGCCGCCCATGATGGCGACAATGTCGGTGCGTCCCAAGGCGGTGCGGATGGCGGAGACGAGATCTTTGCGGCGGTCGCCCACGATGGTCTTGAAGTTGACCGTGACACCGATCTCGTTGAGCTTTTCAGTGAGATAGAGGGAGTTGGTGTCTTGCCGGTAGGGGGTAAGCATCTCGGAGCCGACGGCGATGATTTCTGATTTCATAAAAGCAGCTCTTAGCTCCTAGCCTCTAGCTTCTAGCCTGTGCGAAGGCGGGGCAAAGGGCTTCGGGTTTGCATCGGCTTTTGGCTCAGCAGCGGACAGGCTAGCAGCTAAGAGCTAGAAGCTAGAAGCTAAACGCGAATTCCCTCGACACCCAAGTCCACATCATAAACGGCTTCGCCGGTGGCCAGGATGGCTGTGCCGAGCGGCGAAAAGGCCACGCCGACAAGATTGTTTCCGGCGACGACCAGGGTAGCTTCACCCTCGGGGGTGACGCGGACCAGTCCACGGCGGCCATGGAGGCAGGCGGCGAGGTAGGCGTTGCCGTCCTTATCGAGCGCCAGGCCCTGGGGACGGCCCAGGCCGCGATACCAGGCGCGGGTATCTCCGTTGGGCTCGATGGCCCAGATGGCGTCGTTGGAGGAGAGGGTGGGGCCGGTGACGTAGAGCGTGCCGCCGGGTCCCATGGCCAGGTGATAGGCTGCGACGCTGGATTCGAGCGTGGCATGGACGAAGATCTGGCGCTGGGTATCGATCTTGAAGATGGTGCCGCTGCGGTCGCCGACGAAGAGGTTGCCCTCGGTGTCGAAAGCGGCGCCGGTGGCAACGCCCATGCCCTCTGTATAGACCGTGGATTCCCCGCTGGCATCAATGCGGTAGACGTTGCCCTCAGCGCGGGAGGTGACGAACAGGTCTCCGTCGGGATTGAAGGCCAGGCCGGTGGGGTTGAGAATGCCGGTGACGAAGGGGGTACCGCGGCCGTCGGTGCTGACGCGGACCACGGAGACCGGGGTCATTTTTCCACGGGGGCCGGAGATGGTGGCGTAGATCATGCCGGAGCGGCTCACCACCGGGCTGGTGACGGGGTGCAGGGCCTCGCTGAGCAGGCGGGCAACACGCAGGGCGGCGGGGTTGCTGACGCCGGCGGAGTTGCGGACTTCAACCAGGCCGGTGTGGGCGCTCTCAGGAACTTGTGCGGCGATGCGCCCAGGACGGCTCATGAGGACGTGTCCCGGCTCCCCATCGAAGAGCACCTCAGGGATGCCCGAGGCGTGGGGGCCGAGGTTGGCGCCCAGCAGTTCGATTTCTCCCAGGGGCAGCGCGGCCGAAGGGGCAACCTCGTCGATGCGCGGCGCGAGGGCGGGAGCGGATTGGGTGCGGGCACGGGGCATGATCTGGCCTAAATCCACAGGTGCAACAACGAAGCTACACCCAAAGCATACAACCCGGCGCCTACATCATCGAGCACGATGCCCCAGCCTTCCGGGAGGCGTTCGAGCTGGCGGACGGGGAAGGGCTTGGTGATGTCGAAGGCGCGGAAGAGGAGGAGAGCGATGAGCGCGTGGCGCCAGTCGGCGCGGCTGCCCAGCAACGCGATCCACTGGCCGATGACCTCGTCGACGACGACGAACTGGGGGTCTTTGCGTCCGCTTTGGCGGGCGACGATGGTGGAGGCGGGGATGCCCAGGAGCAGCGCCAGAACAATGCCCACAAGCAGGATAAGAAGCAGCTTCGCGGGGTCAGGATGCAGGCCCCAGGCTACGCCGGCCCAGAGAAGCACGGCAGCCACCGATCCCCAGGTACCGGGGCCGGGCTTGCCCAGGCCCGCACCGAAGAAGGTGGCGACGGCCCAGGCCCAGAGGGTCTTTTTCTGTGAGGGTGCTTCAGTCGTCATAGTCGTCTTCTCCGCTTCCAGCCAGTCCGCCCAGGTCTTCAAGGACTTCAGGGTCGAGGATGGGGGAGCTGATCTTGTACACGCCCATGGCCCACTTGCCGAGGTCGATTTTGCGGCAGCGATCGCTGCAAAAAGGGAAGTCCTCGTCCTTGAGGCGCACTAACATGCCGCAGGTGGGACAGCGGAGAAGCTTGGCGGATTTTTTCTTTGTGGCCATGAGCTGGTTTCTGCCTTGAGGCGGTCGTCCATGACTATGGTAGCGCGCGCGGAAGAGGCGGGGTTGCGCGACGCCGCCAGCGGCGGGCAAGCGGGCGCCTTGCAGCCGGCATGGGCTGCCGTATAGGCTGTTCGAAATCCAACGGACGGTGTGTGCGTGCTGAGCTACGAAGCGAGCGGAATGCAGGAACTGACGGCCTATGCGCCGATTCGGGTTGTGTTGACTTGAATGCGGCGGCTTCGGGAAACGCCGACTTTGGTTCGGCTCTAGGCGTGCCGGCGGGCCTTCTGATCTGGATCGGGCCGGCGGGAGAAGTAGGCGCGCCGCGGGCGGCGGGAGATGTGCCGCCGTGGTGGATGTTCCTGGTGGGGCTGGTGCTGGCTTTTGTCGCCTTTTCGTTTATTGCAGGTGGAGTGGGGCGCCTGGTCAGCGCATTTGCCAGGCCGTGCTTCTTTCGGGCCAGGCCGTGGGGCATTGCCATCCGGCTACCGAAACAGGGCTGGTTCGGGCGCTTCAGAATGACGGAATACCACTTCCAGTGGTATGAGATCGAGCAACTGGTTCACTTCACCCACCGGCTCAACCTGATTCCCGTGTCGACCGAGCTGCGGGTGCGGTTGCATGGCGGCAAGACGGTGATTATCGAGCGGTTCTACTTTGCGGCGAGCGCCAGGAAGCTGCAGGAACGGCTTCTGGCGATAGCAGCCTCAGTGGGTCAATAGAACGGGGTCCAGAATGAGCTCACGGTGCGCGAGTTCCGGAGCGCTGGAGTATGCAGACGGCGCGGGACTGGGCAGCGGCCGGGCGATGGACTCTCGCAGGGATTGCCGCACGGCTGCCGCGACGTGGCGCTTGAAGGCGCGCTTTTCCTTGGTGCGGATCTTGTGTCCCTGTTTGATAAGTTCCATGGGCTTTTCCGGGATGGGGAGCGGGCTGGTGAAGAAACCGGCGGAGTTTCTGGTCACGCCGAGGTCGGTAAAGAAGGTGTCATAGCCTTTAAGGAAAGAGCCGGCATAGGTTTCGCAGTAGGAGCTCTGCATGGTGGCGCAGATGCTGGCCATCTCGCGAATGCCGAGGGCGCTGGCGAAGCCATGCAAGGCGGTCAAAAGCAAGGCTTCAGGGGAAACGTCGTGCAAGGCCTTGGTGGCCAGGGAAATCTGGCGGTAGGCGCCTTTCATGCCCTGAATGCGGGTAATGAGAAGGATTTCAGCGGCACGGGATTTGGCCACCCATCCGGGGACAATGGTGAAGGAGAGAACGAAGACAATTTCGCTATTGACCTGGAGGTTGAGAGAGAGTTCGCCTTCCTTGTCGTAGGGCCTGGAGAGGCCCATGGAAATGGAAAAGTCGTGCCCGTCCTTCCGCATCTCCAGCAGGGGTACATCCTCCTGCAAAGTGCGGCGCAGAAAGCCGGCGGGCAGGGCGCTGTGCAAGCGGCGGTAGTGATGAAGGAAGCAGGCTGCGCGCTCTGCGATGCTGAATCCGCGGACGAGATAGTCGTGGGTGAGGTATTTGAAAGAGAAGCGAGGATTGGCGTCGGCGGCGTCGGCGAAGGGAGCCAACTTCAGAAGTTTGGTCACCTTGCGGTGCGTGGCCACATTGGTCAGGGCGCGCCACAATACGCCGGCAAGAAGGCCGATGGAGCGGGTTTCCTTCTGCTGCGCGAGGATTGCAAGAGGCCCGACGAGCGATTTTTTTGCCGTCGCGGCCCGGCGAAAGTCTCCAGCCAGGTCGTAATTGATGCTCACCGTCATGGTCTGCTCGATCTCCCTGCTTCAGGCCAGGCAGCTGCCTGGGGTAGCGGCACCCGGAAGAACTGGGTAGCTTCTACTGTTTCCCATGGGGGCCTTGCGATCAATCCTTCCTACGGGGCAGACATATGCCCCATAGGTAACCTGCACGGAGGCGGTCACGGGAGTTGTGATGGATTGAGCGGATCGATCGGGTGGAGGGACGAGTGGTAGAACAGCTTGCAGACGGGCACAGGGAGAGGACAGCGGACTGGCCCCGGAAGGCGGGTCCGCTGCTGCTTGCGTAGGCTTTCTTTCTACTGGCGGGCGAAGCGGTCGTAGACTCCGATGGCGGGCAGGGCGTTGCCGGAGTCGTCGAAGAGCCCCCGCTGCACCAGGTCGCCACGCACGGCCGGCTCCCACCAGAAGACGCCCTTGCCGCGGCCGCCCGGCGCTTCCATGACCACGCGGTTCAACTCGTCGAGGAAGTCGCGCTGGCCTGCTGGGGTCTCGGGAAAAGGGCCGGGATGCTGAAGGTAGTTGCCCGGCTTCCAGTTGTAGGCGGTCTCCACTACGTATACGTCTTTGCCATAGGCGCGGATGCTGAATTCGAGGTTGGCGCGAAGATCGTTGAGGCTGCCTTGCCACCACGGGTAATAGGATTGGCCGATGGCATCGAACGGAACCTTGTAAGTGGCGAGTTTATCGAAAAAGTATTTTGTTCCGGCAATGTCCCCGCCTTTATCGATGTGAATCATGATGGGCGGCGAGGGTTGCGCTCCGCTGCCGGCCTTGACACCATCGACTCCAGCCTGAACGAGCTGCGCGAAGTTGTCCCAGTTCTCAGGCAGCTTGCCGTCGGGCCAGATCATGCCATTGGAGATTTCGTTGCCCACCTGCACCATGTCAGGCAGCATGCCGGCGGCGCGGAAGGCGGCGACAGTGTCGCGGGTGTAGGAGAAGACAGCGTCGACAAGCTGCTTGTGGGTCAGATTGCGCCACGCGGCGGGCGTGGGCTGATGGCCGGGATCGGCCCAGTCGTCGGCGTAATGGAAGTCGAGCAGGAACTTGAATCCCATGGCCTTGGCCTGTTTGGCGGCGGCGATGGTGTATTCGAGATTGTTGGGCAGCGTGGTGGGTGCGTTGAAGATGCGCAGGCGAATCCAGTTGTAGCTGTGGTCGCGCAGGATTTCCAGGCCCGGCCTGGCGATTCCATCTTCCTTGAAGATGGCGCCCTGCTGCTCGGCCTGCGGGAGGAACGAGATATCGGCGCCGATGGCGTAGGTTGAGGATTTTCCATTGTTGACTTGCTGGGCTGAGCAGGCGGCGCCGGTCGCAAGGGCGAGTAGAAGTGCGGATGCAAGACAACGACTGATCATGAGTTCCCTCAATGGACGATTCTCACCGCATGGCTTGAAAATGTCCAGGCAGGAGGTGTGAAGGGGAGGCGGACGAATTGCCCGATCCTACTGTAGGAGGTTCGAAGAATAGGGCGATTTACGGCACGGCTCAGGCTGTGCCCTTTCAAAAAAGCCAGACTTTCTCCACGGGCAGTGAACGGCATCCTGCAACCATCGCGCCGCGAAAGAGCGGGTTCCAACTAATTCTCTTACTGATCCGGCCCTGAAACAATTGAACGGGATGGAGGAAAAGCGACCACAGATCCTTCGACTCACCACCCCCAAACTGAAGAGCGTTTGGGGCCCCGTTCGCTCAGGATGACAGACCTGACTTGATGCAGAACTTCAGGGCCGATTCAATAGAGCCGAATTTCGCAGCGCAACGAGGCCGCAATCCAGACACGTACGACCTGGCCATAAACCGCGTAATGGCTTTGTTCCGTGCCGCAACGATGTCCTTGGGGATGCCGATGCTCATCAGGCCCGCACCGATTGCGCTTACACCTCCAAAGGCAACAGTGCCTTCGAGGCCAGCAACAATCCAGGCTACGATCATCCAGGCTACGATTGGACCGGCGGCATGAATCGGTCCGAGTCCCGGTATGAAAAAACATGCAGGTTAGTCGGCTGCCAGCGCGGGTTCGTAGTCGTACTCGCGCTCAATGGAATGAAGGACTGGGAAATGTTTGACGATCAGCGTGTAGCCGAGAACTTCGACTGCAATCATGCCGAATGTGATGAGAATCTCGGGGGCTGACGGAAAGTAGTGCCACCCTGGGCGGCTGTAAGCGATGAGATAACTGTCGATGCGGTAGAGAATGCAGCCCGACATGGTGCACATGGCGGCAAGGAACTGATAACGGGGAGTCATCCGCCGGCGCTCCGAGAGCAGAATCACGATTGCCGTGAGGGCTAAGGCGTTCTCCGCCAGAAAAGCGAAGCCGAGCCCTCCCGAATTGAAGATGTAATGCAGCCGCTCGCGGAGAATGAGATCGCTCCAGCGAATCGCAACGAACAGCGCCGCCACTGCCGTCATGTAACGGGAGAGCGAGCCGAGAATGCGCGCCTCCGAAGGCCGCGCAAAGCGATCTGAAACCAAGGTCGCCTCGAACATGACGATGGCGTAGCCGATGCTCAGCGCGGTCAGCAGATAGAGGACTGGAAGAATTGGCGTCTGCCACAGCGGGTTGATGAAGTAGCCAAAGGGAATCAACATGGTTCCCAGCGACGACTGATGCATGGTTGGCAAGGTGATTCCCAGCGCGATGATTACGAAGAGCACCTTGTCGAGAACCTTTTCGACAATCTTGGTGAGGTTAAAAAGATTGCCCTGGCTTCGGCCTGTCCACCCAGCCAGTTTCTCGACCGCGACCGGAGCGAACTCCAGACATCAGGATGGTCGTATAGCAACTGATGCACAGAGCGACTTCGATCATCACGGAATTGAAATTGAAATACGTTGGCCACAGAATGTGCCAGAAATTCCACCAGCGGCTGATGTCGACCAGCACGGAAAAACCTCCCAGGCTGTAGCCGAACATGCTGGCCAGGATCGCAGGGCGCACCAGCGGATGATAGTGGCCCTTGTTGAGGACATAGACGACCAGCGCAATGGCGTAACCGCCGCAGCCGATGCCGTGCCGGCCACCACATCGTAGGCCAGCCACAATCCCCAGGAGTAACCGTCATTGAGATTCGTCACCGTGCTGAGTCCAAAGACAAACCGGACCAGGACCAGCGTCCCCATGAGGGCAACCATGAAGCCCGCAATGATGGTCGTCGGCGTGATGTAAGGGCCGCCGAGAGGTTTCGTGCTCATGCCTATTCGTCCTCCTTCTCATGGTGGTTTGCGGAATGCGGCGGACAAAGAAAAGCAGGCTGCCGAAGAGCACCGCCGGGGCAATCATTCCCTTGTAGAGGGTGTGCTGGATTTTTTCCGATGTGGAGACGAAGGACTTGTCCGGCAGCAAAGGCAGGCCGAGTTTCTGGAAGGGAATACCCGCCATGTAGCACACCTGCGTGCCCCCAACTTCGGTCAGGCCATAGGTTTCAGTGTTGTAGTGCGGAGTCGCCTTTTCGTGCGTGTCGTTCGAGTCCACGGTCTTGCGCGGAAAGGAGGCCCGCTCGCCCGGCGTCAGCTTGTGGCGGCGTTCGGCTTCGGCGCGCAGCGCTGTCTCGGCGCCGAACAAGGTCGCCCCGGTAGGACAAACATCGGCGCAGGCCGGGATCTTGCCTTCCGCCTGGCGCGTCTTGCACATCTCGCACTTATGCAGACGTGCGATGGTCTTGTCGTACTCGAAGCGCGGGACGCCGAAGGGACAAGCCGCCACGCAGTACCGGCAACCGATGCAATTGCCGGGGTTGTAACTGACGACGCCTGTGACGGGGTCTTTGGTCATCGCCGAGACCGGGCAGACCGAGACGCAAGAAGGATCGATACAGTGGAGGCAGGATTTCTTGATGAACGCGAAGCCGTCCTTCTCCCGATCTTTGTCTACGGCTGCGCCATCGGAGTAGGCCTTGATCACGGTCAGTGTGCGTGCCGACAGATCCAGCGGCGCATCCCACAGGTTCTGTTGGTCGCCGATCTCGGGAGGCGTGTTATTGGCGTCGCGGCAGGCGGTCATGCACGCCTTGCAGCCAACGCACAGTGTGGAATCGAAGAGGAGGCCGACGGCTTTGGGCGCCAGCGACTTCTCTTCGGGGCTCTCCGCCGGTGCACTTGCTGCCAGCGCGCAGGCCGCTCCGGAGATTGCCGCCCCGCTCAGAAACTTACGCCTCGTCAAATTCATGGGTTCGCTCCTAGAAAGGCTTGGGATTAATCTTTTCCACGCGGCGTATGCTGCTGTTTGTGGTCTCCGCCAAGATTCTTGACCATGGCCACCGATGCGCCGACTAGAACTCCAACGCCGCCGGCCAGAACCGCGGCCGAAGCCACGCTTACTCCCTTGCCTTGCTCTTCGACAATGCGCGCCGAGGAGGCACTCGGCGTGACGAACTTCAACTCGGATAGAGCATGAATGGGGCGCTCAAAGCCGACGCCCTTTTCCGTGCAGCCGATGCAGGGATGCCCGGTCCCCACCGGCCAGCAGCCGCCACCGGCGTCTCCGAATTGCACGGTAGGACAGTTAGCGTAGGTTTCGGGCCCCTTGCAGCCCAGCTTGTAAAGGCACCAGCCGGATCGATGCCCAGCATCGCCGAAATCCTGCGCAAAACGGCCATTGTCGAAATGCGGGCGCCGTTCGCAGTTCTCATGGATCAGGCGCGCATAGGCGAACTTCGGTCGTCCCTGACTGTCGAGCTCGGGCAGCCTGCCGAAGGTGATGTATTGAAGCACGGTGGCAAGGAAGTTGTAAGGGTTGGGCGGGCAGCCTGGGATGTTGACGACCGGCTTTTTCAACACCTCTCCCACGCCTACGCAGCCGGTTGGATTGGGCCCGGTCGAAGGCATCCCTCCCCAAGAGGCGCAGGAGCCGAGCGCGATCACCGCCGCCGCGTCACGGGCGCATTCGTTGACCAGTTCGACCGCTGTTTGGCCGCCGATTTTGCAGTAGATGCCGTTGTCCTTGGCCGGAATGGCGCCCTCGACAACCAGCAGATACTTGCCCTGGTTGGACTGCATGGAGGCCTTGCGGGCCGCCTCGGCCTGATGGCCAGCCGCGGCGAAAAGCGTCTCGTGGTAGTCCAGTGAAACGAGTTCCAATATCAGCTTGTCGATGGCTGGGTGCTCGGAGACCAGCATTGACTCCGTGCAGCCGGTGCACTCCGCAAAATGCAGCCAGATCACCGGGGGGCGATGTCCGGTGGCAATCGCCTGGGCAATGGACGCGTGCGCGTCCGCCGGCAACCCCAATGTGGCTGCCACTGTGGCACAGAACTGTAGGAACCTTCGCCGGGACGGTCCCATTGTTGTCTCGGCCGCAGTTAGTATCTCGTCATTCATGCAATCACCCTGCGTTCAGCAGCCTGTCGCAAAAATAGAGAATGCTGAAAGCCGTTCCTCGGGCTAAAGCTGTGCTCTTTCAAAAGAAGAGCTTCGACCTGGGCTGTTCAGCCTTGGTCCAACCCCAATGCCGCGGACGCCGACCCTGGTATCCCAGGAGGCACCCCGACCGAATTGCATACCATTTAATCCACAAGTTGTAATATCTGTCAAGGCAAATAGCCGATTATCAGACAACTTTTCCTAGAAAGTTCTTGGGGCTTGCCGGGTGTCCCGCAAAGGTCCGCCGCCCCGGAGGAGGTATTCTGTCAGCCTGGGGAGTGTCGGCTCCGGCATGCAAAGCCCACTTGTATCCTTTGATCTTGTCATGCCCAAGAGCCGATTGCCTGCTATCCTGCCAAGTGGCCTGGGGTGAGAGTCGAGGGCGCTGAAAGGCGCCCATCAGGGGCTAAAGCACTCCGTTTCTTATCAGCGAGTTGCGTTGCGGCTGAGGCCGTGCCCATCCAAGGCTATACTTGCCCCACGGGCTGCTAGTGGCGCCGGTCGCGGAGTAATGCCGAGGTCAATGCCGAGTAATGCAAGCCAGGAGCGAACTTTGTGAACAGTGCGATGGAGCCTCTGAAACCAGTCTCCCGAACCACGCTCAGCGAACAGGTTGCCATGCAGATTGCTTCCGAGTTGGAGGCCAAGCACTGGCAGCCAGGTGAGAAGCTTCCTTCGGAAGCAGAACTATGCGAAGTCTTCAACGTGGGCCGCTCAACGTTGCGAGAAGCATTGAAGTCCCTGTCCTTCATTGGCATCATCCGCATGCGCGCCGGCGGCGGCAGTTACGTGGCCGAGCAACGGTCCAAGTACATGGAAGGTCCTCAGCTGCTTGCCAAGGGAGTGCTGAATACAGAAAAGGGAGTGAAAGATGTTTGCGAGGCGCGCCTGCTGATTGAGACGGAGCTTGCGGGGCTATGTGCGCAGAAGGCGACGGCGCAGGATCTCAGGAATCTGGAAATGATCGTGCGTGAAATGAAGAACGTCGAAGAGGGAAGCAGGCAATCCTTCGTCGATCTAGATTTGAGCTTTCACATGGCCATAGCTTCGGCCGCCGGGAACGACGTTCTGACGGAGCTGTTGAAGCACATTCGCGAAGGCCTGCAAGAATTCATCGAGAAGAGCCTGCGGTTGCCGGCGGGAACGGAACTTGCGTATAAGCAGCACCGCGCACTTTTTGAAGTTTTAAAGCAGAGGAATCCTGCTACTGCCCGCAGAGCCATGCGCAGCCACTTGCGAGCTTTCCAGCGGGGGTACAAGGTTCTCTTCCAGAAGCCGCAGTAAGGCTTGCAAATGCGAAGAACCCGGCTCCAATTGGCGCGTGCGGGTGTTTCTGTTGTGGGTTCGAACGGGCGAAAGGCTTTCCGGCTGCAAGGACGCGCATCGAGCCCGTTGAGCGGCATCGAAGAGGATTCATTGTTCAGAATGCCTAACAGCCTGTGGTGAAAGTCAAGGATGCTGAAAACCGTCCGGCCGGGGCTAATTCCGTGCCCTTTCAAAACCAGACTTTCACCACGTGCTGTTAAAGAGCAGGAGAGCATCGACAAAGACATTGTCGGGACTCTCCTGCTCACTTGTGGCTGTCGACAATTCTCAAAGGTGGTGCACAACCGCCATGCCAAAAGAGTGGAGCAAGCAGGCCGCCTTAGCGGACGACCAGTTGGCTGATGGGATAGACGTAGGCGAGCAGGTAAACGAAGCCACCAGCCAAAGCGGCAAGGCCCAGGCTGTGCCAGAAGACGAAGCGCAAGATGGATCCCTCTTGCCCGTACTGCTGGGTCGCGGTAGAGGCCACCACGATGCTCTGCGCGTCGATCATCTTGCCCATCACGCCGCCGGCGGAGTTGGCCGACGCCATGAGGATCGGCGAAACGCCGATCTGCTGCGCGGTCAGCTTCTGCAGGCTTCCGAACAGTACATTCGAGGAGGTGTCTGAACCGGTGGTTGCCGTTCCCAGCCAGCCAATCAACGTGCCGAAGAAGGGATACAGTGCTCCGGTTCGAGCGAATGCCAAGCCCATGGTCGCATCCAGGCCGCAGTATCGGGTGATGAAGCCCAGGGCAAGCATGGCCGCAATCGTAAGCACGGTAAATCGAATGGTGAAGACTGTCTTGATGAAGGTCTGGAACAGGGAGACGGGGCTGAGGCCCATCAGGAAGCCTGAGAGGATCGCCGCGATGAAGATGCCGGTTCCCGTGGCAGCCGCCCAGTTGAGTTTATAGACAGCTGCTTCGGCCGTCGGCTTCACAACCACTGGAGGAATGCGCTGCACGGAGAGGTGCAAGCCTTCGACTGGAATGGCGATGGTGGTCGCCTTGTCGATCGGCTTGTTGATTTGCGGCATACCCCAGGCGAAGACCACGACACTGAGAACCAGCCAGGGCAGCCATGCCTTGAAGGTGTGTCCGGCGCTGTGGTTGAACTTCCTGCGCGCCTCGTCGGTGATGTCCTTGCCCTGTGCGTTGAGAATCCGCTTTGGCTTCCAGAAATGCAGGAAGGTAATCAGTACCACGATGGTCGAAGCGGCGGCGACAATGGCTACCAGAGACGGGCCGAAGTTGGCGGCCATAAGATATTGCGCCAGGGAGAAGGTTGCGGCGGCCACAAAGATCGCCGGCCAGATTTCCAGCATGGCCTTGAATCCGGCATAGACCCAGATCAACCAGAAGGGCACCAACATGCAGAAAGGCACCAGAATGATAGCGGTCATTTTGGTGAGCATTTGCAGGTCGAGGCCGGTAACGGCGGCCAGAGTGATGAGCGGAATGCCTAGAGCGCCGAAGGCGACCGGCGCGGTGTTGGCGATCAGCGAGAGACCGGCGGCCTGGATTGGTCTGAAGCCCAGGCTGATCAGGATGGCGCCGCAGACGGCCACAGGGGTGCCGAATCCGGAAGCGCCTTCAAAAAACGCGCCCAGCGCGAAGGCGATCAACAGCAGTTGCAGGCGTCCGTCTTCGGTGATGTTGGTCAGGCTCTCTTGCAGCGCTGTGAAGCGCCCGGTCTTGACCGTCAACTGATAAAGGAAGATGACCGGGAGGATGATCCAGCAGATGGGAAACAGTCCGTAGCCAGCGCCGTAGACCGTTGTGGTGAGGGCCAGCCTCGCCGGCATGTGATAGACAACGACTGCCATGGTGAGCGCGGTGACCAAGCCGACCACAGCGGCGACGTGGGCCTTGAGGTGGAAGATGGCCATGGCGCCCAGCAAAACCACTACCGGCATCGCGGCAAAAAGGGTCGAGAGCCACCATATGCCGGTGGGATCGTATCCCTGCACCCAGGGAGTGGTATGTGGATTTGTTTTCAACAAGTAAATCGCGCCGGCAAGTAAAGCCACGATTCCAGTAATTGTGAGAGACACAGACAGAGCGCTCCCGCCCGATGCAGGCGCAGGAACGTTCTTGTGAGGAGCAGCGGCAGTTGTCATCAGAACCTCGCGAAGAATTTGTCTTCTCTCCTGTCGGGGAGGGAAGGATATCAGTCGAATGTGAGCACGAGTCTCCGGGTGATTAGACAAAGTTGTCTGTGACGGAGGTCACTGACATGAATATTCTGATAACCGCACTGTCTGTAGAATCACAATGTCTGAGGATGCAACCTGTCTGACGAGTAGACATGAGTGAAGCATCAGACGCACCGACTGCCCGGAGGCTAGCGCAACCGATGAAATCTGCCAGCCGTGGGAGCGCCTCGATGCTCCATGCCACGGGGAACTTCATCGGTCGCGATGAGCGGCCCAACCACAACGATTGTCGAAACGCAGGCGCGTTCGCGATCCAACACGGTTTCAAAAGAGAAAAGAGAGGCCCAATGAATCTCAAACTCACAACGGCTGCCGTAGCAGTAGTGGCAGCAAGTCTGGTTGCGTCCTATGGCTTTGCCGAGGATGCGAAAGTCCCAGTGAAGAGACCTATCGCATCCAGGAAAGCCAAGACGCCGCCTCCCCCTACGGTCGCAGAGCAGATCCAGGCTCTGAAGCAGAATCTGGAAAGCCAGATCGACAGCCTCAAGAGCGGCTTGGCCGAGAAGGATGCGCAGTTGAGGAAGGCGCAACAGGCCGCAGCCGAAGCGCAGGCCGCCGCGGAAAAGGCGCAAGCCGCCGCAGCTGCCGAGAGCCAGGCTCTCAGCGACAACGCGGCCGCGGTCAGCACGCTGCAAAGTTCCGTCAAGGACCTGAAGGGCAGCCAAGCCTCCCTGGAGACCAAGGTCTCGGATGAAAGCGCCAAGATCAAGAAGGCCGTCGAAAGTCCCACGGTGCTGCACTTCAAAGGCATCACGATGACACCTTACGGATTTTTCAACGGTGAATCTTTTTACCGCACGCACGCCACAGGCGGCGAAGAAGCCACGCCGTGGAGTTCGATTCCATACGAGAGCGCCGATTCCTATTCGCTGAGCGAGATGGGCATCACCGGCCGCCAGTCCCGCGTGGGCGTCAACTTCGAGGGCAAGACCAGTTGGGGCACGCTGCGTGCTTACCTGGAAGGCGACTTCCTGGGCGTCGGCACGACCTCGAACGATAACCAGTCCACCAGCTACATCTTCCGCCAACGGGTTGCCCTGGCTGAAGCGGAAACCAAAAACCACTGGACCTTCTCAGCCGGACAGGGATGGTCGCTGGCCACCGAAGACAAGGTGGGCATCTCCACCGCAGCTGCAAACAAGGCACTGCCGGTGATGATCGACCCCAACTACGTAGCGGGCCTGGTTTGGGCGCGCATGGGCAACTTCCGTTTGACCAAGAGCTTCAAATACGCTGCTTTTGCTATTTCGGCTGAGAATCCGCAACTGCTCTACACCGCTTCGCTGGCGGGCAACACGCCCTATGCCGTGGTGGGTTCGGCCGGTCTCAGCGCCAGCCTGATGAACCAGACCATCAGCGCCTGCACGCCCTCGACGGTACTCTATAACTACACCAATCAGGTGCAGACCGACTCGGCCGGCAACACCCTTGCCGTGGCGGTTCCGGTGTACAAGACGCTGAACTCCTGCGCGAATCTGGCCAACATTTCCTTCAACAAGGCGCCGGATATGGTCTTCAAGATTGCAATCGATCCGGGCTTCGGACACTACGAAGTTTTCGGCATCTCGCGCTTTTTCCACGAGGCCATCTATCCTGGGGAAACCACCAACAGCAACCTCTATGGCGGCGTGACGGATATCGCCACAGGCGCGGCTGTAGCTCCAGCGCTGAGCGCTGCCGGATCGTACACCAATAGCGTGGTCTTCGGCGGCGTGGGCGGCAGCATGCGCATGCCCATCGTCAAGGACAAGTTCGTGATCGGCGCCAAGGGCCTGTTTGGACCGGGCGTAGGCCACTTTGCCTCCTCGACGCTCTCCGACGCCACCTCCAACTCCGCTGGCCAACTGGTGCCGATCCACAATGCCTCCGGCCTGCTGACGGCCGAAATCACCCCCAATCCTCGTCTGCAAATCTACATGTACTACGGTGGCGACTATGCCGGCCGTGAAGACGAAGCCAACTCCGGCGCCACCTCTCTGGGTTCGCCGAGCGCGGACTTTTGCGCCACTGTCAGCGGCGTCATCACTTGCAGCGCCACTTCCACCCAGGCCCTGGTCACCGCCGGCGGCAAGTGGGGCGCACACTGGGGCACGCCCGCCGCTGCCGCGGTCGGTTACGGCTCGCGCCTGCTGAACAACTCCGGCTGCAACGCCATCACGGCTCCGGGTTACAACGGCAGTTCGACGGGCTACTACTCCGGCGGCTCCTGCGGCGCGCAAACCCGCGACGTGCAGGAAGGCACGCTGGGCTACTGGTACGACATTTACAAGGGCGACAAGGGCCGTCTGCGTCAGGGCTTCCAGTACAGCTACTCCGTTCGCGAAGGCTGGTCAGGCGCTTCCGGCATCGGGGCCAAGGGCATCGAAAATATGATGTTCACCAGCCTCCGCTACTTCCTGCCCTAGAACGAAACCAGAGTAGCCGTGGCCTGGGAACGGAATTCAGAGGGCCTTTTCTTGTGAGACCTCATCCGGATTGCCTTAGGAATCCATCAACTCTGGTTCCGCTGGGGTCCCAAAATCCGTTCGAGGGTTTCGTAAAACAAAAGGGGAGCCTGCATTTTTGGCTCCCCTTTTGTTGCAAACTCTAGCGCCAACCACGGATCGGCAACGGGATATGCTCATCCCGCAAGGAAAACGGCTAAATTGATGCAGGTCACTTCGGGCCAACTCCAGTAGGCTGGAAACACGGGTTGGCCCGTTGGCTTGATTTGAGAATCCACCGACAATCAGGGCGCTGAACTGAAAATAGGGTAACCGGAAACGCCATAGTTTCCATGCTCCCAGTCCTGGAGCACAGCGGCGCCACCGAAGATGAAGGGGATAATCTGCCAGCGGCTTTTACTCTCCGGTTGGCAGGACCTCTTCAATCCCAGCCCAGGGTCCGCCTTGGAGCACGAGGTACTTCAGGTAAAGTTCGGAGCCGGTGCGATCTGCCGATGCGAGCAAGCTACGGGCAGCCTCCTGAACGCGTTCATTTGTCAGGGTTGCGTAGTCAAAGTTCTCCTCGATCAATCCCTCGGCATGGGGAATGCTGAGCAAGTCAAGAAAGCTGACAATCACGGCACGATGCTCACGGAGAAGATACTTTTTCAGCAGTTCGTCGAGGATCGGGTCAGGAAGTGACAGGGTTGCCGCCGTCCAGTTGACCAGCCGCTCAATCGGGCTCTTGCGGACAAAGACTTCACGCAGGTTTTTTGCTTTTGCGATAGAGGCAATGAGGAGCTGTTTCTCTGCGCCCTTTGACTCAGCCCAAAAACTCTGGCAGACAGCGATTCGGATCTCACTGGGCAATTGTCGCCAAATACGATTTGCAGAGACTGGCATCTGCGGTCCTCTCATATGTCAAATCTGAAGCATCAGCCTTAATCATAACGGTTGCGGAAAGAGTTTGTGCGGACCGCTGTGGATTTACGGCAAGGCCTGTTGGCGTCGACCGAAGATCATGCAGGCAGGCAGGTGGCACTCGAGCGGTTTCGATTCAACAGTTGCAATTTTGAAATCCTGGAAGGCGGCATTTTCTTGAGAAAAATGCCACTCGGCATCGAGCTTTCTGTAAAGAGCTGAATCGAAACCGCTGTAGGCGGCATGCCGGGGTGTGATCCCTCCTGGACGTGCTCATTGATTCGGCCCGGAAGACCTCCAGGGGCGCCCGTTCCAGCGAGGTAAGAAACAAGAAAAAGCGCTTGCGTTCGGGCGTACAATCTTGGGCAACCGGGATGGCGAGAGAACCCAGCGCCTGAAGATGTGTTCAGACGAGGGGAAGATACTTGGCCGGCCAATCTCCCTGTTATGCAATCAGCCAATGGAGGCTTGAATGCGCATCGGTCGCCTGTCACTTTTCGCTGTGATTCTTTCTGTTGCCTGCCTGCCGATTTCAAATCAGGCACAAAACCGCAACGACGCGCCACACCTCGAAAGGCACGGCGACGCCACGCAATTGATCGTCGACGGGAAGCCCTTCCTGATTCTCTCCGGAGAGCTGACCAACAACGCAGCTACCGCTCTTGAACCCATGGAGACCATCTGGCCCAAGCTCGTAGCCGGCAATCTGAATACCGTGCTCGTCGGAGTCTCGTGGGCGCAGTTCGAGCCGGAGGAAGGTAAATTCAATTACTCACTGGTGGATGGCGTCATTGCCAAGGCCAGGGAGAACCATCTGCACATCGTCTTTCTGTGGTTTGGCTGCTGGAAGAATGGCACCTCAAGTTATCCGCCCTACTGGGTCAAGAAGGACTATCTCCGCTTTCCCCGCATTCAGATCGGGGAAGGCAAGACGGTCTCAGTCTCCGGGCCTGTTGAGTTGCTCAGCACCTTGAGCGACGCCACGCGCGACGCCGATGCCCGAGCCTTCGCCGCTCTCATGCGCCACATCAAGGAGGTCGATGGGACACAACACACCGTGGTGATGATGCAGGTGGAGAACGAAGTCGGCGTCTTGCGCGATACGCGCGACCGTTCTCCAGCTGCCAACCGCGCATTTGCCGGGCAGGTTCCCGCGGAGTTGATGAACTATCTTCAATCCCACAAGGACACCCTGATCCCCGAGTTTCGCGAGGTTTGGGCAGCAAACGGCTATAAGAAGTCGGGAACATGGGAAGAGGTGTTCGGTCCCGGCAAACCGGCTACGCTGGAGATCCCCATTCAGACCACCGTTTCGTTGCTGGGCCCCCTCGAACATGTAAACAGTTGGCAGCATCTGCACTGGGCCTCGGATGAAATCTTCATGGCCTGGAACTATGCCCGCTTCTTGGAAAAGGTTGTGCAGGCCGGCAAGGCCGCGTATGACATTCCGATGTATGTGAACGCATGGCTGCAGCAGCCGAACCACGCATGGCCTGGCACCTATCCCAGCGGAGGCCCGCTGCCGCAGGTTCATGACATCTGGCGCGCCGGCGCCCCGGACATCGATATCCTTGCGCCCGATCTTTACCTCGAATACTTTGACGATCGTCTGCGAGCGCTTCAAGCGCAACGGCAATCCGCTCTTCATTCCCGAAACGAGCACTAATCCCGCCAATGCCATCATGGCTGTCGGCAAGTACGGCACCATCGGATTCTCTCCCTTCGGCATTGACGGAAACCGGCCCATTCCGCCGGATCTTGCCACCGTATATGGCCTTCTCAATCAGTTGTCGCCCATGATTCTGGCTCACCAGGGCACCGACTCCATGACGGCTGTGCGGCTCAACCAGGGAGATCCACCTCAAGAGGTCAAGCTGGGCAACTACACACTGACACTCACTTACACGGGCCGCAGCACGCACATTGCTCCGCAACCGAAGGGGCAGGTTGCCGCATCGCCGCAATCTTCTGCAACGGCAACCTCCTCCGATCCGCCGCTCGAAGCAGCTGCCATCCTCATCGCGACCGGTCCAGACGAGTATTACTTTGCCGGTGGCGGCATGCGCATCGACTTCACTGCAAACACTCCCGGGCCACAGAATGTCGGTCTCGGAGACGTGCAGCAGGGCAACTTTGTCGACGGAAAATGGGTCGTGACCCGCCAAATCGCTGGCGACGACGATGCGCAAGGAGAGATTCTGCTGCTGCGGCCGTACACCATCCTCCGTGTGACGCTCTACCGGTTTCCATAGCGAAATGACATTGATGGGTTCGCAAATTGCGAAGACCAGAATTGTGTTGGTCTCCCATCCATTCCGCAGGAAAACGCGGAATGGGTGGGGCACAGAAGTCTATGGCAAAAGCAAAAATGCTAAAGGTGGGTGGGCAGCTTGACGGGAATCGAAATCTGAAACCAGAAGGCATTTCCGCGCGGGCGGTTCTGGACCAGCGTGTCGCGGTAGTACTTGAAGGCGAATCCGCCCGATTTGCCCATGGGGAACCGAATCTGGGGGCCGATCTGCAGGACTCGGCCCTTGAATCCGTCCTGGTAGGCCGCGCCATGCAGGGTGTCGCCGGTGGTTTGCTGGCAATAGTCGCCGTTGAGGCCCATGGCGAACTTGTCGTGTGCAAAGGCCTGGTCCAGCGTGTATTCCCAGAGGAATTCGTTGCCGCTATGGTAGCCGGTGGCTTTGTCAGGTCCATTCACGATGTAGCTGAGTCGTGAACTCACCTCGGTGGCGCCCCTTCTGGGTAGGTAGGTGAAGCCCGCAACGGGTGCAATGGCCATGTTGTGCTGCCCGATATTCAGCACTTCGGTGGCTTTGTAGGCCGAGCCGGGCGTAAAGAAGTCGGCCTCGTAGAACCAATGCAGGTCGCCCCAGTGGTACACGAGGCTGGCCGGGACAAGGTCTGCATTGCCCAGCGCATAGCGGGTGAATTTGCCGGGGGCGACATGCAACTGCTCATCGATCAAAGGCAGCGCCGCCAAGCTCTGCACCGTGCCGCCCAGCAGCTTCAAGTCCCAGTTGTGTGTGAACTTGAGCGCCGTGACGAAGACCCGCAATTTGAACTCCGGCGCGGAGCTTTTGCCCTGCGCATCGTCGAATTCATTGGCCGCGTAGAAAGTGGTGAATTCATTGATGGTGGATTTGCCCGGATGCGGCTGGAGGCCCGGAACCACAGTTTCCGCGCCAGCGGGATAGACGCTGGCGCCATTCTCCGTCGCGCCCGCGCGGAGCCCTGCGCCCAACGCAAGAAAGGCACAGAGCACCAACTGAAACGGCTTTGCGCCGGGACCAAGCCGCATTTGATTCCCATGTACATTCTTCAATCGTGTGTTTCCTCCTTGGGAAATGGAGACAGAACCAGTGAGCTTTGCACCCGCACAGTGCGTAGAGAGGAGGGAAGTCCCCTGCCGTCAGCCTGGCTGGTGCATGGTGCGGTCTGGCACAGGCCAACCGTGAAATGTCTTGGACCAGTCTACTGTGAGGCGCCTGGGTGGGTTGGAGCGATCCGCCTCCCGGCGAGGAAGCGGAGGCCGCACCAGACCGGAAAACTGCCTTGGCGTACTTTGGCATCCGCGGATGCCATACAATGAAAGGTGGGCCAAGGCCACATTTTCTTGCGCCGTGCGCGCAATCAGAGCAAGGAGCTTCAAATTCTATGGCGATTCCCGCCACTCAAATGCGTCCCGGCATGATCATCAAGCACAAAGACCAATTGCACCTGGTGTTCAAGGTGGAGCACCGCACGCCGGGCAACCTGCGGGCCTTCATCCAGGCCAAACTCCGCAACCTGCGCACTGGCGCCATGTTCGAGGAGCGCTTCCGCTCCGCCGACGCCATCGAAAAGGTGGTGGTCGACGAGGTCTCCATGGAGTTCCTCTACAACGACGGTGACGACTACTACTTCATGAACCCGGTGGACTATGAGCAGACCGTGCTCAAGGGTTCCACGCTGGGCGATGCGGTGGATTACCTCACCCCCAACCTGCGCATCGACGTCAGCTACCACGACGGCAATGCCGTGGGAATCGAATTGCCCACCAATGTCGAGCTGACGGTCATCGAGACCGAGCCGGGTCTGAAGTCGGCCACCGCCTCCAGCGTCACCAAGCCGGCCAAGACCGAAACCGGCCTCGTCGTCCAGGTCCCCTCCTTCATCAACGAAGGCGAAAAGATCCGCGTCGACACCAGCGAAGGCACCTACATGAGCCGGGCGTAGAGCGTTTCAATCCCAAATGGAAAACCACCGCTGTTTTGGCGGTGGTTTTTCGTTTCCACACGTTTCTCAGTGTGTGCGGCTGCCGGCCCACATCGCCCCTCCAGTCGCCGAGTGGATTCTTAGGACCTGACCTTATATCTCGGCTCGCTGCACGTGGGAAGCGGTTGACAACGTCCAAGCGGACCACCATGAACATTTTTCGACGCGTGCCTACAGAGGGCCGCCCTGCTCCTCGCGAACATCCACTCTAAAGACTCTTCCTTTTAGCGTATGAACCGCAAGCGAGGCGATCCGAGTCGCCTCGTGAGTTCCCTCAGCCATTGCGACATGACTACTTGGGAAACCGGCTACTGAGTGAACCTCAATAGTCTCTCCGGGGCCCACGTTTTCAACGAAGACATAGCGCCAAGCCATGATCCTTCATCCTCGTCCAGGTAGGTTCGAAAAAGACACACCAGTCTTAGCTCCCGAGACCAAATCCAAGATACTCTTGCGCGCGTCGCCAAAATGAGACATGAGAAAGTTTCCAGAGATCACATCAGTTGACGGCTTTTCCCCGGCCAATATTTGGCTCAAAACTCCGCCGCGTGTATCCCAAGGAGGGTTCGCACCCTTGATTCTCTCCGCGTAATTGATAAACCAGTTCCGCCTTGAAGCGGGTGCAGCGAAACCCGCGAGGGAGGGCGTGATTTCCTTGATGTTCTGCCTCATAAATGTACTGACCTTCTCCTTGACTGGTTCGGGTGGAGACCAGAGCGCCCAAAGAAGCTCGGTAGTCGCATCATGCACTTTCAAACCGACATCTAGTGTGAGCGATTCGGTCCATTGGGAAGTCTGGAGGCAGTCAATGAGGCAAATGAAGCCAAGTGCGTACCACCGTGACAGCGCAACAGATTCTGTCCAGCCGGGCGAGAACCCTCCTAAGAGCTGACCTTCAAGGAACTGTTCCAGTGCAGGCTTCGAAAAACGATTGCCAAGATCGCCGGCAATCTCGAGCGCAAAATCGCCAATCGCCGTTCCTCTCCTGGGAATAACTCCCGGAAACTTCCTCTTTATGAGGCTGTAGTTCTCGAACATCTCGTCGGTTTTTGTATGGACATCGGTCGTATCCTGTCCCCTGCTTAGGCCGCGAGTTCCAAGGAATTGATCAACAAGATCTGGTCGAAGAGCGATGGTGGTTTGGAATTGGATGCCGAGCTGCGACCAAGCTCGGACGATTACGGCGTTGCGCGCCGATGCCGAATCCACTCCGACCTCCAAAAGTATCTGATTTCTTTGATCGGCTGGAGCACGGTCCCAAGCTACGCCCACCCGCGAAAGAGCTTCGTTGGCCGCCCTAGCTTGGCGGTTGTCCGGGCTGTTTTTCTGGACGGCCACATAAACAACCACCACGAAAGCAACTATTAAGAATGTGAAGAGCCATTCCATACAATCCTTAATCAAGCCCTTAGACAGCAGCCGAGGCCCGCGGCGCTTCAACTCTGTTGCCGGTTGCGGAGCAAGTGTAGTGGCGGGTGGAAGGATGAGGATCGGAGCTCTTAATCTCCAGGAGAGGTTTCTTGCAATTCCCGCACTCGGGAGGATTCGAGCCGGGTTTGAGAAAGCATTTGTTAGCCATGCCGAATATAATACTGCAGAGTGTTTCTTACCGCGTAACTTTTATTCCCTGCCGACTGGTAGGCTCGGAGAGGCTCGAACTCTCATGGCCCTTGCGAGCCAGCGGCTTCCAAAGCATCCGCAGCCCGGGTACTTTGGAAGGCCGCTGCGTCTGCCGATTCCGCCACGAGCCCATAAGCTGATTTTACCAAACAAACGCTAACAACTGCTTTTACAGCCGTCCCTCCGGCAGCGTCACCGGCTTGGCTTCGAGCAGCGCCTCGATAGTTCCCAGCGCCTCCAGAACCTGAGCCGAGACCGGCGCATCCACCTGCACGACGGCCAGAGCCTTGACCGGCTTGGCGCCTGCCCGCTCGCGGCCCAGGGCGAAGTTGGCGATGTTCACGCCCTGCTCGCCCAGGATGGTTCCGATCTTCCCGATCACGCCCGGCACGTCCAGGTTGCGGCAGACCAGCAGGTTGCCTTCGAGCGGCGTCTCGATGTCGATGCCGTCGAACTCCAGCAGCCGCGGCTGCTCGCCATGGATGACGGTCGCGCTGGCATGACTGATGCCCGCCGGTCCGTGCAGTTCGATGGTCAGCACCGTGGCCGCGCCGCCGCGATGGCTCTCCTCTTTTTCTTCGTGCACGCGGATGCCGCGCTCCTGGGCGACGGCCGTGGCATTGATGCGGTTCACGTTTTCAGAGCCTTGCAGCAGGCCCTCAATGGCCGCGTTGCGCACCAGTTCCGTTTTGGCCTCGGCCAGCGTCGCCGCCATAAACCAGGTCAATTGCCTCGATGCCGCCCTTGCCCGCCTGCGCCAGGAACGATCCAAGCCGCCCGGCCAGGTCGATGTAGGGAGCCAGCACCACGTACTCCTCGTGGGTCAGCGACGGCAGGTTGACCGCATTCTGCACCACGCCCAACTTCAGGTAGTCGCGCACCTGGCGGGCGATCTGGATGCCCACCGCCTCCTGCGCCTCGCCCGTCGAGCCGGCGATGTGCGGAGTGAGAATCACGTTGTCCAAACCGAAGTAAGGGGACTGTCTTGGGCGGTTCGACGGTGAACACATCCAGCGCCGCTCCGGCAACTTGGCCGCTCTTGAGCGCGTCAACCAGCGCTGCCTCGTCAATCAGCTCGCCACGTGCGCAGTTGATGATGCGCACGCCCTTCTTCATCGCCGCCAGCGTCTTGGCGTTGATCACGCCGGTGGTTTGCGGCGTCAATCCGACATGGAGGGTAAGGTAATTTGACCCGGCGAACAGCTCATCGAGAGTCACGAGCTTGATTCCGTTCTCGCGCGCCACTGCAGCGGAGACGAACGGATCGCTGCCGATAATCTCCAGCCCGAAACCCTTGGCCCGCTTGGCCACTTCCAGGCCGATGCGTCCCAGTCCCAGGATGCCCAGCGTCTTGCCGCGCAACTCCATGCCTTGCAGGTTCTTCTTCTCCCACTTGCCTGCGTGCATGGTCGCGTTGGCCGCCGGCAGCTTGCGGGCCAATGCCAGCATCAGGCCAATGGTCAGCTCGGCCACGGCCACGGCATTCGCGCCCGGCGTATTCATCACCACAATGCCGCGGCGCGTGGCTGCTTCGGCGTCGATGTTATCCACGCCCACGCCTGCCCGGCCAATCACCCGCAGCTTGGGCGCCTGCGCCATCAGCGCGTCGTCGGCCTGCACCGCGCTGCGCACCACCAGCGCATCGGCATCGGCCAGCGCCGCGGGCAAGCCGTCGGGCAACTGGTCGTGCGTCAAGACTTCCCACCCAGGCTCGGCCGCAAACACAGCCAGCGTAGCCGGCGAAACCTTCTCTGCCAGAACGATCTTCATCGTGTCTCCCTTGACCTTGCTTGCGGACTCGTACTCTTGAAAACGGATGCTGTGCTTTTCGCAAAACAGATCGAACATGCGCACCACGGCTGCGTGCGGCTTGCCCTCGCCCCGCTCGTACTTCCAGATGGAGTTGGGATGTACCCCTAGCCGCTCCGCCATCTCGTATTGATAGAGGTCCAACTGCTTGCGCGCGATCAGCAGCTTTTCCCCGAAACTTAGTTCGGACATCGAAAACAGCTCCTAGCTGCTAGCTCCTAGCTTCTAGCTTCTAGCTAAAAGCACGGCCGCCCAACATCGACAAGAAACCCCAGCGATATGGGCGGCCCAGGTCTCGATTTTGAGACCTGGGAGACCAAGGAACCCCATCGCCCACGACGAGCTAACAGCTAGAAGCTAGAGGCTAGAAGCTGCCTCCGCGTACACCTGCTGCGCCGCGGCCACTGCCTGCCCATAGACCACCGGCAATCCCAGCACGTCCTTGGCGATATGCTCCATCGCGCCCAGGAAGGCGACTGTATCGAGGTAGTCGAAGAAGCCCAGATGGGCGATGCGGATGATCTTGCCTTGCATCGATCCCTGTCCGTTGGCGGTGACCAGGCTGAACCTGGCCTTCAGCGCCTTCACTACGTCTCCGGAGTTCATGCCTTCCGGAACCGCGACCGCAGTGGCCGCCGCCGAGGGAGCCGTGGGCGCAAACAGCGTAAAGCCCAAGGCCACCAGCCCGGCCCGCGTGGCTTTCGCATTCACCTGCGCATTGTCGATCAGCGCGATGCGGCCCTTTTCCAGGTCTCCGCCCGCCTGCCCGGCAATGTAGTCCAACGCCGCGCCCAGGCCAGCAACCAGGGCCACAGCCGGCGTATACGCCGTTTCGCCCTTGCCCTGGTTTTTGCGCTCCTTGCGCAGGTCGAAGTAGTAGCGCGGATTCTTCGCGGCTTCCATCGCCTTCCACGCCTTTTCACTCACACTGAGGTAGGCCAGGCCGGGAGGAATCATGACAGCCTTCTGCGAGCCGCCGATCACTATGTCCACACCCCAGCCGTCCACGTCGAAAGTCTGTGTGCCCAGGCCGGTAATGCCATCGACAATCAGCAATGCCTCAGTGTTTCGCACCAGCTTGGCCACTGCTTCCACATCGTGGGTTACCGCGGTCGAGGTCTCAGAGGCCTGCATAAAGACGGCCTTATGCTCCGGCTTCAACGCCGCTTTCACCGCTTCCATATCGAAGGTCTGCCCGTACGGAACTTCCACTACATCCACCAGGCAGCCGAAAGCCTTGGTCAAATCCACCCAGCGCTCACCGAACTTGCCGGCCGTCAGCACCAGCACGCGGTCGCCAGGCGAGGTCAGGTTCGAGACGGAGGCTTCCATGGCTCCCGTGCCGGAGGAGGACAGCAGAAGCACATCGTTCTGCGTGCCGATGAAAACCTTCAACTGGGCAAGCACCTTTGAGAACAGGGCGCGGAACTCGGGCGTACGATGGTGAATGTCCGCCGCCGCCATGGCAAACTGCGCTGCCGGGAGCAGCGGGGTCGGACCGGGTGTGAACAAGCGCGTCTTGCGAATCATGGTTTTCTCCTCGGATTAGGGCACCGGTCCTGGGGCCAGATTCGACACCCATCCCGGTTACCAACAATCACAGAATACACATTGTTGTGATTTATGTGAACAATATTCGGCGAAATTCTCCTTCTCCAGCCACCTCGAACCCAAAATCGATACAATTCTCCTTTGGGCCGGTCCAGCACCCAAGCCCCGTGCCCCATTCTCGGACGCCCTTGTTTTTTGTCGCAGGGGTGCGAAACCGTGAACCTCAATCGGCCCAACGACCTACAGCGGTTCCACAATTGCTGTATTCCGAAACCACCGCTTTCAAGTGGCATTTTCCTCAAGAAAATGCCACCTTGCACGATGCCGGAAAGGGCATGTGAATTTTGGAACCGCTCTAGCCAGACGATAGACCTTGAAAGGAACCACCATGGACGCAGGCGCACTTGAAGCTCTTATCAGTCAACAGGTCATCACCGCTATGAAGGCGCACGACGAGGTGCGGACCGGCACGCTGCGCCTCATTAAGAATGCCCTCAAGAACAAGGCCATTGAGAAACGCGCCCCGCTCACACCTGCCGAGTCCGAGCAGGCGCTGGCCACCATGATCAAACAGCGGCGGGACTCCATCGACCAGTACACCAAGGGCAACCGCCCGGAACTGGCCGCAATCGAAGCTGCTGAAATCCTGGTCATCGAGGAGTTTCTTCCCAAGGCTCTGGACGACGCTGGCCTCCAGGCGCTTGTTGCCGAAGCCGTCGCCGAAGTGGCTGTCGCCATCGGCAAAGCTCCCACCCCCAAGGAGATGGGCGTGGTGATCAAGGCCGTGCAAGCCAAGCTACAAGCCGCGAGCCTACGCGCTGAAGGCCGCCAGGTCAGCGAGTTGGTGAAGAAGGCGTTGACGGCGTAAGGCGCTCAAGTATTCCTCTCACGGTGCCAGACGGTGTGCCGCGGCCAGCTGGTTTGAGCCTCGCGTGGGCAGCTATTCACCTTTATTCAGGCGAGGCTAGTGTGCGCGGTACGAAGAGCGCCAAAACGCCCAAGTTGTACTGGTCACTTGAGTCACGCGGATCGCTACATCGTGAGGTTCCATTTTCCGTGAGGGATCTATGCTTCCATGGCTGGTTGGCGAGCCGTCGAACATTTTTCAACCGGGAGATTGCGAAGGTTTGGTAGTAGGCATGGGCGCGGAAATTGTGGTTTGTCCAGTGGAGCATGGGCTGCCAGTTTGTCCAGTGGCCATGCCTTGTTCCGCGAAGGGGCTGGTTGATGGGTTGGCGGGCGGAATTGGCTGTTATGACTTGCCCGGCAGTCGAATCGAAGCGGTTGGCCGCCAGGACGGTACGTTCCTGCCTTTTTGGCATGAGTTTTTCCAGGAGCTGTTGGTCGAAGTCGAGATGCAGATGCCAGGGTTCGCCGCGCTGCTACACCTGGCAGGCGGTCGGTTTGGCGTCGAATCGGGGCGGTGATAGCCCTCGCGCGGTTCTTCGAAGGCGGCGGGTAGCAGGGCAGGGGATTGAGCTGGATGCCAGTTCTTGCTTGCGGGTTGCCTTCGCTCGTGTGTGCGTGGCGGGAGCACGGAGAGGGCGGTGAAAAGGCACTTCCGTACTGTTGTGTCGTGGGCAATTCATTTAGAATTGGTTTGACCGCTCTGAATTCGCCGATGTATCGTGAGTCATGCGCAAAATGTGATGCCGGTCACGAATGAATGGAAGCACACGCATTCAATTGGCAATTGAAGAAGCTTGTAGCGGTGCGCTGGCGTTGCAGAATTGGACGGTTTTGTGGAAAACCCCACCCAAGTGAGGATAGCGAAGCTGTGCTTGAAGACAGACGCGGCAGAATTCTCCCCTGGGGCATTTTGGGGTCAAGGCGGCTGGGCCGGAGTTGAGCCTTCGCCAAAGTGGTTTGCGGTGTACACCACTTCGCGTCATGAAAAGCGCGTGGAGCAGCACTTTGGAGCGCGGGAGATCGAGCACTATCTTCCCTTGTACCGGGTGCAGCGCAGGTGGAGCGACGGGTCGAAGGTGACCCTGGATCTGCCGCTTTTTCCGGGCTACATTTTTGTACGGATCAGGCACAGCGAGCGCGTTCGGGTGTTGGAAGTGCCGGGGGTGCTGGCCCTTGTGGGCGGCACGGCGCGCGCTCCGGCCCCACTGCCGGAGGCCGAGATCGAGGCGTTGCGCAGCGGGCTTCCCCTGCGCCGAGCCGAGCCGCATCCCTTTCTGCGGGTGGGGCAAAAGGCGCGCATTCGCTCTGGCGCTTTGGCTGGGATGGTGGGCGTTGTGGTGCGGAAGAAGAACAGCCTTCGGGTGGTTCTGACGCTTGAACAGATCATGCAGAGCATCGCGGTAGAAGTTGAAGAAGAAAATCTGATTCCATTGAGCTAAGCAGAACCAGCTTGTGACTATGGCGGCATGTACGGCCTGGCAGTGGTCTCGCAAGGGGTGCGTATGTTAGGAACCATCGCGTCTAAAGGCCGCGGCGCTTCGGAGCGCATCCTGGAAACCGGAGCGGATCTTTTTTCGCGGTTTGGATACAACGGGGTGAGCACGCGGGACATCGCCACGGCGGCGAACGTCAATGAAGTGACCATCTATCGGCATTATCCGCGCAAGCGGGACCTCTATATTGCGGTGCTTGAATCGGAGTTGCGGCAGGTGCACCTGAGCGGCGATATGCTGGCGAATATTGCCGAGGCCACCGATGGGCGCATGGCGCTGGAGCGGGCCTTCGAGTTGGTATCGAAGACCATGTCGCATCGCCCGAAGATGCTTCGGCTGGTGAGTTTTGGAGTACTGGAGCTGCATGACGATTTCGATCCGCTGGTTCGCCGGCATCTTGGAGAACTGATCGATGTGATTGCGCGGTATCTGGAGCCGTGGATCGAGAAGGGCGATTTGCGTTGCACCCATGCCAAGGCAGCGATACTGACCCTGATCTCCATTGTGATGGGCCACGATTCACTCCAGCGGGTCTTTCTGGGCAAGCCGATCGAGCCCGAGCATATGTATGCGGCGTATTCCGATCTTGCGTTTGCCGGCCCGCCTGGGGCAAACCCTCCTCCCGCGTCCCGGCCGGCGGGGGAGGCGATTCCGTCAGGCTCGGAGGGAAGATAATTTAATCTGAGGTGTCAGGGGACGGCAGAACGGGTCAACCCGTGGCGGGATGGAAGCATCGAACAAGCAAAGCCCTCAATCAACCAGGGAGAACGGCATGTCCTCAATATCGCTTCTTGTGGATCGACTGAGCTGGAAGCTGGTCTGGCATCGGCTGCTGGTCAATCTTCTGGACTGGGCGTCGTTTGTTCTTTCGGGGTTTCTGGCGTTTGAGCTTCGGTTTGACGGGACGGTGCCAGCGCACTTCCTGCGTCCGATGGAAGTGTCTTTGTGCATCTGGACACTGGTGAAGGCCGCGGCATTTGCGGCAGGGAAGCTGAACCGGGGCAATTGGCGATACACGTCGGCACACGATGCGGTGCGCATTGCCGCGGCCAACACGGCAGGCTCGATCCTGAGCGTTTTCGCGATCTCGCTGCTTCTTGGACCCTCGGGCTTTCCTCGCTCGGTCTATATCCTGGATTGGCTGCTCTGCTGTGTGATCACGCTGGGATGCAGGCTCTCGGTTCGTGTTCTGATTACGGTGCACAACCGCAGGCGGAGGCCGGATGCGGAACTGGAGCGGACGCTGATCTACGGCGCCGGCGCGGCGGGGTTGGCGCTGCTTTGGGAGCTTCGTCAAAATACCTCGTTGCTGTGCGATGTGGTTGGGCTGGTGGACGACGATCCCTCGAAGACGCATCTGATCTTGCAGGGCAAGCGGGTGCTGGGGACCGGCGAGGAACTGGCGGAACTGGCACGCAAGTACGCGGTGAAGAAGGTGCTGATTGCCATTCCCTCCGCGACCGGGCCGCAGATGGTGCGCATTCTGAAGTTCGCCATCGACGCGGGCGTGGAGTACAAGACCGTGCCCAGCCTGGGAGAGCTTCTTCAGGACGATGGGCTGGGCAAGCAGCTTCGCAAGGTTGCGGTGGAAGACCTTCTGGGCCGAAAGCCGGTGCACCTGGATCAAGGCAGCATTCGCGAGCGGATTCAAGGAAAAGTGGTGATGGTCACCGGAGCAGGCGGGTCGATCGGATCTGAAATTTGCCGCCAGATCGCGCGCTTCGGACCGAAAGCGCTGGTGGGCTACGATGAGGCCGAAACGCCGCTTTTTCAGATCGACCGGGAGATGGGCAAGAACTTCCCCCACCTGGCATTTCACGCGGAGATCGGCAGCATCACGCGCGCCGATACACTGCGCCAGGTGATGCAGCGCTATCAGCCGTCGGTTCTCTATCACGCCGCGGCCTACAAGCACGTGCCGATGATGGAAAGGCACGTGTTTGCGGCGGTGGAAAACAACATCTTCGGCACCTGGCACGTGGCCCAAGCCGCGATCAACGAGGAGGTCGAGGACTTTGTGATGATCTCGACCGACAAAGCGGTGCGGCCGACCAGCATGATGGGGGCAACCAAACGGGTTGCCGAGCTGGTGATCCGCACCCTGCAAAGAGCCAGCGGCACCAAGTTTGTGGCCGTGCGCTTTGGCAATGTGCTGGGAAGCAATGGAAGCGTGATTCCCATCTTCAAGGAGCAGATCGCCGCGGGCGGTCCGGTGACCGTGACTCACCACGAGATGACCCGCTATTTCATGACCATCCCAGAGGCGGCGCAACTGGTTCTGCAAGCCTTCTCGCTGGGCAAGGGCGGGGAGATTTTCGTTCTGGACATGGGAGAGCCGGTCAGGATCGTGGATCTGGCCCGGAACCTTATTCTTCTCTCCGGCCTGCAGCCGGACCGCGATATCAAGCTGCAATTTACGGGCCTGCGTCCGGGCGAGAAGATGTTTGAGGAATTGAATCTGGGCGACGAGCGGCTGGTTCCGACCCGGCACAGCCAGATCAAGAGTTACGACTCTCCTTCGGGATTGGAGCTGAAGCAACTGAAGGCCTATTTGAACGGGTTGCGGCAGATTGTGGACGAACGGGATGTGGCCCGGCTGGTCTTCCTGCTCAAGGAGATGATTCCCGACTACAATCCGGGGTCGGACTTGCTGCGAACTGCCTTGGCTGGCCAGGTTGATCAGCCGGCAGCCGCCGCTCTTGAGGTCGCCTCCCAGAGAGACGAATCCGCACTGGTTGCCAGGCTTGTGCCGGCAGCTAGAATGAACTGATGCTTCACAACAATTCCGCACACCACCCGCGCAGCCCTTTACTCGTGGAATACTGCGGCCTGCTGGCGGATAACGCGCAGGGGGTCCGAGTGGGGCGTGGCAAGTGCCTGGGGTGGTGTGGCGCAACGGAAAAGATTGAGTTCAAAGTCGTGTTTAGGTAACGCCTGGATTGAGGGCCGTACGATGGCCGCGGGCGTCGGAACGGGAGTCGTTCTTCCTCGTTCACGCTCCGGTGTTGAATTAGGCCGGACAGAGCGGTATAGAGCCCAACCTCCATTGCTATTCAAAAAATCGGCTCCCCTGAGTGAATGGGTTGCCGCAGTTCTGAGGACGCCAATTGAGCAATTTCGAATCTCCGCAAGCACGAAGTGAAGGTCCAATCGACTCCAAAGGGCCGGCCGCACCTCTCCATTTCGAAAGCACCCATGGGTTGCGCAACGTTATCCGCGTACTTCTCCGGCGGCGTGGATGGATCATCGGGGCGATTGTTTTCAGCGTGATCCTGGCCTTTGTCATAAGCGCGGTCACGATACCGGTGTATCAAGCGACAGCGACAATTGAGTTGAACAAGAGCGGTTCGGGCTCTATGGATCTGGGACTCGGAGACCTAGGAGGGCAGCAACTGGGCGGGGGGGGCGATCTGAGTACAGATCTGCAAACCGAAACTACGATTATGCAAAGCGACTCGCTGGCCTTGGCGGTCATTGAGAAACTGCAACTGGTCTCGCAACCTCCTTTTGCGCCGAAGAAAGCAAAGGACGCCCCAGCAGATCAGCACCCAGTCGATTCTCCCCAGGCGCGCATCCAGTTACTGGGCATTTTCAAGCTTGGTCTGAAAGTGAAGCCGGTCAGGGGCACACGGCTGATTCAAGTTACTTATGAAAGCCACGACCCCAAGCAGGCGGCGCAAATCGCAAACGCCTTGATTGATTCCTACAAGAGTCAGTATCTGCAATCTCACTACGACGCCACGAGCGAAACCTCCGACTGGCTGGCCAGGCAGTTGTCGGAACTCAAGGGAAACGTGGAGGATTCTGAGAAGAAGCTGACGGATTTTGAAAAGGAATCGGGGATTCTTAGCCTACAGACCGGCTCCAGCAGCGAAGCCGCGGGCGGGGGCGAGATTCACAGCATCGTGATCCAGAAGCTCGATGCTTTGAATTCCGAACTGACGGCTGCGGAGGCGAACACCATCGAGAAAGAGGCGATCTATCACATCGCCAAGACAGGGGACGACAACGCGATTCTTGCCTTGGAGAAGAATCCTCTGGCAGTGCAGAGCAACTCGATGGTGTTGATGCAAGGCGGAGGCGTCGCGGTTCTTCAGCAACTGCAGCAGAAGGAAGCCGAACTCAAGCTAGCCATCGCAGATGCCGCGTCCACCTACGGCCCGAACAATCGCCATCTGAAAGATATGGAGTTTCAACTTGAGGCCCTGGAAAAGCAAATCCAGACGGAGATGAAAGAGATCGTGAGTCGCGCGGATGCTGATGTTCAACTGGCGAAGCGGACAGAGGATGAGATCCGCCGGCGCTTGAACCAGCAAGAAGGGGAGGCGAGCAAGCTCAACGAGAAAACAGTTGAGTTTGCCGTTCTAAGCCAGGAGGCTACTTCGCGCAAAAGGCTGTATGAGGACCTCTACACGAAATTGCAAGAGGCGAATGTCTCGGCGGGCATCAAGGCTACCAACATCACCATCGTAGACCCGGCACGCACCCAATCGAGTCCAATTCGACCCAGAAGAACCTTCAACTTGGAACTGGGTTTTGTTTTTGGGCTGTTTCTTGGATTGGCCCTGGCATTCATGGTGGATGGCATTGATCGAACGGTGGTGAACCCCTTGGAAGTGGAGGAGATCACAGGAGTGCCAGTGATCGGGGTCATCCCAACTTTTGGAGCTGGCACCAAGGCATATGGCGGGCGGGGTATCTATGGAGTGTACGGCTCTGCTCCGCGAGAACGGAAACGCAAACCGGTCGAAGGAGAATCCTCCGGGCCCGAGCCGATCTGGATGCTGCAGCACCCGGAGTCTGTCGCGGCGGAAGCTTTCCGGTCACTTCGCACTTCGATTCTACTTTCTCGGCCCGGAGGTGGGCCGAAGATCATTCTCGTAACTAGTTGCGTGCCTGGTGAGGGAAAGAGCACAGTGACGGCCAACCTGGCTGTCTCCTTTGCGCAGCATGGCCGAAAAGTTGTCATCATCGAGGCTGATATGCGCCGCCCAAGCATGAAGCATGTGATGGACGTTTCCAACGAAGGAGGACTCAGCAGCGTGCTTGCCGGGTCGCTGACACTGGACCAGGCACTTCAGCGCGGAGTCCAGGTGCCTACGCTTGATGTATTATCGGCGGGACCACGGCCGCCGATGCCCTCCGAACTGCTGGGCTCCAGGGCCTTCGACGAACTGCTGGTGGAACTTCGCTCACGCTACGACATCGTGATGGTCGACAGTCCTCCTGCACTGCTGCTGACCGATGCAGTCTCGATTGCATCGAAGACTGAAGCCACGGTCTGGGTAGCTCGCACCGGGTCTGTGACTAGGCCTCAACTCGCACGCGCCGCTCAATTGATCGAGCGTAATTCGATGCCCATCATTGGCTTTGTGATGAACCGCATGGACAGCAGCGTAGATCCTTACGGCTACGGCTATGGATACGGATACGGCTACGAATACAAGCACTACGGTTCCTACTATGGGGAGGAGAATTCAAATGACGCATAAGTTTCTTCTGGCGCCGCTGGTTGCGGCTGCGCTCCTCATGGCGACTGCCGATCTAGCCGTCGCTCAGGCCCCGAGACAGACCACCACGATGGGCGCGAGTGCAGCCCGCGCACGGTCTGCTCCATCGGGCGCCTCCGGGTTGGGTGGTGTCCCGCAAGGCTTTGCGCAGTTGCGGCTGGCTCCTGGGTATCTTGTGAGCCTGGATGTTATGGACGACACAGATTTTACGGGGGCATTTCGAGTCGACGAGGACGGCAACATTCTGGTTCCCGTTCTGGGAACGGTCCATGTCGGCGGCCTGACGGTACCGGAAGCGCGGGAGATAATCCGCAAGGGCCTTCTGGAAGGTAAGATCCTGCTGGACCCCCAAGTGCAGTTGAGCTTGATCGAGTATACGGCTCCTGAAGTCACGATCATGGGAGAAGTGACAGCTCCGGGCAAGTATCCTCTGCTGGCGCCGCGCAGGTTGATCGATGTCTTGATGCTCGCAGGCGGACTGACAACGGCCGCGGGAAACCAGGTGCTGATCACGCGTGGAGGAGGGGATGGAGCCTCGGAGCTGGTCCATTTCTCGCGCGCAACAGAGCCAAAAGATATAGCGGATGTAACGGTCCGCCCTGGCGACACAGTTCAAGTGAAACGTGCGGGAATTGTCTACGTGCTGGGTTCGGTGAATCGAGCCGGCGGGTACGCGATGCAAGAAGAAGGCACCCTCAGTGTTCTGCAAGCGATGACGCTGGCAGGGGGGACAAACTCCTTAGCTTCCAATGGAACGATCTACCTGCTGCGCCGGAATCCCGACGGATCAGCAGTCTACATTAGCCTGCCGTTAAGAAAGATGATCCATGGGAAGAGTGCCGACGTGGAGTTGCACGCCACGGATATTCTTTTCGTGCCGTCGAACAGGCTTATGGTGCTTTATTCGAATACCCAGCAACTTGTGTACGCTGCGGGAACCTCTGCCATTTACTCCGCCTTTAACCGGTAGGACTCAAAAGCCAGGACAAAAGCGAATGTAAAACCAGGGGCCCTTCTGAGATAACTCCCTCCCTGAATGAATCCCGCGAGGGCCGGCCGGGGCCGTAGCAGGCTGCTTGGGAGCCTGCGCATTGTGAGCAAGCTGTGAAAGCAGTTCATAAAGTACTCGAAAGTCACGGTTAGAACGCGAGGTTTCATCGTCATGGTCAAGCGCTTTGATAAACCAATGTGGGTGACGCGCCCTGCATTGCCTTCGCTGGAAGATTTCTGCACGGGCCTCGAGGGAATTTGGGATCGCGTTTGGTTGACAAATAACGGGCCGCTCGTACAACAGTTCCGAGATAGTCTAGCGGGGTTCTGCGGTACCGAGAACATTTCTCTCTTTGCAAATGGCACTCTGGCTCTGCAGATTGCACTTCAGGGGATGGGAATCACGGGAGATGTAATCACCACCCCTTACACCTTTGTGGCCACAACTCATGCCCTATTCTGGAACAAGATACGTCCCGTATTTGTCGACATAGAGCCGGAACATTATTCCTTAGACCCTGCCCAAGTAGAAGCGGCAATCACTCCATGGACCAGCGCCATCTTGGCGGTTCATGTTTATGGACAGCCCTGCCGATTGAAAGAACTGGAAGAGATAGCCCGAAAGCGTGGATTGAAACTGATCTATGATGCAGCCCATGCCTTTGGCGTGAGAGTTGGTGGAGCTTCGATCGCCAACTATGGCGACATGAGCATGTTCAGTTTTCACGCGACTAAGATATTCCACTCCATAGAAGGGGGAATGTTGACCTTCCGGGATCCTGAACTCCGGCGGCTGTTCGATTACCTGAAGAACTTCGGTTTCGAAAACGAGACAGAGGTCGTCATGCCAGGCACCAATGCGAAAATGAACGAGTTTCAGGCATTGATGGGAATTCTCCTGCTCAAGCGCATGGACGAGATGATCGAAAAACGAAAAGGAATCAACCAGCGCTACCGTGAGAGGCTTGCCCAGATTCCGGGCATCCAATTGGCTGCAATGCCGGCAAGCACGGTTCATTACAACTACGCTTATGTGCCTGTGGAAGTCGAGGAGGCGGAGTTTGGCATGACCCGCGACCAGTTGTGTTCCAAATTACAAGACTACAACGTATTTGCAAGGCGTTACTTCTATCCGCTGATTCCCGATTTCGCCTGTTATCGCGGCCTCGTGGCTACCGGGGACCTACCCGTTGCGCGGCGTGCAGCATCCCGCATCCTGACTCTTCCTATCTACAGCGACCTATCCTTGAATGATGTTGACCAGATTTGCGACATCGTAGAGTACATCTGGTCAAATAATGCCAGAGCAGCGGTCGCCGTTGGTGAGGTGCCTGATCCCGGCACGGGTCTGGTGGTTGAGGCAGTGCAGCCGTGAGTGAGGACACGGCAAGTTCCCCTAACCTGAGGTCCAGGTCGATAGCCGCGTTTGGATGGAGCGCATCCGATGTCGCTGGGCGACAGGGTATTCAGTTCGTGGTCATGCTGATCCTTGCTCGGCTGCTCTCTCCTGCAGAGTTTGGGATCCTCGGCATGATTACTCTCTTCACCGCATTAGCAACTACGTGCGTCGAAAGCGGCTTTGCCACAGCCCTCATCCAGCGTAAAGAGATTACTGAAGTAGACAAGTCCTCAGTATTCTTTTTCAACGTGTCAATGGGCGCCGTTATGGCCCTCTTGCTGTTTATGGCCGCGTCATGGATCGCCGGCTTTTATCGCCAACCGATTCTTCTCCCGCTAACTCGTTTGATGGCCCTGAATCTGCTGATTGGCTCCTTTGGCGTGGTCCAGCAAGCGCTCCTAACGCGAGGGCTCGATTTTCGAACGATCTTTCGGGCGGGCACATTGGCCATGCTGGTGTCGGGAGCATCGTCAGTGTGGATGGCATGGAGGGGATATGGGGTGTGGAGTCTCGCGGCGCAATCCGTGATTTATACGACGGTCCAGACCTGCCTACTCTGGGCGTTTTGTGCTTGGAAGCCGGAACCCCGTTTTCGACTGGCTTCGCTTGCTTCTCTTTTCGGATTTGGCTCGCGGGTGCTGGCTTCCGGATTTCTCAACACTTTCTTCGACCGAATTCAGCTCGCCGTGATAGGAAAAGCATTTTCTGCAGCCGATTTGGGGTTCTATACCCGTGCCTTTAGCACTCAACAGCTACCCGTGGGACTGCTAACCTCCGTGGTGAACCGTGTGACTTTCCCCATGTTTTCCCAGTTGTCGCACGACAGGCCAGCTTTAAGATCGGCTGTTCCCAAAGCATTGGTCAGCATCATGCTTGTTACCATGCCGATAATGTTAGGGATGGCTGCAGTGGCGAGACCGCTCGTGCTGGTGTTGTTTGGCGCGAAATGGCTACCTTGTGTTCCATATCTGATGGTCTTGAGTGTGGCGGGAGCCTTGTGGCCGCTGCACGTCATCAACCTGGATACAGTTATGGCAGTCGGCAGGTCTGATCTCTTCTTGCGCATGGAGATTGTCAAGAAGGTCCTCATCGGAGTAGGCCTGCTCGTCACATTCAGAATCAGCGTGATGGCCATGGTATGGGCCGTGCTGGTTGTCGGAGTAATTTGCGTTGCTGTCAACAGCCACTACACAAAATCGCTCATTGAATACGGTCTCTGGAGCCAACTCCGAGACTTGGCTCCTTATACCGGTGTTGCCATCTCGATGGCGGTGGTGGCTTGGGCCACAAGCAAGTCCTTGCCGGGTGGGCCATTCACTCAACTCGCTGTTTCAGTGCTCGTAAGCTTCGCATACTATTGGGTCGTGTGTCATTTGTTGAGGCTCAAATACTATCTGTCTGCGATGGAGTTGGTGCTCGGAATATGCGGCCGTCACAGTGCCACGCCACCGCCCCCCTCTGTCGATACAACGATCCACGCTTGAGAGTCATGCTATGCGGCGAGCGCTTCACCTAGTACCGACCAGTGACAGAGGAATGTTGTTTCGCTGAGTTCCATCTGTTAGGAAGTAGAAAAGGGGTTTCTCTCCGTCAACGTCATGACTCACCAAGCAGCTTATTGCATGTGCAGAGGACATTTCGGGAATGGAAAATGCCGATAGGACTCTCTATAAATCGCCCGCGGGTTTCTCTGAGTTCAAAGAGCCTCTGTCATCCAGACCATTCACAAGCATATCGCACAGCAGGTAAAGCTCCGCACTGCTGCTTTCGCAGTTAAAGCGAGGGATCTCTCATGCACATACAGCGAGCTGATTGGGCATGTTAGCTCTATTGCGGAGGCGATACTATCACGGTGCTGAGGGAAGCTTGCGCAGGCCGCTGTTCTACCGCCGTATGACCCAGAGATGGATCCTAAGCCCTTTGGCTCAATTGTGCTGGGCAGATCATTATTCAAGCTTCTCCCACTGTTTCTGGTCCAGTGTCTGGCGGTGAGGCCAACTCGGCTCCTGGCTGCTGGGGACTCTATGGAGAGTGGCAAGGTGGTCTTAGTGAAGTGCAAGTCTGTCACGGCAACAGGAGATCTGTCGACACGCAGAAACTGATGTTCCATTGGCGCGAATCAAGGATTATTATTAACGATTATGGACCTCTGCAGAAGAAAACTACTGATTTTGGGCGCAAATCCGGAAACCGCCGTGCTCGTGAATACCGCACGGGAGATGGGCGTTTACACCCTCGTGACCGACTACGACCATCATGCTTACGCGAAAAAATTCGCCGACAAGGCATTCGACGTGGACGGCTTGGATGTACCAGGCCTGGTGGCGCTGGCCAAGGCCGAGGCTGTGGATGGCGTTCTTGTGGGCGTGGCCGACATGCTTGTTTCGTCCTACGCCAAGGTATGTGATGCCCTCGGCTTCCCGTGTTATGCAACGCAGGCAATAGTTGATGTTTTCTCTCAGAAAGACCGTTTCAAAGCCAAGTGTGAGGAATACGGGATCCATGGCATTCCGGAATACTACCTCGACGCAGGCGTCAGAAAGGAGGATGTGGAGAGGATTAAATTCCCTGTCATGGTCAAACCTGTGGATAGTGCCAGCGGGACCGGGATGACCGTTTGTTACACGGCCGCTGAACTCGTACCGGCCGTGGCGAAGGCTCTTTCGGCTTCTCGTGGCAAGCGTTTCATTGTCGAGAAATACATGGAATGCGACGACATGGGTTTGTACTACACTTTCAAAGACGGAGTGTGCAGCGCCTCTTGCATCTATGACCGGTACACCACAAATGAGCAGCCGGGCTTGAGCCGCGTTTGCCTTGGAGGCACTTATCCCTCCAAGCATATTGACACGTATTTTAACAGGATGCACCCCAACGCCCTGCGGTTATTCCGGGACATGGGCATCAACAACGGCGTGCTCATGTTGTCGGCTTTCTATGAAGACGGAGAATTCTATGTCTACGACACCGGCTTTCGACTCCAAGGCGAGGCCCCCCATCTGCTTATGAAGGCCATCCACGGTTTCGACCAGCGGGAAATGCTCATCAATTTTGCCCTCACAGGCTCCCAGGGCGATTTGGATCTTGCTGCCGCGGACGATCCATATCTTCGCGGTAAACATGCCGCGACACTTTGGTTCCTGCTCAGGGCGGGCACAATAGGAAAAATCAAAGGTCTTGAAGCTGCGGCTAATGACCCGGCGACGGTCAGTGTCGTCCAAAGACTTTACGAAGGCGATGCTGTAAATCAAGAGTGGGTCGGAACCGAAAAACAGGTGCTTGCCCGGGTATATCTCGTCTGCGAAACCAAGGAGCAGCTGGGGGCCAAACTTAGATCCTTCATAGCTTCGGTGAAAGTGCAAGATGCTATGGGTAATGACATGCTCTTGCAAGGATTCAACGTGGATTCGGCTTTGGGAGAAGACCATTCGCATGGAAATGCTGCTCAAGAATAAGGTCATTGTAATTTCTGGCGGTACCAAGGGCGTTGGAAGGGCTGTGGCCGAGGAGAGCGCATCTCAAGGCGCTGTGGTGGTACTTGGCGACCGCGACGAAATGGCGGGAAAAATTGTGGTCAGAATGATCGGAACTCACGGGCGCGACGGCCTCTTTGTCCACACTGAACTGAGGGACACGGGCGACTGCAAGAAGCTCTTTGACTGTGCCATGGAGCGGTTTGGAAGGGTGGACGGTTTTTTTAATTATGCCGGCGTAACCTGGGTTTCGGGGCTCGACAGTTGCGATCAGGCGACCTTTGATGAAATTATGGACATTAACTTCCGTGCCGCATTTTTCTGCTGCCAGAACGCAGTACGCTGCATGAGGTTGAATGGAGGCGGCTCCATTGTGTTAGCGAACTCAGGGCACGCTTGGGGGGGGCAGAAAGACCGTGCAGCTTACGCGTGTTCCAAGGGCGCCTTGATGACCCTATCAGAGCACATCGCTCATAATTATGCCTCGGAACACATCCGGTGCAATTTGTTGACAATGGGCTGGACGCCGACCGAGGGGGAAGTCGCCTTGAGGACGGCACAGGGGATATCGGAACCTGAACTCAGAAGAGATGCCTCAAAAGTTATCCCCATGGGTAGGATGCTCGAGAGAAGCGATTATGTTCAGGGAGTCTTGTATTTGCTCTCTGATCACTCATCTATGATGACCGGCTCCAATTTTCGCATCACCGGTGGTGAGTATATATAACCGGCTCTGCACAAGAAAATGTAAGATCCCTGATTTTGCTGGACTTCAAGAGAGAGGTACTCAGGCAGCACGTTCAGTTGAGCCTGGCTGATCTGCTCCAAGGTTTGGGCGCACTTGCGGTCAATGCAGGTTGTTGGCTCAGTTGATGAGCAGAATAGTTGTCGCGAGGGACCTTCGGTCGAAGGGATAAGCTGCGGACGCGATTGGTATGGCAGTGCGTTCTGCTCACACAGCAGATCGCATAAAGAGTCTTAGGATGTTCCACCCGGATGGGGGCTCGAGTGGAGTGCGTCGCACAGATGGGCGTTCATGCTTTGTAACAGGGAACTAGTTCTGTCGTGCCGAAAGCCCCTTTTTTAATGATGGCTTGGGCCTTAGCCCCTGCAGTTGTCCACAAAGCCGAATCATTGTTGGTCCGCCGGAAATGCCGGCTCCTTCTGACCCACTACACTAGTGTCTAGACTGCATGATTTGGTAGCTGTCGCGGAACGATGCGGGCAAGGACGTCCGCACGACAGCCGGTCTGGAGACTGATTCTCAACCATCATAGAATCATGCAGTTCCGTTTAATCATCTGTGCAGTTTATGCCAGGGTAACAACGGCAGCCCAGACCGAGCCATTTGCTTTCGTTGCTCTGGCCAGACGCCTGCCACTTCCTGGCCTCAACAGCCAAAACTGCCGAATCCGATCAAATGGCAGAAATCCAGAAGCCCCGCAAAACGGACACTTTTACAGACGCTCGTCAAGAGTCGGACATTGGTGTCCAAAGGTTGCCCAAAGCGAACATCAACAACTTGATTCTAAAAGGCAAGAGATGACAGACGCTCATATTGAATACTCTGATAGTACACAACTTATACAGGATCCAGTTGTGAGCGTGGTGATGGCGACCTACCGACACGAACTCTATCTCGCCGAGGCCATTGAAAGCGTGATCGGGCAAAAGACGACCTTCCCATTTGAACTTATCATTGGCGAAGATAGCTCGACCGATGGGACTAGGGCTGTCGCTCTCGATTATCAACAAAGGTTTCCGAGGATGATTCGCGTGATAACGTCAGCGCGAAACGTGGGAATGCAGGCCAACGGAAGGCGGATGATCGCGAGCGTGCGTGGCAAATACATTGGTTTTTGCGAGGGGGACGATTTTTGGCACAGGCCGGATAAGCTTCAGTTGCAGATTGACAGTTTCGCGGCAGATGACTCAGTCGTATTGGTTAGCGCTGGAATGCGCACGGTCGCTGAGAATGGCGAAGTGGTGAATGAGCTAGAGCCAAGGGTGTCAGGTAGCGTTGCGATGGAGGTCGGGTACGAGGATGTTGTTCTTGGACAGTTCTTTCATCCGACATGCACGGTTGTCGCGCGAACAAGCGCCGTGAGACGTGTGCTCAATGAAGATAGCCTCTGCACCGATCCAGCGTTGGCCCTCGGGGACTTACCTATGTGGCTGGAGTTGAGCCAACTCGGACGCATGATCCATCTGCCGGAAGCATTGGCGAGTTATCGGCTATCTCCTAACTCCGCCACAAGGCGAAGCGATCCACTGTGGGGCATACGCTTTGATATGAGCGTTTGCGAAGTACGGTATCGAGCGCTTGATAAGTATCCTCTACCAGGGGATAGGGAGCGGACAACTGGGGCGAAGCTTTGCTTCACGAGGAAACTCTTGGCTGGTGCCGCAAGGGTGGGTGATCGCAGCGCTGCAATTGGCCAGTGGAGGCGGTTAAGAGGACTTTGCACGCGGCGGAGCTTACGCGATGCTGCTCATGTGGTGATAGCCCTGCTTCCACTTCCTCGCCGATCGCTGATAGTTAGGGTTCGGCGCATACTCAGATACCTGGAGCGGCATGGGTGTTGGTGAGACCGCGGGGAAACGCAATTCATGATGATCACGCACTGCACGGTGAGTTGCCCCACAGTCGTGAGGGCTGCTTCTTGAGCGGCCAATGTGTTGCCGGCAGCTTCGGATAACGGGCGTTTCTTGCCCATATGCGTCAGGTGCAGGTTCTAAGCGCTGCGTTGTGTGCAATGTCGCACTGGATTCCAACTTCTTGCTTCGAGGCCTGAAGACATGAGAGACAAGCAAAGTCCTGGGACGCAGTGGGTAGTTGCGCATAGGGGCTCACGGGACGATTACCAGTTGCCCATTGCTCTTCGAGAGTCCGGGCAATTGCATCGTTTTGTCACTGACTGGTATAGTCCGCTGGACAATGTGTTTCTGAACCAAGCCCTGAAGCTGGCACCTGAGAGTGTTCGATCCATTCTGGCGCAGAGATATAGGGTCGAACTGCCATCGGAGCTAGTCGCGGATGCGAAGCTGCGAGAGTGTTTCCATTCGGCTGTAAGATGGAAATGGCCTGATCAAGAGAGGAACTTGGAGCTTGGGGAACGTGCTGCACGGGTTGCCTCAGACAGTGGATCGCACTTGCTGATCACAAGCTACTATGGCTGGGCAGCCTTCCCAAAACTTCGCAGAGAAACAAGAAAGGTGCTATTTCAGATACACCCTGATCCTGAGTACCTGTGGGATATTTATAGCAAGATGCAGGGCATAGGGCGAGGAGACGAAAACTTTCAAGATGAGTTGGAAATGAAAGTTGATCGCCAGTTTCTTTTGCGGTGGGGACGGGAATCGCTGGACGCGGATCTTGTCATCGCAGCTTCCAGTTTTACGAGGAAGTCGCTTGTGTGTGCGGGTGTCAAAGCGGAGAAGATCGTGGTTGTTCCGTACGGGGTGGATGGCTTGGTTTATCGAGACGATGTGGATTTGCCCGCAGGAAAAGCGAAGGCACTATTCATTGGGCAGGCTACCGCCAGAAAGGGGTTTGTTCATTTGCTTCAAGCGTGGGAGCGAATGGCTGGTAGCGGAGCGGAGTTGCATATCGTGTCTGGAGGGGCAGAGCCTTGGAGGAAGATGGATTCAGGAGGGTCTGTTATCTGGCATGACCGACTTATGCTGCAAGACTTGATCGCATTGCTCAATCGAGTCGACCTTTTGGTACTTCCTTCGATAGCAGAGGGGTTTGGCCATGTCTTATTGCAAGCGCTGTCTTGCGGGACACCTGTTCTCTGTAGCGATGCAACTGCCGGTCCCGATCTCCTAAAGGGTTGGGAAGATGGTTTTGTATTTAGGAGTTGCGATTGGGAGGGCCTGGCTACCCGGCTTGAGCATTGGTTGACCCATCCGGAACGTCTACGGGGCTTGAGGAAATCCGCTAGAACTTTGGCCGAAGGTTTTTCGTGGGAAAGATTTCGGGAAGACATAAGAAGAGCATGCGATCAGGCAATGAAGCCTGAAAGTGGTCTGGAGCGAGTCCGTGACAATTAGTTTAGCTATGTTCGTAGACTTGTTTCTGGTAGGATGGTCGCTTTGGGTTCTTTGGCAGGCGTCAGACCGGAGCATCTTCAATCCAGCCCTGTGGTACGTTGGGCTTCATGTGTTTACTGTCACGTTCCGCTTGATTGCGTTGGCGAATGGTGCGTTGGTGTGGCAGTTCACTGGAGTCAGGGCCGACGATGAATTCGTGAATGCTGCGGTAGGTTCGGACCTGGGCCTGCTTGGTGTTGTGGCGGCCACCATTGTGGCCGGTGTGACGGTGCTTGGCCGGAGAAAGGGCGAAACTCGTAGGAGCAACCCATCGCGGTTGAGTGCGAGAATCGGGCTATTCATTTCTGTCTTCTGTCTCACGGTCGGTACCATTGCGTTGGTTTTCTTCAGCGGTCTCACTCAGGCCATCCTGGCAGGGAACTCAGACAGTGGCAGGATGAGACTCGGAAATATTGCGACGACATCCTATCCCCTTGTCCTTGCCGGGTTTGCGGTTCAAGGGGCTCTGATCCTGTGTACCATCCGCGGCTTCTCCGGGCTGAGGCTGTGGATATTTGTGATCCTAGTTTTCGCGTCGGGGCTCGGGCTATTCAGGATGGATTTAATTATCCCAATTCTCATAGCGTCCCTTATCTATTTGACTAAGCAGGGCATGCGATGGCCGCCCTTTCGATGGCTCATTGGTATTCTAATTCTGGGCGTGGTCTGGTTTGTGTTTAAGCCTTTAGCTAGTGCGATTTTGACGGGCGCCACTCCCGAGGAGGTGTGGGAGACCGCGTGGAATACTGGCGCGGACGCGGCACAAGGCGGGTCAAGTGAGTTTCAGTTTTTTGATATGCAAGCGAGCTACATGGCGGCCAGCGACGAAACTGGGGTGCGCTTTTACGGAACTACGTATGTACCTCTGATCTATTTGCCGATTCCACGCTTCATGTGGCCGGACAAACCTGCTATGAACCAATACGCATACGATTTATCAAGCACCTCGCGGGCTTTTGCGCAGAACGGAATGACACCCAATCTGACCGGGGAATCGTATCTGAACTTTGGGTGGATAGGGTGTGCGGCCATTCCGTTTGGTTATTTGTTCCTCATGCAAATGGCATACCTGCGCGTACGGGGGCAAGGGACCGAGTCAGCAGAGCGCTGGATTTATGTCTTGTATTTGGTATTCATGATTCAAGTCTTTCGCGATGGACTAGACGCGGTCGTGCTCTTCGGGGCCGTTGACTTTCTCCCTTTGCTTGCCTGGGGCGTCAGCAGCATGGTGGCGCCGGGCCCGAGGATGGTTGTCGCCCGCTCCGAGTTAGGTGGAGGAGTGGCCGTGGCCAGGGCCAGTGCGAGAGTGGATCGATGATCTATGCCAGCCGGCTTACGGCCCTTAGGCTTCAAAAAGGCATTGTTTCTATAGATAGCGTGAGCGCGGCTGCGCACCTGCCAAGCCGAATTCAGCGATTGCCCGCATGGCTTGCGGGCTGGCTTTGGCAAAGCCCGGAACAATGCATCCAGCGGCAGGTTTCTCATGCCGCAAGTACAGCACATTGGGAGCCCTGCAAATGCGAGTAGCGATTCTTTGGATCGAACTGACAGGTTATCTGAACGCATGTCTGCGCGAATTGGCTGGCCGCGACGGAGTCGAACTCTTTGTGGCGCATACTCCCCCCGGCTCGGACGCACCATTTGCGAAGGAGCAATTCGGATGGCTTGAAAATCAGTTGATCTGGCGAAACGCTGCCGACCTGGATTCCCTCAATGCATGCTTGAATGTGTTTCAGCCGGACGTGATCCTGATTGCCGGGTGGGCAGTCCCCGCCTATCGAAGGGTGGCCAAGCATTGGAAGTCGCGGGCCATCCGCATTTTGACGATGGACAACTGCTGGATGGGCACCGCATCGCAGTTATTGGGCTGCCTGGTGTCGCCTTTTTTTGTAAAGCCTCTGGCGGATGCAATTTGGGTTCCGGGTGAGCGCCAAGCTGCTTTTGCTACCAGGTTGGGATTCAATCAGAGCGCAATCCTTCGGGGTCTCTACTCTTGTGACCATGCGGCGTTTTCATCTATCTACAAGGATCGGGTTGAGACGCACAGGCTCTTGGGGCGGGCCTTCGTTTTTGTGGGAAGAATGGTTGAGAGGAAGGGGATTCCGGCCTTGATCGCAGCTTACCGGTTGTATCGCGGCCGGGTAAGTGATCCATGGCCGCTCGTCTGCTACGGTAGCGGGCCGTTGTCGGGGGTGCTTGAGAGCGAACCCGGAGTTTCTGTCGAAGGCTTTGTGCAACCGGACCAACTTGCTGCGAAATTGGGCGAGGCATCCTGCCTGGTGCTGCCAAGTATTTTTGAGCCTTGGGCACTTGTCGTTCACGAGGCTGCGGCCGCAGGTCTTGCGATTCTGGCATCTGAAGCCGTAGGCGCTGTCCCTCATTTGGTTCAGGATCACTACAATGGCTTTGTTTTCAGCGTGAACGACGCCAAGGGCCTTTCTCAGTTGATGGTGCGCGTGAGCCAGATGAGCGAATCGAAGCTGGAATCAATGTCGGCAGCCAGTTCTTCGCTTGCAAGGCAATTCACTCCAATCCGATGGGCCGACACGTTGCTGGATTTCGTAGATGGCCTTCGTCGCGATGCCTTCGCTATCGGGCGATAGATTGAATGCATCCGCGATCTGCACGGGAGAAAACGCGATTGGACAAACAGATATCGTCGAGGCTTGACATTGTCAGGTTTCCGCTTATCGTGGCGGTCGTCTTCATTCATCACGGCGACGCGCAAGCGCGTGCGGTGGAGGCGGCGCATGGCGACCCGCGAGTTGGTCTGGCTGCTCATTTTGCTGTCAGCCTCATCGGCAACGGAATGGCGCGGGCAGCGGTGCCGCTGTTTTTTCTGATGTCGGCGTATTTGTTCTTCTACTGCGACTCCCTTTCAGCGGGAGAATATGCGAGAAAGTTGAAGAGCCGGGTTCGTACTTTGCTGGTGCCGTTTCTATTCTGGAATTTAGCCGTATTGCTTGCCATTGCCATCGCGCAGAGTATTCCCGCGATCCGTGGCTGGTTCCCCGCTGCGTATCCCATAATTCGGTATTTCAAGCCATACGACTACTTCAACGCGGTCATGGGCATCACAGGAAGTCCCGCTGCATTCCAATTCTGGTTTATTAGGGACCTCATGGTGCTTGTGGTGCTCTCGCCGGCAATTGGCTACCTCGTTCGTAGCAAGCTGTGTCTGCTCTTTGTCGCGGGAGTTTTCGCACTGTGGTGCATGGACCAATGGCCCTTTGCGTGGCCAAGCGTCGAGGCGACGCTTTTCTTCTCACTCGGCACCTATTTGGCCTTAAAGGACAGCGATCTGCGGGCGCTTGACGGCAGGGGTGGGTTACTGCTTTCACTTTTCATTCCGGTCCTGCTCGCATATTCAGTCTTGGCAACGATCGGATCTTCAGAAAGTGGATTGCTCGTGAAGTACTTTCAGAAGGCCGTAATTCTTCTTGGCGCGGCCGTCGCTTGGTGGCTTACGGGTCGACTCATAGTCTGGAGTCGTTTGAAGGGATGGCTCATCGCGTTGGGCGGGTCGAGCTTTTTCGTCTTTGCCGCACACGAGCCTCTGATGATGGTGGTTCGCAAGCTGGTGTTCAGCTTTGCCAAGCCACAATCCGAGGCGGCCGTAATTGGTTTATATCTTTCGATCCCCATCTTTCTCATTGCCTTCCTCGTGGCGGTGTATGGCGTTCTAAAGGTGACAGTTCCCCGGTTCTTGGCGGTGGTGACTGGTGGCAGGGGGCAGGCACAACACCGCTATGTCGCGGGTTGAGGCAACTGCTTTGCTGCCTAGTTGCGGGACACTCCGAACCGCTGTGAATTGCTCGAAGAGCAGGTGCCGCGTGTTTTGTCGTCCGTTCAGCACAGCGATTCATCCCGATCATCAAGCGGCCAGGATTGCATAGCTGGTCGAGGCGCGCGAATGAGCAGCAGAGGTTTTTAAATGCCCATCGGGTTCTGGCAAGTTACGTATGAGGTTGTGAAAAGTCATGCCTGATCGCAGTTGTGGTGGCGAGAACCTCCCCGGCGAGATCACCGTGGTCGAGATGGTGTCGGGTTTTGGGCGCGCGTCGTTTGGGCTTGGGTATGCCGCTTTGAATCTGGCCGCGGCGTTGCAGCGGGCAGGGGTGGATGTCTATCTGGCGTCCCTGGACGAGAGGAACGATGGATGCGAGGCTTGCGAAGCAGTTGGCTTCCCGCGAGACCGGTTCATCGCAGGAACGCCGATCGGGCGGATGCCAGCGCGCATCGCACCGCTTCTTTTTCACCGGCTGTCGAATCTCCCGCGCAAAGAGAGAGCGGTTGTCCATCTCCATGGCATGTGGACCCATGTTTCCTTTGTCGCTGGGGCGCTCAGAAGGCGGTGGAAGTGTCCACTCGTATTGAGCCCGCATGGAGAACTCGAGCCCTATGCGCTGACCATCTCACCCAAGGTGAAGGCGGTTGCCTCACGCCTGTTTGCCCAGCGGAATTTAACCGAGGCGAGTTGCCTGTGGGCGCTGAGCGAGCAGGAGAAGGCCGCGGTGCGATCCTACGGGTATGCGGGGCGCGTGGAAGTGATTCCCAATGGGGTGAACCGAGCGACGGCTTGCAGCGCGGAGGCGGTTGCCGCCTTCCGCAGCCTGCACGGCGTTGCACCAGGCTCGCGCGTGCTGCTGTTTCTTTCGCGCATCGCCCGGAAGAAGAACCTGCCATTGCTGCTGAGGGCGTTTGCCAAGAACGTGAAGGCGCACCCTGAATGGGTTTTGTTGATCGCGGGGGCAGACGAGCGCGGCCATCTGCAGGAGATTCGCTCCCTGATCCATGATTTGAAGATTGAGCAATCCGCGCTCCTGATCGGGCCGGTATCGGGCATGGAAAAGGCTTGCGCATTTGCGGCCTCGTCAGTCTTTGTTCTTCCCTCGCATAGCGAGGGGTTGCCCATCGCCGTCCTGGAGGCAATGGAATACGGCAAGCCGGTGCTGCTCACCGATGGATGGACTCTCCCCGTCAACTCCACCGCGAAGTTTGGCTGGAGAGCGCCAATGGACGGGCACGCCTTTGAGGAGACGCTTCTAGACGCGATGAATTCGTCCGAGGAATCCCTGGCGGAGATGGGCCACGCAGCGCGGACCATCGTCCGTGAGCATTTCGATTGGGATTCCATTGGAACCCGGGCACTATCGCTTTATGGATCGCTTGTCGGCGAAGGCAACGAGCGAGCAAGGTAGAGAACGGCGCAGACGCGATCCGGTCTGCGGGGCTTCTGTCGTGGATATTATGGGTTGTCAGTTGCTGAACGCAGTCATCCGCATGATTGGTTTCCGCCCAGGCTTGACGCGACAGCTCACTCAGATCAACGGCTCAAACGCCGAGGGAACGAATGATGGTCAAAGATGTTTTTGCAGGTAAGACTCTTCTCGTCACGGGCGGCACAGGAACGTTTGGGAACGCCATTGTCGACTGGGCATTAGCAGTGCACTTTGGCGAGATCCGAATCTTCAGCCGGGATGAGAAGAAGCAGGACGACATGCGTGGGCGGTTGAAGAATCCCGCGGTGAAGTTCTTCATCGGCGATGTGCGGGATTACGACAGCGTCTTGCAGGCTTCGCACGGCGTGGACTTCGTATTTCACGCGGCGGCGCTCAAGCAGGTTCCCTCGTGCGAGTTCTTTCCGATTGAAGCCTTGCAAACCAACACGCTGGGCGCCGAGAACGTAATGAGAGCGGCGTTGGCCGAAAAAGTCGGCAAGGTGATTGTGCTGAGCACGGACAAGGCCGTGTATCCAGTGAATGCGATGGGCATGTCCAAAGCGCTGATGGAGAAGTGTATGGTGGCCAAGGCGCGAATGTTCGGTGACACCTCGACGATCTTTTGCGGTACACGCTACGGAAACGTGATGGCCTCGCGGGGTTCAGTGATTCCGCTGTTCTTGAGCCAGATTCAAGCGGGCGAGGCTTTAACCATCACCGACCCCAACATGACGCGCTTCATGATGTCCATCGAAGGCGCTGTCGACCTGGTGCTCTATGCCTTTCAGCATGGAACGCCCGGCGATATCTTCGTGCAGAAATCGCCGGCGGCCACCATGGGCACTCTGGCCCAGGCGCTGCTGGAATTAACGAAAGCGCGCAATGAGATTTCGATTATCGGCACCCGTCATGGCGAAAAGCTTTTTGAAACGCTACTGAACCGCGAAGAGATGACCCAGGCGGAGGACCTTGGCGACTACTACAGGGTGCCGGCGGACGTACGGGACTTGAATTATTCGGGGTTCTTCAGCAGCGGACAGACCAAGGTTTCTTTAGCCGCAGATTACAACTCGCACAATACCAAATTGCTTGACGTGGAAGAGATGAAAAGCCTGCTGCTCAAGCTGCCTTGCGTACAGGATGCGCTGAGCGGCATGACGGTGCTGCTATGATTCAGGTCCTAATTACCGGCGGACGGGGGTTTCTGGGCAGAAACCTGGCGGCTCATCTTCTTGATCGCAAGGACTGCCGGACAAGTGTCTTTGACCGGGATGACCCGGATGAGGAGTTGGAGAAGCTTCTTCGTGAGGTCGATGTGGTTTTCCATCTCGCAGGCATTAACCGGCCTGAGAATCCGGGCGAGTTCGAGACGGGAAATGCCGGGTTGACGGAGCGATTGTGCCAACTCCTGCGGGAGAAGGGCCTCCGCCCGAAGATAATCTTCAGCTCTTCCATTCAGGCCAATCTGGCCAATCCCTACGGAGCAAGCAAGGCCAGGGCAGAGGATGCGCTGCGGCAATTTGCCGCCGACACCGGGGCCAGCGTGCGGATTTACCGGCTGAAGAACCTGTTCGGGAAGTGGTGCAGGCCAAATTACAATTCCGTAACTGCGACTTTCTGCCATAACATAGCGAACGATTTACCCATCTCCATTTCCGACCCGGCTAGCGAGATCGAGCTGAGTTATGTTGACGACGTGGTAGCGGCATTCCTTGCGGAGATCTCCGGTGCGCAACAGGGACTAGAGGCGGGCCAGGAGATCCCTAGTTTCCGCATTCGGCTCGGCGATCTGGCCGGAAGAATCCAGGCCTTTCACGAGGGGCGGAAGACGCTGGTGTTGCCCGATTTCGCCGAGTGGTTCAATCGCGCACTCTATGCAACCTACCTGTCGTATGTCCCGGCGGAGCGGAGAGAGTACCCTCTGGAGATCAGGAGCGATGCTCGCGGAAGCCTGGCGGAATTCGTCAAACAAACGCACTTTGGGCAGATATTTGTTTCCAGAACGAACCCGGGAGTTACCCGTGGAAACCACTATCACCACACAAAATGCGAGAAGTTCCTGGTTGTCGAAGGAGAGGGACTGATTCGGATGAGGGCCGTGGAAGGGGGCCCGGTGCAGGAGTATTCTGTGACCGGCGCCATGTATCGGGTGATCGACATTCCCCCTGGATTTACGCACTCGATTACGAATGTCGGGGCGGGGGAGATGGTTACGCTGTTCTGGTCGGACGAAATGTTCGATCCAGATCGCCCAGACACCTATTTTCTCCCTGTGGATGTTGAGCCTCAAAGCAAGTAAATGGAGCGGGAGATCCCATGAAGGTAGCAACGATTCTCGGCACGCGGCCGGAAGTCATCCGTCTGTCGCGGGTGATAGCAGCACTGGACCGATATACGGACCATGTGCTCATTCACACCGGCCAGAACTACGACTACGAGTTGAATCAAGTATTCTTCGACGATTTGGAGATTCGACGGCCGAACCACTTCCTGCATGCGGCGGGAAAGACCGCAGCCGAGACGATCGGACTGGTGATTTCGAAATCCAGCGAGGTGCTTGCAGAAGTGATGCCCGATGCGGTGCTGATCTTGGGCGACACGAATAGTTGCCTCGCGGCTCTGGCAGCCAAGCGTCTCAAGATTCCGGTGTTCCATATGGAAGCGGGAAACCGCTGCTTCGACGAGCGTGTTCCAGAAGAAATCAACCGCAAGATCGTGGACCACATCAGCGACGTCAACATGCCGTATAGCGACATCTCTCGGGAGTATCTATTGCGCGAGGGCATCGCGCCCGATCGGGTAATCAAGACGGGCAGTCCGATGTGCGAGGTCCTGACCTACTATCGCGAAAAGATTGATCGCTCCGACATTCTGAGCCGCTTGGAACTGGCGGAAGACCGATATTTCCTGGTGAGTTGTCATCGGGAGGAGAACATAGAATCCGCACAGCACATGCGGAACCTGGCGGAGGTCTTGGAGCGTGTCACGGTCAAATACGGCCTGCCGGCGATCATGTCGGTGCATCCGCGGACACAAAAGCGGATTGATGCCGAGGGGATACGGTTCTCCAAGAATGTTCGTTTGTTGAAGGCGATGGGCTTGAGCGACTACGTCCATCTGATGATGAAGGCGCGGGCAACCCTGTCGGATAGCGGGACCATCTCGGAGGAGAGTTCGATTCTTAACTTCCGCGCACTGAACATTCGCGACGCCCACGAGCGGCCCGAAGGCATGGAAGAGGGAGCCGTAATGATGACTGGCCTTGATCCAGGATGTGTGTTGGATGCCTTGAAGGTCTTGGAAGCTCAACCGGCAGGCAAAGAGAGATCGCTGCGAATTGTGGCGGATTACAGTGTTCCCAATGTTTCCGAGAAGGTCGTGCGGATCATCCACAGTTATGTTCCATATATTAACAGGGTCGTTTGGCAAAGGTAGCTTCAAGGACCAGACCGAGCAGGTAAACTGGGTTCACCCTTCCTATCTTTCGAAGATCGGCAGAAACTTTATGAGAATTCTTATTCTGACCCAATGGTTTGACCCAGAGCCGGCGATAAAAGGCCTGCTCTTTGCCAGGGAGCTAGCTGCGCGTGGCCATAAGGTGCAGGTGCTAACCGGCTTTCCAAACTATCCAGATGGGAAAGTATATCCCGGCTACCGGATCCGCCCGTGGCTGCGGGAGACACTGGACGGAATCGATGTCTTGCGCGTGGCGCTCTACCCGAGCCACAGTAAATCCGGATTTCTAAGATTTATCAACTACGTGAGCTTTGGACTCTCTTCGGCGCTCATTGGCGCCGGCTTGATTCGGAAGCCCGACGTAATTTATGTCTACCATCCTCCCATTACCGTTGGCATGGCCGCGGTTGCTATCAAACTTCTCCGGGGGACGGAGTTCGTTTACGACGTTCAAGATCTCTGGCCGGACACCGTGGCGGCCTCGGGGATGATGTCGAGCCCAATGGCTCTCAGGTTTCTGGGCAGGATTTGTGATTGTGTGTATAAACGCGCCAGTCGCATTGTGACGCTCTCGCAGGGGCTGAAAGATAGATTGGTCCTTCGCGGTATTCCGGCGGACAGGATCAATGTCGTCTATAACTGGTGCGACGAGACAGCCATGAACAACAGCGCTGGGGCTGTCACGCGATTTGCGGATGCGGATCGCTTTGCTATTCTCTTTGCCGGCACAATGGGGCTTGCACAGGGACTGGAAAGTGTGCTTCTTGCCGCCCAAATCTGCAGCACAACGGCGCCCTCCGCGGAGTTCCTCTTTGTGGGGGGCGGGGTAGATCGGTCCCGGCTTGAGGGCCTCGCCGCAGAAATGCGACTGGACAATGTAAAGTTTCTACCACGTCAGCCGATGCATGCGATGGGTAGCATCCTGGCCGGCGCTGATGTTCTGCTCGTTCATTTGAAGGATGACCCATTGTTCCAGGTTGCGGTTCCGTCGAAGACCCAGGCTTACCTCGCAGCCGGAAAGCCGATCCTAATGGCAGCTCGCGGCGAAGCGGCCGAAATGACCACTCGGTCCGGTGGCGGTATCGTCTGCGAGCCAGACAACCCGCAGAGCTTAGCGGCGGCAGTAAAGGACCTCACTGAAACCAGCAAAAATCGCCTCCTGGAGATGGGGCGTAGTGGCAAGAGATTCTACGATGCGGAACTGTGCCTTTCAGCTGGGGTAGACAAGTTCGAAAGCATTTTTAACTCCGTCGCGTCGCACGGGGAACAGCTGAGGAATTGACCGGGTATGAGCATGAAGAGGTGCCTGAAAGCCTGTGGTGAAAGTCAAGTTTTGAAAGGGCACGACTTCAGTCGTGCCATACGTCATTCAAAATAATCATGGGCTTTAGCCTCCGAGGGACGGCTTTTCGGCATTTTCGACATTCACCACATGAAGGCAACCCAGCAATGAATCGCACTGCAGTGCTTTTGAAGGCCGCCTCCACGCTGGGCCCTGGTTGGGCCTTGACACGCGCGAAGCTTGTCTTGCTTAACAAACTGGGAGTGTTGGAGCATAGAACTCCCTTGTATGCTTGGAGCGATATCCGCCTGGATACGATTCTGCGCAGCGGCATCCCCGCGCAGAAGGACGAATACAAGCAATGGCGTATGGGTAACTCCGCCAGGTTTTTCTTTGAGGAGACCTGCGCCATCGAAGGCAAGGCCTTTATTGGGGGGGGCTCGATTCAAACCGCAGATGCGATTCTGAATGGGGAGTTTCCTTTCTTTGGTTATGTCCGGGATCTCGGCTTCCCTCCAGAATGGCGGCTCAACCCACTTACGCGCGAGCCTACAGCGGGCGGTCACTGGTCAAAGCTCAACGAATTTGAATCGGGAGATATCAAGCTCACCTGGGAAGCGAGCCGGTTCAGTTGGGTGTTCGCCCTTTGCCGCGCATATGCCCGCAGCAAAGATGAGCGCTACGCAGAGGCGTTCTGGCAGCTATTGAAGAGCTGGCTAGCGGCGAATCCTCCGAATGAAGGCATCCATTGGAGATGCGGGCAAGAGTGCTCTTTCCGTGTGATGGCGTTGTGTTTCGGGTTCTACACCTTCGCAAATTCGGCATCTTCAACCGCTGATAGGGTGGCTCAATTCTTAGCGGTGATTGGGGTCCACGCGAAGCGGATTTCCGCCTATATCGAGTATGCGCAATCGCAGAACAACAATCACGGGTTGAGCGAAGGCACCGGACTATGGACCATAGGCCTTTTGTTTCCGGAGTTGCGCGGGGCATCGGGCTGGAAGGCGCATGGCAGAAAGGTGATCGAAAGCGAGATCCGTCGCCAGGTTTATGCCGATGGCGGCTATGTCCAGCATTCCGCTAACTATCATCGCGTTATGCTGCACGAACTCGCCTGGGCCTTGCGGCTCGGCGAGAGAAATAATGATCCCCTATCCTTGGAGGCTTATAAGGCCCTCCGCCGCGCCACACATTTTCTTCATGGCTTGATTGCGCCAGAGAAGGGATGGACGCCAAACTATGGCGCGAATGACGGCTCTCTAGTGTTGCCGCTTAGCGATTGCGAATATCCCGATTTTCGGCCCGTACTCCAGAACTGTCATTTCATTGCGGAGAAGGAAACGCTTTACCCGCCTGGACCATGGGACGAAGAGATGGTTTGGTTGAACGGCGCGGCATCGCTGAAGAAGCGCCTGGCCCAGGATAAGGCGCCAGCGGACTTGAGTGCCAAGGCGGCAGGCTGCTACACCATGCGGTCAAGCGATAGCTGGACGATGCTGAGAGGCTCGAGATACGAGGACAGGCCTTCCCACGCAGATCAGTTGCATCTCGACCTGTGGTGGCGAGGAGACAATGTTTTTTGTGACGCTGGGACGTATAGTTACAATGCCGATGCGCCTTTCGAAGATGGATTTGCGTCGAGCCGCTATCATAACACGGTGACGGTGGACGGCTTGGATCAGATGACACGGATTGGCCGATTCCTTTGGGCGGATTGGGCAAATGCAGATGTTTCACGGCGCAGGAATATCCGCACGGAAATATCCGCCATGCAAGGTGAGCATGACGGTTATTCGCGGGTCGGGGTTATACATCGCCGGCTAGTGGCCGGAGTCAACCCACAGACTTGGGTTGTTGTTGACGATTTGATTGGCCGCGGCAAGCATAAACTGAGGTTGCATTGGCTAACTCCAGATGTCGCGTTCCGTGTGATTGCAACTGGGATAGTGGACTTGAAGCCGGCTTCTGGAGATGTACGAATTAGCATGAGATGCAGCGCCGAGAGCCATTTCGATATTGTGAGGGCTGGACGCCCCGCAGCAGGAGTAGGAAGTAAACCGGCAGAGTTAGACCGAGGGTGGTCGGCGAGGTATTACGCACGCATGGCCCCGGCGTTATCCCTGGCCATGTCTTCCCGTGCTCCCGTTCCTGTTCGCTTCATTACCGTGGTTGAATTGGGGAAGATGCACGAAGTAGAAATTGCACGTTCCCTTGACAGCATTCAGATCAACTCAAAGAAGATTGATCTCTCAACGATTGGCGCCTCACCCATTATCCCAGACGAGAAACTATGACTCATACAATTCTGATCCATCAGGCATTCGCCTCCAAAGACGATCCCGGTGGTACGCGGCATTTCGAATTAGGTCGAAGACTGGTGGCAGACGGCCAGCAGATTACGATTGTCGCTAGTGACTGTAATTATTCCACTGGCAAGCGTGTGGTGGCTAGGACAAGGCTGATGACCGAAAGCAATGAGGATGGAATTCGCGTCCTCAGGGCATATACCTATCCCGAAGCTCACAAGGGCTATTTGCACCGGGTAATTTCGTTTCTTTCGTTTATGGCGACCTCATTTGGGGTGGGGGTTGCAGCGGGGAAACCGGATGTGGTGATGGGCACGACACCTCCAATCTTTCAGGCGGTCTCAGCATGGCTACTCTCAGTAGTTCGGCAGCGGCCATTTTTGCTTGAGGTGCGGGATCTCTGGCCTGAGTTTGCCATTGATATCGGGTTACTCAAGAGCCCAATTCTTATTTGTGTCGCACGATGGCTGGAGAATTTCCTGTATAGTCGAGCGGACCACCTGCTGGTTAACTCACCCGCCTATCGGGAATACCTGATCGGCAAAGGGATCAAGGCTGAAAAGATAAGCTTCATCGCCAACGGTGTGGATCCGGAGATGTTCGATCCACATGAACGTGCGGAGGATTTCCGCCAGGAATTTGGCCTGCAGGACAAGTTCGTTATCACCTATGCAGGCGCGATTGGAATGGCGAATGATATCGATATGCTGGTTGAGGCGGCTGCGGCTATCAAGGATCGCGAGGATATTCAGATTCTTGTTGTCGGAGATGGAATGGAGCGCGTGCGCCTGGAGAAGCGGGTGAGGGAACTAGGGTTGAAGAACCTTACCTTTACAGGGCCTTTTCCGAAAAGCCAGATGGAACATGTATTGGCTGCTTCCGATGCGTGCGTGGCGATTCTGCGGAACATCAAGATGTTTGCGACAACTTACCCGAACAAGGTCTTCGACTATATGGCCGCAGGACGTCCGACGATTCTAGCGATAGATGGCGTAATCCGCAGGGTCGTGGAGGACGCGGATGGAGGCGTTTTTGTGCAACCTGGCGATGGGAAAATGCTTGCCAAAGCCATGATCGATCTTGCGGAACACCCAAAGCGTTCGAGAGAGATGGGGTTGAGGGCGCATGCGTACGTTGTTGAGCATTTCAATCGCGATGAGCAGGCGCGGGAGTTGACGGCCCTGCTCTTGCGCCTTGCCTCCGGGGAGTTATCACTGTAAAGTGCAGGGACCGCGGCATTGGGACCGAGTCCGGGAAGTTAGCTTGGTACAGCGCGTCGTTAGGCTTTGAGAGGGAAGTTATAGATGAAGCAGTTATGGCAGAATATCTCCACGGGCAAATCGGCGGCTATAGATGTTCCGGCACCCTGCGCAGGGAAGGGGCAGATTCTCGTGCGGGTGGTAGCTTCTCTGATCTCGGCGGGGACCGAGCGGACTGTAGTTGAGTTCGCAGAGAAGAGCTTGGTGCAAAAGGCAATGGCGCGTCCGGATCTTGTGAAGCAAGTGATGGACAAGGCGAAACGGGAAGGTTGGGTCGCGACCATCGCAGCCGCCCGCAACAGGCTAGACTCCGATATGGTCCTTGGTTATAGCAACTCCGGAGTTGTGATCGAGGTGGGTGACGGGGTTAACGGTTTCAAGGTAGGAGACAATGTTGCGTGCGCGGGTGGAGGCTTTGCCAGTCACAGTGAGATCGTGCGGGTCCCCTGTAACCTTGCGGCGGTGGTGCCCATTGGGCCGGGGTTGCGCGAAGTTCCGTTGGAAGAGGCGGCGTTTGGAGCAGTGGCCGCCATTGGGCTTCAAGGAATTCGACTGGCTGAGCCGCAATTGGGAGAAGTTATCGCAGTTATTGGCTTGGGGTTGATAGGGCAGATCATCGTTCAATTGGCTCAAGCCAACGGATGCACCGTCGTGGGCATGGATCCCAGCGAAGAGCGCTGCCGATTGGCCGGGCGGATGGGTTGCGCCGTGACCGCGACGTCCGATGAAGAGATGAAGGTTGTGGCTGCGCGTGCTTCGAATGGACGCGGGGTCGATAGCGTTCTGATCGCGGCCGCTACATCGAGCGACTCCCCGGTCGCTCTGGCCGCCGAAATTGCACGCGATCGCGCAAAAGTAGTGGCAGTCGGCGCCGTGGGCATGGCTCTTCCGCGTAAATCCTATTACATGAAGGAACTGGATTTCCGCGTATCCCGATCTTATGGCCCCGGTCGATATGACGCGGAGTACGAAGAAAGGGGACATGATTACCCGTTAGGCTATGTGCGGTGGACAGAGGGAAGGAACCTCGCGGCCATTCTGCAATTACTGGCGTCGAATCAGCTGGACTTTGCTCCGTTGATTACGCATAGGTTCCCGATCGAACAGGCTGAGAAGGGGTATGAGCTGATCTCCGGCAAGACCGGGGAGCCGTTTCTTGGAGTTATGATCACCTATCCGAAAGAGCCTTCTTTAGCGCGGCGGATTGAATTGCCTCGCGTTTTGACGCATTCTGCGAGCGGATCTGGCGGTGTTTGTGTAGGAGTTATTGGGGCTGGCAATTTCGCCAGTGCGACACTGTTGCCGGCGATGCGGGCGGTGGGGAATATTGAGTTCGCCGGCATCTGTGCGCCGGGAGGATCGAGCGCGCGTTCGGTAGGCGGTCGGTACGGTTTCCGCTTCTGCGCGAGTGATGAGTTGGAACTGCTGAGGGACGATTCGATCAATACGATTGCAATTTGCACGCGACATTCCACTCATGCCAAGCTAGTAGTTTCCGCTCTTGGAGCGGGCAAAAATGTTTTCTGTGAGAAGCCCCTGGCGATGAACGAAGAGCAACTTGCCTCCATCCTGGAGGCTTACGATTTGCAGGAGACCAAAAGACTGTTGCTGGTGGGCTACAATCGGCGGTTTGCACCTCTTTCCAAGCGGCTGAAGGAATTTGTTTCGGGAGTTGCCGAGCCCTTCGTGATGCATTACAGGGTGAATGCAGGATTCATTCCCTCTGACCATTGGACGCAAGATCTGGAGGAGGGAGGGGGAAGAATCTTGGGCGAGGTCTGTCACTTTGTCGACTTTCTCAGCTACATTTGTGGGCACCCGGTGGTATCCGTGCTGTCCTCTGTAATGCCGAATGCGGGCCGGTATTCAGACGATAATCTTTGCTCTCTCCTTCGCTTCGCCGATGGCTCCATTGGCACCATCAGCTACCTTGCAAACGGAGACAGGTCGTTCTCCAAGGAGCGCATCGAAGTCTTTGTCCAGGGGCGCGTCGCGGTTCTCGATGACTATCGCGAGTTGAGCACCGTTCACGATGGAAAGCGTAAGAAGACCATGTCGCGTCTAAGGGTAGACAAAGGCCACCGAGGGGAGTGGCAGTTGTTTGCAGAGGCGATTCGGAACGGGGGCCCTTCGCCCATTCCGATCGAGGATCTTTGCAACAGCACGCTGGCAACGCTTGCCTTGGCTCGCGGAAAATCGGATAGATCTTGGATCGACGTTGATACGGGAGGATTCATTTCCGGGATTCGCGGTAGGCGCATTGCATCCGCGATTGAGAAGGGGAACTGAGAATGCACGTTTTGCACGTGGTTGGCGCGCGTCCCAACTTTATGAAAGTTGCGCCCGTTTATCGCGCTCTTGCGAAGATAGGGAAAGAGCAGTCGATCGTTCATACGGGCCAACATTATGACGCCGGGATGTCGGATGTGTTTTTCAGCGAACTAGAGATCCCAGAGCCCGACGAGAATCTCAATGTCGGCTCCGGATCTCACGCACAGCAGACGGCTGCAATCATGAGCCTTTTCGAACCGGCAGTTCTTGCCCGTAATCCAGACATAGTTCTAGTGTACGGCGACGTAAATTCTACCCTGGCAGCAGCGCTCGTATGTTCCAAGCTCGGCATTCGCGTCTGCCATGTCGAGTCCGGGCTGCGCTCATTTGATCGGTCAATGCCGGAAGAGATCAACCGCCTGGTTACGGATCAACTCGCAGATATACTCTTCACTCCGTCCATCGACGGCAATGCAAATCTTGCGCGCGAGGGGATTGCGGAAGAGAAGGTATTCTTCGTCGGCAATGTAATGATCGACACTCTTGTTCGATTGTTGCCCAAGGCGGAAGAGGCATTCCTCAGGTTGAAGTCAAGACTCTCGCTGGGCTCGTTTGGTTTGATAACACTCCACCGGCCATCCAATGTAGATGACGAAGCCACATTCCTGCCGTTGCTTTCAACGCTCGATGAACTGAGCAAGGATCTTCCGCTCATCTTTCCCGTCCACCCGCGAACTCGTGAGAAGTGGTCGGCGCGACTGGAGAGATGCAACAAAAACCTCAGAGTCACAGGGCCGATGGGATACCTTGAATTTCTTGCGCTGCAGAAGTGGGCCAAGGTAGTTATCACAGACTCGGGCGGAATCCAGGAAGAAACCACATATCTGGGAACCCCATGCCTCACCTTGCGCGCGAATACTGAGAGACCCATCACGGTTACGTTGGGCACCAATGTTCTAATTGGACGTGATTGGGAGTTGTTGCGGAGCTGGTTCTTCCGCACGCTGAATTCCCCCCGCGACAAGAGAGCACCACTACCATTGTGGGATGGGAATGCGGGGGACCGAATTGCAGAAGTGCTTTCACGGCAATAGGTCAAGCGAGGTTCAGGATCGCAGGCAGGGAGTCCATGTATCGCTGGAGTAAGCGTGTATTCGACATCTTGGTCGCGGTTGTCGTGGGGCTAGCGGCCCTTCCGGTCATCGCAGTGGTGGCTCTTTTGCTTCGGGTGGTTCAAAAGAAGGTGTTCTTCCGGCAAGTTAGACCTGGATTGCATGGAAGGCCCTTCACGCTCTACAAGTTCTGCTCCATGAACGAAGAGCGGAATGAGCAGGGTGTACTGTTCAGCGACGAGCAGAGGCTTACGAGAATCGGATCGACCGTGCGGAGTTTAAGCCTGGACGAGTTGCCTCAACTCTTGAATGTACTCAAGGGGGATATGAGCCTGGTAGGTCCGCGCCCACTGCTCATGGAATACTTGGCTCGCTATTCTCCTGAGCAAGCAAGGCGGCACGATGTGAAGCCTGGCATCACAGGATGGGCGCAGGTCAATGGGCGAAATGCTTTAAGTTGGAGGGATAAGTTCCTGTTGGACGTGTGGTATGTCGAGCACGCATGTTTTTATCTCGACCTGAAGATACTGTGGCTAACGCTCTTGCGGGTGATAGGCCAAGCGGGCATTTCAAGCCAAGGGCACGCGACAATGCACAGATTCATGGGAAACGAAGATGACGCTGGATAGAAAGCTTATCGTGTTCGGAGCCGGAGGCCACGGCAAGGTGGTTGCAGATGTAGCCACTCAGAGCGGGTGGACCGTGGTCGGCTTCGTGGACGATGCTCCAGATGCCGGGGTCCACGCAAGCCTTCCATTTCCAGTCGCGGGAGACCGAGCCTCGGTTAGGGCGTTTCTAAGAGATGGCTGCCAGGTCGCGCTCGGGATCGGCAGCAATCATGCGCGGGAAGCAATTGCCCGGTTTCTTCAGTCAGAAGGGACTGAGGCTGCGACCATAATTAGCCATGCTGCCATAGTTTCACCGTGGGCACGCATCGGCGCCGGCACAGTTATCATGCCTGGCGCGGTGGTCAATGCCATGGCGATACTGGGCGAGGGGATCATCGTCAACACTGGGGCGGTGATTGAGCACGATTCAAGAATAGGGAAATACGCTCATATCTCTCCTAATTCGACCTTGGGAGGTGGGGCGATTATTGGCGAATTTGCTCATATCGCGTTGGGAGCAATCGTGCTGCCGTTCGTTTGCATCGGGAATCGCAGCACATTAGGGGCGGGCTCGGTTGCCACGCGGACGCTTCCCGACGATGTCATCGCGTTTGGTGTTCCCGCGCGCATCCAACGCCAAATAGCCCAGAAACAAAACTAGGAGTTTCGCACGCTGCTTTATTAGGAGAGGATACCTGAAGATGTGCCCGGTTTTTCCCAGCCCAAAGATTGCATCGGTTCCAGAATCTCTGAAGTGCATTGCGAAGCAGAAGATGCACTCTTGGCCATGTTTTGAGCAAGATGAAATTGACGCTGCCGTTCGCGTGCTTAGCGCTGCCAAAGTAAATTACTGGACGGGCGACGAAGGGAGGGAATTCGAGAAGGAATACGCAGTTCACACAAATCGACGACACGCCATTGCAGTTGCCAATGGATCATTGGCCCTGGAATTAGCACTGAAGGTACTCGGAGTTGGACCGGGAGACGAGGTTATTACCAGTCCTCGCACATTTATAGCTTCAGCAAGCTGCGCCGTTGCGGTGGGTGCGCGTCCAAGGTTCGCGGATGTAGATCGTGAGAGTCAGAACATCACCGCGGAATCGATTCGGGCCGTTTTGACACCCGCGACTAAGGCGATTGTTGCGGTGCACTTGGCGGGCTGGCCCTGCGAGATGGGCGAGATCATGGCGCTCGCGCAAGAGCGCGAGATAAAGGTCATTGAGGATTGTGCCCAGGCGCATGGTGCCACTTACAAGGGTCGTCCTGTCGGTTCCATTGGAGATGTGGGAGCTTTCTCTTTTTGCCAGGACAAAATCATCACCACTGCTGGCGAAGGTGGCATGGTCACTATGGATTCAGATGAGATGTTTGAGGCGGCTTGGGCCTACAAAGATCACGGAAAGAGCTACGACGCTGTGTATCGTAGGGAGCATCCGCCAGGATTTCGTTGGCTGCATGAGTCCTTTGGCACAAACTGGAGGCTGACGGAGGTCCAATCGGCTATTGGGCGAATGCAATTGCGCAAGCTTTCCGAATGGGTGGAGATTAGGCGGAAACATGCCGCCATGCTGAGTGCCTGCTTTGCCGACTTGCCGGGACTGCGCGTGACCACACCGCCGGATCATATTGGGCATGCCTACTACAAATACTATGTGTTCGTGAATCGCGACGCCCTTGGCGGAGCTTGGAGCCGGGATCGTATTCTTAACGAGATCGATGCACGGGGTGGCAAGTGCTTTTCCGGCAGTTGCAGCGAGGTCTATTTGGAAAAGGCATTTCCACCGGAGTGGAGACCGAAGGATCGGCTCCCGATAGCCCGCGAACTCGGCGAAACGAGCTTGATGTTTTTGGTGGATCCCAGCTTGAGCGAAGCGGAGATTTCGAACACCTGCGATATTGTGAAGCAGGTGATGGGTGAAGCCACGCGGTAGGATGGCCTGATTTGGCCAGTGACGGGCTTCGCCGAATTCGAAAGCTGCCCAACAACGGATCGCCGCCGAAGACCGGACACGGTTGACTGTTCGCGGAGGGCGAATTGCGCCAAAGTGAGGCGCCGCAAGCGCCTGCGCGGCGATCAATCCTTCGCCATCTATCCCAGTCGCCCCATCGCGATTACATACTGGCGTCAACCCAGTGTGTATGCAAAGTTACAGCCAGTTCCTAGAAGATCAGAGCACGATTTGCGCCGGGAGCCCAATCTGCTTCAATTTTTTGCGATCTCTTCTCAACGCCCGGAAGGTAAGGGGCAAAACCGCAGGGATCTGCCAGATTGGCGTCGCAGAAAGCGCGCCCCAGATGGGAGCCAGTTCACCGCATAGGATTGCCCTCGATACCTGTGCCGCCGCAGCACTTGCCGGCCGGAGACGGAAGCGCGTCGAAGCGTACATCCCCAAGTTGAGCTCCTGCATAGAGCGCAGAAACTCTCGACAGAACGACACTTCCTCATCCACAGACCGCCGCCCCTTCATGGCTGTGTTGTGTGCGCTGTTTTTCTGGATTCTGTTCTCGCAGAGCGGGTCCGGAAGGTACAGATAGTCGTAGTTCACCACGAGTTGCATATAAAGCATCGTGTCTGACCGAAAGAATCGCTTGTCATACGGTCCTGCAATCGGAATCACCGTCTTATGCAAGGTAGCCGTAGTCGCGCCGGGAAGAGGAATCCTCGTAGTGCCGCCGATCAGGTCCTTCAGATACTGAGGCGCGTTCATGAGAAGCGCAGTTGTCCCTGTAGCTCCAATGGTATTTGCCTGCTTGGCTCCCCCGTCAAAGAGCCAGTATTCGCCGGTTCCGATCAAGGCAATCCTATCGTGCGCGCTCACTGGCAGCCGGTCGATCTCCTCGCTAATTCGTGTCAGGCAGTCGCGATGCATTGTGTCGTCGTGGGCAAGAATCTTTACCCACTCACCTTCAGCGTATTCATAGGCGCGATTCCAGTTCTCGCTGAGCGAAATCATCTGATCTCCGCGAACTGAGCGAATGCGCGGGGATATCGTACGAAACTCCTCAATGATCTGTGCCGTTCCGTCAGTCGAGGCATTATCTGAAATCACGATCTCATAATCGTCAAAGGACTGATCGAGCGCACTCTTGAGCGCCTCCTTCAAGAACTCCGCGCCGTTGCGGACCGGTATGGCGATCGTAAACTTCGGCTTCTTTGTTTCCACTGAAATCACCTCCGCGCACTTCCGTGCATCTCTTCGTATAGATTCAAGTATCGTCTCGCGAGCGGCTCGAATGCAAAGCTCTCCCTAGCCCACGAGCTGCCCTCCATCGAGATCGCCTCCCTGCGTCCAGCGTCGTCGAGCAACGCGCCGATGGCATCAGGCCATCCTTGCGGCTCGCTTGAAGCGATCAGGATCCCATAACGGCCACCGCCCAGGATCTCGCGGTGCGATGGAATATCGGAGCAAACCAAAACGCATCCGCATGCCATCCCCTCGATTGGCGTTATCGGAAAGCCCTCATACTTGCTCGGGCAGGCCACAATCTTGGCCCGTCGGAAGAGCCCCTGCGGGTTCTCGACCATGCCTGGGCAGGAAACCATTTCTGTCAAACACAACTTCTCGACCTCTGCTCGAATCCCCGCGAGTTTAGGACCATCCCCGGCCAGGACGGCTCGAAACTCTTTTCCCCGGGCCTTGAGTTCCGCCAGCGCGCGAACGATCACGATGTGGTTCTTGTTTTCGTCTGCTCGTCCGACAACAAGGACATCGATATCCCTCTCAGCAGTTCCCCCATTCTCGAACCAGTCGCTCGAAAGACCATTCCAAATGTACTCCACATGCTTCTCACCTAATCGCATCCGAGCGCGAATTGTGTCCGCCAAGCCGCTCGACACTGAGACGAGGTGGGTCGATTTTCGCCGGTAGAGTCTGCCTCTTAGATAATCGCGAAATCTATGCCGCAACTTCTTGCTGACGAATGTGGGCGAATCCGTCGCGATCGTGACGATAACCGGCAGCGCGGAAAATGGATATGCTAGGTGGATTGCTTGCTCCGCAAAATAGGAGTGAAGATGAATCACGTCGGGATGAACCGATCGGACCACCTCTCGACAGCGCCTCACCGCACGAGCGAAACTGACAAAGTCATAAGGCAGCGTGCTTTTCCATCCAAGATCTGTGACTTCCGCACCCATCCGCTTCATGTTTCCAATCAGGGATGCTTCATTATGTTCCTGGGAGCGAACGGTTGCCAGCGTTACATGGTGGCCTTGCTCTATCAAGATGGTCGAAAAGTCTCTAATAAATTTCGAGGTGCCTGCCGTTCGAAAGTCATCAATGATATGAAGGATATTCACCTTTCCATCCTTTCACTGTCTATTCTGCCAGACCATCCGCCCCAACGGCTCCGCACGCACAGCAGCATGTAGTCAAAAGTCTGGTCTTGATTAGATACTCCGTGGCGGATTTGTCCACGAGGGCGGAGAGCTTGGTTTACCTTGTGGGGTCCGCCACACAGTTGGCCGCTTCTGGCACGGCTTCAGTCGCGCCAGAAACGGTGGACAACAAACCGGCCCTAAGCTCCTATGGGAGGATACTTCGGTAGATACAATCCTCGCCGCGCTATCCGTTTGCAATCGTTGGTGCTGGCGCTGTGTAGCTGATTTCCAAGGCATCGCGGAGAATCTCGCGAAGGTCTCCACTGTCTCGCTTAATATTGATGGAATCGCAGCTTTTGAAGGGATTTGAGCGAGAGTAGTCATTGATCACAATTCTCTTCGCATGGTTCAGTCCCATGATCAGGTAGTGATACTTTACTCCCAGTTCATTCAGTTGCTTGACGGTAACTTCTCTGTACCGCTCTGGTCGCGAAGTCGTAATCAGAATCTGGAATTTTCCACCGTCGTAGAGCTCACGGATGACCGCAGCATTATCTTCGATCAGGCCTGACTCTCCGTAATATGGAGGAAAATGGGAGGCAGAGTGCTTGACGATCACGCCGTCTAGGTCAATGAACAACGTCCCAAAATGGCGCTTATAGCGCTCCCAATCCTCGATGGTTCCCCAATCGGAATAATTCTCTGCCGGGATCGCCTCAAACGTGTCGCCCTCAAGCAAGCGCTGATAGATCACGTTGCTCATGTACCTTTCCTTGCCAGGGGGGAGCGAATCGATGGTCTGGCAGAGTTGGCCGGCGTCGGCAAAGCCATACCCTCCTACGCAGAAGAGCGGGCTGATGACTTTCTTCTCAATAATATTCGTGACCGATCCAAATTCATTGACCATAATGTAGCTCTTGCAGTTCGGCTGAATTAGTCCCATGTTGTTCAGGTCGGCGAAGCAAATGTGATTCGCGCGACTCTTCTTTGCTGAGAAGCGATTGTCGGAATCCTTGACTAACACAGGTCCCTTGATCTCAGCCGCGATGATTCCCTGATATACGGTTTCTGGCTGGTCGCGGGTCGGGGCTGGGAGCTGAATGATCGAGGCCCGACTGAGCAGGCCCATCTCCTCAAGTTCCTCCTCAAAGCCTCGTTTGAAATGAAAACGCTCTTCATGCTCGCGAAGGCAAATAAAGCTCACCCGTTCGAAAGCATCCAGATCCAGGCCGGATATCGCCTCCAGAGCCATGAAATTCCCATTTGGATGAGTAAGCATCCACTTTGGACGAACACCGGGGAAACGCGTTGACCGGCCAGCCATGGGGACAATTAGATTCATGCGCGAGATACCTCAACTTTCCGCCCAAAGGGGCAATGATCACCTGATAACGCCGACCTTGTCGATCGCCGTCAGACAATCATCAATAAATGCTCGTTCTGTTTGCTTTGTCAAATAGGGAACGATCCTGACGAGGTTCAGGCGTTCAAAAAATTCATACCATGTGTACATTCCTACCGACTCGATGAAGGTTCGAATCTTTCGGTCAAGATAGGCCAGGGCTTGCCAGAGTTGCATCTCCTGGTGCGACGCAATGGCCGGGTCGATAAATACGGACCATCCGAACTTCGTGTCCTGCCGCAGTTTCGTCAGATCCATCAGCGGAGTTTCCAAGAAAGAATCAAGGAAATCCAGAAGATAGACCTTCCGCTGCGAGATGATCACGTTGGATAGCGTCAAATCGCCATGGCACTCTCCGAGAGGGAGGGGCGTCGTAGGAATCATATGCTGTAACTGCCGGACAGTAGCTGCCGCCAGCGATTCGCCCAAACCCCGGTTCTCGAGATCGCGTTGCAGTGCGCAGAGTTTCGCAAGAAGCTGCTCCAACGGAGGGTCGGCCATATGACTCCCCGCGATTTCGTGCGAGATGAAGTCTAGCAATGCGGACGCGAACTCGTCCAGATCTCGAACGGGAGAAGTTAGCAAAAAGTCAGCGTAATTTTTCCCGTGGGCGTATTCCATGTCAAACCAGTTGAAACCGCAAGGGCCAGCGCCAATTGCAAAGACCTTGGGCGCGACAAAGCTATAGGATCCGCAATTGACCTCGCTGAATCGCGCTTGCTTGGAAGCCTGTGCAACCAGGCGAGGATTGTACTCGTTATCCTTCGCATATTTTCTTACAGAGAGGCGGCTATCGCAGCTGCGAAGCTCGATCGGGCATCCTGACCGGCCTTCAATCGACAGCTTGAGTTGGTTCACCGGGTCGCTGGCCACGCGAATGGCGCCCACGCCTCGCTCTGGAAGTTCACAAGATTCGCGCGAATTACGAATCGCAGAATGCACAGAATCTCCTGGGTGTTGGTCTGGCGATTTGATTCTGTCTCAAGAAAGGTACTTGTTCCTACTGGGCGGATCGGTACTCTGTGAGGTTGGAGACGTTGGTTGAGTAGCCCGTGACAAAAGTCTTGTTTTGAAAGGGCACGACTTCAGTCGGGCCGTAAGTGATTCAAAATAGCCATGAGCTTTAGTCCCTGAGGGACGGTTTTCGGCATTTTCAGCCTCCACCACAGGCTACCATGGCGTGCACGCGCTAGCTATGGGGCGGGAATCGCATCGAGTGCGGCGCGCAGACGCATCGTCGTGCTGGGCAGCATCCTGCAGGTGAGCCGCTTCCGAGAATTACGTGGGGAGCTCTTGATGGGGCCTTTCAAAATGACATATCCATCCCTGGAAAAACAGGCGCGGAAGAATGAAACTCTGTTGCGTTTTGCTGTTATGTAAGTACCCGCTACGCCAGCCGCACACACTTGTTGCTAAAGCGGTTTTCAATCCCAATACAGATTAGTTCCGCAGATATTCAAGCGGCATTGCACGCTCGCAACATTTGTTTGGGGGCCATAGGGAGAGCCAGGGAAACCAAGCTCTGAGCCCCCCCTTTACCGAATCGCCAAGTTGGAGGGGTCAGCCCAGGGCGCATCAAACGAGGTTTTGGATAAAGCTTCGCCATCCTCACTTGGAATGAGCTTGCCATATAATGGGACAGTGGAAAACGGCCTTTAGCTCTCGGCTTATGGCAAGCAAGTGCAAGGGATGAGTGGCAGAGCCCGTACAAAGTCCACAAAGGGCAGTCTGATAAATCTTGCAAACAAGTTAAAGAAGAGAGCAAAAGTGCAGACCAGATCGCCACATGAAAAACGGAAAGTAGCGACAATCAAAAGGCCTAAGCGCAAGAGTGAGCCTAGATGCACTTTTCCACACCAAATCTAGCAAACTGATCATAGCAGTTCTCCAAGGTATGTCAATTCTGATTTTGCGCAAAAACGTTGACGTCGCGTGAACCAGGGCAGGAACTTGCCGGGTCCGCCCAAGGAGCCGATCACTAACGCGAACAAAAGGCCCTCTTATTGGCAAAGTACGACGGCAGGCTGCGTAGCGTTAGCTTGCAGCATTTCGGTACGAGGAAATCGCCTTGCACCTCAAAGGCGACACCGTCTGGACTTCGCTCTCAAAGGCGGAGGTTGTGCTGGTGCTCAAAGTCGTACAAGGCTGAGGGGGGCCGTCACAGTCTCTAGGATTTGCCTGCCATCCCAGTCTGGCGGTGACCCTGGAAGAGCTGCCTCAGCAGCCTGTGGTGAAAGTCGAAAATGCCGAAAGACCGTCTCTCAGGGGCTAAAGCCCATGTTTATTTTGAATCACTTACGGCACGACTGAAGTCGTGCCCTTTCAAAACTTGACTTTCACCACAGGCTGTCAGGAGTCGACCGCCGTCAAGTTCTCCCCCAAGACATTCAAGGGCCGAAAAACCAGAAGACGTGCACAACGCTCTGATCCAGGAGGACAAGAGCGTTGTGCTGACTTTGAAACTTGCGCTGTTCCAGCGAGTTGCTCGGATAACCTGAACGCGCGGGGCAAGTGGGCGACCAGCAGAGGTAACTCTCCGCCGATTGCCTATTTCACATGAAGGTGCCTGAAGTCGTAGGCAACGCCTACGGTAACTCCGGCTGGGTTGAGATAGTCATTACTATTGAACCACTCGACCTTCCAGAACTGGTATTCATAGTCCGCACGCACCCAAATGCGGTTCCACGCCCGATATTCGATGCCGCCGCCCGGGGCATAGATCATCCATTTGTCGCTCTTGTATGTGGCCGGAAAGGCTGGGGTCTTGATATTACTCTGAGCGCCATAATCAACCAACAATTTGGCGTAGGGATGGAAGTTGCGGGAATGACGCCAAGTGTAGATGGGGCCGCCCCCGGCGGTCATAAAGCTCCAGGTGACGCCGGCCGGTTGCCCCCAATTCAGATAGCGGCCCTCCGCCTCAATCCCTAAACCGCGCAGGAGCGATGGCTTTTGACCGATGCTCCAGTCTGCCCAAAGCGTCGGCCCCATGAATCTCTGAGGGTAGATTTCGGTGGCATAAGATGAGAATCCGCCGCCGACTTCAAGGGGCAGACCGCCCTCACTGGCTGCCGGAACAACCTGGGCAAATGCGGGAAAGGCTGCGGCCACGAAGAGTGCCGCAAGAGCAAGCTTCATGTGGACTCGAAACTGTCTTGCAAGGTGCATATCATCTCCTGAGGCGAACTGCATAGCCAAAGTGTACTCCGAAAAGAAGGAAATGCAAGATTGGATTCCGCCGTCTGGCGGGGGTGTCCTATCCCCAAATCCCCTCTGGAATTAAATGAGGATAGCGCATCTGGAGGTGCGGCGTATTGTGAAATTCTGCACCTGCCAAGCGCATCCTTGGTAGCTTTGTTCCACTTGCTGCAATGGGTACGAGATGAGGATGTCCAAAGGAGTCACGATGACCAGCCTCTTGTGCGGGCAGCTGCCTCTCAACGGCTCATCCTGCATTCGACTATTCCTACAATGCCCTCTTAGCGGGCGCCAGATCCCTTGGTGCTGTTCCCCGAGTGCCGATGACCCAGCGTCGATTCGAATCTGTGCTGGGCTTGCATTTCACAACCGATGCCGACTCCGCTCCGAGGGGTGGCCAACTGTTCAAGAAGATAGCCGGTCTTCTCATCAAGCCAGCTCATTTCAATTCGCGCAACAGAAGCTCCACAATTGGTGGCCGAGCCGCCCTCAGCAACGCGCGATCTTCGGAGAATCGATGCGCTCATTTCGATGTGTATCACTTGTTACGACTGCTCGAAAATGGCGGGATAGTTGTAGCCGGAGAGGCCAGTCCGAAGAGTCGTCGCTCGGGACCCCACTCCAGGGTAGAACAAATCTTCCACCTGGCAATCGAAGGAGGTGGTCCTTATTCAGCCTCTTCTCTAAGCTCCTTGCGAATGTCTCGGCTTGGGCTTTTGCATTGATACTCCGTTCATGGCGCCGCATCATCATAGCGGTGTAATTTGGCTGCGCTGCTGAGAACAATAAGCTGTCGCGGATATTCCATCTCATACCTGATCGGAGTGGCACTTCCGCATCCTGATGCGAGTCTTCAGGTTAAAAAACCTCGCTATTGGAGCTTGAAGAGAGATGATGAATGGTTGCTGGCGGTCTTCGCCTTGTGCGGGCAGGCTGGCGCTGTTCGCTCCGCTCCTGACAATGACCGGCGGTGGAGAGCCAGGTTTCGGCAGCCTGTCCGCTGCCTCAGTCGAAGACGACCGTCTTGTTCCCATAACAGAGAATGCGGCGGTCCAGGTGCCAGCGGACGGCGCGCGAGAGAACGATGCGCTCCAGGTCCCGCCCGCGCGCCACCAGATCATCCACCTGATCGCGGTGGGAGATGCGCGCCACGTCCTGCTCGATAATCGGGCCGTCGTCCAGCACTTCGGTGACATAGTGGCTGGTGGCTCCGATCAGTTTGACGCCCCGTGCGTGGGCTGCGTGGTAGGGCTTGGCCCCCGTGAACGCCGGCAAAAACGAGTGATGCACGTTGATGATCTGCGCCGGGTAGCTCTGGACAAAGGCGGGCGAGAGGATTTGCATGTAGCGCGCCAGCACCACCAGCTCGACGCGGTGGTGCTCAATCAGCTCAAGCTGGCGGGCCTCGGCCTCGGCGCGCGTGGCGGCAGTGACGGGAATGTACTCGAAGGGAATGCCGTAGAACGCTGCCAGATTCTCCACGGCGCGATGGTTGGAGACGATGACCGGAATCTCGCAGTGCAACTCGCCGGTGCGCCAGCGATGGAGCAGGTCGGCCATGCAATGCAGATATTGGGAACAGAATAGCGCTACCCTGGGCTGACACCGGGTGGCGCTCAGTTTCCAGCGCATCCCCAACTCCGCAGCCATCGGCGCGAAAGCGGTGCGAAAGCCCTCCAGGTCGAAGGCCGGCACGGCCTCCGATCCGTTCAGCGCCCACTCGACGCGCATGAAGAAAAGGCCCAACTCGTGGTCCTGGTGCTGGTCGGCGTGGAGGATGTTGGCCCCGAGCTCGTAGAGCATGGTGGAGACGCGAGCCACCAGACCCTTGCGGTCCGGGCAGTCGATAAGCAGTACGGCTGAATCGGTCATGCTCTTTAAAGACTAAACCACAACCTGCGGTGGGGGACTTGCCATCCAGGCATACGGCCCTCGGCGGAAGGAAAGAAGATTTTCGGCCTCACACCCTCCGCCAGGAAAAAGCGAGGAATGGGGCACCCGGCCAGCACGAGCGCAAGGCGCCTTGCAAAGGCGAAGCCCTGTTCCTTCCTTTGATCTCGATGCACCGGCTGAAGGCACAGAGAAAAACGCCGGGGCAATCTTCCGCCCCGGCGATGCGCGTGCAACGCAAGTTCCTTTCTGGCTCTCTCCGCTGTGCAGGCGGGGAGAGTAACGATGTGCCGGCGCTTTCTCCTACAGCGCTTTCGATTCTGCTCTTTACAGAAGCCGGAGAGTCAAGTGACTTTCGCCTCAAGAGAAAGACACCCCGTACGATCTCCAGATGGCAACATGCGAATCGAAAACGCTCAAGCGCGGGCGGAGCCGAAGGCGATTGGCCCTACCGCAGGTGGCTCAGGCGGCGGAGTCGCGGGGTGAAGGGAACGGCGAACTCAGTTGCTGACGCAGGCTGCCGGCCAGATCGGCAACCACGCGCAGCCGATCGGCGACAGGGGAGGGAATCTCGCTGCCGGAAAGGGCCAACTGCGAATTCAGCAACAGCCCGGCCACGGTGGACTTCAGTTCGGTTTCGATGGCCGCGGCCGCCGCCCGGTGGGCCAGCATCTGCTCGCGCTCGCGGCGGCGCAGCGCGGCGCGAATCTCGCGCGTCAGCCGGGCCGCGCCGGAAAGGGCGAAGTTGATTTGCAGCGGAATGGCCAGCCCGGCGTGCTCCCACAGCGCCTCGGCGGCGGCCGGATCGCACTCGGCCATGGTCTCGTCGACCAGCACGGCTAGAAACTCGCGGCGGCGCAGCGCGGCCAGCGCGGCCTTGCGTCCCTCCGCTACCTCAACCTCCATGCCCAGTTGCCCTCCCACGACGGCTGCGCAGTTGCGGGCTCCTTCGATTCCCGTCACCATCAGGATGCTCATTGCCAACTCCTTGTTCCGTTGCGGCCAGCTTGTCGCCGGCGCCTCTTCCCGCCGTCTGTGCGGGTTCCATTTCCATTCGAATGCTGCCGTCGTTCCGCAGCGTCTCATTCCGCGCTGGAGCGGGTTGTTCGATCACGCCTAATCCTGCTGCAGCGGGTCGGCAATGCCGTATTCCTTGAGCTTGCGGTAGAGGGTGGTCTTGCCGATGCCCAGCAGCTTCGCGGCCTGCAACTTGTCGCCGTTGAGGGTGCGTATGGCTCCCAGGATGGCTTGCCGCTCCAGCTCGGCCAGGGTGGTCAGCTCCGGCGGTCCGCTCTCTTCAGACTGCGCTCCGGCAGCGGCGGCATTGCGCCGTGCTTCCAGCCCCTGCTGCTGCAACTGCGTGGGTAGGTCGCCCAGGTGCAGCACCGGCCCCGAGGAGAGTGCGCAGGCCCGCTCCACCGAGTGCTCCAACTCTCGCACGTTGCCCGGCCAATCGTGGCGCATCATGGTGCGCAGCGCCTCGTCGCTGAGGGTGAACTTGGTGCCGTGCTCACGGCTGAGGCGGTCAAGAAAGTGCGCCGCCAGCAGGGGAATATCCTCTCGCCGGTCGCGTAGCGGGGGCAGCCGCAAGTTGACCACGTTGAGCCGGTAGAAAAGATCCTTGCGGAAGGTGCCCTTCTCCACCATGGCCGTCAGGTCGCGGTTGGTGGCGGCCACGATGCGCGCCCGGATAGGCACGCGATGGGTGGCGCCGACCGGTCGCACCTCTTTCTCCTGGAGGGCGCGCAGCAGCTTGGCCTGCACATCGAGAGAGAGCTCGCCGATCTCATCGAGAAAGACCGTGCCCCCCTCGGCGGAGACCAGCAAACCGTCCTTGTTGCGAATGGCCCCAGTGAAAGCGCCCTTGACATACCCGAAGAGCTCACTCTCAATGAGCGATGGCACCAGCGAGCCGCAGTCCACGGGCAAAAATGGCTTCTGTGAGTTCGGCCCGTACGCGTGGATGGTGCGAGCCACCAGTTCCTTGCCCGTGCCGCTCTCGCCCAGCACCAACACCGGGTGTGAGCTTTGCGCGACCTTGGAGAGGATCCGGTAGAGCTTCTCCATCTCGCCGGAGCGGCCGATCATGGCCCCCAGCCCCTGCGAGAGCCTGAGCCGCTCGCGTAACTGGCGAGTGGCCGTGTCGGTGGTCAGCGCGACCGAGGCGCGGTCCAGGACGGTCGAGAGCTCATCCATGGCGAAGGGCTTCGTCAGGTAGTCCGAAGCGCCGCAGCGCATCGCCTCAACGGCGGCATTCACTGAGCCCGAGGCGGTCATGGCGATGACCGCGGTCTGCGGGTAGAGCAGTTTGACCTCGGACACCAGTTCCAGACCCTGGCCTCCCGCCGGGGGCAGGTTGACCAGCAGAATATCGGCTGCCCGTCCGCGCAGCAGACTGCGTGCCTGGCCCAGGTCGCCGGTACTCTCCACCGCGTAGCCCAGGCTGGCGGCGATCTCGGCGCAGGCCGAGCGCACCGCCGCATCCGCGTCCACCACCAGCAGGTGCAGCCGCACCGCCGGCTCCGCAAGTAGAGGAATAAACTCCATTGACCTTGAGCGAGAAACTGTTTCGAGCATTGTATTCGCCTCACGCGTGCTTGGGTGAATTGGTTTCGGGCCGCTGCTTCTGTTTTCCCCTCTCCGGCCCTCGGTGAATCCCGTTCTTCCTGCCGAATCTAGCATCTAGCGCACCTGCGCGGGCAGCTCGACGGAAATGCGCGCCCCTACCGGGATGCGGTTTTCGGCGCGAATCCGCCCGCCGGCCGCCTCCACAATGGCCCGGGTAATCGACAGACCCAGCCCGCGATGGGCCACCTGCCACCCGCCGTCCTGGGAGATGCCGTTCGGGCGGGTTGTGAAACCCGGCTCGAAGACTCTGTCCAGGTCCTCGCTGGGGATGCCCGGCCCATTGTCCTCGACGGTCAATTCCAGCCAGCCTGCGGTTCCGGACACGGAGAAGTGCTCGCGCAGTCCCAGCCACACGCTGCCTCCGGCTGGCATGGCCTCGGCTGCGTTCTTGACCAAGTTGACCAGAATCCTGGTCAGGTCTTCGCAGGTCAGTCTTACCCCCCGCGCGCCACCCTGGGCTTCCAAGGTCAACGAGATCGAAGGCCCGGCCAGCGCGGAAAGCAGATTGCGGTTGGCGGAGAGCTCCCGCGCCAGGTCGCCAATGGGCTCGGCGGGCATCAGGTCCCAGCGGCGCGCCTGCTCCATGGGGTCGCCGACTGCCGCCTCTCGAGAAAGTCCGTTGCGTGCGGGAGCCGGGCTGTCCGGCGGGCCTTCAAGCGCCTCCCGGCTGTCCAGAGCCACAAGCTTCTCCACCAGACGGCGGCTGGCCGAGGCCACCAGGCGCAGCTCGCTGCCGTAGTGCAGGAATGGAGCCGCCAGGACGCCCGGCTCCTCCAGCAGGTCGCAGTAGAGTCCCAGCGCCGTGACCATGTTGCGGGCGTCATGGGCCACTTCCGCCAGACTCTGCCCCCCTCCGTGCAGCGTGGCTAGCGTCTCAACCACGGCTTCCACCCGCTTTCGTTCCGCTCTGGGCAATCCTGCCATCTGCTCCATCTGCTGCATGGCCTGGCTCCTTTCCCCTTTGCTTCCGCTTCCTCGTTCCCTGTCTTCGCTGTCCCGTTTCTGCCCCGGCTCCCGGGGATTTGTCCTATTCTGTTACACGTAGCGTGCCAAACCAGGACATCGGTTCTAAGTTCCTGATAAGGGAAGGGCTAACAGCCTATCTTTCCCCGATCTCACGGATCGCTCATCCATAGTCCTTCCCAAAATGGGACTGGCCCGTGCAGGGCAATTGACGTAAATGCTGTAATTTCAATCGCTTACCTTAGATTCCCGATCCGGGCGAGAAATTTCCAGGTATTCCCGCATTGGCACCCCGACTCCGCGCACTTCCCGATGCGGCCCGCTCCCGTACAATCCACCTATGCACGCGCCGATTTCCTCGCCCTTTTTCCGCCCTGGCGGCCGCACCCCGGCCCAGCTCCGCCCGCTCTCTCTCGTTCCAGGTTTTGTCCAGACCGCCGAGGGCTCGGTGCTCGTTTCGCTGGGCAATACCCGGGTCCTTACCAACGCTACGGTCGAGCAGGGCGTGCCGGGATGGCTGCGCAATTCAGGGCGCGGCTGGGTCACGGCCGAGTACTCCATGCTGCCGCGCTCCACGGTGACCCGCACTCCGCGGGAGAGCGAACGGGGCAAGATCGGCGGGCGGACGCACGAGATTCAGCGCCTGATCGGCCGCAGCCTGCGCTCGGTTGTGGATATGAAGCTGCTGGGTGAGCGCACCGTAATCCTGGACTGTGACGTGATCCAGGCCGACGGAGGCACGCGCACGGCCGCCATCACCGGCGCGGCGGTTGCACTGGCGCTGGCTTTGAACGCGCTGGTCGAGGCGGGCACGCTCAAGGTGTCGCCGCTGAAGCAACTGTTGGCCGCCACCTCGGTAGGAATGGTAGGCGGCGCAACGCTGCTCGACCTCTGCTACGAGGAGGACTCGCAGGCCGAGGTGGACATGAACGTGGTGATGACCGCCGACGGAGGCCTGATCGAGACCCAGGCCACGGCGGAAAAGGGCAGCTTCTCCCGCGCGCAGCTCAACGAACTGGTGGACCTGGCCGAGGTGGGGTTGAAGGAGATCTTCGCCGCACAACGGGCAGTGCTGGGGTTGTAGCCTCTTCGCTTAGTGCGGAACAGGCGGGTGGCCCCAGTCTCATGCAACGTTTTATCCCGTTGAGGGTGCCCGCGGTCCCTCGCCAGGGACTGCGGGCACCCTCAGCCTGTTTTTGGAAGCGTCACCGAGACCGGCGCCACCCGCTATCTTCTTTCTCCGTTCCAAGTCCCTGTGGAATCAAGCGCGACAAGAATCCTGTAGCTTTTTCTGCCCGAGGATTCTTGCGCGGACATGCCAAGAAAGTCCAAATCTGCAAAATCCCTCCCTGGAACGGGCGCTCCTTGAAGGCCGGCCGCGCTTTTCCGCGCTCATCTTGTGCACAGCCATCAAACCGCAATACCCCTGCCTGGAAAGGCTCCGCGGAGCTTAGCTGCCGCGAATCCCAGCCTCGCTGGAAGTCTCTGGTACGAATCGTGCGTAATCGCTTCAAGTGCGCAAGAGACGTGCAAATCTATCTTCAGGCACAAGCATAAAATCGAGAAAGGAACATTCCACGCCGGATGTTTGCGAAAGAGCAGGAATGCGCAGTGGTCTCTTCATTGGTTTGCTGGTTCTCGGGGGCATCGCCGCGGCGAGCGCCGAAGAGAGCGTGCAGGCCCGCGAGCCTGTCCTCTCCGCCTACACGGTTCGCGCTGGGGAGCAGTTGCAGGCGCCGCATGTTCAGACCTACCGGCTGGTGGAGTTCTCGCAGCAGCGCGGCCGTTGGATTTTTCCCGATTTTGGCGACTACGATTTCGGCCAGGGTGGCGAGCGGCTGACGTTTGTCGGCGTGGGGGCGGAGTTTCATCCCGCCCGGCGCGCAACCCTGACGCAGATCGTCTACCTCTCGCAGGCCGTGGGTCCGGGTTCGCACGGGGCGCGGTCGCTCTGGTTGTGGCCGGTGCTGGACGTCAACTTCACTCCGCGCCTGACGGCGGAGGCTGTGGTCTACCCCACCATTCCGCTGAATGGCGCCTCGAAGGCCGGGTTCGACGTGGATCGCGCCAAGATGGAGTACGCCGTGCGGCGGAAGCTCACCTTGGGCGCCGGCTACAGCGGGTCCATCTGCGACGGAAGCGCCTGGAAGAACAAGCCATTCGCCACCACCACGGTCGCTACCCGCGCCGGTTCCTTCGAGTTCTGGCTGCAAAGGATGCCGGGCGGGGGGCAAATCCAGATTCGTTACCAACTGGTTCGCTCGCAGCGGTGAGCTGACGCCGCGATTGTCTCCGAATTGGCAACCATTCTTGCGGGTCCACTGCGTTGCGGCCTGCATCGAACCGCCCACTATGGGCTCCGCTCCCGTGCCTGTGTTCAAGAGCACACTTTTCGCTTGCGCATCTCTGCTACCATAAGGACGATTGCAGTTCCTGCCGCCCGCGAGGCTGTTTTTTCGCCCGCACGGGCCCAAGCGTTCAGGCGGCCGGAGCCATCCCAGAAGGAGAAACTTCTATGCCTCTAGTCTCCACGCGGCAGCTCCTCGACGAGGCCGCCAAGGGCGGTTACGGCGTCGGCGCATTCAACGTCAACGATATGGAACAGATTCAGGCCATCATGGAGGCCGCGAAGGAAACCAATTCGCCGGTCATCATCCAGGCCAGCCGCGGCGCCCGCGCCTTTGCGCAGGACAACTACCTCTATCACCTGATGCTGGCCGCCGCCGAACTGTATCCGCAGATTCCGCTGGCCATGCACCTGGATCACGGCAACAGCTTTGAGACCTGCGAGAGCGCCATCAAGCTCGGCTTCACCAGCGTCATGATGGACGGCTCGCTCAAGGCCGACGGCAAGACCCCGGCCACCTTTGAAGAGAATGTCGAAGTCACCCAGCAAGGTAGTCGATTACGCGCACGAGCGCGGCATCTCGGTCGAAGGCGAAATCGGCGTACTGGGCGGCATCGAAGACGGCCACGGCGCGGGCGGTTCCGGCCTGGATCACGTCACCGATCCCGACCAGGCGGTCGAGTTTGCCGAGCTGCACCGGCGTGGATTCGCTGGCCATCGCCATCGGCACCAGCCACGGCGCCTACAAGTTCACCAAGAAGCCCGATGGCTCGGTGCTGAAGATGGACCTGCTGATCGAGATCCACAAGCGCCTGCCCAACACCCACCTGGTGATGCACGGCAGCTCAGCTCGGTTCCCAAGGACCTGCAGGACATCATCAACCAGTACGGCGGCAAGCTGAAGGAAACCTGGGGCGTGCCGGTCGAAGAGATTCAGCTGGGCATCAAGAACGGCGTGCGCAAGATCAACGTGGACACCGACAACCGCCTGGCCATCACCGGCGCCATCCGCAAGGTCTTCGCGGAGAGCCCGGAGAAGTTCGATCCCCGCGACTACATGAAGCCCGCCCGCGCGGCCATGCAGAAGGTGGTTGCCCAGCGCATGACGCAGTTCGGCCAGGCCGGACACGCCGGCGACTACACCGCTATCTCCATCGCCGACATGGCCAAGGGATACGCCAAGCGGCACCCTGAGTCACCAAGCCGCTGGTCGCCGCCAAGTAACTTCGGTTGCCATCGAGAAGCAGGAAAGCGAGAGGGCTGGTTTGCGGCCTTGATTGGGAGTAACAAGCAGAATCGTCGCGAGGTGACTGAGTCACCTCGCGGCGAAGCCAGATCACATATCTTCGTAGTTGGAATCTATTTGCTCCCAGCATCCGCCTTGGTGTGTACCTGCACCAAGGCGGATTTCGCATACAAATCAGGGAATCTCTGAATAGGTCGCTGTTTTGAAAGGGTACGGTTCGAGCCGTGCCGTAAACTCACTCCTGCTGTGACCGCATGATTGTGTAATGGAAAAGCTGTAGCGCCGGTCTCCAGACCGGCTGTCGTGCGGGCGTCCTCGCCCGCATCGGTCCGGACAAACTACCAAATCGCACAGTCTAGACACGAGAGTCCTGAGTCCATCGTTCGCTTCAAGGAGCGGGCCGCAATCGTTACTCTCGGATGCGGTCGCGAAGTACTGAATTGGCCACTCGCGCGCACAGAATTCGGAATACGGTAGTGGGAGGACATCCGAGGTCGCCGTAATTCTCCGGCCTGGCGGCGAAGGTCCACAGAGGAAAATGGATCGATGACAATGCGAGCGCAAATGTTCTTCAACAGCCGCCGCCAGATGCTCAGGACGATGGCAATGACGGCAGCAAGTGCGATGTCTCCGATGGGTAGAGCGTTCGCGGTGGAGGCATGGAATCAATCTGGCGAGGACGAGGCTTTTTTGGACGACCTCGAGCGCCAGGGCTGCCTGTTTTTCTGGGAGCAGGCCAGCGCAAAAACCGGGCAGATTCTCGATCGCGCTCGCAACGATCTCTCCAAGGGCGCGCGCGATCCTCGTCGCATGGCGAGCATCGCCTCCACAGGGTTCGGATTGACTGCACTGTGCATTGCCGACCATCGTGGCTATCTGCCTCATGCACAAATCGTCGAGCGGGTTCGCACAACCCTGGACTGGCACCTGAACCATCTGCCGCAGGTGCATGGATTCTTCTATCACTTCACCGATGTGGAGACCGGGAAACGGTTCTCCGGTTCGGAGTTGTCTTCCATCGACACATCGCTTCTGCTCTGCGGCATTCTCACCGCCCGCGGCTACTTTGAGGATGCGCAGATCAAGCAATTGGCCGCCCAGATCTACGAGCGCGTGGATTGGCCGTGGATGCTGAATGCCGGCCAGACCTTCTCAATGGGCTGGCAACCGGAGACGGGCTTTCTCAAAGCGCGCTGGAGTCACTACTGCGAACTGATGATGATCTATCTGTTGGCCATCGGCTCACCCACACATCCCGTGGCGCCGGAATGCTGGAAAAGCTTCACCCGCCCCGTGATCCACTACGCAGGCTTCGACTACATCGGCGGAAGCGATCCGCTGTTCACGCATCAGTACTCGCAGGCGTGGTACGACTTCCGCTACAAGAGCGATGACTATGCCGATTACTTTGCCAATTCCATCAAGGCGACACGCGCCCACAAGGCATTCTGCCTCTCCTATCCCAAGTGGTACAACGACGAATATTGGGGCATTACGGCGTCGGATTACGCGGGCGGCTATACGGCCTGGGGCGGACCGCCCGCGCAGGGGCCGCTCGACGGAACCGTTGTTCCTTCGGCCGCGGCGGGCTCACTGGCCTTTCTGCCCCGCGAGTGCCTCGCGGTTTTGCGCGCCATGCGTTCGAAATGGGGAAAGCATGCCTGGGGCCGCTATGGCTTTGTCGATGCCTTTCATCCGGAAGCAAACTGGTACGACGCCGACGTGCTGGGCATCGATCAGGGCATCTCGGTGCTGATGGCTGAGAATCTCCGTTCGGGGATGGTCTGGGAATCTTTCATGCGCAACCCTGAGAGCGTGCGCGCCATGCAACGGGTTGGATTCCATGGCCAGGGTTTGCCGGCTTGATTGTGCCGCAGCGAACGATGAAGCGGCGCTGCCAACTCCAATAGGAATGCCACTCCGGGTGGAACTCAAGTTCATCCGGAGCGGCATGTTAGAGCACTCTTGGTATAGACCTATGTGCCACATCCATTCCGCGTTTTTCTGCGGAATGGGCGGGAGACCAAAGCGATTCCGGTCTGCACATCTTGCAAAAACGCTCAGTTGAACTCAGAACTGAATGCGAGCCGAGATTTCAAGCACCCGGCCTGCGTTGCCGCTCTGCGCTTCGCCAAAAGTCGCGCTGGTGATAATGGCGTTGCCGTCCGCGTTGCCGTTGGTAATCGGTTGCAGTTGAAGAAGGTTGAAGATGTTATAGGCATTCAACTGCAAGCGAAGCAGCGTGTGATGATCGTAGCGGTCCAACGCAACCTCCTTGGCGAAGCTCATGTCGGTATCGAAGTAGCATGGACCGCGGAAGCTGTTGCGGCCGATCCCCGGCGTGTACGCAGGGGCGTTGACGCTTGTGGGCGCCGTAATGTCGAAGTAAGCTGTGCCGCCCTTGGGGAAGTTGGACCCCGATTCCAGGGCGCTATTGGAGCAACTCGATCCCGCTCCGCCATAGTAAGCCAGCGGCCTCGTTGGACCGACCACATTTGCGCCGGTAACCAGGGGGCTCGTCTGCAGATTCCAAGTGACTGGCGTCCACGGGAACGCGGTGTGATAGGTCATGACGCCGTTCACTTGCCAGCCATTGGCCGCGGCCTTCACAAATGCGTTGCCGGAATGCACGTGCGGAAGTTCATACACGCCGGTAACCGTGATGCGCTGCCGCACATCGTAATCGGAAGGTCCCCATTCCGTGGCATTATTGGCGGGGTTGGTCTGGTTGGCATTGGAATCGGCAGCATCTCCGTTCGACACCTGGTCAAGAGACTTCGAGTAGGTGTAATAGGCTGACATGTAAAGACCCTGAGTCAGATGACGTGTGAGATCCAGGTTCAGGGCGTTGTAAGACTGGTTGGAGTCGGTCTGCGCAAAATAAGCGGCATTGACCGGGGTGAGCGAAGTAGTGCCGCCGCAATTTGTGGTTGCCGGATAGCACTGCGAGAAGATGAAGTTCTGATTGACCAGCCGGGCAAAATGGCGGCCAACGCTCCCGGTATAGCCCACCGTGCCGACAAAGCTGTAAGGCAATTGATACTGCACTTCAAGAGAATAGAGATCGCTTACCGGCTGCTTGGTGTTGGGCAATGCGCCGTAGACTTCGAAGCTCTCCTGCTGGTTGTGGACGTTTCCAGGGGAGGATCCGTACTCATAAGGAAACCCCGTTGCGGGATTGACACCGGAAGCGAGCGCGGGGTTGATGGGAAAGCTGGCCGGCGAATTGGTGGTGCCCATCGTGTAGAGGGTGCCGGCGGTATTGCCGTTTCCGGCACAGCACAGGCCGAAGTTGGCAACATTGGGGCCATCTTCGAGAGCGTTGTTGAACAGCGCGATGTCCAGGTGGTTGTAGGCCATGGCAAAGCCCCCGCGGATTACAAGTTGGTGCTTGAAAGAGGGCGGCGTGTAGGCAAATCCGAACTTGGGTGCGATATTGTGCGGCTGCGGATTCCAAAGTTGGTTGCGAAGCTGCAGGGTTATGCCCGTCAGTTGCTGTCCGGCGGCAGCGCCTAGCACGGGATAGTTGATCTCGAAGCCCTTGTTGCGCAGCGGCGTGAAGTACTCCCAGCGCAGACCAAAATTGAGAGTGAGATCGGGAGAGGCTTTCCAATCGTCTTGAACGTAGGCGGCGATGTCTTCTGAGCGGAAGTACCGCTGTGTCAGCGGGCTGCCTCCGGTGTTCGGGTTGGCATCGATCGCCTCGTAGATGGGCGCATCGTTGGCCATGGTCCAAAGACCCTGCATGGCATAAGTGGGCCTCTGGTTGCCAGAGAGATTGTCATTGTCCTGTTCCATGCGCAGTTCCCCGCCCATGCGCAAGGAGTGCGATTTCCAGCTATGCGTCACCATGTCCCGTGCTTCATGGGTGTTTTCCGCAAAGACCGATGGCGTCGTTGAGCTGGCGTTGGCGCCAAACTGAATCGCCCAGGGCAGCGTCTGCACATTGACATAGGGAATGCCGAAGTTGGTCACACCGGCCGCATCCCTGATGCCGTTATCCGCAAAGCGGGTGCTGTTGAAGCGGAGCTTCGTTGAGCCAGGCGGGCGAGAAGGTGTGGATGTAGATGGCTGTCGCGGCGGAGTTGAGCGGCTTGAAGGGAAGGTCCGCCTGCGGGCGCGAGCCTGCCGAGCCGCTGGTTCCATAATTGTCCAGCTTGGTGAAGTAGACACTGCCCGCGAGCTGATCCTTGGGGGAGAGATACCAGTCGCCGCGGCCATTGAACTGTTTTCCGCGGCTATGGCTGGGCACATAGAGCTGAACGTTCTCAACGTCGGGAACACCGTCAAGGCCGCCGCCGATCTGATTGTTCGATGGGAAGACGCCGATCTGAGATTTGCCGCCGGGTGTGAGAGAGCCGATATCGAGGCCGGCACTCGTTGTGCTGCTGGTGGCAAGGTTGCAATTGACACCAACGGTGAGGCCGTTGCAAGCGGGCGTCAGGACCGCTCGAATCCGCGGCAGCACGCCGGGGTCCGCGAGAATGGCGGCGCTCACACCGCCAGCGCGGTTCGCTATCACCGCGGCGCGGTAATCCGGAGTTTCCACATAGCTCGTGGTCTCATTGTTGTTGGCCGTTGTGAAGCCCGCGAACGAAATAAAGTAAAACAGTTTGCTACGAACGGCCGGACCGCCCAGGGAAGCGGCATAACTGCGCTGATCGTTGGTGACAATCGTGGGCAGTGCGCCGGAAGGGCCGCCCCATTTGTTGTAGGAATTCAGACCCGTTTCGTCATAGAGGCCGAAGAGAGACCCATGCAGCACATTGGTGCCGCTCTTGGTGACGATTTTGATCTGGGCGCCGGAGTTGCGTCCATCCGAGGCGTCAAGGGAGGTGGAGATCACGGTCATCTGTCCAACCGCTTCCATGCTGGGTGAAACCACCGCCGAGCCGCCGTGGGTAAGCGAGTTGACGCTTACACCGTCCACCATGAAGTTGTTGTCCGCCTGGCGCTGCCCTGCCGCCGATATTTGCACCTGGTTCTCGGTTTGAAAGATGCCGGAGTTTGAACCGCCCGGACCGGCGCCATTGGGTAGATAAACTGCCGAACCGCTGCCGCTGCGTGCTCCATCGCCCGTGATTCCGGGCGCGGTGCGCAACAGTTCATAAGGATCGGCGCCATAGGTTGGCAGCCGTTCAATCTCTTCGCTGTCGATGGTGGCGCCAATGTTCGCGTCCGAGACCTGCAGCATCGGTACGTCGTCGCCGTGAACCTCCACGGATTCCGTCGCTCCGCCAGGTTGAAGCGTCACCTCTACATCGCGAGGGGTTTCCGCGGTCAGGGCGACGTCGGTCACATTATTCTTCTTGAATCCTGTTGCCGTTACCACGAGCGAGTAATGCCCTGGCGGCAACTCGATAAAGCGATAGAAGCCGGTGCCATTTGTCGTCGTTGCCAGCGTCTGCTGTGTCGCGGCATTGGTGAGTGTGACGGCGGCGTTCGGAATGACCGCTCTGGTAGGGTCGATAACCGTTCCTGAAAGGCTGGAGCCGAATTGCGCATGAAGGGGCAATGTGGAGAAAACAAGCAGCAACAGCACACCACAGCACCAGCCAGGCGCGCCAGACAGAGTTTGTCCGGGTTTCATGGCGGCTTGAGTCAAGCTCTTGGAATTTATCGGTTGCATGATGGCCTCCTGAAAGGCAGTTGCGTCGTTTCAATCGGATCATTCGCGCGCAAGGCCGCATCCTGTGCTAACTCCCGCAGGATGAGAACAATGCACAGAAGCGCCCAGGCGCGACTGCCCGCAAGTCGTCTTGAATATCCGCATTTCGACCGAGAGGTCAGGACCTGGGCACACGTTGGGATCTGACGTATGCCGCGCACTCACGAGAGTGCATACAAACGTATATAGGAGCAATGGGGTGCGTGCTGTATAGAATCGCTCAGCACTGGGAAGATTCTCTCTGGCTGATCGAGGCGGCCCTCGCCCGGATGGCAGCGGTCGTTGATCCTCGTTCAGCCAGAGACCCTTGTTCGATTCAGGTGGGCAGATTTCCAGCCTCTGTTGCTACGGTTGCGCGTAGTAGCCAGTGCGCGTGCGCGCCTTCAGGCCGGGTTTATTCACCCGCACCTCGATGCCGTGATATTCGTTGGCATGGGCGGCGGCGGGAGGATTGAAGGTCAGCACATAGTAGGAATTGGCGTCGGCGATGCATTGATGCACCATCTGGGCGATGTCGTTGCTGCCTTCAAGCTCAAGTCCTCCAGTTTGCTTGGCAATCACCTGAAGGACCAGGCTGGCGTAATTGACCTGGCGTTCGCTCGATACGCCCTTGTAAGCGCTATCTTCCCAATGCTCACGGATGCCTACCCCCAGTGGGTCGATGCTGTAGAGTGTTATATGCGCTTGACGCAGCGCCTCGGAATACGCGACGACATTTAGAAACTCACGGTGGTGCCACTTATCCGGCAGCCCTCCTGATTCGGTGCCCAAGCTTGCCCATCCCCTGCCGATCCAGACAACGAGTTTTCTGCCCGGCTGCTTGCTCTCATCGGCAATGATGGCGCGAAGCGCCCGCAGCGACAGATCTCGGCGTTCCGAATCGATCTCCCACCCGCTCCCTTTGTGCTCGCGCAGGGCCGTGGTGTTCTTGGTCAGGAACTCCATCAGAGCTTTTCCGTCCCGCGTGGGATGGTCCTGGATCGTAAATCCCCAGTCGGAGAAAACAACCAAAGTTGTGGGCAGCGCAAGCACTCCGCCGTTTTCGCGAAAGAGATCTGACAGCGATTGCCGGGCCTTGTCCACCGTGACAAGGCCCGAATTGAGCGCGTCAAGCACCAGGATCAATTCGACAGGAGAATCGGCCGTGGCCGTCAGGCCGCTGGCCGCTTGAAAAGAACTCAGGGTTTGCGGGCTGTTGTTGTCCAGCAGAGTAAAGTCAGCGGCTTGCAAGCCCGAAACCGGCGCGCCGGACTTGCCCGCGACCACCACGTCGAGGGTCATGGCGGTACTCGCATGCGTAGTTGCGACGGCAGGTTCCTCGCTTGCAGGCGAAGCGGCATAGGTGAGGACTGTCCCCAGCCCTGCAAACACAAGGCCAAGGAAGATTACTGGAAGTGTTCCTCTTTGTCTCATCGCACTTTCCTCAATCGTTGACTTGCATTTTCTCGTACAGCCTCCCACCCCGCATTCGCAAGCGAGGGAGGCGGCCGTCCTCATTGAAGGAATTGCGCCGCCGAACCTACGGCTGCGCGTAGTAGCCGGCGCGCGTGCGCGCTGTCAGTCCAGGCTTGTCGACCTGCACTTCGATGCTGCGATACTCATTCGCGCGCGAAGCCGCGGGCGCATTGAAGGTCAGCACGTAGTAGGCATTGGCGTCAGCGATGCATTTGGAAATCAGGCCCGCCAGATCGTTGTTGCCAAAGAAGACCTGTCCGCCCGATTGCGTGGCCAGGACGCCCAAAAGCAGATCGCCGTAGTCGGCATCCTTGGGCTTCTCCACGCCCTTGAGGAACGACTGATAGTAGAGCTTGCCGGGACCCGCCTCCGCTGCTTCCATACGCGGAGCCCCTCTGCGCTGAGTCAAGCTTTCCGGAGCCTGCCGCACAATGGATTGTGTCTCGCCGGCTCCCATCGGGTCCATGCTATAGAGCGTGATCCTGGCCTGGCGCAGCCCGGTGGAAAACCCTACCACAGAGCCAAAGAGCTTCTCCTGGTTGGCTTGGGTGTTCATGGTTGTCATCTGGGAGAACGCGGGCCAGCCGGTGCTCAGCCAGATCAGCAGCTTTCTGCCCGGTTTCCGGGCTCCGTAGGCAATGATGGTGTTCAGCGAGCGGAGAGAGATCTGCCAGCGTTCCGCGGCGCTGTAGAAGCCTGAATTCTTTTGGAAGGTGGGCAAACCCGTCGCGCTGTCATTGAGTTCGGCGGCCAGGGCGTTGCCGTCGCGCGTCGGCGGACCCGGCATTTGAGCGCCGGCATCGGTAAGCAGAATCAAAGAGGTGGGCAGGGCAAGCTGACCGCCGTTCTTGCGCAAGAACTCCGTGACTAGCTTTCGTTCATACGCGACAGTGGTGAAATCCAGATTGACGGCATCGAGCAGCAGGATGGCCTCGACCGGCGGATCGGCCTGGACTCCTGCGCCGCCGGGTTCGACCGAGACCAGATTCTGCAATTGCTTGTTTTCGAAGAGTTTGAAGTCTTGCGGTTGAAGGCCCGAAACCGGTGGGCCAGACTTGCCGTCGACCACAACATCCAGAGTGATGGAGTGGCTCCCATTTGCCACAGCGGGCGCCGAAGCAGGTTGGGAAGAAGCCGTGCGCGCCGCAGCGAGCAGAACGCCAAGGAAGATAACCGGAAGAATCGATTTCTGTCGCATGGTTGCCTTTCAATTGCAGGTGAAACGAATTGCATAAAAACTTAAGAGGTTGAAGGGGGACGCGTTTCGGCCCGCACGTAAGCCCGGCAAATCCAACCTGGACTTGTCCCCCGAGGATGCTCTCAGCCGGTTTTGCCCCCGTTTCATGGGTTCTCCTGCCGCCTCTCCATCGACTTTAGAGCGGTTCCACAATTGCGGTACCCCGAACCCACCGCTATCAGGTGGCATTTTTTCTCAAGAAAATGCCACCTTGCTCGATGCCGGAAAGGGCATGTGAATTGTGGAAGCGCTCTAGTGGTGTGAGCCGGCGCTGCTTGAACTGCTGGAACTGCCTCCACTGGAAACACTCGAACTGGAGGCGCTGCTTCCGCCGCTGCTGCCTCCGCCGCTGTGCGAGCCGCCGCCAGAACTGCCGCCGCCATTGCTGCCGCCTCCTCCTCCGCTGTGAGAACCGCCGCCATAGCTGCCGCCCCCTCCAGACCCGCGAGAACCCCCGCCGCTAAAGCCGCCGCCACCCGCATAGCTGCCGCCGCGCGACTGCAAATTGCCTCCATGGTTGGTGACTGGCGCATAAACCGTTGTGCTCTTGTTCCCCTCCATCACCTGCTTGGCCATGGTGAAGCTTTGCGATTTGTGGTCGAAGCTCAGCGGAATGCCGGCTGCCTTGGCGTGCGCATCTTTGGCTCCCTGCGCGTCTTTCAATTCGTGTGCAGCGAGGCGCGGTTCCTCTGCCCTGGAAAGTGGAGGCAAATGCGCGCCGCGAAACTCCTTGGGCGGCACGGAGAGAAGCTCGATGGGCCGGGCGGAATCGAGTTTGACCGGCTCGATGGAGAGGCCGTGCCTGGTGTTGACCGCGAAGACCTCTTCCTTGCGGTTGAGCGGAGGCCGTCCTTTCACATCGTAGGGATGGATGGGAACGAAGGCGACGGTATGCCCATTCTTGACCCAGCGGACCGGCTCAAGATGGTGCCGTTTGTGGCCTGCGACCCAGACGTAGCGATGGTTTCTGCGAATCCAGCTTCCTGCGTGGCACAGCGCCCAGTCGTATGGGGCGAGGGATGCGTCGGGCTCCAGGAGCGTGTCGGTGGTCCTCTTCTCGCCTGTTAGCGGATCCTTGATCACCCGATAGCGAATAGCCGCCGGGGTGCACGGGAAGAACTCGTCGCCGGCATACTGTAGCCGCGCCTGAGAGGCGGACTTGGTCGCCTTGCCGGGTCGCGAGGAAGAGGAAGCGCCGGATGGCCTGGATTCCGTCTCCACACTGCCTGTCTGCTCCCGTTGGTCGAAGTCGTTCGGCTCCCAGCATGTTCCGTAGGGCGCGCAATCGAAGAACTTGCCCTGGCCCTTCAAATCGGCCATGCCAGGAATGACCGCGTCCATTTTCGAAGCGTTCATGACCTCGGTCATGTCCGCCTTCCGTTGGGCGATGCGGTCCGCGACCCACTTGTCCCATGCGGCAAACTCGTTCGGATCCGCGGCTCCCGGCACTTCGATGCGCTTGCCTTCGCGCATGGCGATCGTCTGGCCGCTGGCCAGCGGATTCTGCGACATCTGGGGCAGTTGGAGCCCTCCCAGGCCGTGCGGTGTGATGGTCGTCGCATCCACGTAACTATTCACCCGCGCGGTGAACCGGTGCGGAAAGGTGACGCTCAGGTCGTCGGTGGGCGTTCTCAGGACGAACAATTCGCCCGCGACAAACGGATGAACATCCAGCGAGAGGGTCCCAGCCAACAATGCGAGTTCCGAGTAGGGAACTCCGCTGGTGGTGTGCAGGTCGTTGAAGGCGAGTATCGAGTTCTCTCCCAGGTAGATGGTGGATGCGTTTTCGAACTCGATCTCCGCGCGGCCCGCGCCGGTGGCCAGGCTGAAGCCCGTTTCCAACGGGATGTCTGCGGCGGCCTTCTCCCATTCTGCGCCTGAGGTTTTTTCCGCTTCCGGGCCCCTTGAAATGCGCACATCCCCCTCCACGTAGCTGATGCGGACAATCTCCGCATAGGTCTCGTCGGTGTGGTACTGCCCGAGGAGGAAACTCGCTCCCTGCTTGAGCCTCGGAGACGCATCGCCATTCAGAATCTCCTGAATCTGCGCCAATCCGCGCGCCTCGTCCCTTTGCAGAAGAGAATTGAGCGCGAGCAGCTTCACATCGTCGCTGTCTGCCGGTTTCGGCTGAACCGGTTTCCCGGCCTGCCCGAGGATCTCGATCTCCAGCGCACCGCACTCATCGATCCAGCGGCTCTTGGGAAACTCGCGGCCCAGTTCGACGCAGGTGTTGATCGCGGGTCTGGCTCGCCCCAGCTTGTTTTCGGCATACGCCTTCCAATAAAGGGCTCCGTCGGCGTGCTCGCTGTGCTGGCCTGCGACCGTGGTGAAGATTGTTTGCGCGTCGGCCCAGCGGCTTTCGTTGATGGCGCGCATTCCGTCGGCGTACAGGCTGCTGTCAGCCGAGTTGGACCCGGCTCCATCGCCCTCGATGCCGGCCGGCGCCATGGCCCCGGAGAAACTCTGTCCCGGCGCCGGTTGGCCAAGGCCGGTGTTGGGCATGGCAAGCAAAGCCGCAGCCAGAAGGGAAGGGAATAGCAAATAGGACCTCATATCTCGCCTCCTTCGGAGCGGGCAGCCTTGGCCGCCTGCCGATCGGGAATTCTGGAGCGCAACACGCGCACCTGAAAGAGCAGGCCGTCGGCGCTCATTTCGTCTTGCAACCGGGTAATATCCGCGGCGGTCAAAGTACTTTGCCGATTGGCCAGCTCAGCCAGCACAAGATCCAGGCGATCCAGGGCCGTAGTCAGCGCGGGATCGTCGGCCTTTCTGGCGTCCTGGCGGCAGATGCGATTGGCCGCCAGCAGGCTGCGGGCCTCGTCGCGTAGCGGGGTGACGGTGTCCGCGCTGTCGGCGTCGGCGTGCTTCAACTCCACCAGCAACCGCTCAGAGCGGTCGAGATGGTCGCTGAGCACCACTACCACCACGCGCTCTCGCGGTGCAGGCTGCGCCGCCTGTTGCTGGGCGGGTGGCGATTGGTGTTTCGCCGCCATCTGCGACTGCTTGTGCTCCCACTTGCGGCCGGCAAAAAAGGCCGATCCAATCAGCAGCGCGCATGCGGCGGCATAACCCAAACCCTGCCAAAGACCGAGAGGTATCCAACTCTTCCGCCGCTGTTCGTAAACCGGCAGCGTGGGCGAAATAGCCTTCCAAACCTCTTCTCCATAGGTTGCATCGCGCGCCGGCGGCTCCACGGCCGAAAACTCGCTCAGATCGCTCTGGAGCGTCGCGTAGGCAGCCGCACACTGTGCACAATGCTCCAGATGGCCGGCAGCCGCATCTACGCCCTTGCAGTAGTAGTGCTCGATCAGTTCTGCTTCGCCTAAATGTTTCATATCCTCACCTTGAATGTAGCCAAGCGGCGCCGCATCTTCTGCACGGCGCGAAACACTGCCTGTTTAGCCGCGTTAGGGGCGATGCCAAGCGCGGCGGCGATTTCCTCGGTGGTGCAATCCTCCATGTGCCGAAGGGCGAATGCAGTTCGTTCCGTGGGTGTCAAACTGCGCATCGCAGCCTCCTGCAGGGCGCCGATTTCGCTGCTTAACAGCAGGCGATCGGGCCCGGCGGCATCGTCGGCCACCTGCACCTGGTCCAGTTCCGGATCGGCCGACTCCGCCACGCGCAGGCGCTCACTGGCACGATTTCCGCCGATCCGGTCCAGAGCGCAGCGCACCGCGATCCGATAGATCCACGTGCCGAAGTTCGACCGCGACTCGAAGCTCTCCAGCTTGCGGTAACCGCGCAGGAACGCTTCCTGCACCACATCGTCCGCGTCGGCCTCATTGCCGGTGATGCGGAAGGCTACCCGGAAGAGACTCTGGCTATGGCGCGCCACCAGCGCCCCATATGCCTCTTTGTCTCCCGCGAGAATTGCCCGGATCGCCGCGTGTTCGTTCTGGCCCATGCGAACCATTAGACACCAGCCCCAAGGCCGCGGTTAGGAGAGATTGAAGGACGGATATTTCGGGTTGCGATCTGGGAAAGACCGATCTTGGAAAATGCTCCGCGCAGCATCCTCTTCGCGCTCTTTGCGAAAAGGGATGTGACTGCGAACCCAGGTGGGCCGGGACTGAGCCGTCAAACTCGGACGAAGATTCCCATCCAGAAGGCCTTGCCTCCCGGTACGGCACGGTGGGCTTCGTAGACCGGCTCCAGACCTCGCTCCTGCAAAGTTGTCCGGAACTGCTGCGGGTCGATCAGGGAAAAGTGCGTTTGCAGCGTGCGGATGGAGGCGATCCCGCTGCTGCCCACCGCTGGTTCGCTGGCGCTGGGGAGTTGCAGAACGACGGAAAGAGCGCCATCCTCGCCGAGCAGAGCGAGCGCGTTGTCCAGGCTGGGCCCTGTTCCCGCGTGCTCAAAAAACAAGGCCGCATGGACCAGATGCACGGGGGCCAAGGGGAGCGTCCGATCCGCCAGATCGACGGCATGAAGTTCCAGGCCGGGCAGTTTGGAGAAGCGCCGGCGGACGGCGGCGAGATAGGCGGGATTGATGTCCAGGCCGACGATGCGGTGGGTGAGAGCGCTGTCGATGCGCTCCAGGCCGTTGCCTCCGGCGATGCCGAGAATGGCCACCGAAGCGGGGCGGCGGACAGACAGGGCCTCAGCGAAGAGCGAGGCAAGCGCATCCGACTGCTGCACCGCCGGCGAAGCCATGTGCCCTTCGTAGTCGGCCAGAGGGACGGCGAGCCAGGGGTTGGTCATAGCTCGATAGTAGGGGAATGCGCCGGATGGATCAATGGCTGGCAGTCGCGCGGTTGCGCGGTTGCACGAGTCGTGCTTTCCGGGGCCGAGGAGAGATTTATCCTTTCCTGAAGCAGTGAGGCGCCCGGCCTATTGGATGGGGTTGGCAACGTTTGTCTTGTGTACTACCATTGCGTCGAGTCAGGAGTCGCGATGAACGGAAACTGGACGGTTCAAATCGAAGATGGCACCCACTCGATTTATGCGGAAGTTACCACGGGACCCATCACTGCAAGGCTCAAAATCACGTGGGATGGCGAGGTGCTGGAGTCTTCTCCAATGTGGATGGTGCTGGGCGACCTGAGGTCGTTCCAGCGCAGTGGTCATTCGTTTCTTCTCAGCGCCCGTGGCTTTGGGTTGTTCGGGAGTCTGGCTCTTTCAATGGACGGGGTAGAGATTCCACGGGGCGGCGTGGCTGCGCCCGTCAAGCGTGTGCCACCCGCCGCGCCGGTCCAGTTTGTCAAGGAACTCAGCGTGCAGGAGTCGGAAGAGGTTGTCGGCACCGATGAGTACCCTCTCGACAATCGCTTCGGCGACCAGACCTTCACCACCGTGCGCCAGGTTTCACGGGAGTCGACCAACGAACTCTCGGTCGACATTGGCAGTCACGTTGGCGGAACGGCCGGCATCGAAGTGCTCTCCGCCATAAAGGCCGAAATCGAGGCGCAGATTTCGCAACAGACGGGCCAGAAAATCGGAGAAAAGGTAACTGAAGGCCAGACACTCACCTTTTCAGTGGGTCCCAAGTCGGCGGTGCTTTATCAGGTGGTGTGGAAGCGCAAGGTTCGCAGTGGCGAGCGCCTCTATCTCTCCGGGGGAAATCCGGTGACCGTTCCGTATCGCATCAACTACGGCCTGTCGTGCGAAGTACGAACACAAGCGCCGCAAGCCAATGGCTGAGTTGCAGCCTGCCCGCGCCCGCTGGCAGCGGTCCTGCTACTCTCTGCCCTTTTTGCGAATCTCGATGTTCAGGCGCTTGATCTTCTGGTTCAGCGTGGAGAGCGGGATGTGGAACTGCTCGGCGGCGTCGGTCTGGTTCCAGTTGCAGCGCTCCAGCTTCTCGATGATGATGCGGCGCTCGATGTCTTCGAGGATGTCGAAGAGCGAGGCGTTGGGGTTGTGCTCGAGCAGCGCGTCCTGGAAGCTGCGGCCGGTGATGTGGCCGGGGAGCAGGTCGGAGCCGATGACCGGGCCGGTGGAAAGCACCACGCCGCGCTCGATGGAGTTTTCGAGCTCGCGCACGTTGCCCGGCCACTCGTAATCGACCAGCGCGCGCAGGGCGTCGGCGGAGAGCTTGCGCGGCGAGAAGCCGTTCTCGTTGGCGTAGAACTCGAGGAAGTGCTGGCGAGCAGGGGAATGTCTTCGCGGCGGGCGCGCAGCGGCGGCAGGTCCACGGTGATGACGTTGAGGCGGTAGAAGAGGTCTTCGCGGAAGCGGCCGTCGCGCACCGCCTGGCGCAGATCGATGTTGGTGGCGGCGATGATGCGCACGTCCACCTGAATCTCCTGAATGCCGCCCAGGTGCATGAAGCGGCGGTCCTGCAGCACGCGCAGAATCTTGGCCTGGGTGTCCATGCCCATGGTGGCGATCTCGTCCAGGAAGAGCGTGCCGCCGTTGGCGACTTCGAAGAGGCCCTTCTTCGAGGCGACGGCCGAGGTGAACGCGCCCTTGACGTGGCCGAAGAGCGTGGACTCGAGCAGCTCGGAGGGCATGGCGCCGGTGTTGATGGGGACGAAGGGCTTGTCTTTGCGCGGCGAGTTGGCGTGGATGGCCTTGGCGATCAGCTCCTTGCCGGTGCCGCTTTCGCCCTGAATCAGCACCGTGGAGCGGCTGGGCGCGACCTGCGCCACCAGGTCGAAGACCTTCAGCATGATCTCGCTCTTGCCCACGATGTTGGAGAAGTTGTAGCGCTGCTTGAGGGTGCGCTTGAGCTGCAGGTTCTCTTCTTCGGCCTTGTGGCGGGCGACGGCGGAGCGGATGTCGGCCAGCAGCTTTTCGTTGTCCCAGGGCTTCTGGACAAAGTTTTCCGCGCCGGCGCGAACGGCCTCGACCACGTTGTCCACCGTGCCGTAGGCGGTGATCATGATGACCGGCAGTTCGGGCTGGCGCTCCTTGATCTGCGGCAGCAGTTCCAGGCCGCTCTGGCCGGGCAGGGCCAGGTCCAGCAGCACCAGGTCGAAGTTCTCCTGCTCCAGAGTCCGCAGTCCCTCTTCGCCATCGACGGCCATGCTCACCGAGTACCCTTCGAGCGTGAGCAGCACTTCAAGCGACTCGCGGATTGCCGCTTCGTCGTCGATCACCAGGATGCTGGCGCCGGCGAAGTTGCCGGATAGTGCTGGTGCGGACGCAGCGGGATTCAAAGGCTGTTCTACCTCAGGCATGTACGGAATTCCTCAATAACGGAAACTCAAGATGAAAGGTTGTGCCGGCGCCGACAGCGCTTTCGACATGAATCTTGCCGGCGTGTTCCTGGATGATGCCGTAGGAGACGGAAAGTCCCAGCCCGGTGCCGCGCCTGTCGCCGGGCTTGGGCATGGTCTTGGTGGTGAAGAAGGGATCGTAGATGCGCTTCAGGTGCTCGGGAGCGATGCCCGAGCCGGAGTCGGTGACCAGCGCCTCGACGTGTCCATTGGCCAATGTGGCCACGCGCAGTTGCCGCCGCCGGGCATGGCTTCCTTGGCGTTCAGCAGCAGATTAAGAAAGACCTGCTGCAGCTTGCCGGGGTTGCCGTGGATGGAGGGAAGATCGTCGGCCAGATCCAGATCGACGGCGATCTTCGCGGTCTTGAACTGGTGTTCGAGCAGCGAGAGCGTGTCGCGAATGACCTGGTTGAGGTTGGTGTCGCGAAACTCGGTGGTCGAGGTGCGGGAGAAGTTCAGCAGGCCGTTGGCGATCTCAGCGGCGCGGAAGCTCTGCTGGGTGATCTTGTCCAGCACCGGGCCGAGCCGGGCATCGCCCTTCAGCTGCTTGGAGAGCATCTGCGCATAGGAGGAGATGACGGCCAGCGGCGTGTTGATTTCATGGGCCACGCCGGCGGCCAGCAGGCCGATGGAGCTGAGCTTGTCAGCCTGGGCCAGCTGCGCTTCCAGCGAGACGCGCTCGGTGATGTCGTCGACCAGGATGATGCGGCCCACGGAAACAAAGTCGCGCGAAAGCAGCGGCGCAATGGCGATGTTGGCGGTGCGCTGTTCGCCGGCGCGCGTGGTGAGGCGGAACTTGTAGAGGTGATGCACGCCGTGCTCGTTGCGGAAGCCTTCCAATGCCTCGATGAACTCCAATGGAAAGACGGCATGAAGCGGCTGGCCGAGGGCTTCGGCGCGGCTCAGGGCGTACATGGCCTCCATCTGCGCGTTCCAGCTTTCGATGCGGTCGTCGAGGTCGATGGCAAGAATGCCGACGTTGATGGACTCGACGATGTTTTCGTTGAACTCCTTCAGCCGCTCGAACTCGCCGATCTTCTCTTCCAGGCGGGCGTAGAGGCTGGCGTTCTGCAGGGCGATGCCGATGTAGCTGGCCAGCGACTCAAGCAGTTCGACATCTTCGCTGGAGAGGAAGTCGCCGCCGATGGTGCGGCCCAGGCCGATGACGGCGATGGTGCGGGTCTGCGATCCATCCTGCACGCGGCAGGGCAGGTAGTAGTTCAGGTCCAGCAGGGCAGCGGCGCGGCGCTGATTCTCAGGCAGATGCAGGGCCTGCTGCGCATTTTCCAGGAAGATGTGCGAGTGGTCGGCGGCCTGGTCGAAGTCCAGAAAGCCCAGGTCCAGCGAGTTGGGCCCCAGAAGGTCGCGCGCCGCGCCAACTTCGGGGGGCAGGCCATGCGCAGCCGCCAGTTGCAGACCCGCGGGCTCTTGCGCCAGGAAGACCGCTACGCGGGCCACCAGCAGCGTGCGCGGCAGCCGCTCCACAATCGACTCGAGCAGAGCCTGCAGGTTCGGTTTCCGAACTGAGGCCGCGGCCGAACTCCACCAGCGCCTTGCGATAGTCGTAGCGATGGCGGTCGAAGACCCGGTCCACCCAGCCCTGGATGCTGCGCTTGAGCGGGTCGAAGATCGCGGCCGTGACCACAATCGAGATGCACCAGGCCCCACTCGCGCACCGATTGCGGCAGGCCGTTGTGCACCACCAGGGCGATCAGCGCGATGATGCCGAAGTAGGCGCCCAGCATCAGGCCGGTGGCCAGCGTGTAGGCCACGCCGCGCTTGAAGATCAGGTCGGTGTCCATCAGCCGGTAGCGGACAATGGCCCAACTGAAGGTCAGCGGCAGGATGACCAGCGAGAAGCCGGCCAGATTGGTGAGCAGGCTGGGCATGCTCAGGTCGAACAGGAAGGGAATGGCGTAAAAGCAGCGTAAACGGCACAACCGCCAGCAATGCGCCGCGCATCAGCCACTTCAACTGCTGGCGCAGCAGCGGTGTGTCTGCCTGACGATAGCTGCGCACGAATAGCGAGGCCGCCAGCACGTAGTAGATGGCGTCGTAGGCGGTGCCGGTCTGGTCCAGCCGGTGATTGAGCAGTCCCGTGGCTTGCCAGTGCTCGAAGGCGAACAGCCACAGACCAAGCAGTGCGGCGCCGGGCGCGTAAACAACCGGCAGCAGCCACCTGCGGCGGATACTCGCCAGCCGCTCTTCAGGGAAGCTCAGGGCAAAATGCAGAAACAGCGCCGGCTGCAACGACTCGGCCAGCACATTGAACCAGAAAACCGTCTGGTCGACCTTGTCCCAATGACCTGCCGCGTCCATCGCGCCGGTGTACTTGAGCGCATAGAGTGCGAACGAAACCAGGCAGAACAGATAGAAATGCGTGGCGCGCGGAGCCGTCCAGCGGCGGAACAGGACGTAGATGCCGATGGCCAGGTAGACCAGTCCGATGATGCGAAGACCGAGCGCCAGGCTGCGGTCCGTCGGCTCGGGGATGACCTGCGTTTCCAGCGGAATGCCGTTGCGCGTCAGCGCGTACCCTGCCTTGCCGTAGATCTCGGTACGGTACAGAACGTGCTCCAGGTCGGCCACATGCCGGATGTGGGTGTAGTTCACCTGGGGCTGAAGCCCCTTCGATTGAATCCCAGTGTGATTGGCCGGTATTTCCGCCGGTTGTTTGGCCTGGGTTTCCTCATTGGGGCGCGTCGCCGGCAGGAACTCCTGCGCCTGCATATCGACGCGCTGTGCAGCGCGGTCGGGCAGCACCTGGGCTCCGGTCAGCAGATCGTGTACCTTGATGCCTGCCAGTTGTCCGGGACCGCCGGGCAGCACCTTGACGGCTTCCAGGCCGTCCACTCCTGCTGTCTCGCTCCACCACACCCCATCGTCGGGTTGCTGGAATTGGCTCTCCTGGCGAAAATTCATGACCGCCAACGCAAAGAGGCCGACCGTTGCTACGGCCAGCAGCGTCGCGTGTAAGCGGTTGAATAGATAAGTCTCCATCGGGAGAGCACTTTCTGGTACGCCAACATCTTCTCTAGCACGTCAAATGCCATGCTGGAGATTTGCCGGCCGGGTGGCGCTTTACACGGGCAAAAGACTGAGAACGCACCACATAGAGACGAAATCGCGGGAAATAGGTCAACCGGGGAAGAAAGGGAAAACATAGAAAATGCAGGAAATAATAGGGCGCCTACAGGGAAAGGGATCGGTATATAGAAACTAGTAGGCACAAAGACAGACGACTCTCCGCCCAATTCCTTGCAGATTTGGATGTTAGTTCACCGCGGCGGGTTGGTTCCGGCGAGGGGTACAGCGGTTCCACAATCGATATGCCCCCAGGCCGCTTGTACGCTGCCCGCAAGCCCACTTGAATTGTGGAATCGCTCGAGTGTGGTGTCCCAAAAGTTCGCATCATAGTTCGACGGCCCTCAACCCCCAATGACGACCCTCAACCCCCAATCAGGATGTCATCCTGAGCAAATGACTCGCGATGCGAGTTAGGCCGGGAATGAACTGGTCGAAAGCCTCCCGAAGGGAGCGCAGGAGAATAGCCCAGGCCGGGGTGGAGGACAAGCGAAGCGCAGTCCTGGGTTGCAAGTCAAACAGGAGTTCTAGCCCCATAGGGGCGATGCGAAACACGGCCACTGCGGCCCGTTCATTAGGAGGGAGCGAACGGGCCCCGAACGGATTTCTGATCGGGGGCGTGAACCAGGGCAAACGCACCGTGCGGTTGAACCCGCAAGGACAGATGTTTTGAAAGGGCACTGCTTCAGAAGCCTGCCCTGAGCGAAGCCGAAGGGTGCCGCCCAGAGCCGCCTCGAATCGTGCCCTTTCAAATCCGTTCCATTGTGATGGTGCGTTTGCCCTGGGGCGTGAACCAGGAATCTGCGTCTCTCGCCCTGATTTCCGAGGTAAGTTTCAAACTCAGGACACCAGTCAGTCGGATTGGGCCCTCATTTTTGGCCGTAGGTTGCCTTCGGACCGTGCTTGCGCTGGAAATGATGTTCGCCCACGTAGCTAGGAATCCCGGCTTCGGATGCTCCCAGCAGGATGCTGCGGAACGCCAGGCGGGCGATGTACTCCAGCACGTCGGCGTTTTCTACGGCTTCCGCGGCGGACTTGCCCCAGGTAAAGGGGGCGTGGCCGGCCACCAGCACGCCGGGAACGGCGATGGGGTCAAGGTTCTCCAGGTGGAAGCGCCGGACGATGACCGCTCCGGTATTGCGTACATACGCCGAGGCAACCTCGTCGGCGGTCAGGGGCGAGGTGACCGGAACTGGCCCGTGAAAGTAGTCGGCATGGGTTGTGCCCAGGCAGGGAATCGGCCGGCAGGCCTGCGCCCAGGAAGTGGCGAACTCGGAGTGGGTGTGAACGATGCCGCCGATCTGAGGGAATTCGCGATAGAGCAAGGTGTGGGTATCCAGGTCCGACGAGGGCCTCAGATTGCCCTCGACAATGGCGCCGGCCAGATTGGTCACCACCAGGTCCTCGGCCGTGAGGGTGGCATAGTCCACCCCGCTGGGTTTGATGACCACCAGCGGCTCCGTCCCGGAGCGGTCGATGCCGCTGGCGTTGCCGAAGGTGTGCGGAGCCAGGCCGCGGCGGGCGATCTCCCGGTTGGCGTGCAGGACTTGTTGGCGGAGAGAGGCAAGCAGCATGACGGGTTTCCTTCTGTGAATTCGCGTGGAAAGCGTTTACCGGACCAGTCTATCACCTGCGGTTTCCAGGCGTATCCTCGAACAATAGAAATGAAATCAAAGGCGCCACACTGGGAGATCCGGGAGAAGAACCGCCTCCTGTTTGCTGTGATGGAAGAGCTGGCAGGGGACGCTCAAATCTCATTCGAGGGAGATTTGCAGGCGCATGCTCTGTTCAGCATTGAAGGCGCCTCGACTAAGGAAACTGTCGTACTCAAAAGGAACTCGCTCTGGCCGGGACAAGACTTCGTTGTTGTGCCCCTGGAGCGCCTGACGGTCAGGGCGATCATTGCTGCAATTGGCGGCTCCATCCCGCGCGCAGTCTTACACATTCAGATTGCGAAGGCAGGCAAGTTGGAGTTTGGGGCGTATGACAACTTCCATCCAGAATGCTTGTCGATCGGAAGCGGAGTAGCTCAGGCGCTTCTTCATTCGCTTGCAAATGAAGGAATTCTGAAACGAATCGACAACTGACTCTCGAGTCTACCGGCTCGCTTCATTGATGGGCCCTGCCGCCCTCGCCTGCGACTCGCGCGCCAGCACCCGCCGGTTGAACTCGTGAATCACCCGCGCCACATAGACTTGAGTCTCGCGGTACGGCGGAATGCCGTGGTACTTGTCCACCGCCGCCGGGCCAGCGTTATAGGCGGCCAGCGCCAGGGCCATATTGTCGTGGTAGCGGGTGAGCAGAGCGTCCAAGTAGACGGCGCCGCCGCGGACGTTCTGGCTGGGCTCAAAGCTGTCCTGCACGCCAAGGCCGCTGGCCGTGCCCGGCATCAGTTGCATCAGGCCGCGCGCGCCGGCGCGGCTTACAGCGCGGGCGTTGCCGCCGCTCTCAGCCTTCACCAGACTGGCCAGCAGGTCCACATCCAGGTTGTGCTCATGGCCGGCCTTGGCCAGCATCTCGCGCAGGTCCGCTGGACTGAGCTTGGCATCCCGATTGGCTGCCTTGAAGGGAATTGGCGACGATTCAACCGGTGTTGGCGGTGCGGGCGGATCGGGAACCGTCTCCACTCCGACGATCTCCTCAGTCGGGAACTCGACGTAGCTGTCTTCGCCCGCGCTGAGGTACAGCCGCACGCGGCTCTCGATCTGCACGTGGTGGTGGCACTCCATCGCGAAGCCGTTGCTCAGGGCCACGCGCTCAGCCGCCCATGCCGCCGGGGCCAGGGCCGCCATGGCCGCAAGGGCCACGGGTAGGCTTCGAATTGTCCAATCATGGCCCAAAAATCGTCCTTCAGGGCTGAACAGGTTGCGGAAAAACTCTGCTACGGCCCATTTCTTTGAAAGGGCACGCCTTCAGTCGTGCCGCAAAATGCTGATCATAAAGGGACAGGCTTTAGCCCCTGCGGGGTGTTTTTGGGGCTTCGCCTTGCATTCGGGGTTTTTCCCCAGCCTCAAAAGCCGTACCCTCTCAAATCATCAACTTGATCGGTTCCCCAAGAAAACCGATACCCTCGATTGCGCCTTTCGTTTCAACTCCGAGGGCAAAATCGTCTACGTTCCGGCCGAGACGCGCTTAGCCACCGCTGCTTCCAGCACCACGGCTACGCCGTCCTGGTCGTTGGGCGGAGCCTGTTTCCAACCGCGCATCTTGGCCATCGTCCGCAACTCGCCAGCCGCGTTGCCCATCATCACGCCCTGCCCGGCCCACTCCAGCATATCCACATCGTTCCAGTTGTCGCCAATGGCCATGGTCTCCTTGCGATCCACGCCCAGCAGGCCGGCCAGCCGCTCCAGCGCCCACCCTTTCGAAACTCCCTGCGGCAGCAGGTCCAGGATGGAGATGTCCCGCGCCGGATACTCGGTGCGCACGCACTCGCAACTGCCGCTCCACTCGCTGGCCCTGAGCGCCGATTCCGCCTTCCTCATCTGGTCCACCCCGCCAGCCACCATGCCCTGAATGGGGTCTTCGCCGTCCTTGAGGGCATCTTCCAGCGGCTTCACCACTTCAATGGCGTTGCGGTTGGCCTCGACCCACAGGGCGATACGTCCATGCACCTGATCCAGATCTTCCATCACCAGCTCGCCGCGCCCCGGCCGGTCGAAGGTGAACACCAGCGCCCCAAACTGCCTGAGCTGCCCGCACACTCCGCGCGCCACCTTCGACTCAAGATGGCAGCGGTCAATTGCCTCGCCGCCCAATGTGCGGATTACTGCACCATTGGACGTAATCAGGGGCATATCCGCTCGCAGGCCCAACCCTTCAAGCAGCGGCGAGGTATAGGCGGTGCGCCGCCCGGTGGCAATGGCCACGGTAATTCCCGCTTGCTGCGCGGCCTTCAACGCCCGCGCCGTGCGAGGGCTGATGGCCTTCGCAAAGGTCGGCAGCAGGGTGCCATCCATGTCAATCGCCACCAGGCGAACCGGAGGGTGCATATCCTCAGTGTACCGGGCGATTCGCGTCGGCACGGGAACGAATCGGCTGCAGAAGCTGTGACACCGGTCATAACGGGCCTGCCGTCCACTTGCTATGTTTGCGCCATGCAAAAGTGCGGATTGCCGCTCATCGTTCTCGCCTCCGTCTCTCTGGCGATGGCCCAGGGAGAAGCGCCAAAGCCTCTATCTACAGCTTCACCGGAGGTCTTTCTGGTCGGCAGCGTGCATGGAATGCACTTTGAAGAACGCTACCGCTATTCGCTTATCGATCTGCAGGCCCAGGTCAGGTCGGTGCAACCCGATTTGATCTGCGGAGAGATCACGCCGGAGGCTTACAACGCACCCATGGAGGGCAATTTCCCTCCCGAAGCGGCCATGCTGGCGGAGTTGGCCGCGGGTTGGGGGGCGCGCTTCATCCCCGCGGACTGGCGTGTCAGCTTTGCCCGCCAGGACAACGCCAGCCGGCAGTTGTCCACGGACAAGGCCAAGGCCGCCGAGCTCGATGCCGAGGAAAGCAGGGAGAAGGCCTACTACGACAGCTTTGCCGGCATTTCGCTTTACGACTACACGTCGGGCTCGCCGCAATTCCTGGCCATGGTCGATCGCAAATTCGAGAATATGGCGGGAGACAACACCGTTGCCGACACTTCCTACGGAGCCTGGCACGAGCGCAACCGCAGGATCGTGGAAAACTGCCTGGCGGCGGGTCCAGCCAGGCGCGTGGTCTTTGTCTTCGGCAGCGCTCACCTTCCTGAACTGCGCCGCCAGTTGGCCCGGCGAGGCCTGACGGCGCAGATTCCCGCGCGGGCCTTCACTCCGGCGGGTCTGGGAACCATGCCACCAGCCGTCATCGCCCGCTGGCAGCGCAACCTCAGGAACCTTGAGGGCATTGACGACCGCACCGTCGCGGTATCTGCCGACAACCGGGCAAAGGTGAAAGACACCAACCGCGCCCCAGCCTTGCGCAGCGAGATCGAGCTCTACCTTGCCCGCGGGCGGCAGTCCGGTTCACCGGCTCATTAAACTGCAATCATGGGGTGCAGTCCGCCGCGATCAGGTAAGCTCTTGAGGTATGGAACGGTTTTGCAGCCATTGCAGCGCCGTGCTCGACGCGGAGACTCAAGCAGATTGGTGCCCGGCTTGCGGAGGCGCCTTGATGGAGCGCGCCAGCCTGCCGGCTCCTGGCCAACCAGCCGGACCGCCTGCTGAGGTGGACCATCGCGGCATCGTCCTGCCCCGCCGCCATGCCCTGGGCGGGATCATCACGCCGCAGTAGACAGCCGGGGAATCAAGATGGCATTCAAGGACAACAGCGGTTTCGATTCAGCTCTTTACAGAAAGCCCGATGCCGGGTGGCATTTTTCTCAAGAAAATGCCACCTTGCACGATTTCAAAATGGCAACTGTTGAGTCGAAACCGCTCTAGGCGCGGGGCTTTTGCCGCCGCTCGATTTTTGCGTGCACCGGATTTTCTGCCTTTGGCACGGGGACAATCCAGGCCAGGACCCGGTTCCGCTCGTGGATCTCGATCATTTCTCCGGCTTTGAGGCAAGCCTTCAATTGGCGAGTGTCGCGCAGTTGGCTGAGCTTCATCGACTGCATGACTCAAATGTGGCACGGAGTGAACCGCGCAGCGGTGAATTCATCTCAGCTGCCCGTGCGCTCATTTCCAATTTGGCGAATGTCCTGGAATGGAAGTGCGGGGACCTCTTGCAATAGCTCCCCAGCCCTCTGAACGGAGGTGTAGCATGGGGCAACGGAGCGCCATGAGGATTCACAGATTGCTGTCGGTCTTGCTTCTAGTGCCGGCTTGCGCCGCTGTGGCGCAAGAGCCGCAGAGCACCTGCTCTCGCGGATTTCATACTCTGTATTCCGACAAGGCAACCGGGCTCGACATTGCATCCCAGCGTCCTGTTATCGTAGTGGCGCCTGACGGGCAGAAATCGTTGTCCATACGGCTTGACGGGAATGCAAGAGATCCCGAGGAACGGTATCTCAATATCGCGGTGGGAATCGGCAAGAAGACCTTCAAGATCAAACTGGCGGGTTTCAACGGAGAGGTTGCCTGGTCGCCCGACTCCAAAGCCTTCGCGGTAACACTGACCGAGGGCGGCGGAGGGATTGGCTCCAACATCTATGCCTTCTATGTGGACAAGGCGGGCGTTGCCAAGGTTGACGTCGCGGCGTCTGTGTTGAAGGATTTCGGAAGCCCCGTGCAATGCGATGTTCCCTTGGCGCCGAATACCGCGTTTGTGCGTTGGGGCGCCGATTCTTCGTCGATCTTTGTGGCTGCCGAGGTCGTTCCCGCCAGGTTCTGCAACTGCATGGGAACCTATCGCCTGTACGAAGTCGGATTGCCCGATTTGAAAATCCTTCAGACGTATTCGCAGACGGATGCAAAAAAGAAGTTCCCAAGCGACCTGGGCTGCCAGTTGCGCGACGCGGACGACAAGTGTGTGGAAGCAGTGGAGCGTTATGCGCGGACGAAGAGGGCCTATTGACCCAGTCCTGGATTCCCGGCCATGCCACTTTGCGCGGGGTGAATTCCACCTTCTACCATTCGCGAAGATGCCACGGCTCCATGGATTCACCGGAGGACATGATCTGTGACGAACAAAGAGTTGGCGGTTGAAACAGCGGAGGCCGAGGACCGGAAGTTCTGGTATCGGGTAGGCAGCGTTTCCGCAATCCTGCTGGGCATTGGTTACATCGTCATCATTCCGCTCTATGCCCACGTGGGAGCCCCGCCAAGCGGCGGCGAGGCGTGGTTCCACTACCTTCCTGGGAAGACTGCGGTCTGGTGGGCGATTCTTGCTCTCTCGGTCTTCACTGACTTGCTTTACGTGCCCCTGGCCTTGGCCCTTTACCTGGCTCTAGAAAAGGTCAACAGAAACGCGATGCTGCTAGCTGTCGCCTTCATGGGGCTATTCGTCGTTTTGGATCTGGCGATTACCTGGTCGCACTACGCGTCGATCCTGGTCCTCTTCGGCAACTACTCCGCTGCTGCTTCGGATGCGCAGCGGGCGGGTTATCTGGCTGCCGCCGATTATGGGTCGGCTGTGCTGATGTCTCCTCTTGAAGCGGTGTATGCCATCGTCACCCTCTCGGTGGGAATCCTGGTGGCGGGCGTGGTCATGCTGCGGGGCGTCTTCGATAAGGCTACGGCTTGGCTGGCGCTGGCTACCGGCATTTCCGGCATCGCCGCGCTGACCGGTTGGGGCGGGGCTATCTATGGAAACGCCCTTCTGGCGACGGTTTGGCTGTTCTTTGCGGGCTACAGGTTGTACCGGCTCGGGCAAGCATGATTCTTTTGCTGACTCTTGACCGCAGGGCAAACGCACCGTGCGGTTGAACCCGCAGGGACAGATGTTTTGAAAGGGCACGGCTTCAGCCGTGCCGCCCAGAGCCGCCTCGAATCGTGGCCTTTAGGCCCTGAGAGACGGTTTTCTTCGTTAACAGTCTTCCCCCCAGGGGCTGAAGCCCGGCCTTTTGAAGTCATTTCCATTGGCACGGCTTCAGCCGTGCCCTTTCAAATCCGTTCCATTGTGATGGTGCGTTTGCCCTCCTCTTGACCGCTGCCCTTGCAGCGCAGCAGTTCTGTGCAGACATCGGCGATAGGCCAGTGCCTTCCCGGCAGAATCCGCAGGAGGAACACGGCTGTTCCGTCCGATTTGAGCCCATCGGAACCCATTCACAGTCACACGGTTCGATCGTCTCCAACCGCGAATTCGCTGGAACCCATTACGCCCAACAACGTCAACGGCCGCCGAAGGATGACTTCCTTGGGCGGCCGTTGACTTGCACAGGCGATCAGCCTGCTTTTGCCTTTGCTTACAGCGGTTCCACAATTGCTGTACCCCGAACCTACGGCGATCAAGTGGCATTTTCCTCAAGAAAATGCCACCTTGCTCGATGCCGGAAAGGGCATGTGAATTGTGGAACCGCTCTAAAAGGTCAGTTTGAGCGCCAGTTGGATCAGGCGCGGGTTGTTGACCGTGGAGTTCACGGCGCCGAATCCGCTCGCGTTAATATCGTTGACCGGCATGCCGTACTGCGTGTGGTTGAAGAGGTTGAAGAACTCGGCGCGGAAGTTCAAGCCCATCTCTCTGCGCGGTAGGCTGAACTGCTTGATGAGCGAGAAGTCGGAATTGACGAAATCGGGGCCGACCACCGGGACGCGCGAGGCATTGCCCAATTCGCCAGCCGCGGGCGCGGCAAAGGCGCCAGGGTTGATCCACTGGTGCTGGCCGTGGTCGGCGGCGTAGGGATTCTTACCGGAGACCTGATCGGGCCGGTTGAAGTTGTAGGAGTCGCCGCCGGAATTGAAGGCGGCGCCGGATGCGTTGTTGCTGTCGATCAGCGGAACGGGGAAACCGGAGGAGATTCTCTCGATCAGCGTGACCTGGTAACCGCCAAGAACCGCGTTGGTCAAATCGTTCCAACTGCTCCCGAACGCCTTGCCCTTGCCGAAAGGCAGGTCGTAGATGACGCTGCCGGTGAAGCTTTGGTTGAGATTGATCTGCGACAGAGACCAGTCGAGATTTTGCCAGTTGGGCAGCGGGAAATAGGGCGCGCTCAACTCCGAACCCAGGCCGTCGGACAGACCGTTGTCGTAGGTGCGGGAGTAGGTGTAAGCGACCAGTGCGTACAGGCCGTACTTGGGCGTCTTGGTCTCTGCTTTGAGCTGCATCGAGTTGTAGTGCGTCTTGCCCACATCGCCGTAGAGCAAGACCGAGTTGAAGTTTTGGTCGTTGTTGTAGAAGTTGAAGGTGTTGGTATACGAGTAGGGAGCGCCGCCGGGCAGGCAACCGATGGTGTAGCCGGAGACGTCCGCCGCACGCGGAAGGGCTGTTGACGTTGAGGGCGTTGCCGATCACCAGCATATGGCCGCCGGTCGATCCGGCATAGCCTGCGGTCAGCAGGACATTGCCGGGCAACTGGCGTTCGACGTTCGCGTTATATTGGTGAACCCTGCCTGGCTGGAAGTTGGTCGGCTGGTAGGCGTACGTGCCCGTGAAGCTGGTAATGTCTTGCTGGTGTGGGAAGGAGAGGAAAACCTCCGGTGGTGGTAGCGACGCCGTAGACATTTCCACCATGATTGGCGCAATAGGAATTCGCGACGCAGTTGTATTCACCTGGGTAGAAGGACTGACTCACGAATTGATCGGACTCGCCGAGGTTGGGCGGATTCTGCCAGAGGCCCTGCGCGCCCTGGTTCCAGGACGAATCGTGATAGATGCCAAAGCCGACGCGCAGAACCGTCTTGTCGCTGCCGGCGACCTTCCAGGTGAGGCCAACGCGGGGTTCGTACGCGCCCATGAACATGTTGATGCCCGCCGATCTGCTAACGCCGTTCTTGCCCGCAATCAGCAACTGTCCTCCCGTGGCCGAGGGGATATAGTCCGCCATGCGGTCATGGGCTTCGGTGATGGGAGTGGTCAAGTCCCACGCCAGGCCGAGGTTGAGGGTGAGCGACGGGGTAATGCGCCAGTCATCCTCGACGAAGGGCCGGTAGATATTCCAGCGGCGGCCGGTGACGGCGCCGTCGTATGTCTGGTCGTGGATCGCCCCTCCGACATAGTCCCATCAGCATGTCCGCCTCGGGATTGCCGGCGGCCAAACCCTGGCCGGTGAAGTTTCCTAAGGTCCCGACCAGCCAGAAGCCCGCTCCAAAGGCAGCCGTGCCGACGTTCATCTGATTGGCGCGGAGATCGATGCCGGTGTGAATCTCATGCTTGCCGAGAATCAGGTCCAGATCGTCCTTGAACGAGTAGATGTTCGTTCCGCCCTGGAAGGGAGAGTAGCCGCGATCGCCGAGGGCCCAATAGCCGCTGGTAACTTGGGTGGAAACCAGGCCTTCACTGTATGGAGCGCTGGAGTTGGGGGTACCGCTGGCCGAACAGCCCAGATCGGCGCCCGGAATTCCCAGGATGGCCGATTCGCAGGTGTAGTTGCCCGTCGAGGCGATGTAGTTGAAGATGCGGTCGTAGCCGAGGGTAGCCTGATTGAGCGCACGGGGCGAGAACACATGGCTCCAGCCAAGGCCGATGTTGCGTCCGTGGTTGGTCAGGTTCTCATTGCTGCCGAAGGCGTTTGCTTCGGCGAGTCCGGGGCCGCCGCCGGGCACAAAGGAGGATGCCTGGTCGTAGCTGAAACGGCCAAAGAGGTTGTCCTTGCTGGAAAGCGTGTGGTCCAGGCGGACATCGAACTTGGTTTCGTTCAGAGTGCGCACAGGCTCATTCACGTAGTTGTAGCCGGAGGCGGAGTTGCTGGCATTCGGCTGTGGGGTAAATATTCATCATGGCCTGCCCGATGTTGTCGATCAGGCCGGCAGGAATCTTGTTGCAGGCAGTGCCCTGGGGCTGGCTTCCGTCGGCATTGGCAGCTAGAGGGTTGCCCGCGCCATCGCACTGGAAATAGACATTCGGGTATTTGGTCGGGTCAGTGGCCGCGCCCGTCATGTAGGGGTTGGCGATAGTGATTCCGGGAAGCGTATTGCCAAATGGGTCGGCGGAGAAGTCGCCGCTGCGCATGGCCAGCGAAGGCACCAGACCGGTAAAGGGAATCCCGTGGCGCTGATATTTCTGTTCGGCATCGACGAAGAAGAAGGTCTTGTTCTTGCGAATCGGTCCGCCGACGGAGCCGCCAAACTGGTTCAGGTTGAACTTTTCCACGGAGTCTGGCAAAGTAGCTCTTGGCGTCGAGATCGGTATTGCGCACAAACTCGAAGAGAGAGCCGTGAATGTCGTTCGTGCCGGATTTGGTGCTCACCAGCACGGTCGGGCCCGCGCGGGAGCCGTATTCGGCGGAGTAGGTGTAGGTTAAGACCTTGAATTCCTGAATATCGTCGATCGACGAAAAAATGCCGATGCCGCCGGCGGTCAGCTCGTTATTGTCGACTCCATCCAGCAGCCAGTCAGTGCTGTTGGGACGGGAGCCGCCGACCGACAGGGAGAAGGAGCCGCGCGCGGCCACCTCGCTGTCGGCGCCTTGGGTGAAAAAGCTGTTGCGGATTGCGTCTCTGCCGTAGCGCCGGCGGTGAGGGTGGCGAGCTGAACAAAATCGCGGCCGTTCAAGGGGAGCTGCGAAACCTCCTGCGAGGTGATGACCTGGCCCAGAGAGGGGTTGGCGGTCTCCACGGCAACGGCTGCTTCACCGGTCACCGCCACGGTGGTGACAACGGTGGCGGGCACCAGCGAAAAGTCGACCTCGCGCGCCTCGTCGACCTGAAGACGCAGGTCCTTCGATTCCGCGCTGCGAAAGCCCGTCGCATCGGCGTGCACGGTGTAGATCCCGACTGGAAGAAGGGGAATCAGATAGTGCCCGACGTTGTCTGTCTTCGCTTCGCGCGTCTGGCCGGTGCCCTGGGACGTGGCCGTCACAGCCGCTCCTGGGATCGCCGATCCTGACTTGTCGAAGACATTGCCCGATAAACTGCCACTAGCCTGGCCATGCATTGCCACTGGAATCATGAACGCAAGAACACACACAACCGCGAGAAGGATTGCCTTGTGGAATCTCGTTTCCGCGGAACGTATCACTCCATCCGAGCGTTCTAAATCTACTACGGTGCATCTCATCATCATTCCCCTTTTCGACAAATCCATGCCTCGGCTCCGTTCGGCTCCACGGGGGCAAAATCTGCCCGTTCGATCGTCAACACACGTATAGCTCAACCCGCTGGCACATGAATAAGTTCAGGGGATTTTACCATAAAGCGTCAGTTGGCTCGCATGGCCGCCCTGTCCCATGAAAAGCCCGGCCCCGCTCACCGGAGGGGTATCGGCAAACGCCCCAGGGTCAACGAACGGGGTACGCACTGAAGAATCGACCTCCCCGCAAGTTGGCTGCCATTTGCAGATCATTTCCACCTTTTGCCGCACAATGCTACTGGGGCAAAGCTCCGCCCGAATCCGATGCGCTTGGAGCCATGAGGGGCGCTGGACTGCCGAAAACCCGGAAATCCGACGCTACAGCGGAACCAGAGTCGATGTATCCCGAAGCCGTCGCATTCAAGTCGACGCGCCCCCCAGGGAGGGGCGATTCTGCACAGGGCGAACGAGGCCACGGGGACTCTGGTTTAGCTCTAACTCCTTTGCGGAGAATATTTTGCCGATAACTTCAATGATGAGAGTATTTTAGCGCGATACCCCTGACGTATCCTATTGAAACCAGATATTTTATTCCAAAAATATGGGGGGAGGGCAAGCGGCTGAATTCCCGCAATACGGTACGCGCAGCCGCCTCCTCCGTCCAACTATTCGTACCGTAGCGCCTCGGCGGGCAGCACGCTGGATGCGGCGGAGGAGGGATACAGCGTGGCCAGCAGCGAGATGCCGATGGAGACCACACTGACAATCACCCCATCCAGCGGGCGGGGCGCGAAGGGCAGCGTGTCGATGGAGTAGACCTCGGCGGAGAGATGGATGAAGTGGTAGTGTCCGCCGGCCCAGGCAGCGAGATAGCCGAGAACCAGCCCTGCTACGGTGCCGATCACGCTGATCAGCAGACCTTGCAGCAGGAAGATGCGGCGCACCTGCGCCGGCTCGACGCCGAAGCTCATCATCACGGCGATGTCCCGCGTCTTCTCCATCACCATCATGGTGAGCGCGATGAGAATGTTGAGCGCGGCCACGATGACGATGAGCGCGATGACGATGAACGTGACTACCTGCTCGAGCTTGAGGGCGCGGAAGAGCTCGCGGTTCACCTCCATCCAGTTGGTGGTCATGTAGCCGCGGCCAGCGGCCTGCTCGATGGCTTTGCCGACTGTCGGTGCGCGGTCCAGGTCGTCGAGCTTGAAGCTGACCACCGAGATGCAGGTCGGGCTCGCTGAAGAGGCTCTGCGCGTCCGTGAGTCGCATGAAGGCCATGGCCGCGTCGTATTGATAGAAGCCGGAGTGGAAGATGCCGGCCACGCGAAAGCGCTGATACTTGGGCGCCAGGCCCAGCGGCGTCAGCTCGCCCTGCGGACTGGTAACCAGCACGCTGTCGCCCACCTGCGCGCCGATCTGCTCGGCCAGGTCCTTGCCCAGCACCAGCGCGGGATAGGGCGTGTTGGCTGTGCCCTGGCCGGGAAAAGGAGCTGTGTTCTCGTTCGCGGCCTCGGGCTCAAGGTCCCTGGCCGAGCCGGAGATGACTGTATTCAGCAGGCTGCTCACCGTGCGTTCCTGCGCGGGGACGATGCCCTTGATGAGCGCGAAGCCGGCCCGCGGCCCGCGCGAAACCAGCACCTGCCCGTAGAGTCCCGGCGCATCGGCGGTCACGTGCGGCACGCTGCGCAGGCGCTCAACCAGCGGCTGCCAGTCGCGGATGCCGTCTGACTCGACGCGCATCAGATCCACATGCGCCGAGGCGCCCAGCAGGCGGTCTTGCAGGTCGCGCCTCATGCCATTGGTGATGGCCAGCGCGATAATCAGCGCGGCTACGCCTGCGGCCACTCCGGCAATCGAGATGGTGGTGACCACGCCCACCACGGCTTGCCGCCGTTTGGCTTTCAGGTACCGTGCCGCCAAAAAAAGTTCGAATCGCATGGGGATAACCTAGTTACGTTCAGCCTTTCAATTGATAGAAGCAGGCATTGCCGACGGAAACTTGCTGTGCGTGGAATGGGAGTTCGCCCGTGTATTCTGCGGCAGCATTTCCTTCGCGTTGCACCTTGTATCGTAAACGCCCTTCGAAGGCCCCATGTTTGAAAAATGACTGACTGGAATTCGCGATTAGGTTCAATGATTCTTGACTTATCGGTATCCCGAAACCCACTGAACTCGTGATCGGCTTATTCATCGGGTAATCGAAGATTTTCGCACCCGTCGATGAAATCAAGCTCACCTCTTGAAGCCAAAATGATTGAGGCGATTGGATGATGAGCTTGTTCACCTGTTGGTTTCCATCAACTCTTGAAGAAAGCGTGACGGTTGGTTTCCATCGAGCGGCCTCGGCCCTCATTTCTTCGGCCTCTTCGCGCTCTTTTTCGTCGGCAGTTGCGGTGGCTTGTTGTCTTCGCAGCTCTTCTTGAGTTCGCGCTAGTGAGGCGAGGGTTTCATGAATGCTCTTGATCTGCTCCCCATAATTTGCACTGTGCCTAATCATGTATCGGGCGATTAATCCCGATACCACTGCTGAGATGACAGCACTCAAAATTGCCGCAGCCAGCGTTGCTCCATTCGGTGTGAGCGTGGGGATTTCGAAACTCATGACCACGTCCTTTCACGGCTTCTGACCCATTTCTCCTGGCCTTACTTTTCCCCCGCGGCAATCACCGTCTTGGCCACGCCCACATTCTCGTGCCGGTCGTAGACGCGCACGGCGATCAGATGTTCGCTGATCTTGCCCGAGAGAACGTCCAGCGAGATGTGCAACTCGTAGTGCTCTCTCTTGGAGTCCGAAAGCCCGCCCACCGGCTCGACGAACTGCCACGGTCCCGCGTCCAGCGAGTATTCGGCGTGAGCGATGGGCGAAAAGCTGTCTTCGGCATCGAAGGTTACGCGCATCGCCTTGGGGCAGTGCGAGCCTTCGCAATCCACCTGCTCCCCGGCAGCTTTGAGATTCGTAATCACCGGCGGCGTGGTATCCACCTCGAAGCGCTCACTCTCTTTGACGCCGGTGAGTGCATCGGCTGGCGTGTGCGAGGGCGCGTCGGAGGCGACCACCTTGATCTGATATCCCCCGTCGGGAATCAGCGCTGCGTCAAAGCTGTAGACCTTCTCTGTGATGTCCTTCTTGAGCAACCGCCACACGGTTTCGCCGTCTCCGCGCAGATAGAGCGAATACGTCAGTTCGTCGCCGTTGTCGTCGTGCGCCGCCCAGCGGCAAGTGATCGCCGTGCGGTCTTTTGCGGCCTGCAATGGACCGTTGCTGCCGTCGAAACTCATGCCGGGATTCTGGTTCGACGACGGGAAGGCAATTGTGACCATCTGCTGCTGACCGGCTTGCTGGTTCTGCGCACTGATGCGCGCGCCGGGAACCACCACCACTTCATCGACCACCGGCGTGGCATTCACCGGCAGGTAGTTCACGCCCACGCTGCCCAGGATGCCACCCGCGTGCAGCACGGCCTTCCACTGCGCAAAGCGCCCTGCCGGCGAGGCAACGACGTCGTCTTTCAGCGGTTGCCAATCACTCCAGCCGCGTACTGGCTGCTCCACGTTGCCGGTGCGTGTGAAGATTTCGTAGCTTGCCGAGCCGGGCTCGACTTCGACGCGGCCAAAGCGGGCCAGCGCGCCGGCGTCCAGCACGTCGCTGGCGTATTCGTGCTTTTCGGCCGTCGCGCCCAGGCGGTAGAGTTTACCGGTGTTGCCTGTGCCGATCAGCACCCCATCGCCGGGGTTTGCTGCCAGGCTAAGTCCCTGTTGCGCTTCCAGGTGAGCGATGTCGGCATAGCTGCCGTCGCTCATGATTCTGAAGACGCGTCCGCGATTGCCAGTGAGCGCCAGCAGGCCGTCAGTCCGCGCGGCCAGTGCGTAGACGATTTCGTCCTTCCCAGCCCAGATTTTGCGCGGCGCCTGCCCCTCGGTCAGAGCGAAAATCTCGCTTCCCTCGGGCACGGAGGCGCTGGCGTTGGCCGCTTGCAGTGATCCGGGCTGAACGATGGTGATGGTCGCCATGCCCACTCCCTGCACCGGCAGCGGCGGCAGCGGATTGTGGCTCTTGTCGCCCACGCTGCTGGCGTAGATGGTACCCTTGGCGTCTACGGCGACTGCGGTAATCTCGCGGCGCGGCGCCTCGAAGAGCACGTAACCCTTGCCATCGGAATTGATGCGGTAGACCAGTCCCGAGCCATCGGAGCCAGCGATCAGGGCGCCCTTCGCGTCCCAAGTCAAGCACCGGATGTGCTGCTCGTCGCTTGTGAAAAATGCCTCCGGCTTGTCGCCCGGCTTGGCGGGATCGACGCGATAGACAACTCCCGGCCCTCCCGTGGCGATGTAGAGCCGCCCGGCGCCGTCGAAGGTCAAATCCCAGATGTAGTGCGCCTTGGCCTCGGATTTGCCGGCAGCCGCTTTCGCCGCTGTGCCGCTGTCGAGTCTGGGAAGATCGAAGACTACGGTGGCGCTGCTGTCGTCCTGCTTGGCGGCGGCGTTGGGGTCGAGCCGGTAGACCTTGCCGCTGGGCAGCGTGGCGGCGTAGAGCGCGCCATCCGGCCCTAGCCGGACGACCTGTACGCTCAGGTCCCTGGTCTCGAAGAGCGTGAACGCCTTGCCGTCTGGTGTAATGCGCAGCACTGCAGCCGGCGAGGCGGTTCCCACATAGGCCGCGCCGTCCTTTCTCGCGGCTACCGACCAAACATAGGTGGAAGGCGTGGTGAGGATCTGGCTCATGGCCGGCCCCTCGCGCAAATGGCCGTCGCTGGCCAGCGCCACTCCTTGCGGCGTACCTTTTTCAAACTCCTCCAGCCGCGACTGGGTCCACAGGTGGGTGCCTTGGGCCGAGGCGCCAACAGGCAGCAGCAGCAGAGTGAGCGCGGCGAGACTGGGCAGGGACGGGAAGCGGCGAGTGGTGAGTGCGGGAACAAGCATTCTGCCGTTGAGTTTACTAGAGTTGGCGCGGTCCGGCTGATCGGCGCTTGTTTGCTGGGCGCCGCCAGCTTCTCGCTGAGCGGGCACTGGGAGTAGCCGCCCAACGGGCACAGAGACGGCTCCAGCCCTGACGCGCCCAAAATGCGCCGTTCTCCATCCTTGCGTCGTCTCGGTCTTTTGCCGCAAGGACGGGAAAGCAAAGAGTTCAATTCGCTTGTATCTGGAAAGAAACTGACCACGCTCTGCGGTTATGCCCCGCCGCGAAACTGGATGATCCGCCGCCGGTCACGCTTCGATGGCCGGTGTTCGGGCAGCGGGGCGAACTCCTGCATCGCCTTGCGTTCTGCGGCGGCCTTGAGGCGCGCCTCTTTGCTGGCCTCGGTCTCGCGATAGAGAGTTTGGGCTACCGCCGCCGGACCGCGCATCTCGCTCAGGAGCATGACCTCGACCTGAAATTCGCCGCCCTCGTTCTTGATTTGCAGCATGTCTCCCAGGCGCACCTCGCGGGCCGGCTTGGCCTGCACGCTGTTGGAGTGAATCCGGCCCAGGTCGCAGGCCTTGGAGGCCAGCGCACGCGTCTTGAAAAAGCGCGCGGCCCACAGCCACTTGTCGATGCGGACGTTGGTCATGAGAGTTACTCGCGAAAATTCGAAGGGCGCCCGATTGGCTGGGCGCCCTCGAAACAGTTAGTTGGCCAGCACGGCCCGGTAGCGAACCTTGTTTTTCTTGACTTTCTCGATCGCGTCGTTGGCCTTGGCCATGGGGAAGGACTCGATTTGCGCCTTGACGCCGTGGCGGGCTGCCACGTCCAGCATCTCCTTCAGCCGGTACGGGCTGCCGGTGGGGTTGCCAGTGACCGAGCGCAGGCCGGAGATCAACGGAAAGGCCTGCACCGTAACCGGCGAGGGCGGAACCCCGACAAGGCACAGCGTGCCGGTGGGCCGCAGAGCCTGGATAAAGACTCCCCAATCCTGGTCGGCGTTGACGGTGCTGAGAATGAAATCGAAAGAGCCGGCCACTTCCTTCAGCGCCTTGGACTCGCGTGTGTTGACGAAGTGCTGCGCGCCCAGGGCGCGTGCCTCTTCTTCTTTGGCGGCCGAAGTGGAGAAAGCCGTGACTTCTGCGCCGAAAACATGGGCGAACTGGATGGCGATGTGCCCCAGCCCGCCGATGCCCACAATGCCCACCCGTGAAGAAGGGTTGATGCCATGGGTGCGCAGCGGGTTGTAGACCGTGATGCCGCCGCACAACAGGGGAGCGGTCTGCTCGCTGTCAAGCGCCTCGGGAATGGGAATCACAAAGCGGTGATTGGCGCGCACGTGGTTGGCATAGCCGCCGTGGCGATGGACGCACGTGCCTTCCGATGCGGGGCACAGGTTTTCCATGCCGCGGGTGCACCACTCGCAGGTGCCGCAGGAGTTCGATTGCCATCCCAGGCCGACGCGCTGGCCCACCTGAAGCGAAAGCACCTCTGCACCGACCGCCTCAACCGTGCCAATGATTTCGTGGCCGGGAATGAACGGGTACTGGCTGATGCCCCAGTCGTTCGAGATGAGATGAATGTCGCTATGGCAGATGCCGCAATGAGAGATGGCGATTTCTACCTCTTGCGCACCCAACTCTCCTGGGTCATAGCGGAAAGGCAACAACTCGGCTCCCGCGGCATGGGCTGCAAGTCCTTGAAATTGTGTCATGATTGCTCCGGAATCCTCACCGGGAGAGTCCAGGCATGGGGGCAGCCTCAAAAAGCTCTGTGCTCCTAGCTGGTCAATCCTGTCTCTCCTACACTAGTTTAAACCGCCGCCCGCCTCTACGTGGAGGTTGAGTACATGGAATCCGCTCAGCACCCCTCCGGCGGGGGCCTCGGTAGCCAGTTCAGCAGATTCTCCGTTGAGGCTCACGTCCTGGGCGTTGCGCAGCGGTTCAAGCGCATTGGCCACTGAAAGTGGAAGACTGGTAAGCGTTTGGCCCGCCATGTCAGCCTGTGTCTCCGGCACCAGCAGGCTCACGTAGATGCGGTCGGCGGGGTGCTGGCGGCGGACTTGAGCCAAAACGGCGTCGATGTCGATGGGGTGGCTTGGGGGCAGGGGTTGGTCCATCGCTCGGTCCAACGTACCGGCATCCGAGACGAGCAGGCGCAAGTTGCCTGGGTTCAGGCGCGCGGGAAGCTTGACGGGAATACGCAGATTGCGCGGCGCTTGACGCCAGGGGCGAAGGGTAGCCTCCACTTCAACGGTGTCGCCCGCGCGGACTACGCTGTTTGAAACCAGGCGCACGGATTCCAACTCAACCTGCACGCGCCGGGGGATGACGTCAACCTGGATGTCGATGCGGCGCACCGCGCCCAGACGTGAGCCATTCGAGTAAATTCGCGCAAAGCGTTCGCCGGTCAACAGGGCGGCCATCATGGCGGGTGGCATTTGATCGCCTGCTGGCGCCCACAGGTCGAGGGGCGATGGCGGGTATCCTTCCATTTCGATGGCTCCGGTCAGGTGGTAGCTGGTTTCGGCAGTACTCTCATTGGTTTGCAGGAGCGACTGGTACAAAGAGACGAGTACCGCCGAGGTGGTGAGCGAAGGCAGGTCGAGCACTTCGATGTGGAGGTCCTTCTTTTCGTCCGGCCCTTCGACAGCAATGTGCAGCGGGATCATCCGCGCGCGGGCGCCGAGCACGCCGCGAATGGCCGAATCGCGGTCCTCGGTAAAGGCCCCGATGGTGGCCCCGGTGTTGACGATCTTGAAGGCGTTCAGCGGCGAGGCAAGGGTGGCCACCACCTCGGTTGCGGTCATGGGCAGCGAGATGGGACCGGCCTGCAGAATGGGGTGGCCGCAGGCCAGCAGTTGCGTGGCGTCAACGTAGGTCACCGTGCAGGTGGCGGCGATCTCCAGGTCGCCACGCACCAGTTGGGCGCTGACGGCCGATCCGGGAATCACCGCAGCCGCAGCGGTCGCAGAGGGGTCAGCGGCGGCTCCTGCGGCCAGGCCGGCCGAGCCGCTCACGCCTCCGGCGGTCACCATCTCCAGGCCGGTTCCGGCCATCTGTTGCTGCCAAAGGCGAATGGCCTCAGGAGAGAATCCGCTCATCACCAGCGGTGTCTCCATAGCCTGGAAGTTGTCTGCCTCCTGGGCCCGAGCCTCAAGTCGTGAGTCCCGAGTTCCGATTCCCTTGGTCTCTGTTCCCTGTTCTCTCGTTTCCACCGGCAGGTCCCGGACTTCAAGCATCTGCGCGATAGGCGTGATACCGGCGATGGGGTCCTTGCTGAACTGCCCTATGCGGTAGGAGAGAGAGCCCAGCAGACGCTGACCGATATACACCGGGCTGCCGCTCATGCCGGCCACGACACCGGTGTATTCGGGCTTGGCGCCGTGGAGTTGGGCCAGAATCATGTCATGGCCGGGGCCGCGCGCCCCGCGCAGCACGCCCAGGATTTCCACGTCCATGGACTCCGGCTTGCTGCCCTTGAAGACTGTCCATGCCGTGGCCTTCATTCCGGCCCGCAGCTCGCTGAGCGGGAATATCCCGCCGCTGGAGGGGGGCGGTGCGGCCACTTCGGAGGCGTTCTGCGCCAGCAGCAGGGCCGGGGCCAGCAGAAAGGCAAAGCCCAGCGAGGCAGAGAGAGCAGTGGAGCGGAAGCAGATTTCCTTCAGGCGGGTTTTCACGTCTATAAGAGTACAACTGATGTGGCTAATACCCAGGAGCAGATCGAGGATCGATGGCCGGGATGGCTGTAGAGACCGAGGAAAGGCTCAATGGACCGATTGGTTCGGGCCTCACCCCGCGAGTGAGCCCGGCAAAATCGGCATGGGCTTCGCAAGATGTCTCTCGCACTGCCAAATCCCGTATGCTGTTGAGCAAAGAGGTCGTCATGTCCAATTCGCGTCGAAGCAATTTCTCATCTGTCCGCATGTTGCCCGCAATGCTGTTTTTGGCGTTTCTGGCTTTGGCTGTTGGCCCGCTGAGCCGGGCGCAGAACGCCGCGCCGCCGCAGCAACCGCAGCAGCCGGACCAGGCCGCGCCAGACGCCGGCGGTCCGGGGGCTGACAGCGGAGTGATCGCGTTGCCCAGGAAGAAAGACAAGCCAGACGACACGCCGCCCCCCGCACTGGCCGCGCCCAGAATCAAGGCCCCCGAGGGAATGCCCGCCTACTCCCTGCGCATTGAGGTTCCCGAGGTCACGGTGGACGTGGGCGTGCTGCTGGAAAAGACGCACACCTTTGTCCCTGGTCTCAAGCCTGGCAACTTCCGCGTGTATGAAGATGGCGAGTTGCAGAAGATCGCCGGCTTCAAGCGGGTTGAGGCGCCCATCACCGCCCTGTTGCTGTGCGAGTTTGCCGCCAACCGCTACAGCTTCATCTACGACATGCGCAATGCCGCCTGGGCCTTTGCCCAGCAACTGCGGCCGCAGGATTACGTGGCGATGATGACCTTCGACATGCGCACCCAGATGGTGACCGACTTCACACAGGACAAGCGCCAGCTTTACGAAGCCATCAACTCCCTGCGCATTCCGGGATTCAGCGAGACAAACGTGTTTGACGCGCTGTACGAGTCGCTGGATCGTCTGAGCCGCATCGAAGGGCGCAAGTATATCGTTCTCATCGCTTCGGGGCGAGACACTTTCTCCAAGATCACCCTCGACAAGATTCTGCAAAAGGTGAAGGCCACGCCGGACGTGACCATCTTCACCGTTTCAACCGGCGGCGCCATGCGGGTGATGACCGAAGGCCGCGGCGGTATGGGCGGCCAGATGCGCGAAATGGACTACCTGCAGGCCGACAACGAGATGAAGACTTTTGCCAGTCTCACCGGCGGAATGTGGTTTGCTCCGCGGTTTGCGGGAGAGATGCCGGAAATCTTCACCACCATCAACCAGACCATCCGCTCAAAATACCAGTTGGTTTACCATCCCACCAACGCCAAGCAGGACGGCACCTATCGCAAGTTGCGGGTTGAACTGGTGGATGACGAGGGGCAGCCGCTGCACATCCAGGACGAAAAGCACAAGCCGCTGAAATACGACATCATTGCCCGGGAAGGCTATCGCGCCAAGCAGGAAGTGGAGTAGCGGGAGGCAAGAATGCGCTTCGCCCGGCGAACCCCAAGGGGCGCTGCCGGGCGAAGGATGTAAAGCAAAAAAACGCGGTCTATTTGAATTGAGTGAAAATGTCCCAGATGTAATATCCGATTACAAAGACCGTCGCCACACCGACCAGCCAGATGGCGCCGCGCAGAAAGGGCTCGACCTTGGCAACCTTGGCCGTGATCTCCGCCTGGGCGGCCTTTTCATGCGAGAAGGCGTCGTCCAGATAGATCTGGTCGTCTTCGTCGCGCGTCAGCCTGGAGCGATAGATGTAGATGGCGGCAGTGATAACCACCAGTGCTCCCCAGACTGCCCACATTACCGGTACAATTGTCATACCCCACCTCCATGAAGATTCTTGGTCCCAGATACCGGCGGGTCCGTTGCAGGAAACGCGGTCTCGTGAGTAGAGGGGCCGTCCGGTTGATCATCATAGCGCCGAATGCATACCCTTGTCGTGACCACAGTCACAGGAAATATTTTTTGCAGCGCAAGCCCTGTGAATCCCAGGCAGAGTGTTCATGGGATCGTGCGGGCCGCGCAGGGGCCCGATGGTGGCGCATTGCGGTACTTCCGATTGCGACTTTGCGCCCTCCGGCTGCATCAAACACTCGGAAACCGCGCAAGGGCCTTGAATCGGCCCCCGCGTACCGGTACATTTAAGATTCAGGGCACGCATTTCAATCAACGGGAGAAACCATGGCCACTGCAACTGCGGCACCCACACAGGAAGCTGTCAAGAAGGCACCCCTCATACCTGACCCCCCAGGCCATTGCCAAGGTGCGCGAGATCATGGCCACCCAGGACCCCCTCCCCGCGGGACTGCGCATCGGCGTGGTAGGCGGCGGCTGTTCCGGCTTCCAGTACTCCATGGCCTTTGAGAACCAGGCCGGCATGATGGATAAGGTCTTTCACCTTCGAAGACCTGAAGGTATTTGTGGACGCGACCTCGCTGATGTACCTGAACGGCTGCACCGTGGATTACGTGGAGACGCTGGAAGCGGCGGGCTTCAAGTTCGACAATCCCCAGGTGAAGAGCACCTGCGGCTGCGGCTCGTCTTTCAGCCGTATAAAAGGCCGGGATTCTGGCTGGCATTTCGCCCGGTTGACTCACACAAAAGGCCCGTCCCTTCAAGGGAACGGGCCTTTTGTGTTGCAGATCGCAGGCTTGGAGAGGGTTTTCCGCAGTCCAGACTACTGCGTGGGCGTGGTGGATGGAGGCGTGGCGGTGGGGGCGTTGCCTCCAGGATTGTTTCCGCCGAATGTGCCCGAGGAGCCGCTGTTAGGCCCGATCCCGTTGGATATACTGGCTGCCGATTGCCCGCCGGGGCCGGAACTGCCGCCCACCATCATCTGGTCGGCAATGGGGTCGTAGACAAACTCCCACTCGTTGTAGTGATTCTTTTTCTTGTAAACCAGAATCGACTGCTTGGGGCTGTTCGGTGAGAAGCCAATAATGCCCGCTCCGCCGAAGGTCTGGCCAGTCTGCTCGCTCAACCCAGCAGTGGAGCCAGTGCCCGATGAAGCGCCCGCATCCGTACTGGTGGCCTGACCGCCCGTGGCGCCGCTGGAGCCGCTGGCGCCGAACATGGAGCTGCTGCTGGAGCCAAATGCCGAACTGCTGCCGCTGGAGGCGCCGAAGCTGCTGCCTAGGGTTGAGGCGCCGGCAACTCCGTTTGCGCCGCCGGGTCCAATGCCTGCCAGCGTGGAGCCCGCGAGCGGCTGGCCGAAGAAGCCCATCGCCGTGGGAGCCTTGTTCTGCCCCATGTGGATCGGCTTCCACTCGTCCTTGCCGGTGGTGGGGTCTACGTATTTTTTGCGCAGGAAGCGGATTCCATTGGTGGCCTTGGTCAAGCGCGTCGGCGTTGGGCGGATACGCGCCGAATTTCTTGTAGTACATCTTGATGGCGCGGATGTATTGCTTGCCGCGATGCATGGTCTCGACCTCGCGGTCGCGCTGGATCTCTCGCGAGATTTTTGGCAGGGCAACAGAGAGAGTGATGAGCAGAATTGCCAGCAGAAAGATGACGCCCAGCAGCAAGTAGCCCTCTTCAGAGGGCTTTGCGTGGCGCGGGCTTGGACTGCGATGGATCAAGATTCCGCCGTTTCAGTTCGCTTGCAGGGGCAGCGATTGGGTGTTGTTGTAGCTCAAATCGGTGACCTGGGCGCTGCCCGGAAGGATGGCGCCTACCTTGTAACGGTGATCGACAATATCCCCCGTCTTGGCCAGGAAGATGTCTTCTCCGTGGACGAAGAATGCGCGGATGGATTTATCTTTGGCCTGGGCGTAGCCAAAGTACTTGAGATCGATGGCCGGCGGCCTGGGCGCCACATACGGAGCTGGGCCTTGCGCGGCGGCGGCGGCCGCATGATTTTCGCGGGCGCTCTTGGCCGGAGTTTCAATTCGCACCGCAGGCTCCGACGAGGCGGAGAAGATGTTTCTTCCCGTGCCGCGGTACTCCACATCCTCGGTCTGCGCAAGCTTGGCCAGATGCAGAGCGGGGTCCATGCCGATATTGGTCAGCTTCTGGGCTTCAGGCCCGGCGGCTGCGGTGGAGGAAGCCACCGCCGCATGGCCTGCCGGCGGCCGCTGGGCTGCCACAGGTTGGGGCCTTGCCGCCGGGGGGGCAGCAGACGGCGGGCCTGCGAAAGCCTTGTACAACTGCCATCCGCCAAACACCGCGATGAAGGCAAACAGGGCTATTACGATGTACACTTGGCGCTTGTTTTCCGCTCCCACACGAATTGCCATGGCTACTCGCCCTCCTTCGCCGCGGGAGAGGAAGCTGCCTTCTCCGGTTCGGGCGTCGATGGCAGGCCGCTGGCCGCTGCGTCGGCCGGGCGCAGCCAGGTGGAGACCCGCAGCCGCAGGTTCACCAGCCCGCCCTGCTGACCGGTCAGTTGCATGCCCCGGATGACAAAGAAGGTCTGGTCCCGCTCCAGTGCGTTCACCAGACGCATGATCTGCGGATATTCGCCGCTGATCACGGCATCCATCGAGATTTCCGTCAGGTCGGAGCCGGCGGGACCCTGGGTGTACTGCACCCTGGAGAGCCGGACGCCTGCCTTCACCTGGAGCTCGCCGATGCGCGTGGCGATGGCCGAGTAGCTGGGCGGAATGCGCTTGGTATAGAAGGCCTTGATCTGGCTGCGGGAGTTCTCCACCCGCCCGTCCAGGCCGCGCAGCGGCGCGGTCTCCAGGTCCAGCGCCTTCAGTTGAACTTGCTTGACGGCCAGCGCGTCGGTGGAATGGCCGTCGATCGCGGCCCAGTCCATGCCGAAGCGGACGGCCAGCGTAATGGTCAGCAGCAGCAGCGCTGCGAAGGCAGCCGCGTGCCAGGTCAGCGGGGAGGCCAGGCGCTCACGCAACGTGGTAGTCGGGTGGCTGCTCATTGCGGGCCTCCTGCATGGGGATTGGGGCCGGTGGCATACGGCGGCCGGGATGTACCGGTGTAAGGTGCGCGGCCTGGCTCCTGCGCCGGAGCGGCATGGAAGGGGAACGGGTGGACCGTAGCAGGCTGTTTCAAGGGCATCTCAGCTTTTCCCGCAGGAGATTTCTCAGCCTTCCCTGCAGAAGACTTCTCGGATTTTGCGGCTGCTTTTGCTTCCTCTGGTGTTGCCGGGTTGTAGTTGGCCAGCAGATCGAAGTTGACGCGGTTCGATGCGCTCACCGGCTCCAGCCGTTCGCCTGGGCCTCCAGTGCTCTCCGCATTCTCGCCCACGATGCGGGGCTGCAGGAATCGCTTGGAGTGCTCCAGGTTCTGCACCAGTTCCACGGCCTTGTCTCTGGGGCCGATGACGCGCAGGTGCAGGGTAATGACGCCATCCTTGCCGCGAACCGGCTCCAGCGTTGAGACCTGCACGCCGCCGGGCAGCACGGTTTCAAGGTCTTCCATGGCCAGCGTCCAGGAGAAGGTCTTTTCGTCGAAGAGTTGATTGAGTGTGGCGGCCTTGGCCAGCACATCGGCATTGACCGGCTGGTGCATCAGGTCCTGGTAGCCCTGGTGCTCCTGGTTCATGGCGGCGATTTGAGCGTCCAGCGAGTGCTCCCGTGCGCGCGCCTCTTGCGCTTGCTGGTGGAAGGCGCGAAGGCCAAGGCCCAGGCAGATGGAGAGCAAAGCCAGTATGCCCATGGCCATGCGCAGGCGCTTGATGGCCGGTCCCAGGTCGGCAAAGGGGCGGGTCGCGAGATTGAGAGTGACTCTCATGGGATTATTTTGCCTCCGCCAGCGCGCCGGTCACGCCGGCAATGCTCACGCTGCCCAACGAAGTGACGGCTCCGGTCTCAGGGCGGGGCGTCAGCTCGGCGACGGCCAGATCCTGGTTGTCGATCCAGCGGGCAAATTCGCTCCGCTCCGCCGTCGCCGCAATAGAGCAGGCGGTTGGGATGGGCCTGGAGCTTGTCCTCATAATAGGCTGCGGCCACGGCGATGCCGCGCTGCACCTCCTCCAGGCGCAGGCCGGGGTCCTCGGGCAGGTCGAGCGTGCGATAGAGCAGCAGATCGTTGCCATTGGTGATGGCGGTCGTCATGGCCAACCCGCTCATATTGGCCGTCAGTACGGCTTCCATTGAGTCGATGCCTGCCAGGGCGGCCAGGGTGGTGGGCATCACAGCCCCCGGTTCGTAGCCCGCGCTCTGCACAGCCGCTTCGTATTCACTGAGGATGGCGGCGGGAATCAGCGCCGCAAGCACTTTGCACTCGGTCTTGCTTTCGCTCAGAATCTGGTAGCTCAGCCCGGCGTGCTCCACGTCGAAAGGAACCATCTTGCGTAGCCTGAAGCGCATCACGGGAACGGCCTCCGCCGCCTTGGAGGGCAGGGTGTCGAAATCCAGTACAAAGACCCTCACCGCTGTGTCGGGCACCAGAAGCGTGACGGCGCGGGCGCGCGGAGAGACCTGGCCGAGAACCGAGCGGATGGCGTTGGCAATAGCTTCCGGGGCGCGCAGATTGGGCTCGCCGATGCCGGGAACCAACGCTCCGGCGGGAATGGCCTCGTAAGCATAGACGGGGGGCTGGCCCGGCGCGGGCAGGGCCGCGGCCAGGACTCCGTGCGGGGCAATTTCCACCGCAGCCGGAGGTCGCACTCCCGTGGTAGTCGAGATTTTCACATTGCTCAGGATCGAATTCACTAGCGGGATGCCTCGATAAACGTGACCTTGTTGATCTCCTTGAGCGTGGTCAGGCCGCGCCGGACGCGCTCCAGGGCCGATTCGCGCAAGAAGCTCATGCCCTCTTTCTGGGCCAGCTTGCGCACCTCGGAGGTGGGTTTCTTTTCCAGAATCAGTTCGCGAATGGGGTCGGTGAGGTCGAGCAGTTCGTGAATCGCTGTCCGGCCGCGGTAACCGGTGCCGCCGCACTCCATGCAGCCGGCGCCCTCGCGGAAGCCGAAGTCGCGCCACTCGGCGGGGTCCATGCCGCAGGAGCGCAGAACGTCGTCCTTGTAGTACACCAGACGCGAGCAGTAGTCGCAGTTGGTGCGCACCAGGCGCTGCGCCAGAATGCAGTTGAGCGCGGAGACAAAGTTGTAGGCCTCTACGCCCATGTTGATGAAGCGGCCCAGCACGTCCACCACGTTGTTGGCGTGGACAGTGGTGAACACCAGGTGCCCGGTCAGCGCGGAGTTGATGGCGATCTGCGCCGTCTCCGTGTCGCGAATCTCGCCTACCAGAATCTTGTCTGGATCGTGGCGCAGAATGGACCTCAGTCCTCTTGCGAACGTAAGACCCTTTTTCTCATTGACAGGAATCTGCGTGATGCCCCGGATCTGGTACTCCACCGGGTCCTCGATGGTGATGATCTTGTCTTCGTCGCTCTTGATCTCGTTGAGCGCGGCGTACAGTGTCGTCGTTTTGCCCGAGCCGGTCGGCCCGGTCACCAGCACCATCCCGTAAGGCTCGCGGATATAGCGGCGGAAGCGCTTCAAGTCTTCTTCGGCAAAGCCCACCACGTCCAGCGTCAGGTGATGGAACTTTTCGCTCATCGATTCCTTGTCCAGCACGCGCAGCACGGCATTTTCGCCGTGCACGGTGGGCATGATGGAGACGCGAAAGTCGATCAGGCGGCTCTTGTAGCGCACGCGGAAGCGGCCGTCCTGGGGCACGCGGCGTTCAGCGATGTCCAGCTCGCTCATGATCTTGATGCGCGACAGGATGGTGGAGTGATGCTCGCGCGCGATGGGCGCCATGGCCGCCTGCAGCACGCCGTCGATGCGGTACTTCACCACCACCGAGTCGTCGTTGGTCTCGATGTGGATGTCCGAGGCCCGGCGCTCCAGCGCGGTGAAGATGGTTGTATCCACCAGCCGGATGATGGGGCTGATGTCCTCTTCGCTGGTCAACTTCTCGATGGAGATGTTTTCGTCCGACGAGTCGTCGCCGGTGAGCACATCGAAAGTCAGCCCTTCGCTGGCTTCGTCCAGCACGCGCTGCGACTGCTCGGTCTTTTTCAGCAGGTCGGTAATCTGCGTCAGCGTGGCCACGCGGGCAATAATGCGGTGCGCCAGCAGCCCGGCGATCTCGTCCAGCACCATCAGCCGCGAGGGGTCGCTGACCGCAATCACCAGCGCGTCCTGTTGTTGTTCAATGGGCACGAAGTTGTAGCGGAACATCAGTTCCACCGGCACCGTGCGCAGCAGTTCGTGCTGAATCTTGAAGTTCTTCAGGTCAACGAACTCGGCGTGATAGCGGCGCGCCAAGGCTTCGGCTTGTGCCCGTTCGTCGAGACCCGCGGCCGGCGGCGCGGTGGGAAGCGTGAGGATTGGAGCGTCAGCCATGAATTATCCCTGACCCCCGCCCGCCGAGCCCAGGGAGAAGATGGGCAGGTAGAGCGAGATGAGAATGAAGACCACAACCACGCCCATCACCACGAGAATGGCTGGTTCAATGAGCGCCAGCGCGGCGGTAAGCGCGGTGGCCACGTCCTCTTCGAAAAACTCGGCGACCGAGTTGAGCATCTGGGGCAGTGCGCCGGTCTGTTCGCCCACGGTAATCATCTCCGCGGCCAGGTCCGGGAAGACGCCCGTCTGGGTCAGCGACTCTGCCAGGCTCTTGCCTTCGCGCACCGTTCCAATCGAGGAGAAGACAGCCTTTGAAATGCGGCGCGACGAGATGGAACGCGCCGCTGTTTCCAGCGACGGAATCAGCGGCAAACCGCCGGTAAGCAGCGTGGAGAGAGTGCGCGCAAACAGCGCCACCTGGTACTTGATCCAAATCTTGCCGAAGATGGGCATGCTTATCCGGAAGCCGTCGACGAAGTCCTTGCCGCGTTCGGTAGTAGAGAAGCGGTAGAAGCCAGCGCCAACGGCCAGTGCCCCCAGGAACAGCCAGATAAAGTTGTGCTGCAACCACTTGCCGAAAGCCAGCAGCCCCATGGTCATGGCCGGCAGTTTGGAGCCCATCTGGTCGTAAAGCACGGCGAACTGCGGCACGACCACGGCGAGCAGAAAAATCATCAGTCCGATCACCAGCGTCAGCAGCAGCGCGGGATAGATCAGCGAGGCGGTCAGCTTCTTGCGGAACGTGAGGGAGACCTTCTGGAAGCTGACATAGCGCTCCAGCACCTCCTGCAGGTTGCCGGAGCGCTCCCCGGCCAGCAGGGTGGTGGTGTACATGACGGGGAAGCCGCCCTGGGCTTCGAAAGCCGATGAAAGGGCCTCGCCGGTTTTGACCCGATTGGTGACGTCGTCCAACTGGCCGGCGAAATGGGCGTTTTTCTGAATCTTGGCCAGCATCAGCAGCGAGCCCAGAATGGGCAGTCCGGCCTTGACCAGCGTCAGAAACTGCTGGTTGAAGATGAGAAACGGCTCCAGCTTGACCTTGCGTTTTGAACTGCCGCCAAAGCCGGTGCGCGCCCGGATAGAGAAGATGTGGTATCCGGCGTGGGTAAAACGGGCCCTCAGCTCTTCGGCGGTGGCTGCCGAGTGAACCTGCTCTTGCACGTGGCCGCGCTCATCGGCCATCTTGATGACAAACTCAGCCATTCTTCCGCTCGCCGGATGATAGTGCCGGCTCTTCCTGGGGTTTCTTCCCCGGTTTCAGGGTACCAGTTCCCGCCCGCTGCTCTGGTAACGAATAGACGCCAAAGTGAGAAGCAGCGCTCAAATCGGGAGAGCCAGCGGATTGAGCGGATCTTTGTGGGCCGAAGGAGAATCCCGGGCCGCGAAAGGTTGGGGCAGGGCCTGTTCACACTTCCCTGGCGCCCACCGGGGTAGTGCGAACAGGCCACTAGTCGGCGGGGCTGGTGAGGGGCTGGCCGAGGCTGGCTGCCGATGGCCCAATCTCCTGGTCCTTGTATTGGAGCTGGTAGAGCTTCCAATAGAGCCCGCGTTGAGCCAGCAATTCCTGGTGGGTGCCCATCTCGCGCAACTGGCCTTTGTGCATCACCAGGATGGTGTCAGCCCGCTGCACGGTAGAGAGGCGATGAGCAATCAAAACACTTGTGCGGCCCTCGACCATGCGGTCCAGGGCGCCGCGGATGCGCAGTTCGGTGTCTGTGTCTACACTCGACGTGGCCTCGTCGAGGATGAGAATCCTCGGATTGTAGGCCAGCGCGCGGGCAAAATTGATGAGTTGTTTCTGGCCGGTGGAGAGTGAGTTGCCGCGCTCGCGTACCGGCTCGTCGAAGCCGTTGGGCAGGCTCTCGATGAAGTCCAGCACATTCACGTCGCGGGCTGCCTGGCACAGACGCTCGGCGGTAATTTCATTGTTGCCCATGCGGATATTGCCGGCCAGGGTGCCGGTGAAGAGGAATGGGTCCTGCAAGACCACGGCGAAGTGCTGGCGGAGTTCCGTCAGGTCCTGGTCTCGGAGGTCGACGCCGTCCAACACAATCTGCCCGGCGGTCACGTCGTAGAAGCGCATCATCAGGCTGGTGAGGGTGGTCTTGCCGGCGCCGGTGTGGCCTACGATGGCCACTGTCTGCCCCGGTTCGATGGTGAAGGAAACATCCTTCAGGATCCACTCGATGCCGTGGAGGGCGGCCAGCGCCGCGGAGTTTGGCATTCTCCCTGCCGCCTCGATAACCTGCTGCTGCTCGGCAGTCAACGTCTGGTAGGTGAACCAGACGTGACGCAACTCAATGCGGTTCGATCCGTCGCCGCGCAGGGGATTGGCCGGGTTGACGATCCCCGGCGGAGTGTCGAGCAGCTTGAAGATGCGCTCGCAGGCCGCCATGGCCGCCTGGATAATGTTGTATTTGTCGCTCAAATCCTGAATGGGCCGCCAGAAACGCTGCGAGTACTGGATGAACATGGCCAGCACGCCAATGGTCACCGTGCCGGAGAGCACCCCGAAGCCGCCCCGCCAGATGACCATGGCGATGGCCATGGCGGAGAGAATTTCCACGGCAGGGTAATAGAGAGCGTAGGCGAAGATGGTGTCTTTGAAGGCAACCATGTGCAGCCGGTTTACATCCTCGAAGTCCTTGTAGGCGCGCTCTTCGCGATTGAACAGTTGCACCACGGTCATGCCGGAGATGTGTTCCTGGGTAAAGCTGTTGATGCGGGCGATGGCGGCGCGCACGCGGCGGTAGCTCTCGCGCACGCTGTCGCGGAAGATGCGGGTGACGATGAAGATCAACGGCAGCACCGCGAAGGCCAGCAGAGCCAGCCACCAGTTGATGGTGAGCATCAGCGCGGCCATAAATACCAGGTTGAAGAAGTCGTCCACGATGGCCAGCACACCGGCGGTGAACATCTCGTTGATGGCGTCCACGTCAGAGGTGAGGCGCGTGACCAGGCGGCCCACGGCGTGGGTGTCAAAGAAGCCGATGTGCATGCGCTGCAAGTGACGGAAGATGTCGCGGCGCAGGTCGAACATGACCTTCTGGCCGGTCCACTGCATCATGTAGACCTGGATGAACTCAAAGAAATACGCGGTGAGCAGCGCCCCGAGAAAAACCGTGGCCAACTGCGTGATGCCGGTAGCCGGGTTGGCGCTGAGGCGGTGGGTGAGCCAGTTGTCGGTCCCCAGGTGGTGCGTGGCAAGGCTGACGGGGGATTTGCCGGCATTGCCGTAAGGGAAGTAGCGGTCAATTGCCACCATGACCAGGTAAGGTCCCGTCACATCGCAGATGGATTTGAACGAGACAGCCAGAGCGGAGAGGCTCGCCTGCCACCAGTAGGGGCGCAGATAATGGCCCAGACGGCGCATCAGCCGGGAGTCGTAGACCTTGCCCAGCGGGTCCTCGGCTGGTTTCCGGGGTGCGGCTTCGCTGGGGCCGGGTTTTGTGGGCTGCTTCTGCTCTTGGTCGGCCATGGGTTGGGTGGGGTGCGGCTTCCTTCTCTATTGTAAGGGGCGGTACTAGAGTAGAGGGATTGTGCTTCTCCGCCTTTCCATCTTGAGGCTGCGGCAACGGTCGCTGGCGCGCGGGGTGCTTCTGGCTCTGGGCGCGCTGGCGGCCAGCCTGTGGGTTGCCGGCTACCCGTTCAAGAACGGGTTCCGCGCCGGATCGTGGCAGATTCTCATTCTGCCCATTGTCTGCCTGGCGATGGCCGATACGTTTCGCTGCCTGCGTAGCCGGTGGAGCCTCTACCACGCCGGCGTGTTGATTCTGCTTTACTCCGAGCTGATGATCCTGGCCCTGGTTTTGTTCCTGTGGATTTACCCGTAACCGCATGGGGCGCTTGAGAGTCTTCCCTGCTTCCGGTGTTTCGTTGCCGCCGTGTAGGATGGGGCAGAACACCCACAGCCGAGGCCGCAATGGCCCGTGCGGCATAACGCGGCAGATCGAAAAGACAACACAAGAGGAGAAAGCATGTTCAAGGGATTTCGGGATTTTATTCTGCGTGGCAACGTAGTCGATCTGGCTGTTGCCGTGATTCTGGGCGCGGCCTTCAACGCCATCGTCACTTCTTTGGTTAGCGACGTCCTGAACCCCCTCATCGCGGCCACGGTAGGCAAGCCCGATTTCAGCAGTGTGGTGCTGAACATCGGCAGCGGGCACATCAAGATCGGCAACTTCTTCAATGCAGGGATTTCGTTCCTGATTGTGGCTAGTGTGGTGTACTTTGCAATCGTGTTGCCCTTGAACCACCTTATGGCCCGGCTGAAGAAGCCCGCGCCACCGGTTGCGCCAACGACCAAACCCTGTCCCGAGTGTCTGAGCGAGATTCCGCTGGCCGCCAGGCGCTGCGCTCACTGCGCGCAGCCGGTGGCGTAAGGCTTGGCGGGTAACACCTTCCCGCGCCTGCGGATGTCCCCCGGGTGTAAGCTGTGGTCTGATTGCAGGGCAGTTCCGGCATCGCGCGCGTCACCGTCACCGGAGTGCTCCACTCCCTGATTCTATTCAAAAAGGCTTCGCTCATGATGGTGCGCAAGGCGCTGGGCTTCTTGTCGGTTGTGGCACGGGTGTCCCTGGCGATTCTGACCACGCCACTGCCGGCTCAAACCGCTCCGCAAGTTGTATTTGGCTATGCGGACTTCAGAAAAGAGGCTGCGGTCGAGGAGAAGTTTCTCGCCGTTCCCAACGCCAGGCTGGCGGGCCAGCACCTGAAGATCCTCACCCGCTCACCGCATCTGGCGGCCACGCCAGAAGACCGCAAGACCGCCGGCTATGTGGCAGGGAAGTTCCGCGCCGCCGGTCTCAACACTGAGATTGTGCCCTATCGGGTGCTGATGAACCGGCCCAAGTTTGTGCGCGTGCAGGCCTGGAACGCGGCTGGCCAGTTGTTGATGAGCGGCCCCACCAAGGAGCACGTCGACGGCGACCCCTACCAGGACGATCCCCGCGTGGTGATGCCCTTCAACGGATCCTCGGGCTCGGGCGACGTGACCGGGGAAGTAGTGTATGCGAACTATGGGCGCCTGGAAGACTTTGACCATCTTGCGGCACAGCACATCGATTTGCACGGCAAGATCGTGCTGTGCCGCTACGGGGCGAACTTCCGCGGCGTGAAGGTATACATCGCCGAATTGCGCGGCGCCGCCGGCGTGCTGCTCTACTCTGACCCGGCCGATGACGGCTACACCAAGGGAGACGTGTATCCTACGGGTCCCTGGCGGCCTGAGACCGCAGTGCAGCTCGGATCGGTGCAATATCTTCCCAAGTATCCCGGCGACCCGGAGACGCCCGGTGTGGCTTCGCGGCTCGATTTGCCCGACTCGGCGCGCATTTCCAGCGAAAAATCCGGGAACCAGCCGCGCATTATCTCCATTCCCATCAGCTACCGCGACGCTGCGCCGATTTTGCAGAATCTGAAAGGACCGGGAGCGCCGCCCGACTGGCAAGGCGGCTTGACCTTCCGCTATCGCCTGGGCCCGGCCGGGGTGAAGGTGCGCCTGGTTTCGCGGCAGGACTACCAGCGGCGCATTATCTGGGACGTGATCGGGAAGATCAAAGGCGAGGAGTATCCCGACGAATGGGTTGTGGCGGGCAATCACCGCGATGCCTGGATCTTTGGCGCCGTGGACCCCTGCAGCGGGACAGCCGCCATGCTGGAATCTGTGCACGGCGTTGGCGTCCTGCTTAAACAGGGATGGCGTCCCAAACGGACTCTGGTCTTTGCCAGTTGGGATGCGGAAGAAGAGGGGCTGATGGGCTCGACCGAGTGGGTCGAGGATCATGCCAAAGCGCTTGAACGGGCGGTTGCCTACTTCAATATGGATGTGGGCGTTTCGGGGCCGGACTTCTCGGCCGCGGCCGTACCTTCGCTCAAGCTGTTTCTGCGCGAACTGACTCGCTCTGTCCCCAGCCCTGCGGGCTTCACGGTATTCCAGCAGTGGAGAATCCACCAGGCCGGCGAAAAGGACCGCCGCAGCGCCAACGCTCCGCCTCAACCCGGCGAGGAGGTGCACGTTGGGGACCTGGGTTCGGGCTCCGACTTCACGCCTTTCCTGCAGCATGCGGGCGTTCCTTCCACCGACATTGGTTCGGGAGGCCCCTATGGCGTATACCACTCGGTCTTCGACAACTTTGCTTGGTACACGCAGAACGCCGATCCCCACTTTGTCTATTTGCAGGAGATGGCGCGAGTCTTTGGCCTGGAGGCCGTGCGCATGGCCGACAGCGACGTGCTGCCCTACGACTATGTGGCCTATGCCCGAGAAATCTCCGCCTATATTGAATCGGCCAAACGCAAAGCGGGCGAGGCGAGCCTCGGCAGACTGGACTTTGGTCCGGTGGAGGCCGCTGCTGCCCGTTTTACTTGGGCGGCGCAGAAAGCGCAAGCGTTGCAGCGCGCTGCCTCGGGCGATGTGGCCGGCCTCAATCTCGCGCTGCGGCAGACAGAGGCCGCGCTGCTTTCCCAGGCAGGCCTGCCCAATCGTCCCTGGTACCGGCACACCATCTACGCGCCGGGGGAGTTCACGGGCTACGCAGCGGTTGTGATTCCGGGCGTCAACGAGGCCATCGACGGCAAAGACAGGGCCCGCGCGACGCAACAACTTGGTGTGCTGACCCAATGCCTGGAACGCGCCGCCCGCACCCTGCATGGGGTCCGCTGATGCGGAACTCCCTGCTTCTCAGCAAACGGCCTTGCACAGGTTGAGTACTCCTTTTCCACAACTTTCTGCAAGGGTCCGCGATGTGGTAAGGCACGTTGAAGAGATCTCCTCGCGGTTCATTACCAAAGTCTTTTCTCTTGCTCTTGAAATGGGGTATTATCCTGTGGTCACTCGGCGTGCGCAAGTCGGCATTTTCGGAAGGAGCGTTCCAAATGTTTGACTTCCTGATCGGTCTCGCTTTTGTGCTGATGGTCATTGGGCCCGCCATTCTGGCCACGGTCCAGAAGGCCCGCACCGACGACGGGGATGCGTGAGTTCCTCCTGCCCTCCCAGGCGACGATCCACTGCGCCCGATAGACTCTGAAAATATATCTCGTCCTGCGATTGCTGCGGGAGCACTGGCCTTCCGGACGGCGTTTTCTTCGGGACCCTTTAGAGCGGTTCCACAATTCACATACCCTTTCCAGCATCGAGCAAGGTGGCATTTTCTTGAGAAAAATGCCACTTGATAGCGGCGGGTTCGGGGTACAGCAATTGTGGAACCGCTGTAGAGCGTTTTGTGAAATGTGCAGACCGCAATTCTGTTGGTCTCCCACCCATTCCGCAGGAAAACGCGGAATGGGGCACAGAAGTCTATGGAAAAGCAAAATTGCTCTAGATTTCCGGCGGTTTGCATGGCGCGGGACGAGGTCTGACCACGGGCATTGGTAACCTGAAAGCAATTACTGATGGGGTACTCTCCTCCAACAAAGGGACTATTCCATGCAGTCCGGCATTTGTCCTAAGTTCAAGAAGCGGTTGCCCCACGCAAGCGAATTGCAGCTGCCGGACATCTACCAAGAGCTGCGCAATTCAAGGGACAATCCGTGGAGGATATTGCGCCATGGCAGACGTATTGATCGGTTTAGCATTTGTCGCAATGGTCCTTATTCCCGCGCTCGTTGCCTCTTTTAACCAGGCCAGGTCGCACGACGGCGAGGCTTGAAGCGCTTCTAGCGTCCTGTCTCCAAAGTCCTTGGCATGAATCCCGAAGAGCAGCCGCAGATCCTTCGACTCACCCCCCCAGACTCCACCCCAAAGAGCAAAGACCGCTCTTTGTGGACCCCGGAACTCCACCCCAAAGAGCAAAGACCGCTCTTTGGGGACCCCCAGACTCCACCCCAAAGAGCAAAGACCGCTCTTTGTGGACCCCGGAACTCCGCCCCAAAGAGCAAAGACCGCTCTTTGGGGACCCCGGAACTGAGAAGCGTCTGGGGCCCCGGTTCGCTCAGGATGACATCCGAATCACGGGTTGAGGGTCGTCGAATTATGCCGCGAACTTCTGGGATACCACAATAGAGCGGTTCCACAATTCACGTGCCCTTTCCTGCATCGTGCAAGGTGGCATTTTCTTGAGAAAAATGCCACTTGATAGCGGTGGGTTCGGGATACAGCAATTGCGGAACCGCTGTAGCCTTGGGACTGGCCGGCTGCTTCGCTCAATAGCAAGAGGAGTCTGGCTGAAAGGCGCCGCCGCTCAAGGCAATTGATTCAGTCCCTCACGGCGAGGGCTGCCTGCCCCAGAGCCAGCAGGGCTCCGGTGACGCGGTTGGCGGCATGGCGGACCACCTCTTCTTCAATGGCGAAGTTGCCGGCGATGCAGCGCACGCCCATGGCCTCGATCCGCGCGATGTCGGGGACGATGGCCGAGGCGCCCTCTTCGGCGTAGCGAGCTAGCGTCTGCTGGGAAAAGGGCTGGGTATTGACCAGCGCGTAGTCGAAGACCGGGGCCCCGGCATGCTCGTAGATCTTCTCAATGTGTTGGGAAGCGGTGAGGCCCAGGCTCTCATTGGCTTCAGTCATTAGGTTGCAGATATAAACCCGGATGCCGCGGGCTTGGACCAGCGCCGAGGGCATGTCCTGGACGAGGAGATTGGTGATCAGCGAGGTATACAGGGAGCCGGGCCCGACGGTGATGAGGTCGGCGCGCTCAATGGCCTCCAGCGTCTCTGGCAGCGCGGCGGCGTCGGGGGGATCGAGCATCAGTTCGGCGATGCGCAACGAACTGGCGGTGATGTTGGTTTCGCCGCGGACCAGAGAGCCGTCGTCCATGCGGGCGATGAGGGTGGCGTTGGCGGTGGTCACCGGGTAGATGCGCCCGCGTGTGGCCAGAATCTTTGAAGCCAGTTGGATGGCCTGGCCAAAATCGCCCGTGATCTCAGTGAGAGCTGCCACAAAGAGGTTGCCGAAGCAGTGCCCCTCCAACCCATCGCCGGCGCGGAAGCGATGGGAGAAGAGGCGGGCCAGCAGGTCCTGATCTTCGCTGAGTGCGACCATGCAGTTGCGCAGGTCGCCGGGAGGCAGCATGTTGAAGTCCTTGCGCAGGCGTCCGGAAGAGCCCCCGTCGTCGGTAACGGTGACCACGGCGGCGAGGTCGGCAATCAGTCCCGGGGGCGCGCCGGGATGGTTGGAGGCCGTGACATGCTGTCGCAGGCCGCGCAGCAGCGTGGAGAGGCCGGTACCGCCTCCAATGGCCACCACCCGCATGGAGCGGGTCAACGGGGCAGTACCAGCGCCGCTGGAGGGTTCCAGGGCAGGGTTGTCGCTTGCGGGTGGAGCAGAATTCACTGGGCGCCTTAGGGGACCTCGGGATAGAGCAATTCGGTGAAGCGGGGATCGTCGACCATGCCCTGGAAGTCGTTGTCGGCGCGGGCCTGGAGCCGGTTTCTGGGGTTGAGCTCGATGGCTTTGGCGAGGTTTTGGAGGCACTCCTGGGCGCGTCCGGTAATCGAGTCCAGCAGGGCCAGGCCATAGAGGGCGTAGTCTGCCTGGGGGTAGTCGGCGAGGATGCTGTTGAACTCCTCGCGCGCTTCCTCGTAGTAGCCGGTATTCAACTGCGAGACGGCGTAGTCGTAGTGCTCTTCCGGGGTAGGAAAGGTGAGCCGATGTTCGTCTAGCTGCCGCTGGCAGGTCGCGATATACATTTGGCAGCGCTCGTGGATTTCAGGAGGTGCTGTGGGAGACAGTTTTTCAAAAGCTGCTCGCGCGCGCTCGTACCTGCCTTGTTGCAGGAGCTGAACGGCGGCCTGATACTGCTGAAAAGCCGCTCCCGCCCCGGTGGCAGAATGGCCGGCGGAGTGGCTGGCCGGTGGTGGAGTTTTCTTGCGACTTGCAGCCGCGATTCGGGCCTCTTGCATCATGGTTTCGCCGGGAGCGCATCGGCCACGTCAGCCGACTCCGCCGGAAAACTTCCGTCTGGAGACCGCTGACAAGGGTTTTGCTGCTCAGGCCCTCTTTATACGCATAACCCCGTGTTGAGTCAATGGGCAGGTGGTGAAGGCGGAGCTACCTGCGTGCTTTAGCTGAGAGGTTTCTTATAGATGAGGGGGTTGAGGGTTGGGTCATTGTACATTTTCAACTGGCGATAGAGCTTGAAGCGGCGGGTCCCCGCCAGCGTCTCCTGCCACAGTCCGTGGAGGCAAAGGGCAAGGTCGGCGCGCTGCTGCTCCAGAATGGCAAGCCGCTCGCGATTGCGTGCGGCGTGGCCTTCCGGCGCACCGGCGCGCTGGGCCTCTTCGCGGGTGTGGTAGATTTTGAGCGCGAGAATAGAGAGCCGGTCGACGATCAGGCCCGGCGACTCCGAGTGGAGGGTGGCTTGTGGGTTGGGCAGGTTCAGCGCTTCAAGCCACAGCAGCAGCGCGCGGTCCAGTTCCTCGGCTAGGTCGTTGCGGCGCTGATTTGTGGCGTCCACGCGGCGCTTCACCGCGGCCAGTTCCGCGTCGGTTGCGCCCGGCGCGCGGGCCTCGTCTTCAATGTGCCACAGATCGAAGTTGGCGCGATGCTGGCGGGCCACCCGATCGAGCCAATCACCTTCCGCTTCCTCGCCGGGATGCGCGCCCGCGGGCGGGGCGATAACGGGGGACACCGGGGCTTGGTGCCAGGCGTGAGTTTGCCGGTCGTGCAGGTCTACGATTGCGTCTGCTGAAAGCATCTTTTTACGATCCTTGGCGGAGGGCGGCTGAGTCTGATTCCAGCTTCTATGGTAGAACTATCCTCACCGTAGCGTCGAAGCCGTGCGGTTGTTCCGGCCATTCTCCGAGCGGCTGGAAGCGAATGCAAGTCGACCTCACCGGGGACAGGGATGAATCGGGGGGCAGATGGCCGAAGGGAACGAGCGGTTTCTCTGTATTGCAAGCTACGAAAAAGGGCACGATTTCCTGCGCCAGTGCAGGCAGATGGGCGTTAAGCCCACTCTGCTGACGCTGGACAAGCTGCGGGATGCCGATTGGCCGCGGGAGGCTCTGGAGGAACTGACCACCATGCCCCCAGGGCTGAATCGCGAGCAGATCCTCAATACCGTTTCCTGGATGGCGAGGGGACGGCGGTATGACCGGATCGTCGCCCTGGATGAGTTCGACCTGGGCACCGCGGCGCAGATTCGCGAGCACATGCGGATTCCCGGCATGGGGGTGACAACCTCGGCGTATTACCGCGACAAGCTGGCCATGCGCATCGGCGCGCGGGAGGCAGGCTTTCTGGTTCCCGAATTTTGCCGGGTGCTGAACTACGACGAGTTGCGCGCCTTTATGATCCGCGTGCCGGCGCCTTGGCTGCTGAAGCCGCGCTCCGAGGCCTCGGCCGCTAGGAATCCAGCAGATTAAAGAGCCGGAACAGCTTTGGCGTGCCTTGGACGATCTTGGAGATCGGCAGAGCTACTTTATTCTGGAGCAGTTCGTGCCGGGAGAGATCTTCCATGTGGACTCGATTGTGAGCGAGGGGCGCGTGGTTTTCTCAATGGTTCACCAGTACGGCCGGCCACCCATGAAGGTGATGCACGAGGGTGGGGTGTTCACCACGCGGACCGTGGACCGCGGCAGCCTCGACTGGCTGGAACTGACGGCCCTCAACGCCCGGCTGGCGCCGGCGCTGGGCATGGTGCGCGGGGTCGCCCATGCCGAGTACATCCGTGCTCATGCAGACGGCCGCTACCACTTTCTTGAGATTGCGGCTCGCGTTGGCGGAGCGTTCATTGCCGATCTGGTGGAGGTGGCTTCCGGGGTGAATCTCTGGCGGGAGTGGGCGCGGCTGGAGGTTGCCAGCCTGCGCCGTGAGACCTATGTCCCTCCCAGTTCGCGCGAGGGTTACGCGGGCAGTGTCTTGTGCCTGGCACAGACAGCTGAGCCGGATACTTCGAGCTTCAACGCGCCGGAGGTAGTTCGCCATTGAAGAAGCACCACCATGCGGGGTTGATCGTGTACTCCAAGGACCCGGATCGGGTGCAACGGTTGCTGGAGCAATACAGCGGCGACTTTGCCCGGCAGTTTCTGGCCTCGATGCCGCCTCTGGAGGGGTTGACGCCGGCGTGAGGGCGCGCACAACAGGGCGCAAAACAGCGCATTAGAATGGGATTCAGGGAGCAAGCATGGAAAAGAAATGGCAGTATCCTCATCGGCGCTGGAATCCGTTGCGGCAGTCCTGGGTAATGGTTTCTCCGCACCGCACGCAGCGGCCTTGGCAGGGGGAAGTGGGGCAGAAGGCGACGCCCTCCGCAGTGTCCTACGATGCGCAGTGCTACCTGTGCCCTGGGAACCAGCGGGCAGGGGGAGCGTCGAACCCGGCGTATGAAGGAATCTTCACATTTGTAAACGATTACGCCGCGCTCCTGCCGGACGCCCCAATCGCTTCTGAGTCGCCGGTTTCTCCGCTGCTCAAGGCCGAGCCGGCCCGCGGACTGTGCAAGGTGCTCTGTTACCATCCCGACCACAGCCTGACGCTGGCCCGCATGACCCGCCAGGAGATTCGCCCGGTGGTGAATGCCTGGGCCACGGAGTACCAGGAACTGGGCGGCCTGGACTGGATCGAGTACGTGCAGATCTTTGAAAATAGGGGGGCCATGATGGGCGCCAGCAACCCCCACCCGCACGGCCAGATCTGGTCTACCGGCTTTGTGCCGGACGAACCAGCCGCCGAAACCGTGGCCCAGCGTGACCACCTGACCCGCACCGGCCACTGCCTGCTGTGCGACTATGTGGCGGCAGAGCAGGCCGCGAGTGAACGTATCGTTTTCGAGAATGAGCACTTCATGGCCCTGGTGCCCTGGTGGGCCGTCTGGCCATTTGAAGTCCTGCTGGTTTCACGCCGTCACCTGGGAGCCATGCCGGAGCTGAACGACGCCGAGCGAGACGGCTTGGCCGACGCGTTGAACCGGGTGGCCATTCGTTTCGACAATCTCTTCGAGACCAGCTTTCCCTACACCATGGGATTCCACCAGACGCCGACGGACAAACAGGACCATCCGGAGTGGCACTTCCACGCGCACTTCTATCCGCCGCTGCTGCGTTCGGCTACAGTGCGCAAATTCATGGTGGGTTTTGAGATGCTGGGCATGCCGCAACGCGACATTACCCCCGAGGACGCGGCGCAAAGGCTGCGGGACTGCTCCGAGACGCATTTCTGGCCGAGAGGCTGACGGGGCCATTTACACAGCTTGGGCCCCATCCTTTCCGCGTCCTCCGCGGAAAAGACGGGAGGAGACAACCTTCAAGCAGCCTTGGTCGTGGCGAGGTGAGCCGGCTATTCCGCAGTTCTCAGAAGTTTGCGGCGGCCGGCTTTCTTGCGCGAACATGCAGGAAGAGTGGAGCCACTCTGGTGTCGGCGAGGATTGGCTCGGATCGGGCCAAAGCCGCATCGGCGCTTGGCTCCTGCATCTGCTCGATGACCAGCCCGGCAGCGCCGAGCATTGTGGCCCACTCGCTCAGAGTGCGATGAAAGACCGGGATGCGGAAAGGTTCCGACCGTTTCTTCTCCTCGGGGGAGAGTGTTTGAAACTGCCAGGTTTCGACGCGGGGGGCGGCGGTATCGAAGTAGCGGCCCACCTCGATGGCTTGGGTGACGCCTTCGGAATCGCGAACGACTCTGCGATGAGGCGGCGCAAAGCAGGGGTGCAAAATGGAAAACTGCAGGAAACCGCCGGGGCGGAGTACTCGCTGGGCTTCCTTCAATGCTCCAGCTGGGTCCGGCATGTCCATCAGCGACATGAAGGCGGTGACGAAGTCGAAAGCGGCGTCAGGAAAGGGTAGGGCGGTTGCATCTGCAATCTGGTAGACAATGCCGGCCGGGCTGGCATCCTCGGCGTTCTGAGCTTGGCGAAGCAACGCGCGAGCGATGTCGATGGCCTGAATGTGGGCGCCGAGGGCTGCGAATAGCCGGGTGCTTGACCCCTCGCCGCAACCCAGATCGAGACCGCCGAGGCCAGCCACCGGTGGGAGCATGGAGAGGAAGGCAGGCATGTTGAGCTTGTCCCGGTAGATGTCGCAGCCGGCGCGGGTCTGGCGGGTCCACGCTTCCGCGTTGGCTTCCCAATATGCGGCAACCTGAGCTGCTTGCATGAAGATCCTCTTCACATGGCATGGGAGCGAATTTTCCTGGGCGATTCGACGGGAGAAATGCCGCGGCCGGAGGGTGTGGTGAGCTCGCTGGGATTCGAACCCAGGACCCACGCCTTAAAAGGGCGTTGCTCTACCTACTGAGCTACGAGCTCGTTCAAGGCCGCTGATTCCAAAGTACCACAGCGGCAGCCTGGCTGCCTTCCGGGCCAGCGCATTCGGACGAAATTCGGGACTCGCGATTTTCATGAGATCGCCATGGTCAATCGATTTATCTAAGGCCAGTCAATATCCTGATGTGGTAACATGCCTTGTTTGAAAGCGGGAGGATATGGCGATGAATCTTTGGCGGCGGCTAGTCGTTTGTGCAGGTTGCCTGGCGGGGCTTGTTTTAATTGCGGGCCTGCCGCAGAGGCTGCGGGCGCAGTCGGATTATCCGTTTCGCGACGCCAAGCTGACCGACGATCAGCGCATCGCCGATCTGCTGGGGCGGCTGACGCTGGAAGAAAAGATCTTGCTCATGTCGGACCATCCGAAATTTCCGCGGCTGGGGCTTGTCTTCTCCGGCCAGGTGGAAGGGCTGCACGGACTGGCGCTGGGCGGACCGGCAGGCTGGGGAGGACGGGGCAAGCCAGCGCTGCCGACAACGACCTTTCCACAAGAGAAAGGGCTGGGCGCGACCTGGGACCCGGAACTGCTGAAGAAAATTGCCGCGCTGGAGGGCTACGAGGCCCGGTACTACTACCAGAGCCCCATTTTCGACCGGGGCGGGGTGGTGGTGCGTGCGCCGAATGCCGACCTGAGCCGCGATCCGCGCTGGGGCCGGACGGAAGAATCGTATGGCGAAGACCCGTTCCTGGTGGGCACGCTAACGGTGGCGTTTGCGCAGGGCCTGCAGGGTCCCGATGCGAAGCACTTTCAAGCCGCGTCGCTGATGAAGCACTTCCTGGCCAACGAGAACGAGGACGGGCGCACGCACACTTCTTCCGATTTCGGCGAGCGGCTGTTTCGCGAGTACTATTCCGTGCCGTTTCGCATGGGATTTGAGCAGGGCGGTTCGCGGGCGGTGATGGCGGCCTACAACGCGTGGAACGGCACGCCGATGCTGATTCACCCGGTGCTTAAAGACGTAATGATCAAGGAGTGGGGCAACGACGGGCTGATCTGCTCGGACGGCGGGGCGCTGGGGTTGCTGACTACGTCGCACAAGGCGTTTCCCGACAAGGAGCATGGCTCGGCAGCGGCGATCAAGGCGGGGATCAACCACTTTCTCGATTCGTATACCGACGACCTACGCAAGGCGCTGAAGGACGGACTGCTGACCGAGGCAGACATGGATGCCTCGTTGAAGAACCTGCTGCGGCTCTATCTGCGGCTGGGCGAGATGGATGCGGCGGGAGTCGATCCCTACGCGCAGATCGGCCGCGAAAAAGATGGCGTGCGCCCGCCCTGGGAGCGGGAGTCGAGCAAAGAACTGGCGCGGCTGGCGACGGATGAGTCGATCGTTTTGCTGAAGAACGAAGGCAACACGCTTCCGCTGGACCGGACCAAATTGAAGAGCATTGCGGTGATCGGACCCTGGGCCGACCAGGTGCTGCTGGATTGGTACAGCGGAACGCCGCCTTACACCGTGAGCGCGTTGCAGGGAATTCGCGAGGGTGCGGGCAAAGGAGTGAAGGTGTCGTTTGCCGACGGCTCCGATCCGGCCGCTGCGGCGGCGCTGGCTCATGCGGCGGATGTGGCCATTGTGGTGGTGGGCAATCATCCAGAGTGCAACGCGGGTTGGGACAAGTGCCCGACGCCCTCCAACGGCAAGGAAGATGTGGACCGCAAGACCATTGTGCTGGAGCAGGAGGCGCTGGTGAAGAAGATCTTCGCGGCCAATCCGCGGACGATTGAAGTTTTGCGCGCCAGCTTCCCCTATGCCATTGTGTGGAGCGAACAGAATCTGCCGGCCATTGTGCATCTCACGCACAACAGCGAGGAAGAGGGAAACGGGCTGGCCGATGTGCTGTTTGGCGCCTACTCGCCGGCGGGGCGGCTGACGCAGACCTGGCCCACGGGCGACGCGCAACTGCTGCCCATTCTGGACTACAACCTGCTGCACGGCGAGACGTACCTCTACAGCACGCAGAAGCCGCTTTACGCCTTCGGTTACGGACTCAGCTACACCAGCTTTGCCTATGAGCGGCTGAGCCTGGATGCGGCGAAGGTGAAGGCTGATGGCTCGGTCCAGGTGACGGTGAAGGTGAAGAACACCGGACAACGCGCGGGAGACGAAGTGGTGCAACTCTATGTGCAGCATCTGGGCTCGGCGGTGGAGCGGCCACGGCTGGAACTGAAGGGATTCAAGCGGGTGAGGATCGACGCCGGAGCAGAACAGGATGTGTCTTTGGAACTGAAACCGCGCGACCTGGCCTACTGGGACGCGGTGGGGCATCTCTGGCGGGTGGAGAAGGAGCAGATCCGCTTGCTGGCAGGCGGATCGAGCGACAATCTGCCCCTTCAAGCGACGGTAAAAGTGGAGACGGCGGCGGAGTTCAAACCGTAGAGTCATGCGGGTGGGAGGCCAAAAGAATCCCGGTCTACACAATTTCCGAAAATGCCCTGGATCGAGAGAGCCGGAAGCCTGGCTGAGCGGGGCTTACCTGCACTTCTCAAAAGACGCGTCGACAAATTTGTAGCGCTGGCCTCCTGGCCGGCTGTAGCGTGGGTCTCCCGACCCACGCCGTACACAGATTGCTTCGTCGCGGTGTGTACAGACGGCATGGAGGAACGAGGAATTGCTCTGGCGGCGAGGACGCCGCCAGTACAGCCGACCTGGAGGTCGGCGCTCCAGGGTGGCGATCTGGCCGTGAGAAATGCAGGCCAAGATTTCAGCCGGGACAATCTTGCCTCCAGATGGTAAAAAGGGCGAGAGGGCTCAATGAACGGTTGGGATAGAAAATTTCTTGAAATGGCCAAGCTGGTCAGTAGCTGGTCGAAGGACCCTTCGACCAAGGTGGGGTGCGTGATTGCGGATTCAGACCACGCGCAACTGTCAGAAGGGTTCAACGGCTTTCCGCGGGGAATTGCCGATGACGACAGGCTGAAGCAGCGGGAGATCAAGCTGAAGCTGATTGTCCACGCGGAGGCCAATGCGATTGCGGCAGCCGCGCGCAACGGTCACCGGCTGATGGGCGCGACGGCTTATGTGACGTTCTGTCCATGCCCTCAGTGTGCTGCGCTGCTGATCCAGGCCGGGATCGCGCGGGTGATTACCGTGAGCGGTGCCACGCCAGAGCATTGGAAGGTGGAGTGTGAGCTGGCTCAGAGGATGCTGCGGGAGGCGGGCGTCGAATTTCGGGAGCTATAAACGGCTTTGAGGTGGGGGCTCAAAAAAAGGCGAAAAATACCGGAAATTTTGACTCTTGCGGTCTAGTTTGATGGGGTAAGCGGAAAAGCTGAATAGTTTAAATGGTGCGCCCGGAGAGATTCGAACTCCCGACCCTTTGGTTCGTAGCCAAATACTCTATCCAGCTGAGCTACGGGCGCACACGGTTGGTCCCAAGCAGGACCAAAAACAGATTATCAGGGTTTCACCGGCGGTGCAATTCCGCTGGTTTACTTGTCAGGATGCGGGCGCCGATTCCGCTGCGGGTTGGGGCGGAATCAGCGGCAGCTCAGCGGAGATTTCCAGCCCGGTCTGGCGAACAAGTTGGGCCACCGCGGCCGCATTGAGCCGGGTGGCGTCGAACTCCACGCGCAGGGTATGTGCGGCGCGGTCGAAGCGGAGCTGGCGGATGCCGTAGACATCGCGGGTGTTGGCCAGGGCAATCGACACCGGCTCAGTAGGCGGCGTGGCGTAGCGAAAGAGAATTTCCACCGTGGTCATGAGGAGAGGATACCACCCAGCTGGGACCGGCCACTCTGGCCACGCCGCGCTCAGTATTCGGTGCGAACCAGGACAAGCGGGGGACCCTGTTTCTCGCTGTCGTTGACGAGTTCTGCCTTGTCCGGCACGGTGAGGGTCAGATGGAAGCGGATTGGCGGGTCAGAGAGCGATCCGGGAGGATGGGCGCGCCGGTGGCTGATCAGGAATTTGAGGGTTTTGCCGTCGAATCTGGGGTTGAGCAGTGGCTCAGGGATTCCCGGCGAAGCTTTGAAGGCATCTCTTACCGTGTCTCGCTTCCACAAATAGAACAGTGCGGCGCCCGACAGACTGGCGCCCTCATCTGAAACGACAAGAACGATGACGGGAAGCTCGTTCATTTGCCCGCGCCAGACGCCGGTGACGATTGGCTTGCCGGGAGAAGCCGCTTGTCCAAGGGAGCTGCTTTGAGCAAGAGCAAATGTGGAAAAGAGCACCAGGGCCAACGCCCAATTCCTCCTGGAAGCGTGCATAATGCCTCCTTGATTGCGCGAGAATACACCGAATTCGAGGCCGCGTTAAGCAGCAGGGTCAAAGGGCTTTGAGGTAAGCGCGGATTTCGGGGCTCGCCCAATTCTGGGCGCCGATGAATTTACGGCGGATGACGCCCTTCCGGTCGATGACATAGGTTTCCGGCCATTGCTCGGTGTGGTAGAGCTTGGCGGCATTCTGGCCGGGGTCGCGAACAGTAATCAGGTCGACATGGCGGTTCATCAGGAAGCTGGTGTAGGCATCCGGGTCCTCGTCGATGCTGACGGCCAGCACAGCCAGATTCGGCTGGTCGTGGTGAAGTTCGAGGAGCGAGGGCATTTCGATGACGCAAGGCGTGCACCAAGTGGCCCAGAAGTTGAGCAGCACGACTTGGCCCCGATAGCTGGCCAGGTGGACGGAGCTGGTTCCGTCGGAGACGGTGAAGTCGGGGGCGAGTTGGCCGGTTTGGGCAGGATGCGCGCCGCGGTCGCAACCCGGAGTGAGGGACAATGGCAAGAGCAGAGCGAGGATGAGGAAACGAGGGAAGCGCACCTACTTATAATACGGAGCGAAAGGGCTGGTGGTCATGGAGAGCGAAAAGCCGGGGTCTGACGGAAAAGGTGTGAACGGAAAATGGAAGCCGGTGCTGGGGCTTTCCGATGCACCGGGTGAGCCCGTGCAGATGCCGGTGCGGCGAGGGACAGTCTTCGACCAGCCGGAGCCGGAGGAGTTGCTGGAACTGACGGTGATTGTGCCGGCGCGCAACGAAGAAGACTGCCTGGGCGCATGCCTGGAGTCGCTGGTGACGCAGTCGGAGGAGGTCTTCGAACTGGGCCGGGATTGGGAGTTGATCGTGGTGGACGACCACTCGACCGATCGCACCGCAGGAGATTGCCCGGGGCTTTGCCGGCGTCACCCTGCTCATGGCGGACAAGCTGGAGCACGGCTGGACCGGAAAGGCGAATGCCATTTGGACGGCGGCACGGAAGGCGCGGGGGAGGTGGCTGCTGTTTACCGATGCGGATACTATGCACGAGCCGGGGAACCTGCACCGGGCGATGCACGAGGCGGTGAAGCACAAGGCGGGCATGTTGAGCTATTCGCCGCGGCAGATTGTGAAGGGGCTGGCGCAGCGGTCGCTGATGCCGCTGGTTTTCTGCGAACTGGCGCTGGCCTATCCGCCGGCCAAGGTCTCTGACCCGAGCTCGCGCATCGCCGCGGCCAATGGGCAGTTTCTGCTGGTGGAGCGGGAGGCGTACCGGCGGCTGGGCGGCCATCCCGCCGTGGCAGACCGGGTGCTGGAGGACGTGGAACTGGCTTTGCTGGCCAAGCGGCGCAGGGTGGGGCTGCGCTTCCGTTACGCCGACGATGCGGTTTCAACGCGCATGTACCGCTCGACCGCCGCGATGATCGAGGGCTGGACCAAGAACCTGGCGCTGCTGTTTGACAACTCACTGGCGCTGGCGCTGTGGCGGGCGTTGGACATTGCGCTGCTGGTTGGGTTGCCGGTGCTGACCATCGTGCTGTGGAATGCGCGCTTTGCCGCACACTCGTTCCAGTGGCTTGGCGCGGGTTGGGTACTGGCCCTCCTGTGGGTGCGGACGCTGTTCCGCTTCTATGCGCGGGTGGCCAAGTCGAATTTTCCATTTGTGGACTGCGCGATTTCGCCGCTGGGGCTGCCGCTTTTTGTGGTGCTGCTCTACCGCAGCTGGTTCCAGCACAGGATGCTGAGGCGGGTAAGCTGGAAGGGCAGAAGCTATCCGGCGTAAGGTATTGCAATAGTTGACAGGGACGGGCCTCGCAACCACGAGAAAAAGTCGAGTTTTTTGAGCGAAAGCCCCGAAAGTCATGCCCAGGGGATCAATGGATGGGTATAGAAGTCTGTGGCCAAGGCAAAGAAGCTCGAATACACATCCCTGCCAGGCCATTTTTGATTTTGCAGGCGGCAGGTCGGGGCTAGAACCGCAACCCACCTGTGCCGGCCCGGCACGCGCCTGAGTTCTTCCGCTGCCTGCAAAGGCGGCGGTTTTCAAGGAAGCAGCGTTTCATCCTATGTTCTGGGTGGGGCCATATTTTTGATTGGACGAAATCTGGACTGCACCGTGTGAAACTTTCACTCGGGCAGACGCATCTTTTCAAGTGAGGGGCAAGAATGATCTTCTTAACGCGGCGGGCCACGTTTTCCGCCTCGCACTACTACTGGAACACGGCGTGGACGGCGGAGAGGAACGAGCAGGTGTTTGGCCGTTGCGCGAATCGCAATGGGCACGGGCACAACTACACGCTGGAGGTCACGGTGGCCGGGGAGACCGACCCGGTAACCGGCTTTGTGGTGGATTTGAAATGGCTGAAGGACGTGATCGAGCGCGAGGTGCTGGCGGCCTTCGACCATCGCCACCTGAACCTGGAGGTTGCGGAGTTTGCTGAGACGATTCCGACAACGGAGAACATCGCCATTGCAGCTTGGAAGCGGCTGGAACCCGCAGTGGAGGCGGGCGGAGGAGCACGGCTGAGCCGGGTGCGGGTCTACGAGACGCCGGAGATCTTTGCCGAGTACCGAGGAGAGCTATGAGCGCCAATGCCGGAACAGCCTACTTTGGCCGCCGCTACACCTTGAGCGCCAGCCACCGGCTGCACAGCGACGCACTTTCTGCGGAAGAGAACCGGGCGACGTATGGCAAGTGCAACAACCCTCACGGCCACGGGCACAACTACATGGTGGAGGTGCTGGTGGGGGGCCCGGTGGACGCGGAGACTGGCATGGTGGTGGACATGGTGGCGCTGGACGGGACAGTGCGGGGCCGTGTGATTGAGCGGTTTGACCACGCCAACCTCAATCTGGACCCGTTATTTGCGAATCGGGTGCCGACCACGGAGAATCTGTGTAGGACGGTCTTTGGATTGTTGAAGGGCGCGTTGCCGGCGGGTGAACTGGAGTGCGTGCGCGTGGAAGAGACAGAGAACAATTTCTTTGAGTGTTACGGCGAGTGAGTTTCGGTCGTGGAGTAGGTCCACGGCGTAGAAGAGAGAAACGCAGGTCCTTCGGCTGCGCAAGTCGCAAAAAGCGCGCCTTGCTCCGCTCAGGATGACAAGCTAGCAAATTACGCCCTATTCCCCAGGGCGGGAGGATGGAGACCATGGCGCAGCCGATTGCAGTGAGCAAGTCCGTTCGCAGGCGTTGGGATGGACGAAGGCCTGAGCGAGTTCAGCACCCAGGAGATGTATCGCGAGATTCTGAGCCGCCTGGGCGAGGATCCCAGCCGCGACGGCCTGCTGGCTACGCCGGCCCGGGTGGAGAAGTCGATGGCCTTTCTGACCAAGGGCTACGACGAGGACCCGACCAAGATTCTGCGCGGCGCGCTCTTCGACGTGGACTACGACGAGATGGTGATCGTCAAGGACATCGAGATGTTCTCGCTCTGCGAGCACCACATGCTGCCCTTCTTCGGCAAGGTGCATGTGGCCTACATCCCCAAAGGAAAAGTCATTGGGCTGAGCAAGATTCCGCGGCTGGTGGAGGTGTTTGCGCGCCGCCTGCAGGTGCAGGAGCGGCTGACGCGGCAGATTGCCGACGCCATTCAGGACGCCATCGAGCCGCAGGGCGTGGGCGTGGTGATCGAGGCGCGCCACCTGTGCATGATGATGCGCGGCATCGAGAAGCAGCACTCCTCCACGGTGACGTCGGCCATGGTGGGCTGCTTCCGGCAGAAGGAGACGCGGCTGGAGTTTCTGTCGCTGGTGCGGCAGCAGACCCAGGGCGGCCTGTGAGGACCAGCCCCGTTCAACTAAAGTAGTTAGGTGAACGGACTTCTGGTTATCGACAAACCGGCCGGCATGACCAGCCACGATGTGGTGGGAACGCTGCGCAAGATTACCGGCGAACGCTCCATCGGCCACCTGGGCACGCTGGACCCCATGGCGACCGGCGTTCTGCCGCTGCTGCTGGGCAAATATACGCGCCTGGCGCAGTATTTCTCCTCGGCTGAGAAGAGCTATTCCGGGACGATCCGCTTTGGATTCGCAACCGACACCTACGATGCCGAGGGCGAGGCCGCGGGGCCGGATTGCTTCGCGGCATTTGAGCCTCAACTGACGCTGGAGCAGGTGCGCGCCGCTGGCCAGCCGCTTCCACGGCGAGATGGAGCAGATGCCGCCGGCTTACTCCGCCAAGAAGATTGCCGGCACGCCCGCCTACAAGCTGGCTCGCGAGGGCAAGCCGGTGGAACTGAAGGCCGCTAAGGTCCGTATCGCTTCCTTTGAGATCACCGGGCTTGAAGGCGCAGAGGCCAGCTTCACGATGAGCATCAGCGCCGGCGGGTACGTGCGCTCGGTGGCCCATGAGATGGGGCAGGACTTGGGCTGCGGAGCGCACCTGAGCAGCTTGCGGCGCACCCAGGCCGGCGTGTTCACGCTCGACGAGGCGCACACACTGGAGGAACTGGATCCGCTGGCCGGGAATCTGGAGGCGCTGGAGGAGCTGTGCCTGCATCCGCGCAGTCTGCTGCCGGAGATGCCCTCTGTCACTGGCGATGCGATGGCGCTGGGCCGGCTGCGCAACGGCGCGCAGGCCAACCTGCCGGAGTTTTCGCGAGCGCCGCTGGTGAAGGTGTTTGCCGGCCAGCGCGAGCTGGTGGGGATTGCGAAGCGCGTGGCGGGAACGCTGTTTCAGCCGGTGGCGGTGATGGGGTAAAGGCAGGGAATAAGGGACTGAGGGACCAGGGACTGAGGGACTAAGGAAAGAACAGAAAGCAAACTCAGCCCTATCCATTCAGCACATTTGCGGATAAGGCGAGCACCAGAGAATTCAAGGGCCTACCAAAGCCGAGAAAGTCAGTGTCGCCACTGATAGTCCCCAGTCCCTAGTCCCTCAGTCCCTTCCTAAGCAGCGGCGTGAGCATCGGCAGCAGCGTTCTGGCAATGATCTCGGAGCCTTTGGCGGTGGGGTGGATGCCGTCGGGCTGGATGGTGTTGGGCACGTTGATCAGGTCCTTGTAGATCATGGGGACGAAGGCTGTGTGGTGTTTGGCGGCCAGGTCGCGGAAGACCTGCTCGAATTGCTGGATGTACTCCTGGCCGTAGTTGGGCGGCAGGGTGATGCCGGCCAGCAGAATCTTGATGTGGGCGTTTTCGAGCGCAGTAAGCACGGTGTCGAGGTTGCGGCGGGTCTGGACCGGGGGCAGGCCGCGCAGGCCGTCGTTGCCGCCGAACTCGACGATGACGATTTCAGGGTGCAGCAGCAGAATGGAGCGCAGGTCAGCCACGGCGTCCTTGGTAGTGGCGCCGCTGGTGCCTTGATTGTTGACCTTGTAGTGGTAGCCGCGGGCGTCCAGGTCGCGTTGCAGGGCGTCGGGAAAGGACTGTCCGGTCTGGAGGCCGTAGCCGGCGGTGATGCTGTCGCCATAGCAGACCAGGACAGGCCGGTCTGCTGCCAGTGCCGGGAGAACGAGCAGAACCAGCAGCACAGGTCCCACCCACCCATTTCGCAAAGTGCGCGAAAAGGATGGGGCACCCGGGATGGGGGGCGAAACGAATAGCTTGCGGCGAACGTCCACATCGGTAGTGTAGACGGGCGGGGCAGGGAACTGACATTTGCGGCCAGGAGTTCGAAGGAATCAGGGCAACCGCAGGTCCTTCGACTCCGCAGCGCCTCGCTCAGGATGACAGCATTTGTGGAAGATGGAACGTGATCGGGAGGGTAGCGGGTGATTGAGGTCCGGGATGCGAAGAAGTGGATTCAGAACGGTGCGCGGCGGGTGGAGATTCTGAAGGGGATTTCGCTTACGATCCCGGCAGGGCAGTTTGTGGCCATTGTGGGTGCGAGCGGAAGCGGCAAAAGCACGCTTCTGGGCTTGCTGGCGGGCCTCGATACGCCGAGCAGCGGCGAAATTTGGCTGGATGGCGTGCCGATCCACAACCTGGCCGAGGCGGAGCTGGCTGCGGTGCGCGGACGCAAGATCGGATTTGTCTTTCAGTCGTATCAGCTCATCGCCACGCTGACGGCGCTGGAAAACGTGCTGCTGCCCTTTGAATTGAATATGGACGGCAGCGGGCTGAGCCAGGCTCGGAAGCTGCTGGACGAGGTCGGGCTCGCGGAGCGGGTGGACCACTATCCGGTGCAGCTCTCAGGCGGCGAGCAGCAGCGTGTGGCGCTGGCGAGGGCCTTTGTGGTGGAGCCGCCCATCGTGATGGCCGACGAGCCGACGGGCAACCTGGATTCCGCGAATGGCAAGCTGGTGCTGGACCTGCTGTTGGAGCGGAACAAGCGCGCAGGGACAACGCTGGTGCTGGTGACGCACGACCCCGAGGTGGCCAGCCGCGCGGACCGCAAGATCGTGTTGCGCGACGGGATGGTGGTGGAGGACACGTTGCCGTTTACCGCGCCGGAAGCAACGGCAGAGCAGGCACAGCATGGCTAGCGGCGGGCGTTGAGCTGGAAGCGGGCGGGATCGATTGCCTGGCGGGATTTGAAGTCCGCGCCGGGCAAGTTCGGCTTCGTGGTGCTGTCGGTGGCCGTGGGCGTTGCGGCGCTGGTGGGCGTGCGGGGATTCAGCGACAGCTTCCGGGGAACGCTGGGCGCCGAATCGCGGTCGCTGATGGCCGGAGATCTGAGCGCGCGCGTCTATCGCGAGCCGACCGCGGACGAATTGAGCAAGGTTGCCGCGCTTGAGCAGCAGGGAATTCGCGGGACATGGGTGACGGAGACCATCTCCATGGCTTCCGTGCCGCCTGACCCGGTGCCGTTGCTGGTTTCGCTCAAGGCGGTGGACCCCGCTGAATACCCCTACTATGGCAACGCCGAGCTGGAGCCCGCGATGAGCTTGCAGCAGGCTCTGGACGGCGACTCGGCGGTGGTGGCCGAGGAGTTTCTCATCCGGTTGAAAGCCGAAGTGGGCCAGACGCTGCGGCTGGGCGGCAGAAGTTTCAGGATTGCCGCGGTGCTGAAGCAGGAGCCGGACCGCATCAGTGCCGGGGCGGGACTGGGGCCGCGGGTGATGATTTCGCGGGCGGCGCTGGCGCGGACCGGACTGCTTGCGCCGGGAAGCCGCGCTAGCCAGAGGCTGCTGCTGAAGCTGCCTGCAAAGGGTGGACCCCGTTGCCTTGCGCAAAGTGGTGGAAACGGCGCTGCCCGATGCGCAGGTGATGGACTTCCGCGAGGGCAATCCGGCGCTGAGCCAGGGGCTGGACAATGCGACCGCCATCCTGAGCCTGATCTGCCTGGTGGCCATGGTGCTGGGAGCGATCGGCGTGGCCATGGCCATGCACGCGCACCTGGAACAGCGCATGGATATGCTGGCGATTTTGAAGGCGGTGGGCGCGGGCTCGGCGGATTTGCTGCGGATTTTTCTGCTTCAAACGCTGGGGCTGGGGCTGGCTGGAGGTCTGCTGGGCGTGGCTGCCGGCGTGGGCGTGATGGCCGCGCTGCCGGCGGTCTTCGGCAAGCTGCTGCCGGTTCATGCGGTGCTGGAGTTTCCCTGGCGGTCGGTTGCGGCCGGGCTGGGAACGGGGCTGCTGACGACGCTGCTGTTTTGCCTGCCGCCGCTGCTGGATGTGCGCGCGGTGCGGCCGGTGCTGGTGCTGCGGCGGCTGGTGGAACCGGGACCGGAGGGCATCGGCGGCTGGTTTGCGCGCTGGTGGGCGCGGCGTCTGCAACTGGGGATTGCTGCGTTGGTTGTCGTGGCGCTGGGCGGAATCGCCTGGGCGCTGTCGGACTCCGCCAAGGTGGGCGGGTGGTTTGCCCTGTTGTTTGCGATTGCGCTGGTGGTGCTGCTGGTGCTGGCGGCGGTGGCGCTGCGGACGCTGCGCTTTCTGCTGAACCGGGTGCGGCTGCGGCTGCCTTCGTCGCTGCGCCATGGGCTGGCGAATCTCTATCGGCCGGGCAACCAGTCGGCGGCGGTGCTGGCGGCGCTGGGCACGGGCGTGATGCTGATTCTGGCGGTTTACCTGATGCAGGCGACGCTGCTGCGCGATCTGAAGGAGACGGCCTCGCCCAAGCTGCCCAATGTCTTTCTGATCGACGTGACCACGGATGAGGTTGCCGGGGTGAAGGAGTTCTTTCAGCACCAGGCCGGGGTGACCCAGGCGCTGGACCTGATGCCGGTGGTGCAGGGGCGGTTTATCTCGCTCAACGGCCAGTCGATGGACCAGCTCAAGGGGCAGCATTTTCCGCGCCGGATGCTGGAGAATGCCGAGCTGAGCTGGGCGGATGCGCCGCCGGCGGGCGACAAGGTGACGCAGGGCAAGTGGTGGACGGACGGCGGCGCGGCGGAACTGGCTGTAGGCGAAGGCGTGGCCCAGCGGCTGCACCTGGGCGTGGGCTCGGCGGTGGAGCTGGAAGTGGGCGGGACGGTGCGGAAGCTGAAGGTGGCTGCTGTGTATCGCGCCGACGGGCAGCACCTGGGCGCGCGTGTGCCGTTTGTGTTGCCCTCGGGCACAGCTCAAGGACGAGCCGGCTACCTGGTACGGCGGCGCGCACATTGATCCGAAGCAGGTGGCGGCGATGGAGCGGGCGCTGTTTGCGGCCTATCCCACCGTTACAGTGATCAACCTGGCCGATGTGCTGGAGCGGATTGAGAGCGTGGTGGATCAGATCACGTTTGTGGTGCGTTTTCTGGCCGGGTTCTCGATCTTTGCGGGGCTGATGATTCTGGCTTCGAGCATTGCCAGCACGCGCTTCCGGCGGATGCGGGAGGCGGTGGTGCTGAAGACGCTGGGCGCCACGCGGATGCGGATTGTGCGCACCTTCAGCGTGGAGTTCAGCGTGCTGGGACTTGCTGGCCGGATCGGTGGGCGTGGTCTTTGCCAATCTGCTGACGCGGGTGCTGCTGCGCAAGCTGGAGGTGGGCTTCCACATGGAGTGGCGCGCGACGCTGATCGCGCTGCTGGGGACCGCGGTGCTGGCCACGGCCACGGGCTGGATTGCCAGCTACCGGATTCTCGGGTTGAGGCCGCTGGAAGTGTTGCGCGAGGAGTAGGGAAGAGCAGGGAACTTCAGTCCCCGGAATGAGCGAGAAAATCAAGCGGGCTTCAGCCCCGGGCCTGAAGGCCAGTTAAACTGGCGTCTCGATTTCGTGGGGCTGTACAGGCTGCGGAAAAACCCCGAATGCAAGGCGAAGCCCCCAAAAACATCCCGCAGGGGCTAAAGCCCGTCCCTTTAGAGCATTTTTGCTTTTGCAATAGACTTCCGTGCCCCATCCATTCCGCGTTTTCCAGCGGAATGGGTGGGAGGCGAACAAATTTCCGGTCTACACAATTAACGAAAATGCCCTATTATCAGCATTTTGCGGAACGACTGAAGTCGTCCCCTTTCAAAAAATGGGCCATACAAGAGTTTTTCCGCAACCTGTTAAGCCCACGCTCCCTCCTTCTTTCCCGCACGATTTTCCTACATACGATGAAGGGAGCCGCACTAACGGTGCGAACCGCCTCCGCCATGCGAACTGCCGCCACCGCTGCTGCCTGAGGAGTGGCTGGCTGACCCGCCGCCGCCGGAAGGCGCATGGCTGGCGGTGGAGGGGTGAGAGTTGTATCCGCCGGAGGGCCTTGGCGCGGGAGCGCTCGCCGGATGACTGCCGCCAGAGACAAAGCCATTGGGGTGCACGGGCGTTGCGGTTGCTCTGGTCCCCTGCGGGGTTGATTGCGGGAAGGTGGAGTAGGCCGGGCGAGGCTGGCTATATTGCGGCCGGGGCGAAAGCGCACGGAGCGGCTGCACCGTGTGACCGGCAATCACGACGGGGGTATTCCTGCCCCTGCCCGACAGGAAAGCGGATCCGCCTGGCGGACGCCGGTTGACGGAGACGAGGGGCAGGGGAGCTTGCCTGCCCGTGCCATTCAAGGGGTGGCCGACTGGCCTGCGTGGCCGCACTGGAAAGCGGTACCGGGGCGGAGCGAAGCCGATGTTCGATCTCCAACCGGTTCCGCCCCACCAAGGCTGGCACCTCCCCATTTCTGGCGTCCAACCCCAGCCGAAAGAGTTGTAGTAGTTCCAGGAGCCGCATTGGAACGGAATGTAGCCCCAGGGGTCGCCGGAAACCCAGATGTAACCGTAGCCCGGTGTCCACATCCAGTTGCCATTGCCGTAGGGGTCCCAATCGGCTTCTGCCGCGTCGTAAGGCGACCAGACGTATCCCTGATCGGGCACGTTATACCAGTTGCCATTAGCGTCAAGATCAGCCCAGGCGGGGTTGTTGCTGTCGGCAAAACTCTTGGTCGCTCCGGTCCTCGCGCCGTACTCCGCTTTGAGTTGCTGATCGCGGTCGGCGTTCCAGGTGTCCCAGGAATCCGGTTCGATCGACTCTGCCAGGTCGTAGGCGGCGAGATCGTTTGCCTTGAGGGCCACACTCTCGCCTCCGTGCAGGTCAAGCGCAAGCGCATTGCCCCTTTCCATGTGGACACTGCCTGAAAACACGGCAATTTCTCCCGGAGGGTTGTCCAGGCTGATGCGCAGGACGGCAAAGCCGCTTGCCGTGGCGACGCTGTTTGCAAAACGAACCCGTGGCTGACTGGCGCCGCCGCCCTGGAATTCAAAGTAGCCCAGGCCGCTCTCCAGCACGATCTCCGTCTCGCCGCCGGCGGCTTCCTGGCGCAGGACACTGAGAGTGAGGGAACTATCCGGCGAAAGGCGGGCCAGGCTGCCGTCCTCGAACTGAATTTCGGCGCGCCCGTTGTCCGCGGTGGTCACCAATGTTCCCTCGAAGAGCGGCGTATTCGCCACCGCGGGGTCGGCGAGCACCTGGCCGCCTTGAGAGATTTGCACCTGGCCTTCAACATAGGCAAGCCTGACCGCGCGGGCCTGCGGTCCGGCATCGTCAGGCCGGGCAAGCGGCGCCAGCAAGATTGCGCCCATGGCAAAGGCTGCCAGCCCTGCTCTCGCTGCACCGATCCGGCGCATGAAATCCGATCCGCTGTCCATGGAACTCCACCTTTCGGCCGCAACTTCCTCGGCGCGTGGCCGCGATTTGCGGACCAACGCTAATAAGACCCATCTTTGGCGAGAAAGTTACGCAGGGACCGCGGGAACGGCAGAGAATTATCTCTCTGCCCGCGACAAGATCAACCGGGCGCGCTTTCTCACCCGGTCCATTACATTCGGGTCTTCGGCAAGGCGCTCAAGAATGTCTCGAATGGTACAAATCTGCTGGGCCCTCCCGTCCTTGGCGGCGTCAGTCAGGTATTCCATCTCCCGGTCCAGGCCGAGGCGGTCATACTGGAGCAGGGATTCCAATCTGGCGCCCTCCAGAATCGTGGTGGCCACCGAAACGAGGGAATCTCCCAGAGCCTGAATCTCTTTGTCTTTCGAGTAGTTAAACTCGCAAGATCCCGCTCCTTCGGGTCCCCGGTAACTAAGCTTCTTCCAGCCCTGGAAGGCGACTTTTATGTGGCTCTCGCACTCGCCGCTGAACAGGTTGCCACGGTGCGCGGACTGGAAGACGCGGCGGGCAAACTCTTCGCTCAAACGGACATCGCGATCCACGCTGGGGGCCTCGATGGCGGGCTGATTCGCGGTGGAGGCGTTTCCTCGCTCGGAGCGGAAGTGGCCGCTTCCGTCAGGATGAATCGTCAGGGTCCAGTGCGCCGGGGAAAGTGCGGGATTCGAATAATCTACCTGGAAGACAGGGTCAGGCAGAGGGCCGGTTGCAGCGCGAATGGGCAGCGCCAGCGCGGCGCCTGCCATGAGTAGTGCGGCCAGCTTCATCGCGCCCCCTGAAGAGTGAGCGTCTGCGCGGTATGAATGTGGCAGATGGCAATGGCCAGGGCATCTGCCACGTCGGGCGGCTCAGGCAACTCGGCAAGCTCAAGCAGCCGCGCCACCATGAACTGGACTTGCTCCTTCTTGGCCAGTCCGTAGCCCACGACGCTTTGTTTAATTCGGAGGGGGGCGTATTCAGCTACCGGAAGCCCCTGGCATGCAGCGGCCAGCAGCGCCACGCCGCGTACCTGGCCCAGCTTCAGCGCCGACTTGGCGTTGACGGAATAGAAGACTTCTTCAATGGCGACGACATCGGGTTGCCACTGTTCCATTTCGGCGCTCAGCTCCCGAAACACCTGCTCAAGCCGCTGAGGAAGGGTCTTGACCTTGGGTAGACGGATGGCTCCCTTGGCTTTGCAGATCAAGCGCGGGACGCGCGCGGCATCGTCCGACTCCACGACGCCGAAGCCGGTGATCTCGGTTCCACAATCGATTCCAAAAACCCGCATTGGCCTGAGTGTAACCCAGCTGCGAGGGAGCAGGTTTCCCATTGCCCGCGGAAGGGGCGCACGGATATGGTTCTACCCAGCGCGGGCAGGTCGAGGCGCGCGGTTTTCCAAGCTCCCGTAAAAGAACAACCGCAGGCCCATCGACTCCGCCGCTGTGCCGGTTCTGGCCATAACCAGAATCATCCGTATGAGATAGGGGCGGAAATGCCCAACTCCAACAGGTATCGTGGGTCACAACTTTTCATGATGGCTTCGGGGTAATATCCGCGCAAATGGCTAAGCGGGAAAAGTGGGTCGCTGTTCACCCGGCGGTAGCCGTTCAGAGTGTTTCGGAGGCATTCAAATGAAGGGCGTGGCCCAGAATGCAAATCGGCTGGCCGCGAGTACCTGTTTGCCATCAGCCTGGCAATTGTCTTTCCTGTTTTCTACCGCTTTGTTTCTTTGCGCAGCATCTCTCAATGCCCAATGTCCAGACACCGGGCAGACCACGGTCATCAAGCCCAATGAAGGAACCGGCTACTACTTTTACAGGTTCCTGGGCGATAGCAGCTTCCGCTATTTCCTCGACGGCAAGACGTTCTCGTTCAACGACAAGGACGATCCAGACAGAACGATCATCTCCATCGATGACATGGCCTACGAGTCAATCCTGGTGAATAAGGCCGATTTTGCAAATTACATCAACGGCCCAAAGCCCATCGACATTCTTCGCGCTCACGCAAAATACGAACAGGACCACTACAAGAAACTCGTCCCTTCGATCGTGATCACCGACTTTGGGCCGCCTTCCAAGGAGAATGCTGACGGCGCCGACGATCGCGCTTTCTATCTCTGGAAAAAGGAGAATCCTCCGGGAAAGGAAGCTGCAACACAATATCTGTTATCGGCGCTGCTCAAAGATCGAGTGGTTCTTTTGTCCATCATGGTGTTGAAGCCATCAGTTTCTGAAGCCGAGGTATTTCATCAGATCCATAAGTACACGTCAAATCTCAGTCTGATATCGAGCGCCCAGTGTGCGAAGGTGCTCTCCATGCCAATCGCGCCCTAATCCTTCATTGATGGTCAAGTGCCCGCCACAGTGGTTTCGATTCAGCTCTTTACAGAGATCTCGATCCCGAGTGGCATTTTTCTCAAGAAAATGCAGCCTTGCACGATTTCAAATTGGCCACTGTTGAATCGGAACTGCCCAAAATGGTCCAAGGCCGCGGCGGTTCTCCTCAGTGGTCTGCGAAATCAGGCGCGCGGCGCGGATGGGCGAAGGGTTTCCTTCAACTTCTGCTCTTGTTCTGCAGTGAGGTTCGCGAGCAGTCTCTTGGGAAACGGCCTGCAGGAGCAATTTCTTGTGTGATCGAGGTGCCACTCCAGGCGCTGTTGCTCTGTCGCGGAGTTGGGCATCTTGTGCTGTTGGTGCCATTCCCGGTTCATCGTACCTCGCGGGCTTGAATCAGGCCTCAAAAAGCAACGGCGGCCTAGGCGCAATGCCCAGGCCGTCGCCGGTGAACTGTGGGTATTGGACTAAGGCCATCGCGCTGCCGCGAATGTCCTGGCATCCCCACTCCTTGCCGAACTCCCGTGCCTTGATCGCTCTGTGGCGATACCCGCGAGGGCGGGCTCCGCGGCGACCGACTGCGTCGCGCATATGGAAAATCGCCATCCTGCGCATCGTTGCCAGGATTGCATCTGAAGGGAAAGTGCCAAAGTGCCCATACGAATGACTTTTCGCCGGGGCAACTCTGGGGTCTTGGGCGCGATGCCCTAGGCCTCAGTCACCTCACGCATGAAACAACTCGAATAATCTTTCTGCATTCGTTGGATCAACCTCCTTTCCCGTGTGCCGTTAATCTAACCCTCCCCCGGCCGTGCGTCAAGAAGAGTTTTTTATCGTCCTTTAACGCGTGGTTCAATTTGAGAATGGCGGAGTATTTTGTCCTTTTGGCAACGAGCCCTTTTCTGGAGCGCCCGCCTACATCTTGTCCATGTGGCGGAAGAATCCGGTCCCGATCAGCATGAGGGAGAAGAGCATGAAGTTGTAGCAAGCGTGCACCACCACGCTGGCAGCCAGAGAGCGGGTGGCGAGGCGCGTCCAGCAGAGGACCAGGCTGACGGAGACCAGCAGAAGGAAGGGGCCGAGCGAGTAACCGGTCTGTTCGGCATGCATCAGCGCAAAGGGAAGGCTGGTGAGAATGGAGGCTACGGCCATGGCGAGAAAGGACCACTGCGGGTGGCCATTGGCATCCAGCGGAGGAGCAGGCTTGCCTTGCGCCTTCTCGCCGATCCAATCGAGGGCCGTGCAGAGCGTGGGCAGCAGAAAGCCGCGGAAGGCAATCTCCTCGAAGAAGGGGGCGAAGGTGATGCCGAAGGCGAACATCAACCAAGCTGCCGCCGGGGTGCGGAAAAGCTTGTCAATGGGCGTATCGGAAGGGCCGGGAAGGAGCCAACCGTTAATCAGGGCGAGCAGGAAGCAAAGAAAGGCGGCGAAGAAGAGCCGTCTTCCCATTTTCAGAGCGGTTGCGCCGCGCCATTGCAGGCCGGCAAACAAGCTCTTGTGCCAGAGAAATGGAAAGACCAGGGCGCTGGCCGCGAGCGTGAGCAGATAAAGAGCGGCCATGCTGCCCAGCGTGTAGTGGATATCAGTGAGAGCCTGCTGGACCGTGGAGATGCCGAAGAGATGCAGGTGGAGAGCGGATCGGGTAAGAAGCGAGGTGCCCAGCAAGCCAATAAGAGCCAGCAATGTGAGGAGAAGGAGGTGGCCCAGATGGGGAATGCGCGGCTGGGGAAGGGCTTCTGGCAAGGACCATGATTGGAAGAGCGGCGGTCCCGCGCCGGGTTGCTCATCCGGGCTTTGCGCATCCTCCGCTGCGGGAAATGGACTGTCAAAGACAGCAAGTGGCGCAAGCAGGGAAGATGGATCGGGCGTCCAGGTTTCCTCTAAATCGCCAACGGAGGAATCTGGGTGTGGATCATCTGCGGAATCTTCCGGCTCGAAAGTCTTGTTGTCTGGCAATTCGCTCATGGGAGCCCCGTCTTTTTCTTGCGTGGTGCGGCTTTTGCGGATGCTCTCATAGTTCGCGGCTGCTTTGCAATGGTACTTGCGGGGCGGGAGCTTCCAGATGCGCGGGCTCGCGGCGGAGAGGAAACAAGATCGAGCGCGCCAGACGAGAGAGCAGCTTCTTCCGGCTCGCCGGGCTGGTTCGCGGACTCACTTTGTTCAGGCTCGGTAGTGTCCAGCAGGACGCCGTTGCTGGAGGTATAGTAGCGCGCCAGGAACTGGCCGGTGTACGAAGCGGCGGTGGCGGCGATCTTTGCCGGACGGCCTTCCGCAACGACGCGGCCGCCGTCCTCGCCGCCTTCCGGGCCAAGGTCGAGAATCCAGTCGGCGTTGCGGATCACGTCGAGATTGTGCTCGATGATGATGACCGTATTGCCCAGGTCGGCCAGCCGATGCAGGACTTCGAGCAGCTTGCGCACATCGTCGAAGTGCAGGCCGGTGGTGGGCTCGTCGAGCAGATAAAGCGTGCGGCCGGTCTGGCGCTTCGATAACTCGCGCGCCAGCTTCATGCGCTGCGCCTCGCCGCCGGAGAGGGTGGTGGCGCTCTGGCCCAGATGGACGTAGCCCAGGCCGACATCGACCAGCGTTTGCAGCTTCTGGCGCACCTGCGGCACATCGGCGAGCACGGTGAGCGCGTCTTCGATGGTGAGGTCGAGAATGTCGGCGATGGAGTGGCCGTGGAATTTTACGGCCAGCGTCTCCTGGTTGTAGCGGCGCCCGTTGCAGACTTCGCACTGCACATAGACGTCGGGCATGAAGTTCATTTCAATGCGGCGCTGGCCGTCGCCCTGGCAGGCCTCGCAGCGGCCGCCGCCGACGTTGAAGCTGAAGCGGCCGGGCTTGTAGCCGCGCTCGCGCGACTCGGGCAGCATGGCGAAGAGGTCGCGGATGGGCGAGAAGACCTGGGTGTAGGTGGCGGGATTGGAGCGCGGCGTGCGGCCGATGGGCGACTGATCGATGCGCACGACCTTGTCGATCTGCTCGGCGCCTGAGAGCGATTCGTGCGCGCCGGGCTCCTCGCGCGAGCCGTAGATGGTCTTCGCCAGCGAGCGGTAAAGAATGTCGTTGATCAGCGTGCTTTTGCCGCTGCCGCTGACGCCGGTGACCACGGTCATCACGCCCAGCGGAATGCGGATGGTCACGTCCTGCAGGTTGTGCTCGCGCGCGCCGCTGACGGTGAGCCACTTGCCGGTGAGCGGGCGCGGCTGGGCGCGCTGCAGCATGGGCGCCGCGCCGGAGAGATAGCGCCCGGTGAGCGACTCGGGGCAGGCCATGATCTCTGCCGGCGTGCCCTGGGCGACGACCATGCCGCCCAGCCGGCCCGCGCCGGGGCCGAGATCGAGCACGTAGTCGGCGTGGCGGATGGTCTCTTCGTCGTGCTCGACGACCAGCACGGTGTTGCCCAGGTCGCGCAGCCTTTCCAGCGCCTGAATCAGCCGGTTGTTGTCGCGCTGATGCAGGCCGATGGAGGGCTCGTCGAGCACATAGAGCACGCCGCGCAGCCGCGAGCCGATCTGCGTGGCCAGGCGGATGCGCTGGCCCTCGCCGCCGGAGAGCGTGGCGGCATTGCGGTCCAGCGAGAGGTAGTTCAGGCCGACGGCGCAGAGAAACTCCAGCCGCTCGACAATCTCGCGGCGGATGCGCTCGGCGACCAGCGCCTCGCGCGCGGTGAAGCTCAGGTTGATGGCCGCCGAGAGCGCGCGGTTGAGCGGCAGGGCGGTGAAGTCGGCGATGGAGAGGCCGCCGATCTTGACCGCCAGCGACTCCGGGCGCAGGCGCTTGCCGCGGCAGACCGGGCAGGGCGTGGCCGACATGTAGTTCATCATGTACTCGCGATAGCCGTCGCTGCGCGCCTCTTCGATGCTGTCGCGCAGGAAGGCGAGAATGCCGTGGAAGCCGGTGCGCGGCGCCTCGCTCTTGGGCGGGCCGTAGACCAGGATGTGCTGCTGCTTGGGCGGCAGATCTTCAAAGGGGAGCTTGAGATCGATCTTGTAGCGGTCGGCGGCCAGGTGGATGAGCTTGAGCAGGTATTGCGAGGAGGAGCCGGGGCCGAGGCCGCCATCGAGCAGCGGCTTGGACCAGTCGGTGATGACCTTGGCGGGGTCGAAATCGTAGAGCGAGCCGAGGCCGTGGCACTCCGGGCAGGCGCCGAAGGTGGAGTTGAAGCTGAAGCTGCGCGGCTCCAGCTTGGGCACGTCGAGGCCGCAGTCGGGGCAGGCCATGGAGGAGGAGAACAACTGCTCCTCGCCGCCGGCGACGGCGACCAGCACCAGGCCGTTGGCCAGTTGCAGGGCCTTGGCGACGGCCTGCTCGAGGCGCTTTTCCACCGAGGGCTTGCCGGCGAGGCGAGGTCGGCGGCGCATCCGGCCGCGGGCAGGTCTTCAGCAGGATGCGGTCGATGACCGCTTCGATGGTGTGGTTCTTGCGCCGGTCGAGCAGCAGCGGCTCGGAGAGGTCGCGCAGCTCGCCGTCCACGCGGGCGCGAAAGCCCTGCTGGTCGAGCTGGTCGAGCAGCTCCTTGAACTCGCCCTTGCGGCCGCGCACGATGGGCGCCATCACGGTGACGCGCTCGCCCCTGCCCAGTTCCAGAATGCGCTGCACGATCTGCTCGGCGGTCTGGCGGGCGATGGGCCGGCCGCAGTTGGGGCAGTGCGGCGTGCCCACCGAGGCGTAGAGCAGGCGCAGGTAGTCGTAGATCTCGGTGATGGTGCCCACGGTGGAGCGGGGGCTGCGGCTGGTGGTCTTCTGCTCGATGGAGATGGCCGGGCTGAGGCCCTCGATCGAGTCCACGTCGGGCCGCTCGATCTGGTCGAGGAACTGGCGCGCGTAGGCCGAGAGCGTCTCCACGTAGCGGCGCTGGCCCTCGGCATAGATGGTGTCGAAGGCAAGCGAGCTCTTGCCCGAGCCGGAGAGCCCGGTGACCACCGTGAGCGTGTTGCGGGGGATGCGCACGTTGATGTCGCGCAGATTGTGCTGGCGCGCCCCGCGCACCGAGATGTGAGTGATGGCCATGATGAGACTAGTCTGGGGTGGCGGGAGTGTCCGAGCATACCGGCGGCGAAATCACCGGATTGCAATCACCCTAGGGGTATTCTATTGGTCAATAGAAACAAGGGTCAACGCGGCGGTTTTCTGCGACAATCGCAGGAACGGTTTCCTGGGCAGGCTGGGAAGCGTCACGATGACTTTACGCTGAGCGCGGAACGTTGCGTATCCCACATTTGGTGGATAAGGGCAGGGTCGATGACGGATTTATTGAATTTTGCGATGCTGGTCTGCGCATCGGTCGGGTCAATGGCGTTTGGGATTTTGGCAGCTTATGGAATTCTGCGCGCCGGCTTTGCGTTGATGCGGCAGCGCGGGCGGAAGGTGGTTGTGAAGCCGCAAATCCAGACCGCGCGCGTCCTCTAGAGCGATTCGTCAAATCACTTACCCGTGAAGACATCGCGCAGGGTGGCATTCTCTTGAGGGAATTGCTACTTGATAGCGGTGATTTCGGGGATACACCGATAGTGGAACCGCTGTGCAGGCTGCGGAAAAACCCCGAATGCAAGGCGAAGCCCCCCAAAACATCCCGCTGGGCCTAAAGCCCGTCTCTTTATTATCAGCATCTTGCGACACGACTGAAGTCGTGTCCTTTCAAAAAATGGGCCTTACCAGCGTTTTTCCGCAACCTGTGTAACCGCGAATTTCTGCCTTTGTAACCCAAAAACACGCTCTTTTTTTGACCTTGCGCCGCATGGGCAAGATGCGATCCTCATACCGTCAGGGACAGGGACGCTTTGTTCCAACGCCGCTCAGCGCGGCGGCTGGTTGTTCTGCATTTGCTGCTGACGTTGCTGCATATCCTGCATGATCTGCTGGGGACTGCGGGGCGAGGCGCCGGGACCGAAGGCGGGCCGGAAATTCGTGGGCGGAGCCTGTGGCTGCGGTTGCGGCTGCTCTTCCGCGTCGTTGTCGGCGGAGTCATCGTCGCTGTTCGCGTTGCTCTTGTTTGCCGCCAGGGCGTTCGCGGCGTTGCGCGAGGAGAGCAGAATCTGCCGCGGCGCTCCCTGGCCCTGATCGCCAACCATCAACACGTTGTAGCCGGAGCCTTGCAGAAGCTGGGAGAGTACGTCGCGCGCCAAGCCGGGACCATAGACGCCGAAGATTCGCTCATCGCCGGTCAGCCCCTGGACCTCGGCGCCGGTGGCCGCAGTCACATCTGTCAAAATCTGCTGCAAGCTGGAGTTGGCGGCGTCGATGCGCAGGCCCTGGCTATCCCAGACCACCGAGGCCTGGGCCGGCTTGTCGTTTGCGGGCCAGTGCGGCGGTTCGGGAACAGGGGGAGCTACCGGTGCGGGAGCCGGTTGCTGCGGCGTTGCAGCCGGATGCGCGGCGCTGGGGCGGGCTTTCTTGTGAAGCGTCTTGTGGGTTGAGGCCGGCGCGGGCGATGCGGAAGGAACCTGCGCGGCAAGCGCCTGGGGGCCAAAGAGCGTCGCGGCCGCCGCCAGAGCTAGAAGCAGCTTCAGGGCGCACAAAGGGGGAAAGTGAGACGAGATGAGTCGGTGCGGAGCGATCGGTATGCGCATGGAATTCGGCTCTCCCGGCCCTGGAGCGTCGGCGGGCTGCGGCAATCCGCTGCCGCTCTCCATGTACTAGACTAGCAGTGGCCCGCGAACGCTCACAATGTGTTTGTCTGGGCAGAGAGGAAGTTCCCGTTGAAGCACCTCTGCTGGAAGGGTTGGGCCGCGGTAATTCTGCTGGCTGCGCCGATGGCGAGCCTGGCTGCCAATTGCACTACGCAGGCCGAGTTGTTGGCTTTGGACCGCGATGCGCTGTCGGCGGCCGGGGGCCGGTTGGCCCAAGCCGTGGCGCAACAGGACTATGCCGCATTGCAGCCCGCCTTGCTGCTATCGGAGGCCGCGGAATGGAATGGCATCCGGAGCGTG
>CAWITY010000017.1:0-271610 GCA_963839155.1 uncultured Acidobacteriaceae bacterium
GGTCGCTGAGCGAAGTGGAGGCTCTGCTTCTGGACCGGTCGATGCGTTCGGGCGATCACGAGACGGCTCTGGAAGAAGGCTGGCTGCTGGTTGAACTGGAGCAGCGCTTCGGCTATGGGCTGGAGGAGTTGGCCCGCCGTTTCGACCGCAGCACGAGTTGGGTGTCACGGCGGATGGGCCTGGTGGAGTTGCTTCCGGAGAGTGTGCAACAACAGGTGCGCGACGGCGCAATCGCGGCGCATGTGGCGATGAAGTTCCTGGTTCCGGCGGCGCGCTCGAGCCCGGAAGATGCCGGCGCATGGCGGAGGGGTTTGCGCGTTATCGGCTGAGCAGCCGTGAAGCGGGACAGTTATATGCCGCATGGCGAACGTGCGACAGCGGCGGTTCGCGAGCGGCTTCTGGATGAGCCGCAACTGTTTCTGAAGACGCAACGCGAGCATGCAGTGGATCCGCCCTCGCCGGCCATGGTGGAACTGGGTCGCGATCTGGAAGTAGTGGTAGCGATTGCGCGGCGCGCCAACCGGCGTCTGTCCGGCGCCACGGTGGAACTGGATATGCCGCAGTGCGCTGAGACGCACCGCAAGATCGATCGGGCGCTTGAAGAACTGGGCCGTCTTGCGGCCAAGATCCCACACCAAACTACAAGGAGCGGAGGATGTTGAGCCAGAGCCAACGAGCCGCGATTCTGGAACTGAATACGCAGAAGGTGAGCAAGCGCGAGATAGCGCGGGTGCTGAAGGTCAGCCGGCTGACAGTGCGCGAAGTGCTGCGCTCCGGTTCGGCGGAGGTGCCGGCGTTGGCGCGGGCGGAGATATGCGATCCCTACCGGCAGCAGATCCTGGAGCTGTTGCCTATGTGCAAGGGCAATCTGGTACGGGTCCAGGAAGAGCTGTTGGCCAGTGGAGCGAACCTGTCGTACTCGGCGCTGACCGCCTTCTGCCGCCGGCATGGGATCGGGCAAGCGCCGATAGTGGCGGCGGGGCGCTATCACTTCTCCCCGGGCGAGGAAATGCAGCACGACACCTCACCGCACGAGGTCCAACTGGGCGGCAAGCGGCGCAAGGCGCAGACCGCGTCGGCTGTTCTGTGTTACTCGCACATGCTGTTCTTCCAGTTGTATCCCACCTTCCAGCGCTTCGACTGCAAGGTCTTCCTGGTCGAGGCTCTGCGCTACTTCAACGGCGTCGCAAAGCGGGTGGAAATCGACAACACGCACGTTGTGGTGCTGCGCGGCACCGGACGCGCGATGGTTCCGGTGCCCGAGATGGCGGCTTTTGCCGATCGATTCGGCTTCTGCTTCGAGGCGCATGAACTGGGCGACGCCAATCGTTCGGCACGCGTTGAGAGGCCGTTCTGGTTCATCGAGCGCAACTTCCTGGCGGGGCGCAGCTTCGCCAATTGGCAGGATCTGAACCAGCAGGCACGGCAGTGGTGCGACCGCGTCAACGCGACTTACAAGAAGCATCTCCGCGCCGTGCCGCGGGAGTTGTTCGCGATGGAGCAGCAGCATCTGCGCCCGCTGCCGGTCTGGGTTCCGGAGGTCTACCGTCTGCACGAACGCATGGTGGACGTGGAAGGCTACGTCACGGTGAACACCAATCGCTACTCGGTTCCGGTTGACTGGATCGGCCGCCGCGTCGAAGTGCGCGAGACCAGCAGCAAGATCGAGATCCAACTCGATGCCCGTCATCTGGTAACTCATCAGCGTATGGCCGAAGCAGAGCATCGGCATGTCATGCTGGCCGAACACCGGCCGCCGCGAGGCGTCAAGCGTCCCGATCCGCATCCCGAGGAAGCGCTGATCCTCAAGTCCGTGCCTGAAATCGCCGGCTATGTCGCGGCTCTGAAGCAACACAGCCGCAAGATGGTCATCCTTGCCCTGCGCCAACTGCTGCGCATGGTGCGCGAGTATCCCAGGGAACCGCTGCTGGCCGCAGTTGCCGAAGCCGCACGCTACGGACTCTACGACCTGGACCGGGTCGAACGCATGATCCTGCGCATGGTGGCGCGCGACTACTTCCTGTTGAACAACGATCCGGAGAGCGAGAAATGAAACCGAGTGACGAGTTGGAACAGCTGCTGAAGAACCTTCACCTGAATCGCATCCTGGATATCTACGGCGAGCAGTCGAGCGCCGCCGAGAAGGAAGATGTCTCTTACTCCGAGTTCCTCACCCGCTTGCTGCGAGCGCAGTGGCATCATCGACAGGAAACCGCACTGGCGTGGAGAATCAAGCGCGCCAACCTGCCCGAGAACTGGTCGCTGGCCAGCTTCCCCTTCGCACGACAGCCCGGCGTCAGCCGCAAGCAGATCCACACCCTGGCCGAGTTGGACTTCATCGCCAAGGCGGAAAATCTGGTGCTGGTCGGTCCGCCCGGCGTGGGCAAGACAGGACTCGCGTCGGGCCTGTTGCTGAAAGCCCTGGAGAATGGATACCGCTGCCAGTTCATCCGCGCCCAGGACTTGTTCGATCAGATGTATGCCTCGCTGGCCGACCGTTCCTCGCGTCAACTGCTGAACCGCCTGAGCCGGCTTGATGTCCTTCTGGTCGACGAACTTGGATATCTGACGCTAAAGCCTGAACAGTCCAACATCTTCTTCAAGCTGATGGAAGAGCGCTATCACCGCCACTCCACGATCATCACAACGAATCTCAGCTATGACGAATGGGGCAACTTCCTCGGCAACCCGACCATGGTCGATGCGCTGTTGAGCCGCGTCCGCCACTACTGCCACACCATACACATCGACGGACCATCGCTGCGCGATCCGCAAGGCTGAGGAGACGGCCATGGATCAACAACCATCCGGCCGCGAAGCGGGGTCCCCACGGACAGGTCTTCGTTCGTGGGGCGGGAAGACTACGTGCGCAAGGTTCTCGAAGCCTATCGCAACACGCCCGGAACCTGCGGCAATCTGCGCCGGCCAGACCGCATGCTGGCCGTTCAGCTCTATCAACGCGGTGTTCCCTTGTCCATAGTTGAAAACGCACTCGTGCTGGCCGCGGTTCGCCGCTTGATCCGGCCTGCCGATGCTCCGCCGCTGGCCACCGTGCGCTCTCTGGCGTACTTCATGCCGATCATCGAGGAAGTGCTCGAAACAGAAGTTGGAGAAGAGTACTTCCAATACGCACGGCAAAAACTCCAGAGGCTCCGCTCATCCTGATGCCGCGTGCAAAGCGCATGAAGCAACCACGCCTTCGGCGTGGGATGACACTGAAAAGCCAAACCCAGCCGCACCTGCGGTGCGGGATGATGCTCTATATATCCCTATCTCTACGAATGCTGTTCCTGCCCTGGGTCACTTCTGCCAAGCACAACTGGATCACTCTTCCTTAGCGCCGAAGGCGACTCGGCAATTTGCTCTCGGTTTGCGTAGCTCCTGACGGAACTTCCCCGGTGAATAGTTGTTAAGTGCTTGAAGGTCAGCAGGTAACTATGCTTTGTGATGACTAAAGTAGGCATGTAAAGTAATTTTGCTGTACTGCCTATATTCTTTTGATGGTTTATATAATACGCATGTATATCGCGCGGGTTCCCAACCGGACCTCTCCCCCGGCCATCCTCCTCCGCGAGTCCTATCGCGAAGACGGCAAGGTCAAGTCCCGCACCCTGGCCAACATCACCTCCTGGACGGCGGAGCGGATTGAAGCCCTGGATCGTGCCCTGCATGGGGACTTCGATCATGCCGCCCTCAGCGAGCCAAGCGTGGGCCCGGTCTTCGGCTTGCTCCATGTGCTCAAACAGGTCGCCGATCAGATCGGCGTCTCCGCCGCCCTGGGTTCCAGGGAGATCGGCAAGCTGGGCCTGTTTCTGGTCCTGGCGCGCATCGCCCATCAAGGCTCCCGGCTGTCGGCCGTGCGCTGGGCCGAGGGCCATGCAGTGGCCGAAGTGCTGGGGCTGGCGCGGTTCGACGAAGACGATCTCTACCAGGCCCTGGACGATCTGGCCGCGCGCCAGGAGGCGATCGAGCAGACTCTCTACCGCAGCTATCTGCGCCGCCAGCAGGCGCCGCCGCGGCTGTTTCTCTACGATGTTACGAGCAGCTATCTGGAGGGAGAGCACAACGAGTTAGGGGCCTTTGGGTACAACCGCGACGGCAAGCGCGGCAAGCTGCAAATCGTCATCGGCCTGTTGACCGACGAGCAGGGCGAGCCGCTGGCGGTGCGCGTGTTTGAAGGCAACAGCGGCGATCCGACTACGGTGGCCGAGCAGATCCGCATTCTGCAAGAGCAGTTTCAAGTTACGGAGTTGGTCTTCGTCGGCGACCGGGGCATGGTGAAGAGCAAGGGCAAGCAAGCCCTCAACCAGGCCCAGTTGCATTACATCACGGCACTGACCGACCCGCAGATCCGCCGCCTGCTGGGCGAGGGGATTCTGCAACTGCCCTTGTTCAGCGAAACCATCTGCGAGGTCGGGCACGGGCAACTGCGCTATGTGCTGCGCAAGAACGAGGCTGAGACGATTCGCATCGCGCGGCGCCTGGCCGACAAACTGGCCAAGCTCGACGCCCGCATCCAAGCGCGCAATCAAAAGGTGCAGGCGCAGCCGCGCTCGAAGCCGGGGTCCCCAGCGACGGGTCTATGTCGCTGGGGTGGGAAACCTGAGACCGGCTTGCGGCAGATCGAGCAGTGGGCCGTACGGCACAAACTGCAAGAGTTAATTCAGTTGCGGCTGGAAGCCGGCCAGATCGTGTTGGAGCGCCAACAGCGGGCCATCGAGCGGCATCTGGAACTGGCAGGTTGTTATGTGATCACCACCGATGTTCCCGCCGCTGCGATGGGCGCGCAACAGGTGCATGAAAGCTACATGGCGTTGCAGCGGGTGGAGCGGGATTTTCGCGCCATGAAGACCGGCGCGCCGGAAGTAAGACCGATCTTTGTACAGAAGGCAAGCCGGACCAGGGGACATGTCTTTTGCTGCATGTTGGCGCTGAAGCTGACCCGGGAGAGCGAACAGCGCCTACGCAAAGCCTTCGGCACCACAGCGGAGAATCCCTACGCCGTCACCCTGCCGGATGCGCTGGATGCTCTGAGCCGGCTGTGCCTGTTGAACTACACGACAAGCAAAAGTGGAGAGGTGGTTACCAAGCTTCCTCGCCCAAACGAAGCGCAAAAGCAGATACTGCAGGCGCTCCAGGTCAGCTTACCCAAAATGTAGGCAGGCCAACTGCGCACTGTAGATCGCGACAATCCCTTCCCCATCAGAAACTTAGTTGCACATCTCTGCCACCTTCGCTGGGGAAGTTCTGTCTGACAAGGCGATGATTTGCTTTGCCTCCTTTTGGTCCCTTGGCAACCGTGTTAGTTGTTGCGAATGCAGCGAAAGTAGAGGGAGAGTGGCGTCATGTATGCCGCAAGATCGTGTTGCGATATTCGCAATTTCAAGACAGCTGCTCAACTCATGCTCCCAGCAAGCCGTGCATAATTCAAATCCTGCCAAGACTAGAGCCGCCTAAGCGGTTGCATTGAATCGCTTACGCCCACTTTGCTGAGTCTGGCCGAGCAGCGTAGCCCTGATGTATGCTTTGGCCATAACAGTTTTCTGGGTGAAACTCCCGGAAGATTGGTACAACCATGTGTTTGCGCTAAGATGGATTGCTCATGTGTATGTTGGCTCCCAATTCTTTTCTAGCTCATCTGAGGCTTCCAGGAGAGGAACAGCTTCTGAGCGACCATCTCCTCAGTGTCTCTGCGATCACTTCGCGGCTGGCCGCGAAGGTCGGCATGCCTCGTGTCGGCGCACTGATCGGCCTTGCACACGACCTTGGCAAAATCTGCGCCGACTTTTCAGCGGGATCTCAGCAGAGTTGCGGCCGTGAAAGCATGAACACGCTCTCATTTACATCCTTGCGATTACGACATGCCGCCACACCGCTTGGTTTGCTTTGCACTTCTCCGAGGTTCGCATGACATTGCCGATCGGATCTTCCGCGGAACGATATGCTCACACGCTTGCCGATCGTTCTCCCGCTGATTGGGAGACCATCGACGCCCATCTCGACAAAGTCGCCCATTCCGCTGCTGCATTCGCGGAAGCGTTCGGGGCGGGACCGTGGGGAGAGGTTTTGGGCCGCTGTCACGACCTGGGCAAGCTTTCCGACGAGTTTCAGCAAAAACTTCACAAAGCAGGGGCCGCGTCGGCCGATGCGGGCGTTGAGAGTGACGATCCTCGCTCGGGGCGCGTGGATCACGCCACCTATGGCGCCCGACTTGCGGCGCAAACGGTGGGAAGCATTTCCGGCCAGCTCCTTGCGTACTGCATTGCCGGGCATCATGTGGGCCTGCCGGACGAGACCTCAAGCGGCGACGAGACACAACGCAGTACGCTCCGGCACAAGCTGGACCCGGCGCTGTACCCTATCCCGGCAGTTGTTGCGCCCAGTCTGGTTCTGCCGAAACTGACTTTACCTCTCCAGCCCACGAAAACTGGGAGCGTCGATGCACCATTTCAGCTTGCCTTCTTCACGCGCATGTTGTTCTCTTGCTTGGTCGACGCAGACCGCACACGAACTGAGGAGTTCTGCGACCCCGAGAAGTCTCTGGCTCGAAAAGGCAAGATTGCTGGTTGTGGCAGACCCACGCTGCCCGCACTAAAACAACAGCTCGATGCCTACCTGCGTGGCAAACTGGAAAGCGCGGCGCCCACGGAGGTCAATCGCCAGCGGGCCATTGTGCTCGAACACTGCCGCCAAGCTGCCCACCTGCCGCCGGGCTTCTTCTCGCTCAATGTTCCCACGGGCGGCGGCAAGACCTTGTCCTCGCTGGCCTTTGCTTTGGATCACGCGCTCCTGAAGGACCTACAGCGCGTGGTGATGGCCATCCCGTTCACCAGCATCATCGAGCAAACCGCGGATGTGTATCGCTCGGCACTTGGCCCGCTCGCCGCGGACGGCCTGGTTGAGCACCATACAAACATCCAGCCGGCGCACGCCACGCGCGCAAACCAGCTAGGCGCCGAGAATTGGGATGCGCCGCTCGTCGTAACTACCAACGTTCAGTTGTTCGAGAGCCTGTTTGCGTATCGAACATCACCGTGCAGAAAACTGCACAACTTGGCGCGCAGCGTGATCGTGCTCGATGAAGCGCAGACCATTCCGGTTGAACTGCTCGATCCGGCGCTCAAGGCGTTAGGCGAGCTGGTGCGCAATTACGGCTGCTCCATTGTGCTCTGCACGGCCACGCAACCGGCACTGGAGCGGCGCGACGGCTTCGATATCGGGCTTGAAGACGTTCGTCCGATCATCCCGGAGGCTGTGCCACTGTTTCATGCGCTGAAGCGCGTTGAGGTGCGCCCGCTGGGCAAGCTGCCAGACGAAGATCTGGCTGCGAGGCTTGGGCGGGAACCTGCTGCGCTTTGCATTGTGAACACGCGAAAACATGCGTCGCGCCTCTACGACCAGGTGGCCGCGATCTCGACGCCGGAGGATTGCTTCCACCTCAGCACATGGATGTGCGGAGCACACCGGCGAACGGTGCTGAAAGCGATCCGGGCGCGCCTCAAGGCAAAACTGCCCTGCCGGGTGGTCAGCACCCAACTGGTGGAAGCAGGCGTCGATCTGGATTTCCCCGTGGTGTATCGGGCGGAGGCAGGCTTCGACTCGATGGCGCAGGCTGCCGGGCGATGCAATCGAGAGGGGTTGCTGCCGCTGGGGATTACCTATGTCTTCGAGTCCGAAGAGAAGCCGCCCGCGGGGTTGCTTCGCGCCGCGGCGGACGCCGGTAAGGAACTCCTTTCCATCCATCCGGACCCGCTCGCCCCAGAAGCTATCGAGGCGTACTTCCGGCTGCTCTACTGGAACCAGAAGCATAATTGGGACAAGCATCAAGTCATGGAAAAGATGAAGTTCCAGAAGAATCGAGCCTTGCTGCAGTTTCGCGAGGTTGCCGATGCTTTTCGCATGATTCGAGACGACCAGTTACCGGTTCTGGTTCCATGCTATCGAAAGGCCACCATCCTTCATGACAAGCTTTGGAAAGCGCGCGTACCATTCTTGCCACAACGCGATTTACAGCCATACCTGGTCTCTGTGAGGAAAGAAGCCATGCAGCAGATGCACAGTCGTGGCTTCGTGGCGGAGCATGAGTCCGGAGTGTGGCTTTTGCTTAACCGCTCGATCTACAGCGGCAGCAAGGGGCTGGACCCGGCGTCGTGCACGCTGGACGAGTCTTTGTGGGGCGTTTAGGAGGAGCAAGTGGCATACGGCATCAAGCTGCACTGCTGGGGAGAGTGGGCGTGTTTCACTCGTCCCGAAATGAAAGTCGAGCGTGTGAGTTACGATGCGATGACACCCTCGGCGGCGCGAGGCATTGTGGAGGCGATCTACTGGAAGCCGGAGATACGCTGGCATATCGACCGCATTACGGTATTCAAGCCCATTAAGTTCACCTCCGTGCGCCGCAACGAGGTGAAAGACAAGATTGGCTCGGGGACGGTGGCCAAGGCCATGAAGGATGGCGCGGGCAACCTTGCCTTCTATGTGGATGAAGGCGACAACCGCCAGCAACGCGCCACGCTGATGCTGCGGGATGTGGGCTACCTCATTGAGGCGCACATTGAAATCCTCAGCGGACCGGACAACATTGCCAAGCACCTGGACCAATTCAACCGGCGCGCCCGCAAGGGCAGTTGCTACACCCGGCCTTACCTGGGCTGCCGCGAGTTTGCCGCGGACTTTGCGCTGATCGAGGCGGAGGGCGACCTGCCCGCCATCCATGCCAGCCTTACCGGTGAGCGCGATCTGGGCTACATGCTGCACGATATCGATTTCGCGGATGGAATGCATGCGCGCTTCTTCCGTGCAGTTATGCACGACGGGGTGATCGAAGTCCCGAAGTTCGCGGAGGCGCTGGCATGATCCTGCAACGGCTCGCCGAGCACTACGATCGCATCGAAAAGGAGTTGCCGCCACCAGGATTCTCCCTTCAGAAGATCAGCTTCTGCGTAGTGCTGAATTCGGACGGGAGCCTCAACTCGTTTCAATCCTTGCAGGAAAAGACCGGAAGCAGGCTGGTTGCTCAATCGATGATTGTGCCAGGGCAGGGAAAGCCTCCCGGCCAGGGACTCAATCCGTGCTTCCTTTGGGACAACGCATCCTACATGCTGGGCTGGAGTTCTGATCCCGATCCCGACAAGTCGGCAAGAGCAGGCCTGGCATTTGAGGCCTTCCGCAAGAAGCATTTGGAACTTGAAGGGCGAATCGCGCACCCGGCTTTTGGCGCGGTCTGCGCGTTTCTGCGCGCATGGTCACCGGAGCAGGCACTCAGTCACGCGGAGTCTCTCAAAGAGATCGCGACAAACTTCGGTGTCTTCCGGATTGCCGGGGAGATGCAGTATCTCCACGAGCAGGTTTTGGCTCCGGTGGAAACCGAAGAGCAAGCGGCAGCAGCGGAAGCCGGTGTGAAGCGCGGGATGTGCCTCGTTTCCGGAGCCACCGATGAGATAGCGCGCCTGCACGAGCCCAAGATCAAGGGCGTCGGCGGGGCGCAATCATCAGGGGCGTTGCTGGTGTCGTTCAATGCTTCGGCCTATGAGTCGTATGGGAAGCCGCAGAGCTACAACGCTCCAGTCGGCGTCTTGGCCGCGTTCAAGTACGCAAACGCCCTGAACCATTTGCTTGACCGGCGCGACCGGCGCGTTTCGCTCGGAGACAGCACAGTGGTCTACTGGGCCGACCACGATGCCAGCCTGCTGGAGGACGGACTGAACGAGCTGTTTGGCGGCGCCTTTTCCGACGAAGCGCCGGCCGTCCAGGAAGACGAGGACCGGCTTCGCGAAGCGCATCTGCTCCTCAAGCAGTTGCGCGACGGCACAGCAGCGACGGCAATCGGCGCAGGCGGCCAGTCGACAAGGTTCTTTCTCCTCGGGCTCTCTCCCAACGCCTCGCGCATCTCTGTGCGGCTTTGGGTGGAGGCCGATGCGGCAGAACTGCAAAAACGGCTGGGCCAGCACCTGCGCGATATCGAGCTGGACGGCAATCGGGACGATCGTCTGCTGACGATGCGGCGCATGGTGGCGGCGACCGGTCGCTGGGACGACAAGAAATCCAGGTTCAACACCGACAACGTCTCACCCCAGCTTGCCGGCGACCTGGCGCGTTCGGTGTTGACCGGCGCGGCTTATCCGCAGTCCTTATTGGCCACCATGCTGCGGCGCATGCACAGCGATGGCGAGGTGGCCTACGCGCGCGTGGCCGCCATCAAGGCCTGCTTGAACCGAAACTCCCGCTTGCGCGGCAATCCTTTGGAGGTATCTGTGAAGCTCGACCCTGCTGAAACCAACGCCGGCTACAACTGTGGGCGGCTCTTTGCCTTGCTGGAGAAGGCGCAGACCGACAGCGCCGACGGGGAACTGAACTCGACGATCAAAGATCGCTATTTCTCCTCGGCAAGCACAACTCCGGCTCTGGTGTTTCCACGCCTGTTCCGGCTCTCGCAGCATCATCTCGCCAAGCTGGACACCGGCTACAAGATCTCCTATGACCGCCGCTTCGGAGAAGTCATGGGACTGCTCGACAAGTTTCCCCGCCAGCTTGCCCTGGAAGACCAGGGCCGATTTGTCATCGGCTATTTCCATCAGCGCCAGGACCTTTACACCAGCAAGAAAGACAAGCAAGAAGGAGCCGCAGAATGAGCACGCCCATCCAGCACCGCTACGATTTTGTCTACTTTTTCGATGTCACCGACGGCAATCCAAACGGCGATCCGGATGCCGGCAATCTGCCCCGTATTGACCCGGAGACTAACCAGGGGTTGGTCACCGACGTTTGCCTCAAGCGCAAGATCCGCAACTTTGTTTCCGAAACGCATAGCGAGGTGCCGGGCCAGCGCATCTATGTGCGGGAGAAGGCGGTGTTGAACTCACTGCACAATGAGGCATACATTGCAGCCGACCTCAAGCCTGAGCCCAAGAAACTGCCGAAAGACGAAGCGAAGGCCAGGGCGCTCACCGACTTCATGTGCAAGAACTTCTTCGACATCCGCACCTTTGGCGCGGTGATGTCCACCGATGTGAACTGCGGCCAGGTGCGCGGCCCTTTGCAACTGACCTTTGCCCGCAGCATCGACCCGGTGGTCTCCGCCGAGTTCGCCATCACCCGCTGCGCCGTCACCAACGAGAAGGACATCGAAAAGGAACGCACCATCGGCCGCAAGTTCAATGTCCCCTACGGCCTCTATCGCTGCCACGGCTTCATCAATTGCTCCCTTGCCGAGAAGACAGGCTTTACAGAGGCCGACCTTGAACTTCTCAAGCAAGCCCTGAACTTCATGTTCGAGACCGACCGCTCCGCGGCGCGCGGCCTGATGGCCCCGGTACGCTGCATCGCCTTCCGCCACAACGATTGCAAGCTAGGTAACGCACGGGCCGACGAACTCTTTGCCCAGGTAACAGCAACGCTGCGCCCGGAGTTGAAGGCCGAGAACCGTCCTGCTCGTTCGCGCTCCGATTACGAGATCGAATTCAGCGGCAACGTCCCCGCCGGCATCTCGGTAGAGGAGTGGGTACCGTCCTATTCTGCTGACTGACGGGGTGCGCGCATGGCCGGTTCGGCATTCGAAGACGACGACGCTCTTCCCATCAGCGGCTTGCAGCACTTGGCCTTTTGTCCGCGGCAGTGGGCGTTGATCCATCTGGAACAGGTATGGGTGGAAAACCTGCGCACTGCCGAAGGGCGTCTGCTGCACGAGCGCGCCGACTTGCCCGGCGAGAGCCGCCGGGCGAGTGTGCGCACCGCGCGCGGGATGAGTCTCAGATCGGAGCGGCTCGGCTTGACCGGGCGCGCCGACATTGTAGAGTTTCGCCCGGAGCCCTATCCGGTCGAATACAAACGCGGCAAGAGCAAGCCCACCGACTGCGACACCGTGCAGCTTTGCGCCCAAGCGCTTTGCCTCGAAGAGATGCTCGCCACGCCCGTTGCCTGCGGCGCCATCTTCTACGGCAGCCCGCGACGGCGGCAGGAAGTTCTCTTTACCCCGGAGTTGCGCTCCCGCACCGAAGAACTCGCCGCTGCCATGCACCGTCTGTACCTCAATCGCGAGACGCCGGCGGCGCGTCCGGGCCCTTACTGCGGCAACTGCTCGCTGGTTGACGTTTGCCTTCCCCAAGCCACTGCGCAAGACGTTAGCGCGGCCCGTTGGGTGGAGCGCCAACTGCGATCGCTCCAAGTCGAGGAATAGTCCGCGATGCGAAAGCTGCTCAACACGCTGCATGTCATGACTCAAGGCGCCTATGTGCACCGTGACGGAGAGACCGTTGCCATCAAGATCGGCCAGGAGCTGAAACTGCGCGTCCCCGTGCATACGCTGGAAGGGCTGGTGTGCTGGGGCCAGGTCTCGTGCAGCCCGCCGCTGCTGGGCTTCTGCTGCGAAAGCGGTATCGGCATCTCGTTTCTCACCGAACAGGGCAAGTTCCTTGCGCGCGTAACCGGGTCCGTCTCGGGCAATGTATTGCTGCGGCGTCAGCAGTACCGCATGGCCGACGGCGCGGACCGAGCATTGCCAGTCGTGCAGACCATCGTAGCCGCCAAAATTGCAAACAGCAGGGTGGTGCTGCTCAGGGCGGCGCGCGAAGGTGCCGGCGAGACGCAGCAAGAGGAACTCCGCGAGGCGGCCAACCGGCTTTCCTGGGCCGGAATGGAAGCAGCGCGTGCGCCCTCCATCGATGAAGCGCGCGGACACGAAGGCTCGGCAGGTCAGGCATATTTCGCAGCCTTCGATCACATGATCGCGGGCGATCGAGAGGCTTTTCGCTTCGCAGGCCGCTCCCGCCGCCCGCCGCTGGATCGTGTCAATGCCCTGCTGTCGTTCGTCTACGCGCTGCTGCGCCACGACATCGAGTCCGCGCTTGAGAGCGTCGGACTGGATCCGGCTGTGGGCTTTCTCCACACCGACCGGCCGGGGCGGCCGAGCCTGGCGCTCGACCTGATGGAGGAACTGCGCTCGGTGCTGGCCGATCGCCTGGTTCTGACCCTCATTAACCGGCGCCAGGTGCAGGGCTCGGGGTTCACCGAGCAGGACGGTGGGGGCATTCTGATGGACGATGCGACGCGCAAGGCGGTTGTCACTGCCTGGCAACAGCGCAAGCAGGACGAGATCGAGCATCCTTTTCTGAAGGAGCGCATACCGCTCGGCCTCGTGCCCTATGCACAAGCCTTGCTGCTGGCCCGCTACGTTCGTGGCGGGCTGGACGCGTATCCTGCGTTTTTCTGGAGATGACCTGGGAGTCACCCGCCTAACCGCGGCGTGAATGGAATCTGGAGATGACTCAACCATGATGGTTCTCGTCAGTTACGACGTGAGCACCCGCGACGATGCCGGCCGCCGCAGGCTGCGCCGCGTGGCCCGGTTGTGCGAAGATCACGGCCAGCGGGTGCAGAATTCGGTCTTCGAATGCCTCGTGGATCCCGCCCATTGGGTGGTGCTGCGCGCCGGTCTCCTGGCTGAGGCCGATCCTGGCGAGGACAGCCTTCGCTTCTACTTCCTTGGATCGGAATGGAAGCGGCGCGTCGAGCATGTCGGCGCCAAGGTCGCTTACGATCCGGAAGGCCCGCTCATTCTGTGACCCGCCTTGCCGAGCCGCACCTCTCAGCGCGGACCACAAGCGAACGCGGATTTGCCGGGAGGTTCGCGCAGTCGATAAGCTCTCCACACTCAAGAGCTTGCCGATTTCCCGTCGACGAGATCCATTGATCTGAACAGGCAGCGTCATCGGTTCGCAAATGTGGCAAGATAGGTCATAGCGCATTGGAGGATTTACGCCATGCGCCGTCGCCCCCCACGCGGGGGCGTGGATTGAAACCGCCATGATGGGCCATTGCGATGGATACAGCGATGTCGCCCCCCACGCGGGGGCGTGGATTGAAACAAGCAATGCAGGCGGCGCTGGACGCCAAGAGTAAGTCGCCCCCCGCGCGGGGGCGTGGATTGAAACCATCGCCGCGCATGAATGGGCGTTCCTTGACCACGGTCGCCCCCCACGCGGGGGCGTGGATTGAAACCTGGCGATGGCCAGAGAAGCAACCGCAGAGCTGGTCGCCCCCCACGCGGGGGCGTGGATTGAAACTCCAGCTCCGCAATTGGCCTATCCTCTCCGTTTCGTCGCCCCCCACGCGGGGGCGTGGATTGAAACACATCAGGCCGGAACGATGGCATCACCTGCACGTCGCCCCCCGCGCGGGGGCGTGGATTGAAACAATGCGCGAAGCCTGTCACGCTCAACCATTCCGTCGTCGCCCCCCACGCGGGGGCGTGGATTGAAACAGCGGAAGCACTGGCCGAAGGCAGCGAGACGCGCGTCGCCCCCCGCGCGGGGGCGTGGATTGAAACGCAATGGCGCTGGCCGACACGATGGATATGACCACGTCGCCCCCCACGCGGGGGCGTGGATTGAAACCGCAAGCCGCGAACTTTGTCTCCGATGGAGCGAGGTCGCCCCCCGCGCGGGGGCGTGGATTGAAACTTGGGGTTAAGGCTTGGCGGGAACATGCGCGGCGGTCGCCCCCCACGCGGGGGCGTGGATTGAAACCAATTCAGCACGGCGCTTGATGCGGCGGTCTGTGGTCGCCCCCCGCGCGGGGGCGTGGATTGAAACATGCAGCAACTCGGACGCATCAACCGCACCGGCGTCGCCCCCCACGCGGGGGCGTGGATTGAAACACTCCGATCTCATTTATCATGTACCGATGGATAACGTCGCCCCCCACGCGGGGGCGTGGATTGAAACGTCTTGAACTGTCCCCGCCTCAATGTTGATCCCCTGTCGCCCCCCACGCGGGGGCGTGGATTGAAACCTGCAATATCCAGCGCGTCTACCGGAAAGTCAATGTCGCCCCCCACGCGGGGGCGTGGATTGAAACCGCTTGTCGCTGCTCCAGACGCTGCAATGATGTTGTCGCCCCCCGCGCGGGGGCGTGGATTGAAACATCGGTAGGCAGTGAGCGCAGATGCGCGGTGATGGTCGCCCCCCACGCGGGGGCGTGGATTGAAACACTGGATCTTGCCAGCGCCCTCGCTCCGTCTCCTCCGTCGCCCCCCACGCGGGGGCGTGGATTGAAACCTTGTGTAGTATTGATCGAAGCTCCAGCGGAATTGTCGCCCCCCGCGCGGGGGCGTGGATTGAAACCTTGAATTCTTCAATCGCCTTCGGGTTGGCCGGGGTCGCCCCCCACGCGGGGGCGTGGATTGAAACAGTCTCGTTCATTCCTATCGTGCCCCCAGGTACGTCGCCCCCCACGCGGGGGCGTGGATTGAAACGTCGTCCAGATCGGCCAGCGTCCGCTCCCGCAAGTCGCCCCCCACGCGGGGGCGTGGATTGAAACGCCCACGAACCGCGTAGACACCAAACTACCGCCGTCGCCCCCCACGCGGGGGCGTGGATTGAAACGCCTTTGCGGGTCAACGTCAACAGAATGAACCACGTCGCCCCCCACGCGGGGGCGTGGATTGAAACTCATCCCCATAGCCATCCCATCTGGATCGTCCAGGTCGCCCCCCACGCGGGGGCGTGGATTGAAACTCAATCGCCGGTCTCAGAGCCGGAGTGGATGGCGGTCGCCCCCCACGCGGGGGCGTGGATTGAAACTACCAAGTGGCGCGTAGCGTCAGGGATGCTTGTTTGTCGCCCCCCACGCGGGGGCGTGGATTGAAACCGGCACTCAGCCTAACCGTAACTCGATGGCTGTTGTCGCCCCCCGCGCGGGGGCGTGGATTGAAACTTCCAATATCAGCCCCCGGATGGAATCAAGGTTGGTCGCCCCCCACGCGGGGGCGTGGATTGAAACACAGTGTTTGCGCGGCGCCGGGATTGGATAGACCGGTCGCCCCCCACGCGGGGGCGTGGATTGAAACAGGCTCAACCAGGGTTTCCCAAGCTGCTGCGGTGGTCGCCCCCCGCGCGGGGGCGTGGATTGAAACCGTGTAGTCGTCGAGTTTGGTTGCTAGGCTCAAGTCGCCCCCCACGCGGGGGCGTGGATTGAAACCCTTTGCTGCCCGTGTAATACGCCGTCCAAAGGGTCGCCCCCCACGCGGGGGCGTGGATTGAAACTGAATCAGGCAGGCTCAACCGGAATCAGCCTCCGTCGCCCCCCGCGCGGGGGCGTGGATTGAAACGTAGGACATCACGCTCATGCTTCTCTCTCCTCTGTCGCCCCCCACGCGGGGGCGTGGATTGAAACATTTGGGACATAACCCGATGGTAATGAGGATTTTGTCGCCCCCCGCGCGGGGGCGTGGATTGAAACAGTTGCCTGGTCGAAGTGAAGACCTCCCGCAGCGGTCGCCCCCCACGCGGGGGCGTGGATTGAAACTTAGTGACCTGTCGCCGGGGACCCCGGAGATGGCGCAGTTATGCCGCGACCGGGCCGATGCGGAAAACGGCTTCGACGAGCTGAAGAACCAATGGGGCTGGGGCGGCTTCACCACCCAGGACATCGAACGTTGCCAGACCAGCGCGCGTGCCGTCGCGCTGATTTACAACTGGTGGAGTTGGTACTGCCGCGCCGCCAAACCGGAAGCGCGCATGGAGGCCATCACCAGCCGGGCCTTGCTGTTGGCCGGAGTGGGCAGAGCCACCCAGCACGCCGGACAAACGGCGCTCCACCTGACGCCGATGCACGCCGCCAAGTCTGCGCTAATGCTCTTGATCGCTAATATCCGCGCGGCTCTCAGCCACGTAAGGAAGGTCGCGGAGCAGTCGCCTGCCATAGACCGGTGGAAGACCCTGCTGGACTACATCGTAGCCAGAATCATCCCCCGGCGCCCCCGAAAAATCCTCGATACAGGCCCGCTTCTGTTGGCCAACTGCGGTTTTTAGGACAATTTCTCCTTTGTCAAAATCGATGTCACTCCAACGCAGGCCGAACAACTCGTTCTGACGGAGGCCTGTCGTGGCATCCAGAAATATCAGGGTCCGAGGTAAGCTCTCCACGGCATTTAGAAGCCGCATAATTTCATCGACTCTGAGAACATCCGGTGCCTTGCGCCGCTTGGCACTCTGACGAACAAGGTGAATGGATTCTCGTCGAAGAGGTCATATCTGCCAGCATGGTTGAACAGGGCGCTCATGATGTTCCTGATCTTCGCACAGGTCGCTCGGGCGAGGGGAAGTTGCCTAAGCCAAAGCTCTACCAAGACGGGCTTGATCTCGTTGAGCGCGCAATCCCCCCACTTGGGGATGATCCAGCGTTTGAAATAGTTTTCATAGCTTTTCTTGGTGGAGTACGTCTTCCAAGTATTGTCAACGGATAGCTCTCTGAAACGATAGTGCTCAGCGAGCTGAGATACGGTTAGGGCGCCCCTTTCCAAACGCGGATCCGGGAGGTTGATTTCCAGAACGATCCCGGCGGCTGCAGCGCGAGCGCCATCCTCATTTACGAATTTATCCGTGGCGCCCAAGACGATTCGGCGATAGATGGCCTTCCCACTGGTCCGATCGCGCCACAGAATTCCCAGACTTGCTGTCCGCTCCGCCGTTTGGATTGAATCAAGCTTCCATTTTGCATGTTGCTCCCTTTTGCACTGGCATGTCGACTTCAATTGCCGGGCGGGGACCATCTAAGATTGACATTATGAATAAGTTGGATTCGATGTGGGCCAGTGGCACAAGAATCTGAACGGTGCTTTTCAGCGGCGATATACTTCTTGTCGATTTGCCAGCGGTCGCACCCATGTAGGATTCTTTGAGGAAATGTTCATGAGCACGAAGCAGCGGCGCACAAATGCAAATGGCGAGAGCAAGCTCTCCAAGAAGGGGGGCTGGGCAACTCTGAGTTGGGACGACCTGACAGAATGGGCGGGTTCGCGTTCGGTTTCCCGCGGCAGATCCTACATGAGCCAGGGTCGCGTTCACGATCTGGCAATTTCGAGGGATGGATGGCTGCTGGCCACGGTGACGGGCGGTGATCGTTATGCCGCGACTGTGTGGTGCGATCCCGAGAGGAAGAAGGGAGGGGCGCTCTTCTCGCGCTGTACCTGCCCAGTTGGAGCCAGCGGTTGCAAACATGCTGCGGCGGTGGTCGCAGAGTATCTAGAACTGCTGGGAAAAGAAGCCACCATCCCGGTCGCGGACCAGGACGATGAGCGGTGGGAGATGCTCGCGGAAGATGACGAGGCAGATAGCGAAGAAGGGGACGCAGACGACGCTGAAATCGACTCCGACGAGGAAGACGGATACGAGGAGATCGGCGTTCCTCGGCGTGTGAATCTTTCGGGAATTGGTGGGAAGTCGCGGAAGATCACTGATGAGAAGATCCGCAAGCACATCGGCGCCAAGAGTCGTGAGGAACTGGTTGCGCTGGTTTGGTCGCTGACCGAGCGGTTCCCCGAACTGCGCGAGGAGTTCCGTGATCGTATTGCATTGGGTGAAGGCGACGTGGATCGTCTAGTAACCGAGGCGCGAAAGGAACTGAGGCGGGTTGCCTCCGAGGCTGGTTGGAGCAACAGTTGGACCGGTGAAGGGAATACGCCGGACTACAGCCGCCTCAAGCATCGCCTGGAGCGGCTCGTGGAACTGGGGCATCCGGACGCTGTAGTGCGCTTGGGACCGGAGATCCTGGCGCTGGGCATGGAGCAGATCGAGCAATCGAACGATGAAGGTGAAACTGCGGAGGCGCTGGGCGAATGTATGCCGGTGATCTTCCAGGCCACGGCGGCCTCAACGTTGGCGCCGGCGCGCAAACTGCTCTTCGCTATCGATGCACATCTGCTAGACGAGTTTGACGTAATCGGCGACGCGGCGAATGGAATTCTGGAAGATGTAGTCGACCAGTCCGCATGGTCGGAGGTTGCCGATGTTTTGGCAAAACGATTGAAGACTCCGCTAAAGGAAGGTGACCACTACCATCGCAAGTACCAACACGAGCGAATTGCAGCGTGTCTGATCGATGCGCTGGAGAAAGCCGGACGTGAGAGCGAGGTGCTGGCGGTTTGCGAACGAGAGGCCCGCGAAACAGGAAGCTATGAACGGTTGGTAAAACTCCTCCTCGAGAGAAAGCAGTACGAGGAAGCTGAACGATGGGCCGCCGAGGGGATCGAGAAGACCGCCAGCAAACTACCTGGCATTGCATCGAGTCTCGGGAAACTGATGGGTGAGGTAGCGAATCAGCGCAAACAATGGACAATTGCAGCGGCGCACGCGGCCTGGGAGTTCTTCGAGCATCCCAGCCGCGAGAGTTTTCAGCAACTCATCAAGGCTTCTGCGAAAGCTGGTTGCGAGGAAAGCGTCCGCGCCTTTGCGCTCGGCTTTCTGGAGACTGGTGTCTCGCCGTTGCCGGCGACGAACAAGGGCCAACAGAGGGACACGGCTGTTGCAGGATGGCCGTTACCCATGCCCGGCTATCTCCTTCCTCTGTTGCGCGCCGACCCTCGGTCGCGGATGCCTGGCCCCCCGCATTTCGACGTGCTGATCGATATGGCCATTGCCGAACGGCAACAGAACGATGCGCTCCGCTGGTATGACGCGATGCGTGCCGGTCAAAAGCAGCAGAGAGGGATCTCCTCGTGGTGCGGGTATAGCGACTATGGAGATCGTGTTGCTGCAGCCGTAACGGAGTCGCACCCAGAGCGCGCGCTTGAGATCTACCGCCAGCGTGTGGAGGACAACTTGCCAAGAGCGCACGTATCGGCTTACGAAGCGGTCGCGGCATATCTCCGCAAGATGCGGCCCATCCTCAAGTCACTCCACCGTGAGGCTGAATGGGAGAAAGTGCTCACGGAGATCAGGCAGAATTATCGGAATCGCCCCAAGTTTATGGAGATTCTCGACAAATTGGATTCCAGGCCGATTCTTCAGCAACGGCAAACACGGCGTTGAACCGAATCGCAGAGGTACGGGCAAAGAAAGTACACGGGGGCAAGGAGCCCGAACTATTGGGGGCACTCCGACCAGATTGTCGGAGTTTCTTGGTGATTCGTCCCTGGTCGCCGCGGAGTTCTCGGCATTTCCTGAAACCACGGGATGAAGAATGTTGAATATTACCTCATATAGTTTGCAGTATTGTGCGTATGGCGCAGTCTCACAGGGAATCGGCACGGCAACTTTACGAACTCGCGGAGCTTCAGCAGGGCTATTTCACTACGAAACAGGCCAAGGCCAGCGGGTTCGCCGAGAACAGATTGGCCGAGCAAACGGAGAGCACAGTTGTGGAAGGGCATCTGCAACCTGACCATGTTCACATGCTGCTGTCGATTCCGCCCAAGCACGCGGTGAGTCAGGTGATCGGGTTCATGAAGGGCAAGAGCGCGATCCACTTGGCGCGGACTTACAGAGAGCGTAAGCAGAATTTTGTTGGCCAGAGCTTCTGGGCGCGCGGGTTTCTGGTTTCAACCGTAGGCCGCGATGAGGCCGTAGTTCGGGAGTACATTCGCAACCAGGAAAAGGAAGACCGACGTCTGGAGCAGTTGAAAATGTGGCAAAGACCTGCCACCGATAAGGTGGCCCAACAAAACCGGGGCCGCGTCAGCGACCCCGCTCAAGCCGCTTTGAGCGGCTCACACCGTAAAGCCCCCAGCCTTTCTGGGGGATATTTACTTATCGAATTAATGACTCACCACAGTAGAGCCATCGGCGGGCGGGTGCGTCTTGGCAATTTCGCTTCCGGCGGAGTGAGCGGTTCAACGGCCCAGCATGGCCCAAGGTCGCCGCAATGTCCATTCCTCGGCGCCGATCGATGAGTGTGTGCAAAGTTGTGGGGTGGGCTTTCTCCGACGTCCCCGTTCATGAACTGAAGTAGACCACCTCTGGCGCATTCCGCCATTGGCACCGCGCCTGCCGCCTATCTTAACCGGCTCCAACCCGCTCTCTTGGCATGCGGCGCCCCACAACTTTGCACACTCTCTCAACTCACCGTCTGCGGGCAGGACAACTATTTCCTGCCCGCAAACGGGTTATGTCAGAAAGTCAGAGTGAACTTGGCCGTCAGCGCCCGCGGAGTGACATAGTGGGTGCCGCTGAAAGTCGACAGGAAATTGTAGAGTGCGTACTTGTTGGTGACGTTGATGGCCGTGAAGTCCAGGTTCACCTTGTAGTGCTCGGCGTGAAAGATGTTGTCCTTGCCAAGCGACGCGTCGAAGAGATTGCGCGGAGCAATGCGCTGCGGATTTTTGTCGTTGTCTCCCGTACTTGGCGCAGGGATGTTGATCAGACTCGAGGAGAACTGTGAGGCAGGACAGACGCTTGGCAGCGGGCTTGTGGGGGTAGCCGCGACACCGTTGCAAGTAAAGCCCGCCTGAAACTCCTCGTCGGCAGTCAGCGGGATGCCGACTGCGTTCACCATCATGATCGCCGGTTGCCCGTTGAGCGTCGTGGAGGTGGCAAGGCAAGGGCTGTTTGGATTAGTGGTACCGTAGCAGGGCGCGTTGCCTGCCACCAGGCCCGAGTCGTAGCGCCAGTTGAATCCGCCCCACAGGCCGCTCAGCACGCTGGCATGTGAAAGGGTGTATTGAAGATGCGTGGTCTGGTTGAACTTCTCGTCGTGATCGATGCGGAAGGGCAGGCCGCGTCTGGCCCACAGTTGCGCCGGCTCCGGCCACCTGCGGCGGGAAGAAGCGGGCGGCCACCGAAGAGGTCACAAAATACGCGCTGAAGCCATGAAACACGGGAATCTCCGCTCGGAGGGCATAGCCGGGAATCTTCGAGTTATGCCAGTCGATGGGAAAGGTGATCGGCGTGTTGCCCAGGACGCTGAAGTCGAAGGCGTTGTGGGTGTACTTCCAGATATACTCGCCGCTGACCACGGCATGCTTTCCGAAGCCCTGCTGCAGGCTGGCGTGGAACTCGTTGCGGAATCCAGGTTGCAGCGTTCCCGACACCCTGCTGTGCAGACCAGCAGCGGCGCCAGCACCGCGTTGGAGCATCCCTGCTGGAGAGCACCAGGTTCTCATTGAACGGCGTTTCCAGGGTGCGCGCGTAGGAGAGACTCAGCACCGTGCTGGAGGGCTTGATGTGGTATCCAACGCCCACGCGAGGCTCTGCCTGTTTTGTCGTCGCAAGCCCGTTGTAAACGTCCCCGCGAATGCCCAGGTTGAAGAGCCAGTTGCCGGCCTTGATCTGATCCTCGGTGTACAGCGCCAGTTCCTTCACGTCGGTGTGGCCAAAGAAGGCGTACTCGCTGCCGCCGCGCGTCAAGTCATACGGCCCCAGAACCGTGAGGTAATTGGAGTTTGGAAATGAGATAACGCCATCGCAAGCGGATTGATTGGCGTATCCCGGCAGCGGGCTGCCGTTGACATCGATACACGGAGAATTGTAGGTGGGGTTCACCACGCCCAGGCTGTCGTTCTCGCGCAGGAAGGTCTGCCCGTAGACCACTCCGGCCTTGATTGTGTGGATTCCCTTGGAATAGTCGAAGTCGGAGTGAACCGCGGCGTTGGTGAGCGTGCGGTCTTGCGCGATGGACGAAGTTTGGAGATTGGCCGGACCCTGATCGGCGAGTGGGTTGCCGCTGGGGTAATAGTTATAGAGATCTTTGCGGACATACGCCCCCAAGTTGAGAACGGAATTCGTGCTCAACACCCGCGTATAAGTGGGCGAGATATTGAAGGTGTCGATCTTCGAGCGTTGATCGGCGTTGCCGACATTGCCGAAGACAGGGTTGGCGCTTGAACCGCCGCTGACGACGTTCTGAACATTCAGGTTGTCAAATGCGTTCGGTGTCTGAAACCACGACCGGCTGTAGTTCAAATCGATATGAACGGAATCGGTCTGGGTGAATGCGTAGTCGACGCGATCGAAGAGGTTTTCCTCGTTGCCCTTATCGTGAAACACCCTGAACTCGGGCGGATCGAGAAAGCGTCCGGTATTCAGGCCGTCGGTTTCGGCAAAATTTCCCCAGTTCTTGCCGCCATAGGCCAGGTCGAAGCCAGCCGTGGCCGAGCCAAATGCGCCATAGGAACTGCTGAAGCTGCCGGTCGGCTTGGTGATGCCTTGGCCGGAGCGCGTTGTGGCCACGATCACCAGGCTGGTTTTGCCGCCAAACTCTGCCGGCGGCGCGCCGCTGATGACCTCCAGGGATTGAACCGCGTTCGAGGGTAGCTGGTTGGAGAAGACCTTGCTCTGTTGATCGGTGATCGATTGGCCATCGACGGAAAACGAGTTGGAAGCGTGGTCGCCAAGCCCGTGGAAGAGGCCGTTGGAGTCGGCCGCCACGCCGGGAGTTGAGAGCGTGACCAGGGAACTGAGCGTTGAGGACTGGCTCTCCAGCGGCACCTTGATGAACAGGTCGCGATCCACGTCGGTGTGGAAGGTGGGATCGTCTTCGACCAGGTCGCCAGTCGCCTCGACGGTGACGGTCGCGCTACCTCCAGCCACCTGCAGAGTCAGCTTCAGGTTCGTGCCCACCGCCGAACGAATCTCGAAGTTTTGATTCAACGGCGCGAAGCCTTTGGCGGACGACACTGATGCGGTACGGGTTGAAAGGGACGTTGGAAAACACGAAATGGCCGGCGCCATCGGTGGTTGCGGTCTGATCGAACCCGCTTACATCGTTGACGAGATGGATAACCACATTGGGAACGACGGCGCCTGAAGGGTCGGTGAGTGTGCCGCGCACCGTGCCGGCGTTACCGCTCTGGCCATATGCGCCGTGCGCCGCTAGAAACAGGGCAATGACGGGGAGAATACGAAAAAGCGAGTCGCGATTGAACGACATAAGAAGCCTCCAAATAATGGCTGAAGAGTGCAAGAAACCGGCCACGCGAAGAACTGCCGCGGCATCCTCTCTCGTCCCAAGTCTGAAATTCGCAGCAGCAATCCTCATCCCGAACCGCAGGTCCTTCGACTGCGTTTGGCGCAAAATGCGCGCCAAACTTCGCTCAGGATGACAAGGTATTTGTTAGCGAACTACGGACACGGGACACTAGCTGTCGATACATCATTCCGGTTGAGAATCTGCCTTCGAGAATACAAAGGGGCCTTGCCCGTCAAAGCATTCATCGGGCAGGCGAAATCAGATTGGAAATGTGCTCGGAATGATGGCTTAGCAGCCAGCAGGAGGTGGGCGCGTGAAGAGGGTCGGATGCCAATATCGGGTGATCACGCGAACTTCAAGAATCGCCGCCGCCGGAGTTCCGATCCTAACGAGAACGACCGTGACCAGCATGATCACGATGGGCACGACGGAGTGCATCACGGCACATAGCGTGCAATGATCGGCGTCACTGCCGGACGCATGCACGTGCGTTACTTGGGCTACGGCCAACAGCGCCAGTAATGCCAGGCACACAACGGTTGCTGCCCCCAAAGTTCTTGGCTTTGAGCGGCGATCTCCCCGTAAATGCACCCAAATTGAGGTCAACGCAGAATCCTCACCAAGATGGTACACGGACTTGAGCCGTACTGGAAGATCCCATTTTTACCGGCTTCCATGGCAGAGAGAACTCAGTCTTCCTCACCCGGTCATGAGTCGCAAACCACGGACAATCAAACGAATCAAGCAGCAGGTCAGATCAGAATTCGATTCTTCCCTGGAAAGCAATCATACGCGGGGAACTGTCTCCACCGAGTCCTACGCCGAGCAAGCCAGTGGGCGGCGAGATGGTGCTGGTTAGCGCGCCAAAACCGGTCTGGGTTCCTGGATTGCCGGGCGTGCCCGCCTGATTACTTGGCAGTGCGAAGTTGGGATGGTTGAAGACATTGAATATCTGCGTGTCCAGACGAAAGCTCACATGCTCTGTAATGGGGATCTTCTTCGTCAGGTACATCTCGGAGTATGTGAAATGAGGACCGCGCTCATTGTTGCGGCCGGAGTTACCGAATTGACAGTTTGTTGGCGAATTACCACCGGCGCAGGCTCCGGTGCTGGGATCGACGACGGAAGCAAACGCATCGGGGTTGAGCCACTGGCGACTGCCGGTCTGGGTTACGCCAGAGACGGCCGTCTTGCGGTACAGAGGAACGCCGGGCACGCGGTTCGCATACTGCGGGCCGCCGCCCTGAAAGATCCCGTTGTTGTTGGCGGTATAGGGCGCGCTGAGCACGCTGAACGGCAACCCGCTGTGCAGAAAAGCCGTTTGCGAAATCTGCCAGCCGCCCAGCACTTGCCTCAGTAGCCGATGGCTGAAGTGGAAGGGCATTTCATAAATCCCAAAGGCCGACAGATTGTGGCGAACGTCGTAATCGCAGTTGCCGTATTCCTTGCGCAGGCTGCCCGGCAATGGGGAGAGAATGCCGAGGCTGGAGAATGGCAGCAAGCCACCGTTCGATACTTCATCGAGGCAATGACTGTATGTGTAGTTGGCACGCACCGTCAGCCCGCCGATTTGCTTGCCTGCACTGGATTGCAGGCCGCTATAATGGCTGCCCGCGCCGGTGCGAAACTCGTTGACGCTGGCAAATCGCTGGTCGAGCGGCCGGTTGTATGCGAAGGGCGCAAAGCAGCCATCGCAGACCGTTTGATAGCCATTCAATTGCACCTGATATGGTTCCTGCACGGCCCGTGTGCCCACATAATCCGCGCGCAGCGAGCCACGCGCGCCCAACTCGCGCTCAACACCCAGGCTCCATTGCAGAAAGTAGGGAGTTTTCAGCGTGCCGCTGGGAAAGGTGTTCATGTTGACCGCCAGCGGACAGATTGGCGCGCCCGCCTGCAATCCCGCGCACGGCGCGCCTCCGGATTGAAAGATGCCCTGAAAGGACCGATTGGCAGCCGCGGTTGCATCCACTGCGCTGTTTGTCACTCCGGGAGCAATGGCGATGCCGCCCACCTGCCCATTGATGCCGCCGACGAAGACCGGTGCATACGGAGCGTTGGTCGCGGCCAGATCGGCAATCTGCGCCGGGATAATGTCGTTGAAGACGCCGCCACCGGCGTGCAGTGCCACTTTCTCAGAGAGCTTGTACGCCGCCGAAGCGCGCGGCTGCCAACTGAAGAGTGGAGTGCCGGAATACAAGCTTCGCACGTTCGTTTCAATCGCCTGGTTCAACGGCTGATCAATTGAGTGCGCCATATCGAGGAACGATCCCGAGGGCCGGGCAAAGAGGCCATGCTGATTCACTGGGTTGGTGTTCCACGTCGCGCGCAATCCCGCCATAAATGTCCATCTCTGGCCAACCTTTACGGTGTCCATCGCGTAGAGATCGAGGTTGCCCAGAGCGATGCGCTCCTTCTGCGTAACGGGGAAGCCCGCTGTTGCCGTGGATGCGGCGCCATAGGTAAATTGCGCCAGATCGTTATAGACGACCGTTGGCACAACGCCTTCACCAAGATCGTAGTCGCTTACGTCCAGCCGGCGCGAGTTTTCGCCGAACTTGAAACTCTGTTTTCCATGCGTCCAGATGAGATTGTCGTTGATCTGCCACTGGGTCACCTTGCGGCCCTGCGTATAGGTCTGGTCGTTGCCGCCAATCGTGGTGAAGGGCGCGTTGGAACTGCCGCCGGCCAGCACGATGGGAAAAGTGTCGAGCGTTTGAGCGTAGTTGTTGGGCAGAAAGAGGCTCGAATACCAGCTCGCGCCGGGATTGAATTGATTAATCAGATTCGGCGTGAAGACGCGCGTGTAGCCGAGCACCAAGGTGCGCTGCGGCTGCGGAGAATACGAGTTGAAGATGGTGTTGATCGGATCGGTGTAGGCAGCCTGCAACCCCGTGTCCTGTTGAAAGCGGTACCAGACGCTGTTGTTCGCATCGATGGTGTGGTCGATCTTGACCACGATCAGGTTTTCGCTGTCGCTGTTGTTCATCGACTGGGTGCGGATGTTGGCGCAACCTGCTCCATTGAAGAGATTGCTCGTGGTCTGCGTGCCTGCGAGCAGCGCGCCGCTTGCGTCCAGCGGGCAGGTCAGAACAGGGGTCGGCGTGCCTGCCGTATTGCTGTAGAGTGCGAACATCTTTTTGTAGAAGGCTGTTTCCTGAGGCTGCGCGGGGAGCCCGGTTCCGTTGATCGGATCGGCGCCGCCCTGCGGCAATTGCTGCAACACGTATTGCTGATAAGCGGGCGATGGCACCGTCGTGCGGGCGACAGGCGGCAGGGCAATGCGGATGCCCTCATAGTGAGTAAAGAAGAAGAGATGATCCTTCACAACCGGCCCGCCCACGCTGACTCCAAATTCGTTTACCGTGGAGCGCGGCTTTCTGGCGATGTTGCCGGGCGTGTCGTTGGCATGGAGAAAGTAGTCCGTCCCGTTCAGCAGCGATCCGTTCCAAACCTCGTACAAGTCTCCGTGAAACCGGTTCGATCCCGATTTGGTGAAGTAGTTCACCTGAGAGGCCCCGTAGCGTCCCTGGTCGACGGCATAGGAGTTGGTGTTTACGGTCGCTTCCTGCAGAGCGTCCAGACCAATGACGAGGTTCGTGGAGAGCCCGATATTCAGTCCTAGAAAGGGATCATTCGCGTCGAAGCCGTCCAGGATATAGCCGTTCGATGTTGCAGGAAGGCCGTTGAACTCAACGTTTCCGTAACCACCCGCAGCCTTGGCGTCGTTGGACGAGCCGGCTGTATTCATCAACGCTCCAGGGGCAAACTGAGCGACATAGGTCAGGTCCTGGCCGGGGTTGGGCAGGTTCTTGATGGTCTCGGCTTCGAGCGTTGTGGAGGTGTTCGGATTCTCCAGGCTCATCAACCCAACTTGCGCCTCAACCTCCACGGTTTGTTCGGCCGCCGCCGGGGAAAGTGAAAAGTTTACTGAAGCCGTCTGGCCAACCGAAACAATCGTTGGCTCGGACTGGGCCGGGGCAAAACCCTGGGCATGAACCTCTATCCTGTAGGTTCCTGGGTTCACCTGGCTGAAGAGGAAACGCCCGTCAGGATTGCTCTGAACTGAGCGCACCGCGCCTGTATTCAAATCGGTCGCCTTGATTGCGGCGTTGACAACCACCGCCCCGCTCTTGTCTGCTACTGTCCCCGCCAAAGCACTGCTGGTGCCGCTTTGCGCCAACAAATAAAAAGAGTTAACCACGGTTAACACGGAGGCCAGGACGATAAACAATGCATTTCGGTTGCGCGTCATGCGGACCTCCGGTTTTCAGCTTGGAGTTTCCCGGCGAGCCGTGCCTGCTATGGCGGGAAAAATAGGACAATCACGGATAAGGGACAACTTTAGGCTTGCCTAATTTTTAGATTCGCCTAAAATCGAAAAGGTGTCAAGTCTTATTAGATCGAAGGCCCCATTATGGCAGCACGCAGCCAACCCCATCCTCTCTCCGAGTCTGTAGACGACTATTTGAAGGCCATTCTTGCACTGGGCGGTCCAGACGAACACCGCGCAACCAGCACGGCGCTGGCGGACCGGCTAGGGGTTGCCCCACCATCCGTGACCAACATGCTGCAAAAACTGGCGGCTTTACCCACGCCGCTAGTCGAGTATGAGCGCCATCACGGTGTGCGTCTGTCGCCGGCGGGAAAGCGACGCGCGCTCGAAGTCCTGCGTCATCATCGACTGATCGAGACATTTCTGTTCAAGGTGCTGGATTACCCGCTGGAAGAAGTCCATGAGGAGGCGGAACGGCTGGAGCATTTCATCTCCGAACGGTTCGAGCAGCGCATCGCCGTTAAACTCGGGAATCCGGCCATCGATCCGCATGGACATGACATTCCGGCGATGGACGGGAAGATGCCCGCGCAGACCTCAAGACCTTTGGCGGAGATGCGGGAATTGGGTGAGTTCGTTGTAGCGAGCATCTCCGATAGGGATGCCAAACGGCTCAGGTTGCTCACAAAACACGGTATTGGCCCCGGCGTCCATTTGGAAGTAAAAGCCCGGCCGATAGAGGATGGCTATTCCGTAAAGGTAGGAAGTTCAGCAAAGACCATCCATCTCTCCCACGACGCAGCGCGTGCAATTCGGGTTCAGGTCCCACGTTCAACACCCGCGCCATCCCGAACAGAATGAAAACAGCGCCAGCGCGGGAAATCCGCTCGCTCGATGCACTCGGTCGGGGCTGAAAACGGATTTGTGCCCTGGCTGTTTAGGCGCTCACTGGAGACGGGGAAGGCTGCAAACCGCCTGTGGAAAGAAGCGTTATCACGCGCTGAGAGGATCTCGAAAATGCAGACTGCCTGCCGTATGAACGCCAATCTGCCAAGCGAGAAATCGGATTAAAATGTCTCAAATCGGATGCGAAACAGCCGCCGGTTCCTACTTGACCTGAATGCTCTCCAGATAGCGGCTGAGATTGCTGATTCTGAGTTTTTTGAGTAGGGGATCGGCCTTGGCGTTGTCGCCCAGGATCGGTGCCCACACGGGCATTTCCGGTGAGCCGTGAGACGGAATTCGGGAGCCGTATTGCAGCACCGTGTCGATATGAGCGCCGGGGAATTTCCCGTGATTGTTCTTGCTCAACAGCGTCAAATCGGTGGGTGGCACTTTCAGCGCGGAGGCAGCGGGCCCGTTGCCCTTGCCATCAACCCCATGGCACGATGCGCAATAGCCGGCATATATCTCTTTGCCACTTGTTGAAGCCGTCTTGTTCGTCCGATTGGGTGCATTGGATTGAGAATAGCCTGTTACGGTCGCGATCACCGCGGCCAGACCCATCAGTAAGATGCGCATCTGCATGAGATCCCCCATTCTGTACATTGCTGTCCAAGATAGGCCGATAGCTGGCCCGGTTTGGGGAGTGCGGTTAGAGCTGATCCACGTTACTCTGAATTGGGCTCCCTGACAGGACCACATTCAGACCAGAGAGCATCAGCAATGAAACCAGTATGCGGCGTCTACTCGCAGCTTTTGCAACTTTGTCAATGCGGACAGTTCGCACAGGCAGTGAAGCAACATCAAGCCGAGTTCGGTGCCAAGGGGTTCACCTGCTGGGAGCAGTTTGTCGCCATGCTGTTTTGCCGTGTGGCGCATTTGAATTCACTACGCGAAGTCTGCCTGGGGCTGGCCGGATGTGAATCGCCGCTGGTCCAGTTCAGCGCCAGGCCTGCTTGCTTCCAGGCGAAACATCTGCCGATAGACCGCGTCTTTACAGGTTGTCGCCACGATCTCGGCGAGGGTTCCCCGACCGGGTTGCAGCCTTTCGTCGGGCCATGACCTTTAGCTGCTCCTCCCTACCGGGTTCCGGCGCAGTTGCCATCTCTCAGTCCCATTGCGCGCAGGATGGACATGGCCGGACACCAGTTTGTGAATGCCGACTGCAACAGGTTGAGTCCGACGAACACCGTCAGCCACAGCCAGTAGGCCGACAGAAAATGCGCCAGTGCGAGCGACAGCAGGACCATGATGCCGGCCATCAAACGCAAGCCTCGTTCGACTGTCATAGCAAAGCTCCTTGTTCAGAGTTCGGTTGAGTTGCAGTTTTCGATTGCTGGCGCGCATGAACCGTGTAGTAGAGAACGGGAACGGCCAGCCGAGAGAGAAACGTGGAAGCCACTTCACCTGCAATCAGCGATAGCGCAAGCCCCTGGAAGATCGGATCGGAGAGGATCACGCTGGCGCCCACAACGACCGCGGCGGCTGTCAGCAGCATGGGGCGAAAGCGGACCGCGCCGGCATCGATCACCGCCTGGTCCAACGGCATCCCCTGACGTCGGCGAAGCTCGATGAAGTCGACAAGAATAATCGAATTGCGCACGATGATGCCGGCTCCGGCGATGAAGCCGATCATCGAAGTTGCAGTGAAGAATGCACCAAGCATGGCGTGGGCAGGCAGAATCCCGACCAGCGTCAACGGGATGGGGGCCATGATGACCAGGGGCACAAGGAAGGAGCGGAACCATCCCACCACCAGCACATAAATGAGAACCAGGACGGCGGCAAAGGCCAGGCCGAGATCGCGGAAGACCTCAATGGTAATGTGCCATTCGCCGTCCCATTTCATCGAGTAATGATCAGTTGATTCCGGCTGCACTGCGTTGTAGCGAGCAAGCGTGTATCCCGCAGGCAGCGTGAGATGGTCGAGTTGCTTGTTCATCTTCAGGATCGCGTAGACGGGGCTCTCTTCCGCGCCAGCCAGATCTCCGGTAACGTAGACCACTCGACGAAGATTCTTGTGGTAAATGCTGGGCTGAATGGTTGTGTGCTCGACGAGCACCAACTCGCGCAGGGAGACCATCGAGCCGTCCGAGCCCGGCAGGCGTATATTCTCCAGGCCCTGTTCTGAGGACCGATCCGCGCGATTCATCTCGACCGTTGCCGGCACTGGTTCCCGCGCGCTCTGACTGTGGATCAAGCCGACAGGCGCTCCCGAGAGTGCAAGAGCCAGCGCACGAGTCGCATCGGAGACTGCGATGCCGTGCTCCGCGGCCTTCACCTCATCCACACGCATCACAAGCCTCGGCTGAGGATCTTCAACGTACCAGTCCGTGTCGACCACGCCCGAGGTTCGCTGAAAGATCGACTTGATCTGTTGGGCAACTTGCGTTTGGCCAGCCAGGTCGGGGCCGTAGACCTCCGCAACCAGAGTCTGGATCACCGGAGGGCCGGGTGGAACCTCACTGACCTGAATGCGCGCGCCATACCGGCTTCCGATTGCATCCAACAACGGACGCAGCCGCTTGGCAATCGCGTGGCTTTGTTCGCTGCGTTGGTTTGCTGGCAGCAGGTTCACCTGGATGTCTGCCTGGTTGGGCTGGCGCCTCATGTAGTAGTGGCGCACCAATCCATTGAAGTTATATGGACCCGAGGTTCCGGCGTAGGTTTGGTAGTTCAGAACTTCAGGTTGTTGCGCCAGTTCGTTGCCCAAAGCCTGGGCCACGCTCGCTGTCTGCTCCAGAGGCGTCCCGTCCGGCATATTGACGATAATCTGCAACTCGCTCTTGTTATCGAAGGGCAGCATTTTTACCCGAACCAACCCAAGCGGAACCAGCGCAGCTGCGACCAGCAGGAGCAGGACCATGCCGGCGAAGAAGAAAGTGCGATACCGTGCCGAGTGGATCAAGGGCGACATGACACGGCGGTAGAGCCGAGTCGTCCAGCCATCTTTCTTCTGCTCCTGCGGGCCTTCGGTGCCGAGGTGCCTGCCGAGCAGGCGGAGCGCAGCCCAGGGCGAGACCACGAATGCGACAATCAGCGAGAAGAGCATCGCTGCCGAGGCGCCGACAGGAATGGGGCGCATGTAGGGCCCCATCAATCCGCGAACTAAAGCCATGGGTAGGATGGCCGCGATGACTGCGAAGGTGGCCAGAATGGTCGGATTGCCCACCTCGGCAATCGCTTCCACCGCGACTTCGCTGACCGGCCGTCTATGACTCTCCGGAAGACGGAAGTGCCGCACCATATTCTCGACGACAACAATGGCGTCATCGACGAGAATTCCGATACTGAAGATGAGTGCGAAAAGCGTGACGCGATTGACGGTGTATCCGAGGAAGTAGAAAACGGACAGGGTCAACGCGAGTGTGACTGGAATGGCCAGCAGCACAACGCCCGACTCGCGCCATCCCAGAAAGACCGCAATGAGAAGGGTGACAGAGAGGGTGGCCAGCAGCAGATGCTCCAGCAATTCGTCGGACTTGGCTTTCGCTGTTTCCCCGTAATTCCGCGTGGTGGTCACCGTCACATCGCTGGGAATGGCCATGCCCTGCATGAGGTGGACACTCTTCAACACAGCGTTGGCAATGTCAGTGGCGTTGGTGCCCTTGCGTTTCGCCACGGTGATGGTCACCGCCGGGTACTGCCCCGCGGCAACTCCGTTGCCAGCGTTCGCCGTTCCGAAGGCAACATAGTTCGCCGGTTCGGCAGGACCATCGACGATCTGCTCGGCAACATCCCGCAGATAGACAGGGCGCCCATGGACTTCGCCGATCACGACAGCCGCGAGGTCGTCGCGGCTGGCGAAGAGATTGCCCGCGTCTACTCGAATTTCCTGGTTGTTCTCAGCAAAGCTGCCCGCCTGCACCGATGCATTTGCTGCTTGAAGATGACCGACGATGGCCACCGGCGACATGCCATAGGCATTGAGCTTTTCTGTGCTGAGCACCACACGCATGGTGCGCGGGAGGCCGCCGATGATCGTCGTTTCCGACACGTCCGGGGTCTGCTCGATGGTGTGCCGCATTTCGGCCGCAATGGCGCGAAGTTGATAGCCGTTGTAGTGCTCGCCCCACAGGGTCAGTGCAAGGATCGGGACATCGTCAATCGAGCGAGCCTTGACGATCGGTTGTGAAACGCCAGGCGGCATGTGATCGAAGTTGGAGTAGAGCTTGCTGTAGACCTTGATGAGCGCGTCTTCCTGAGGTGTGCCGACCAGAAAACGCACGATCACCAGGCTCTGTCCAGGGCTCGATGTCGAATACACATACTCGACGCCGGATATCTCGTGGACCAGGTTCTCGATGGGCAGCGTTACGCGTTGTTCCACCTCTGCCGGCGAGGCGCCCGGCATGGCTGTCGTGATGTCCAGCATCGGAACCAGTATCTGCGGCTCCTCCTCGCGAGGAATGACCGCGATGGCAAACGCGCCGATCGCCAAAGACGCGGCAATGAAGAGCGGCGTCAGTTTGGAGTTGAGAAAGCTCTGCGCCAGTCTCCCGGCGATTCCAAGCTCTGGTTTCATCGCTGGGCCTCGATACGCTTGCCGGCGAGATTGCGGTCGGAGGGATCGTCCACCAGCTTCTCACCGGCCGAGATGCCCGAAAGAACTTCAACGAGAGCCCCGTGCGCTTCGCCGACTGTGAGGTAACGAAGCTGGGCAATGCCCTGGCCATCGAGAACGTACGCGCTGGCAAGGGAACCGCGGAGGACAATCGCGGAGCGGGGGACTACAACCGCCTGCCGGAGACCGTTGGCAAACTCCGCAGTTCCATACATCCCGGCACGCATTGAGCCTGAGAACGGCAGATCGATCTTGACGAGAAAGCTGTGACTGGCCGGATCGGCGGCAGGAACAATCTCCGACACGGTTCCAATGATCTCCGCAGGGGACGCGCCAGCGATAGAAACCGGCGACTTCATTCCTTTGTGGATGGCCCCGATTACCGACTCATCCACGCCGACGTCGAGTTGCAGAACTCCGGCCTGATCCACTTGAATCAAAGGCAGACCCGGAGAAGCCATTGTCCCCGGATCGGCCATGCGCGCCGTCACAACACCGGCGAAGGGAGCCGTCAGGCGCGAATATCCAAGCATGGTGCGCGCGCCTCGCTCCTGGGCTCGCGCCGCATCGGCTTGTGCGCGAACCGTCTCCAGCCTTGCAGCCGACGCTTCGGCCTTACGCGAAACCTCATCCATCTCCTGAGGGCTTACACTCTTCTTCGCCTCCAGTTGCTTGTAGCGCTCCAGAGTGCTGGCCGCCAGCCGGGCGTCGGTCTGTGCCGCATCCTGTTCGTCTTGCGCGGCCTTCACCCCGGCCTGCGCCTCCTCCACCGAAGCGCGAAGCGCCGCACCGTCGATCACGACAAGATTTTGTCCTGCCCGCACCGTGTCTCCCTCGCGCACCAGAACTTGCTCGATGCGGCCAACCACCTGCGCGGATAGGATCGCCGTCTGTCGCGCGTGAACGGTTCCCGTGGATCGCACATTCAGAGGAAGCTCCTGCTGCCGGCTCTCGACCACTCGCGCCTGCATCGATTGCAGGGGAGCGGGAAGAGCCGATTCGCCACCATGACAACCCGCAGTCAACGCTGCGCATACGACAAACAAATAACCCGATAGCACTCTCTTCATTGCAAATTCTCCGCCGCATCGGGAGTCAACTTCCCTGTCGCGTAAAGTAGTTCGGCATAGGACGTGGCATTGCCGTAGACCGCATGCCAGTAGGTGGACTGGCTTTGCCTTTCGGCATCCTCAGCCCGCAGCAGGTCGGTGATGGTGGCGAGTCCTGCGTCGTATCGGTTTCTCAGAATGCGAAGGCTCTCGACAGACTGATCCATTGCCGCACGCGCAGCCGCGACTGAAAGTTCGGCGGTCTTCTGATGAATATCTGCCCGGCTCACTTGTAGCCGGACAAGCTGCCGCGAGGCTGATAGTTGCGCGTCCGTCTTCTGTTTCGCCGCGACTTCACGCGCAAGTTGGGCACGTTTGCCTATGGGCAAAATATCGACGGTAATCTGGAGGCCGGCCACCCAGCTATTGCCTCCAGAACTGCCCAGCGATGACCGGTCCTCTTCCCAGTTTCCATAGGCGCTCACGCTGGGACCAAAACTCGACTTTGCCGCTCCGACGGCTGAGGCCTGTGCCATTTGGCCCCGTTCCAGCGCCATCAGATCGGGCCGTGCCTTTATCGCTGTCGCAATCTCCACTTCCAGTGGGAGCTGGGGAAAGCTGTGCGGCTCAATTGGGCTGAGTTCCGATGCCTTCAGGTCGGGCGCGCCCATCGCCTCGCGCAAATCAGCCCAGGCCAGTTCCAGGTCCCCTTGCGCAGCAATCAGTTCCTCGTTACGCGTGGCCACGTTTACCTGTGCCAACATCCGGTCCGATTCCACCGCAAGGCCTGCCTTGACGCGTTCGTCCACCGATGCCAGCAGAGCAGCGGCAGTCTCCTGCACGTGTTGCGCGACATCGATTTCCCGCTGCGCATAGAGAGCGGACTGAAAGGCTCGCACCACGTTGAGCACGAGCTGCTGGTCAACCGACTGGGAGGAAAGGGACGAGCTTGCACGGAGGAGATCTGCCCGGTGAATTTCTCTCTGCGCTTTGAAGGAGTCGAACACCGTCCAGTTTCCAGCAAACCGGGAGGAGAAGTTGCCGATCGGCTGCGGCCGGTTCAAAGCGTTCAGCGCAAAGTCGGCTTGCGTAAACTGCCGCTGCCTCAATCGAGTGCCGAAGGCGTATACAGGATCGTCTCCACGCGAAATGTCTTCAGTGAAGTTGAAACGCGGTAGCAGTTGAGTGCGCGCCATCGTGCTCGCCGACCTGGCTTCTTGATCGTCCGCGTGAGCCATGGCAGCTTGAGGGCTATGCCCCAGCGCCTGATCGATGGCTTGGCGAAGGGTTAGCGGCGCCTGTCCGGAGGCAGACAATGTCGTCATGCAAAACAGGATCGATAGACCCAGAAATGCGTGAGGGCGGGGATTCTTGTGGCGGATTGTGCGTGACTGATCCATTCATGGGAACAGAGTCACGAACCGCGTAAACCGTTACAGGATGGCGCACGGAATCGCGTTGACAGTGGCCGGGGTCAATTTCCTGGGCTCGACGGCGATACCCGGATGCTTGAACTACGACTCACACATCGGTTTCCTGGCGGAAAAGCGCGTGTTGCGTCGATGGGGTGACAGTCTTGGTAGAAGCAATCCACAGAATGGGCGTGGGAGTTCATTCCTGGCGACATTCCGCAGCGAACATATGTTGTAGAAGAAGAATCTGCGTAACGGCTCTTTTCTCAGATTGATACAGACATTCCTTGAATACTCACCGAATGTCGTCAAGTGGTGCCGGACCTTACGGAGTTCCGCACGGGGCGGGTTCTAGAGCGGTTCCACAATTCACAGGCCCTTTCCGGCATCGTGCAAGGTGGCATTTTCTTGAGAAAAATGCCACTTGATGGCGGTGGGTTCGGGGTACAGCAATTGTGGAACCGCTGTAGCCCGATTCGATCAATCACGGCGTTACGGAATCGCTGTTTGCGGCCCAGGTAACGCTCCGTCGTTTGCACAGAGGCATGTCTCAGAAGGAACTGAATCCGCTCCAGTTCACCGCCAGCTTGATGGCAGAGACGAGCACTAGCGCGGCGAAGATTGTGGGGCGCGAGGGACAGGATCTCGCAATCCTTTCCTTCTGCTTCACTACACCGCAAATGACCTTGGGGCTGAATCCGCTGCCCCAAATCTGGCCGGTCTTGTTGATCGAACGAAATAGAGTGCCGGTTTTAGAGCGAAACCAGAGGCCCTGTGGCCTCCCTTGCCAACAAGATCGGCGATGACCCAATGCTCTTCGCGCTGCTGGACATCCTCAACCCGTAGCGCAGTTAGTTCTGCCCGGCGTAGTCCACAGCCCAGCAGAATTGCCAGCGTGTCATGGCCCCGCTTGCCTCGGAGGCTTGCGCAGTCCACCGTCGACATTAGGCGCTTTCCTTGTTCCGCAGTGAGCCAATTGCCGACCGGCACGCCGAAGCGCTTGGCGCCCATCACCCGTCGAATCCCGGCAGCCAAGTCTGCACTGAGCAGACCGCAATCGGCAGCCTCGTTGGCCAGTCTCCGAACTGCCGCCAGCCGCAGGTTGATGGTGAGTAGTGCGGCGGTTGGAGGAAAATGCGTTACCGGGTTACGACAGTCTTGTTGAATGCGATCCTGGGCTCTGAGTAGTACCACTCGATGAATTCTCTGATCGCATGATCGCAGGTTCGTTGCGAACGTGGAGAAGTTAAGCAGTTCAGAACAGCGGACCTGGAATATTCAAGATCCGGGAGCTTCAAAACAGATTTGGGCGTCCGTTTGCGCTTGCTCTTTGCCATTGGTACGGCCTCCAATTGCCGTGGCAAACAGCATGATCCAGATCTTCATTTTGGTCTATCGCACCTTGGAGCGATTGCGGGGAACAATCATGGAGGTCATCCAGAGACGTGCTCATCAAGCGCAATTCGTTCAACGACACGAGAGAAATAGTTCTATGGTATGCCATCTCGCTGAAATTCGAAACCCGGAGAGTGAGTTACTGATCCGGCCCTGAAACAATTGAACGGGAAAAAGGAAAGCGACCACAGATCCTTCGACTTGCCACCCCCAAACTGAAGAACGTTTGGGGCCCCGTTCGCTCAGGATGACAGTCTTGACTTGATGCAAGACTTCAGGGCCGGATCAATAAGAGGGCATTGCGCCTTGCAATCAATGCCCTCCGACTATGCCCGAAATCGTGGTCCTCTTCATAAAGAACAGGGCAGCTGCGCTGGCGAGCAACACGCAGCCCAGCGCCAGAAAGCAATCACCGTATGCGAGGAGGAATGCTTCGCGGCGAACGACCCCGGCGATCGCGCCGATTGCGCGCAGGTTTGCTGAATACGCATCGCTGCCCTGAGACTGGAAGTAAGCCGCCGACTGCTGCAATCGTTGCTGAAAGGCGTCAGAATAGACGGTCACCGACTCTCCGATACGTTCCGAATGGACTCGCTCTCTTACGGAAAGCAGCGTCGAGAGTCCGGCAATACCAAGCGAACCACCGATATTCCGCATCATGTTGAAGAGCGCCGAGGCTGCACCGCTCTCGCGGCCTTTCGCCATGCCTGCTGTAGTCACAGAAGACAGCGGGACCATAATGAGCGGCTGGCCAATCGCCCGGATGACCAACGGTAAGTAGAATTGCGGCCCGGCAAAGTTCGTATCGAGGTGTGCGGTAAAGAAAGAGCTGGCGCCAAAGAGAAGTACGCCAATGCCGATAATGACGCGCGAATCGGTGTGTTGCATCCACTTTGGAACCAGAGGGATGATGAAGAGCTGCGGCAGTCCAAGCCAGATGATGACCGTGCCAATCTGCGAAGCGTCGTAGCCGTGAATCTGTCCGAGATAGAGAGGCAGGATGAAAACCACGCCATAAAGACCTACCCCGAGAATCACGTTGACGATGCTTCCCATTGCGAAGTTCCTGCGCACAAAAAGACGTAGGTCGACGAGCGGTTCTTTCTGGTTCAGTTCAATCAGGATGAAGGTGGGAATGAAAATTGCGGCAATCCATGCCAGCGTTGCGATGACAGGATCGCCGAACCAGTCTTTGCGATTTCCATCTTCAAGCACGACCTCGAACGCAGCCAGGCCGACCGCCATGGTGAGGATGCCCCACCAGTCGCCCTTCTTCAGCAAGCAGAGGTTCATCGGCTGGTCTTCCATGGTGAACCATACCGCCGCAATCATCAGGACGCCCGGAATAGCGTTCATGTAGAAGATGAACGGCCAGCCGTAATTGTCCGTGAGCCAACCGCCGAGCAGCGGCCCAATTGCCGGTGCAAATGTAGCGGTAACGCTGAACAACGCCATTCCCACCGGCTGTTTCGAGGCGGGCAGATAGTTCAGAATCACAACGAACGAGAGGGGAATGAGGACCCCGCCAGTGAATCCCTGCAGGACGCGGAAGAGAATCATCAGGTCCAGAGAGTGCGCCTGTCCACAGCACACAGAAAAGATGACGAACAGGATCGAGTTCACGAGAAGGTATTTCTTCAGGGAGAACGCGGCCGCGAGCCACGCGGTAAGGGGAATCACGACGATCTCGGCGACCAGGTAGGAAGTCGGCACCCATGAAATCTCATCCGAGCTGGCCGCCAGCGTTCCGGCGATGTCGCGCAATGAGGAGTTGGTGACAATGATGTTCAGCACGGCCAGAAAGCAGCCGAGAAGAACCCCTATGACGCAGATCCAGGTTCTCAGGGAGACACGACCGGACGGTACTGACGAGAGATCCCTCGCTGCCATTGGCGGATTCAGGGTTGTGGTCGCCATGTGAGTTCTCCTTTACTTCGTGGTGACGGTAACGACAGACGACATCCCGGGCGAGATGAGGTTCTCGTAGCCGCGTGTGCTGTTCGAATCAAGAACGATCTTGACGGGGATGCGCTGCACAATCTTGGTGAAGTTGCCGGTGGCATTGTCGGGAGGCAGCAAGGCGAATTCATTTCCGGATCCTGGAGCGAGACTGTCCACATGTCCATGGAACGTATGGTTTGGAAACGTATCGATCTCGATCTCGGCTTGCTGGCCGGCACGTATCTTCTTCAGTTGAGTTTCTTTGAAATTGGCCACGACCCAAAGCCGATCTTCGATGATCGCCATCAAGGGCTGCCCTGTCTGCACCCGCTGCCCTGCCTCAACCGACTTTTTGCCGATGCGCCCGCTCACTGGCGCCTTGACGATGGTGTAGGAAAGCTGAAGCTCCGCACCTTCCAAGGCGGCCCTGGCCTGTGAAACATCGGCCTGCGCGGTGGCAAATTGACCCTCACGAACGCTTGTCTCAAGCCGGGCAGCTTGCGCGGACTGCAATCCGCCCTCTGATTTGGTCAACTGTGCTTCTGCTCTGGCGACGCCTTGCTGCGCGGCGATCAGCTGTGCCTGCGCCTCGCGTACCTGTTCCTGTGCTGCCGCTCGTCCGGCCACTGTAACCAGGTAGCTTGCTCTCTGGTGATCGAGCGTCTGTCTGGGGACCTGCTGTTTGGCATATAGGTCTTCGTATCTGTGCAGGTCACTTTCTTCGCGTTGCAGCATTGCGCTTGCCTGATTCAGCTGGGCTTCCGCGCGCGGAACTCCCGCTTCGGCTGCGGTAACTGCAGCTTTCGACACCTGGATCGATGCCTCGGCGTCACCAATCGAGCCCTGAGCCTGTGTCGCTTGCGCCGTTGCGGATTGCGATGTGGATCGGATTGCAGCCGCGGCAGTATCCGCCTGGCGGCCGGCCGCATCCAGCGCAGCCTTCGCGTGGTCGAGACTTACACGGTAGTCGTTGGGATCGAGGATCACCAGTGTCTGTCCTTCAACCACATGTTGGTTGTCGTCGATCAGCACTTGTTGCACGGTGTCCGTAACGCGAGCGCTGATGGGGTGCACGTGGCCGGCAAGATACGCGTCATCCGTCGTCTCGTGATGAGCCGACCAGACGAGGTAGCGAACGCCCAGGGCCAGGAGCAGGGCCAGGGCAGCGGCTCCTCCCCAGATCATCAGGGCCCTTCTGCGGTCCGCCAGCCCGCCTGTTTGCTGTCGGTTGGAGGTTAAGGTTGCTGCTTCGGCTAGCGATTCGAGGACTGCTTGGCTCATGGCATTCTCCCTTCTGAAGAATGGGTTTCAGTGGTTGTAGGTTTGTTCTTCGCTGCCGGCGGCGCGGGCAAGCTGCGCTCGTGCCAGGTTGTAGCGGAAGAGAGCGCCAATTTCCGCATCATTGGCTCGGGCAAGCGAATCCTGCGCAGCGGTGACTTCGATGTTGTCTGTAACGCCGGACTGAAAGCGCCCCTGCGACAGGGAGACTTCCTCATTGGCCAACTGCACCTGCTGCTTGCTCAGGTTCACCTGGTGGAGAGCCGCCGACAGCTCGGCCTCACCATCGCCCACCTGCTCGGTTACCCGATCCCGCTCCTGTTCGAGCTGCTTCTGTATCCGTTGCTCAGCCAGTGCTGCGCTCCTGCGCTCCGCGCTGAGCCGCCCGCCGGTGAAGATCGGAATCCTGACATTGACCCGATACTCATATCCAGGGGTCACCCTGTTGAATGTCTGTCCCTGTTCGTTCCATTTGCCGTCGAAAGTCACAGTTGGCAGCGACTCGGCAACCGCGGCCCTATGCGCTGAAGAAGCAGCCTTGACGTTCTCTTCCAGGGAGTGCAGTTCCGGGCGCTGTGCAAGAGCGGTCTGCAGCGGGTTGGAAAGATCGAGAGTGGGCGTGGAGAAAAAATTCTGCCGGTCTGCGAGCTCAATCTGCTGGCTGTCCGGAAGGTTCAGGACCCGCTTCAGCGCATGCATCGTAGTCTCCGCATCGCGCTGGTCGTCTATCAGGCGCTGTTGCTCCTCGCTCAGCCGCACTTGCGCGCGCGACACATCGATCCTGGTGGCCACACCGTCGGCGAGCAGGTCTTGAGCCTGATGCGCCAGTCGATCAGCCAGTACGACGCGCGACTCCGCAGCCGTAATGTAAGCAAGGGCGCGGAGATGCGCCATGTATTCGCTGACGGTAAGCAAGGCGGTTTCCTCGCGAACAGTCTGCTCGTCGGCGCGGCTTGCCCGCAGGCGATATCCGCTTGCCTGATATTGACAAAGCAAGGTCAGATCGAAGATCGGAGTCGAGAATGCCGGCCCGGCATGAATGGACTGATAGGGGCCGATCTCGTGGGGAATCACGGAAGGCTGAACGCCGAGCTGAGCCTTGGTGTTGTATCGCGCGACCGCGTTGCTGCCGTCTAAGCTCGCCTGGGGAAGCAGCTCCGATATCGCTATCTTGCGCTCCTGCTGCTTGCTCGCGGTCTCGATATTGGCGATCTGAACATCGAGATTCTGCTTCAGGGCAAGATCGACGGCGCCGGTCAGGGTCAGGCTCTGGGGCGCGCCTGCTACGTCCTGCGCCCTGGCGCCAGTTGAGGATGCGTGCAGGGCAAGAAGCAGGAGTGTGGCCGCGAAGATGCGCGCTGCTGTCCCGAGCCTGCCGTTGTTTTCATCTGTTTCGGACATTTCCGACCTCCAGTACTGACTAGCCAGTCAGTCAACTATGAGATGATTCGAGGACCTCGGAAGGTTGCAGGATTTTTTAGCGTTCCTGGGTCATTCCCCTTTTGACGAAGGCCATCACTTCAGCCGCATGCCTCTTCAAAGACGCGTCGCTCAGGGGATTAGAGCCCTTGCGGGCATGGGAAAGATTGTTTGCCGCACAATAGTAAAAGCCGCAAAGTCCCACGATATTGATGGCGCCGTGCCACGGATCCACCTGCCGGAATTCGCCGGCGGCTATGCCCTTCTTGAGCAATGCCTCAATCCGGGTATAGAAAGAAGTCATCCCCAGCTTGCGAACGTGCTCCCCGCCTCCCTGAATGCTCTCAAGCATGAAAATGACCGGTGAAAGGGGGCGAGCGTTCATGGCGGTGAGCAGACTTTCGACCATAGACATCAACGAATCAGTTGCCGTCCGATTTTTGTCGACAGCCTTATCCAGCGCCTCTCGGAATGGTTCATACGCCCGTTCCAGGACCGCTTCAAATAGCCCTTCCTTGCTCTTGAAATAATGAAATATCATGCCTTTCACTACATTTGCCCGCGCTGCAATGCTCTCCGTTCGCGCCGCGGCAAAACCATTGGTGGCGAATTCAATCTCAGCTGCCGCCAGGATGGCCGGTAGGGTGACCTCTCGATCCCTTAAATGCGTGCGATGAGGTGCGCTTTCGATCATGGCTGAATATCCCACGGAATCTCCTCACAAACGACAATACTACTGACTGACTAGATGGTCAACAGAAAAAAGAAGATTCAGATTCTGACTGGAAAGTGGGCCGATCAGGGACTACACGGTTGCGTACAACACCGGCTCCGGCGCATTGAATATCTCGGTCTCTCCAGCAGGGGTGTCGGTGAGAAGGCTGGAGACTTGGGACAGGGCCCCGTCGGCGACCTGAAGAAATCCGATGCCGTTGTTGGCATTGCTCTGGGATTGTACGAGGGCGGCGATATTGGCCTGGATGCCGGTGGTGATCGAGAGACTCGCTGCATCGTCGGCGCCGGAGTTGATTTTTAAGCCCGTCGACAGTTGCTGGAGGGCCTTTTGCAGGTTCGCCGACGTCTGAGTCAAGCCGTTCTCAGCGGTGAGGGCAGCAACATTGTTTAAGATGCTCAACGACACCGGGAGCCCCTGTTCGTATCTGCGCGATCAGGTCTCCGGAAAAATGAGCTTTCACGATCGAGCGGAGTGCAATTCCATACGCGGCGCCCTAAAACTGCTCGCCATCGATGCAGCGCTTGTGACAATTCACATATCGGCAGGGAGGGAGGATAAATCCATTCTCTTCTACGATTCATACAGCTTTGAGCGGTTGCGTAGCTGAAATGGGCCAGGGTGGCTGCACATCTGGACCCTGGCCTGCAATGAAGTGGGCTTGCCGCCTCTTCAAGGAGAGATTCATTGGCAACTCGCAAGCACAGCCGGGCCGACCGATACCCTATGTGCAGGCGGCGGTGCTGGCCGAGAAGCTGTTCAAGCGGCGCCACTTTGTGCGTGGAAGACTTGTCGAGCAGGACGATGATCGGGCCGCGCATATGTCGGAGCAACTCACGCAATAACACACAGACCTCATCCTGCCCTATGTTGTCATAGAAGAGTAGGTAGTAGAGACCAAGGCGATGCAGCCTGGGGCTTACAGAAATGCCTGAAATGACGGAGATCTTGTCCCGCCGCCCCTTGGCGGTGACGATGGATGTGAGTTTGTCCCTGCGGGGCCCAGGATCTGACCGCGTTGGGAATCAGCAGGAAGCCCGATTCATCGGCAAAGACGAGATGGGCGCCTAGCTCTGCAGTGTTTTTTATACGTGGCCTCTCCTTTTGTCTCCACCTCTCGATCTCCTCTTCATCGCGCTCCAACGCTCGCTTTTCTGGCTTTTCTGGCGCCCATCCCAAGCTATGCATCAAGCGCCCGATACGGTCCGGGTGGTAGCGCACATCGAACTCGCGCTCAACCAACTCGGCAATACGCGCCGTGGTCCACAGATTGGCGCGGTAACCCCGCGCCATCGGTCCCTTGAGCAGCAGCCGGACCAGACGCCTTCTCTTCGCGATTCCCAGCTTCAGGGGGCGGCCTGGATAAAAGCGCACTTGCAATCCGTCAAGGCCGCCGTGTCGCCGCGCATCACGCCAGCGCATCACCGAACTCGGATTGCAACCGGCCCGCCGCCCAGCTTCGCTGAGAGATCATCCTTCATCCAGTAACGCCAAAGCGCGCTTACGCCGATCCTCCAGAAGATCGGCGCTCCCCTTTAGTCTGGGCATACGTGTTCCGAGCCTCAGTATCTGTCATTGCATTATTTATGCAGTAGTCAAAAGAGCCTCTTGTATTCTCTCCAGGAAATCTGCGGTTGGCTCGCACCTCACCCGATTTGGCTGCTTGATGCTTGTGGTGAGTGTTACGAGAATTTTGCCGGACATTAGCGGAACAACATGAATGCAGAAATCGATAGGAGAAGCAAGAAGCTGCGGCCTCGGGCCTGCACGGCCCTCTCGAATCGAGGCATAGCGGCCTCGCGGGGATCGACCGGCGTTCCTGGATATCGGCTGGCGGGCGAAGAGTGTGGCTTGGCAGCGCTCATACAACGCTGCGGCGTTTCTGTTCGCGATAGGCTAGCGGGGTAAGTCCGGTTTCGGCTCGGAAGCGGCGGTGAAAGTTGCTGAGGTTCTCGAATCCCGCCATTAGGGCGACTTCGGAGATTGCGTAGGTGGTGGTTTCAAGCAGCGAGGCGGCGCGGCGCACACGCAGGCCGAGAATCCACTGGGAGGGCGTTTGCCCAAGGTGAGCGCGGAAGGACCGGCACAGGTGCGCTTCGCTGCATCCAGCCATGCGTGCCAACTGTGTCGGACCCTGGTTGAGCGGTGCGTCGAAGCGGCAAAACAGCGCCAGGGCGTGGTGCAGCCAAGGAGGCGCCGCGGCGGGCGAAACCAGCCCGACGGGCGCTTCGGTAAGGCGAGCGACGGAGAGCAGAAACCAATCCAGAGTAGCCTGCGTGCGTGGCTGGCTGAGCATCTCAGCAAATAGACGGGCAGCGGCGCGGTCGGTTTCCGGGTCGAGCGCAGCGACGGGTGGGTCTGGCGAATGTTCACTGAAGAAGGGCCGTTGATGCCAGCCATAGCGTTGCCGCAATTGCGCCCAGGATGAGGCCGAGAAAGCCACATTGACAAACACAAAGGGTTCGCTCGACATGCCGGTGCGAAATCCGTGCTTGTCGTTGGGGCGTACAAAAACAATATGCCCGGCGCGCAAGGGGTGTTCGCGCTCCGCGCACCAGTGCCAGCCGGTTCCCGAGGCCACGCGGAAGATCTCAAAGTAGTCGTGGTGGTGGCGCACGACTCCCGAAGCTGCTCGCTGGTCTGCCTGAGAGATATGGCAGGCCTCGCCATTGGGCGCGTAGTCTCGCCAGCGGAAAAGGCTCATGGATCAAATTTCTACACTTTTTTGTCGAACGGATGCAAGACCCGCCCGGCGGCGCACTGTCAAAGTAAGGCTCACTATGAGTACTGCTTCCGCTTCCCCTGCCCTTGCCTCCGGCCGTCTCGACCCCGCACAGGTTGAGACCTATCGCCGCGAAGGTTACGCGATCTTCGATCGGCCGGTTCTCGATCCGGCGGAGTTCGCCGGCCTGCAACAGTGCTTTGACGGTATCCTAGCCAAACTGCCCGCCAGCGAGCGCCCCGAGGCGATGGACGTGCCTCACTTCATGCATCCGGAGTTGCTGCATTGGGCCTTCCAGGATGCCATCCTGGATTTGGTTACGCCCTTGCTGGGCCCCGATCTGGCGCTCTTTTCTACCCACTTTATCTGCAAGCCGGGAGGCCACGGCAGGCGGGTTCCCTGGCATGAGGATTCCGCCTACTGGGGACGCCGCATCCAACCCATGGAAGTTTGCACCATCTGGCTGGCGCTTGACCCTTCAACACGCGAGAACGGCTGCATGATGGTGATTCCACGAACGCATCTGGGTGAACGCGCCGGCTTTTCCGATTACGAGCAAGTGGATGCGGCGCAGAACGTGTTTCCCACGGAGATCGTGCGTCCGCAACGCGATGAGTCGAAGCGCGTGTACATCGAATTGCAGCCCAACCACTGTTCTCTGCACGACGCCAAGATTCAGCACGCCTCCGAACCGAATACCTCGAACCTGCGCCGCTGCGGCTGGACGATGCGTTTTTGCCCAACCAACGTGCATTTCAACCAAGAGCTGTTCGATGGCTGCCATCAGGTCTACCTGGCGCGGGGTGTGGACAAGGGCGGCAATGTGTATGCCGATCCCACTCGCAGTTATCCGGAGGTGATGGCCAAGCGCGGCATGTCCAGCTTTTACCGTGGAGCGCACTAGATGCAGCCGCAGATGCGGTTGATCTTCGCCAAGACGAAGTGGGAGGCGCGGGAACTCCCCCTTGCGGAGTTTCTGCGCCGCGCCCGCGGAGAGGGGTTTGCCGCCACCGAAATCAATATCTCAGAACTTAGCGAGTCGGCCAGTGAGATTCGCGCGCTGCACGCTGACGCGGGCCTCGATTTGGTGGCGCAATTCCTGACGACTGGAGCTACTCCAACCGAGCACGCCGCCAGCATGAGAGAACTCCACCGCCGGGCGGTCGAATGCGCTCCTTTGATTGTGAACTGTCACACCGGGAGGGATTTCTTTACGTTTGAGGAGAATCTTTCCCTCTTTCGTCTCTCCCTGGACCTGGAGCGAGAGTCCCGCATTCCTTTCTGCCATGAGCTGCACCGGGGGCGCGCTTTGTACAACGCACCGGATACCCTGCGCACTCTACGCGAGCTGCCTTCGCTGCGCATCAACGCGGATTTCTCGCATTGGCAAGTGGTGCATGAGTCCGACGATCTTCAGGCGCACGGCAAAGCTGTCCAGGCGGTGATCGATCGAGCCTGGCATATTCATGCCCGTGTCGGATTCAGTCAAGGACCGCAGGTTCCCGATCCCAGCGCGCCTGAGTGGGCGGGGCAACTGGAAATCTGCGTGGATTGGTGGCGCCGGATTCTCGACGCGCGCCGGGCGCAGGGGGCGGAGTTTCTTACGATTTCGCCGGAGTTCGGGCCTGAACCATATATGCCGGCGGCTCCGCATCTCGGCTGGCCCGTCGCGGATGCCTGGGAGATCAATTGCTGGATGCGCCGGCGCCTGCTCGCGGCCTTCTCGGAGACTCCGCAGATATAAAAACGCAAGGTTCGGATTAGTTCGCTTGCCGGCGGCTATCTCGGGGTGCTCGAATCGCGCACGATCAGTTTCGGTTCGATCACGATCGACCTGGGGGGGAGGGGCTTCTTACTCGAGGTAAGTTGCATGGCGAGCTTGCCGGCGTTTTCGCCGAGAGTCTCGCTGAAGACATCGATCGACGAGAGGGGCACTCGGAACGATCCTGAATAGCGAAGATTGCCGGCGCCGATGAGCGCAATATCTTCAGGGATTCGCAGCCCGGCGGCAAGGATTGCATTCATGGCTCCGACGGCCGCGGGATCGTTGAAGCAAAACACGGCGTCGGGCCTGGGTTTCAGCTTCAGCAGCTTTTCCATCGCCTTGCGGCCTGTCGAATCGCCTGACTCGTCGGCGTGCCGGCGATTCATCATGTAGGTATCGGGAACCGATAGGTTGTGATGCGCAAGGGCATCTCTGTAGCCTTGCAACCGCTCCAGCGATGTGCTGGCGGACTTTCCTCCGATATAGGCGATTCTTCGGAATCCCATCTCGATGAGGTGTTCGGTGGCCATTCGGCCGATGCGAACACTGTCGAAGCCGATGAAGTTGGCCTTGAAGTCCTTGTATCTGCGATCCAGCAGAATAAGGGGCGTCTCCTTGGAGACCTCGATGAGATTCTTGGGGGTCTCCTGGCACGAAGCGACAATCAGCGCGTCTACCCGATGGCGCATCATTTGCGAGAGTTCCTCGCGCTCCAGCCGCGGGTCGTCGTTTGAGGAGGAGATGACCAGTCCATATCCCTTCTCGCGAATGACCTTGGCAATGCTCTTCGCAACTTCGGAAAAGAAGGCATGCACCAGGTCGGGAACGACCAGGCCGATCATGAACGATTGCCCGGACACAAGTCCTTGGGCGTGAAGGCTTGGCTGATAGTTCAGCTCCTTCATGCGGCGCAAAACGCGCTCTCGGGTGGCTGCGCCGATGTCCTTATGGTTGTTGAATACCTTGGATACAGTAACGGTGGAAACGCCAAGATCTCTGGCAATATCTTTCATGCGCACTGCCATCGCCGTCACCTCTCTCTTCGGCCCAACGTGCTTTTTTCGATAGTACAGCAACCCGGGCGGGACTCACCAGGTTGGGGAAGGAACAGAGGGAGCCAGGCTCAAATATTTGATTTCAGGTCGAATCCGGGAGTCAGAGCGTATTTCGGGCAGAGCCAGTTGCTCGGCTCCCTGGCCCTGCAACTCTTCGCTCGAATTTCAGCGGGTTCGGACGGCGTCTGAGAAACCAGCTAACAAGGAGGGACCCGGGCGCGCTGCGAGTCGATGCAGACGATTCCAAGTGCCGGCGCATTGTGTCCCCGCGAAGAATTATTTGTGGCGCGGCTAGTGTAAGCGTGATATGCTTTGCTTTATCGCTTACGTAGGCTCCAGCGAGGCCAAGGAAGATGGGTTGGAGGCCTGCGAGGCAGTCTATTCGCGCTTGCGGAATGCCGGCAGGCGGCGGAAAGAAAGTGAAGGAATCGGCTTATGAGTTCGACTATGCCCTGTCCCCGCAAGGAGCCCGCGACCCTCGATCGCACGACTCAATCTACCAATGAGGCTCCGAGGCCCGTCCGCGACGGCAGAATGCAGAGATTGTTGGACCGCCGCGACTGCCTGGGCCGAGAAGGCCGCCGCAGCAACTTCGTGGATAATGCCGAGTTTCTGGTCTATCACTGGTCGGGCACCGGCGAGGGCTTTGCTCCGCCCACCGGCGAGCAGGAGATCAGCGAGCGCATCAACATTGGCGACAACAACTGCCGCGTCTTTCTGGGCATCCCCTTTCCTCATGCATCAGAAATGCCCTCGCGCGTGAACGGACTGGAGAACGATGTACTGAACTGGGCGCGGGACTATGCGTTCTTTCTGGACCACAACCCGTGCGAGGTCCATCCCGAAGAAGAAATTGTCGGCGAATTTCATTGGCAGTTGGATGAGGCGCGCTGCTTCCGCTATCCAGACGAAGTGCACGACGCCGGCTTTGAAGCGCGCAGGCTGGGCGCGGGCGGCATCAGTTATGCACACACCTGCCCGGACCTGTCCATCGGCTTGGAACTGGGCTGGGGCGGGCTGCTGAAGAAGGTCAGGCATTGGAAGTCGCGCCACGAGGCAAATGGCAACCTGGCCGCCGCGCACTATCTTGCCGCGCAGGAACTGGTTGTCGAGAGCATTCAGCGCTGGGTCAAGCGCCACGCCGAAGAGGCCGCCAAACTGGCGAGCGACGCGCCTGCCGATCTGGCAAAGCACTACCGGATCGTCGCGGAGACGTGTGAGGCGATTGTCAGCGAGCCGCCACGCACGTTTCTCCAGGCGATTCAGTGGATACAGTTCTTCCAACTCAGCGAGCGGATCATCGCGCACGGCAACGGCTACGGACGGCTGGACCAGTTACTGGCCGGCTTCTATCGCCGCGACATGGCCGCCGGGCGCATGAGCCGCGAAGAAGCACGCGGCTGGATTGCCGAATTGTTTCTGAAGTACGGTGGTAATTACTTCTCAGTCGGCGGCAGGAACCGCGAGGGCAAGGATGCCACCAACGAGTTGAGCCGCGTGATTCTCGAAGCCTATGACTTGAACGGCGGCGACAACAACCTTGGCGTCATGTGGCATGAAGACATCGACCCGCAGTTCTTCAACTACGCGTGCGACGTGCTGGGCCGCCATGGAACGGGTACGCCGGTTCTGATCAGCTACGACGTGCTGCGGGACAGCGAACTGCGCAGCGGCGTCAGCGAGGACCATGCATGGGATGTGGCTTATTCCGGCTGCCAGTGGTTTTGCGTGGTGGGCCGCGAGTACAACGATCAGGATTTGAACTCGCTGGTGCTCTTGCAGCCGATGCAGCGCGCCATCCATCGCGCGGCGGAAGAGGGCGTGGATAACTTCGAGACGCTCTTCAATATCTTCAGCGCGGAGACGCTGGCCACGGCCAAGGCGCTGCGCGACTTCAAGAATTCGACTTATATGTGGCAGAGCCGCGTATGGCCAGAGATGGTTACTTCTCTCTGCATGCATAACTCGATCGAACGCGGCCGCGACTGCACGGACGCGGGCTCGGTGGACTACAACCTGACTTCAGTCAATGTTCTTGGCGTGCCCAACGTTGGCGATTCGCTGTATGCCATCAAGCGGCTTGTCTTTGACGAGCACCGTTACACGCTGGCCGAAGTGGAACATGCGGTGAAGTCGGACTGGGCAGGCAAGGAGCCGATGCGCCGCGAGTTCCTGAACGTTGAGAAGTTCGGCAACGATCTGGCCGGCCCGGATGCTTTGCTCGTTCGCCTGTCGGATATGGTGCGCGGCCATCTTGAATCGCTGCGCCAAAACAAGGGCGGAAATTTCCGCGCGTCGCTGTTTCAATACATGGGCCACACTTATGCGGGCCCCATGCTGGGCGCGACTCCCGACGGCCGTCATGCCGCCGAACCGATTGCCCACGGCATGAATCCCATGCACGGGCGCAACACCAAAGGCTTGACGGCAACCGCGAACTCTTTTTGCAAAGTGGATTTCCGCAAGTATCAGGGCGGTTCGTTCCAGATTGAGCTGGAGCCTTCCTACTTCCCTGAGGGAATTCGCCGCGCCGATCTGGTGGAGATGTTTGCCCGCACATTCTTCAAGCTGGGCGGCGTGCAAATCAACCTGAACATCATCGCCATGGAAAAGCTGAAGCGCGCCATGGAGCAGCCCGAGTTGCCCGAGCATCAGGCCATCGTGGTCAAGGTCACGGGCTACTCATCGCACTTCCTCATCATGGACCGCAAGTTCCAGGAGGAGTTTATCCAGCGCGTCAATTACCCGGCCCTGTAGCAAACAGCGAGATGCCCGAAGTGGATTCATCGAGTTACGCGCAGGTCTTCGACATTCATCGCAACTCGACGCACGACGGGCCGGGCATTCGCACCACTGTGTTTCTGGGCGGATGTCCGCTGCGGTGCCGGTGGTGCCACAATCCTGAGAGCCGTTCAAGCAAGCCCAGTGTCTGGTGGTTCGGTCAGAACTGCATCGGGTGTTACCGATGTATTGAATCGTGCGATGAACACGCATTGACGGCAACCAAGGATGGAATCGTCATCGACCGCGAGCGCTGCACGGGCTGCCAGGCCTGCGCGCAAGCCTGCCCGGCGCAGGCGATGAAGCCCATCGGCGTTCGCCGCGAAATCTCAGAGTTGCTGGATGAAGTGGAGCAAGACCGCATCTGGTACGAGGCCAGCGGCGGCGGGGTCACGCTCTCCGGCGGCGAGCCTTGCAATCAACCGGATTTTGCGCGTGAGTTTCTGGCCGGGTGCAGGCTGCGTCATCTGCATACCGCATTGGACACTTGCGGACAGGCCGCGCCGGAGGTATTCGCGCGGGTTGTCGATCACGCGGATCTGGTCCTGTTCGACCTCAAACACTCGGACGAAGCGATGCATCGCGAGTTGACCGGCGCGGGGCTGGGCACGATTCACACCAATCTGCGCGAGGCTGCGCGCCGCGCGCGTGCGGGCGAGCTGAAGCTCTGGATACGGACGCCTCTTGTTCCCGGCGCGAGCGCCGAGGCCGCCGTGCTGAATGCGATTGGGAACTATCTTCGCGATGAGTTGCAGGACGCGGTCGAACGCTGGGAACTCTGCGCCTTCAATCCTTCCTGCTCCACCAAGTATCGCCGGCTCGGACTGGACTGGGAGTATGCGGAGTGCGGCTTACAGACCGAAGCGCAAACGGCGGTTCTTGTGGCTGTCGCAAGGGCCGCGTGCGGCGAAGACGATCTGGTCCATCTGCAAGGAATCCGCCGCGGCCCGGCAGCAAAGAACTGAACTCTTCGTCTTGCAATCTCCTCGGAACTGCTGGAAAGACGGTTCGCGCCCGCTACCTTTGGCGGAGATACAATGGGTCTGTTGTCGCGGAGACAATTGCCTGCTCGTGGAGAAGAGATGAGATCGATTGGCTGGGTGAGACGCGTTGTCCAAAAGATGCCGCCTAACATGAAGATTGTCGAGGGTGTGCTTCTTTGCGCATTGCTGATTTGCTTTCTCGCGGCCGGATGGGCACAGAGCAGCCAGCACGATTCCTCATTCGAAGAGGCTTTCGGACTCGGGCAGGAATTGGTCCATCAGGGCAGGCTCGCCGAGGCCGAGGTGGCGCTGGAGAAAGCGAAGAGCCTTTCGCCGGAAGACACCCAGGTGCTCACTCTTCTCGGTAAGGTCAAAGGCCGTCTTGGCGAGTTTCAACCGGCAATTGTTCTCTTCCAACGAGTTGTTGAACTGAAGCCGAAGTCGGCGGATGCGCATTTGAATCTGGCCATCGTGCTCTCTGACGCCGGGGAACTGCCTCATGCGCTTGTGGAGACGGCAAAGGCCCTGGCACTTGATCCGAATCTCGCTGCCGCGCACTTCAACCGGGCGCGCATCCTTGACGATTTGAAGAGAGAACCGGAGGCAGGAGCTGAGTTTGCCAAGGCCTGCCGCCTGACTCCAAACGACGCTGACTGCTTTTTCTACTGGTCATTTGTGGAGCGCGCCGAGGGGAACTTTGCAAAGGAAACCACGCTGTTGCAGCGCGTGGTGAAGCTACAACCAGACAGAGCCAAAGCCTACGTTCTGCTGGGCAGCAGTCTGTTGGAGCAATCCAGAAGCGCGGAGGCAATTGTTGCACTTCGCCGCGCGCTAGAGATCGACCCAAATTCGAGTGAAGCCACTTATATGCTTTCGCGAGCCCTCAAGACCAGCGATCCCAATGAATCCAGGCGGCTCAAGGAGCACTTTGACGCGCTCAAGCAAAAGACCGGGGCGCTGGAGCGCAGCAAGACGCTCGGCAATCAAGCCTATGGCGCTTCCACGCAACAGGATTGGGTGAAGTCTGAAGGCCTTTACAGAGAGGCGCTTGAAACCTGCGGAGACTGTGAGATTCAGGCTGCACTGCACAAGAATCTGGGCCTGGTGCTATGCAGGGCAGGGAATGTGCAAGAGGGAGGCAGCGAACTGCGAAAGGCGCTCGAACTGAATCCCAATGATCCCGATGTGGTGAAGGCTCTTTCGGTTCTGGAGCAGAACCAACGGTGATCTGCCGGTGGGTTGCGCTCTTGCCGGTTGAGCAATTGCACGAAGATTCCAGGCACAGTGAGACAGGTTTTGAAAGGGAACAACGAATGTTGTCCCCTTTCAAATCAACTTACTGAGGAGAAGTCTCCGAAGCGCTGATTATTGAATGAAACCTGCAAGTTTCACCACGTAGGCATACTTGCCGGGCAAGCTGGCAGGAAGTTCGACGCGCAAATCGGCGCCCGCGGACTTTACAGCCAGCGGCTTGGCATCGCCCAGTAACTCTGCTTTCACTCCAGGCGCGGCCATATCGGGAATTGTGAGTGTGTGCGCTTTGGGATCGCCCAGCACGGTTACATACAGGTCGTGACCTTTGCGGGTGAAGCGCAGGTCGTCGCCCTCGGTGGTCTTGGCATCGGATTTTGTCCAGGGCGTTGTGTCATAGATTGCTTCTCCGTTCTGCTGAAGCCACGCGCCGATTGCCTTGAGGCGTTCCATCTGGACGGCGGGAATCGTTCCATCGGCCTCTGGACCAACATCGATCAGCAGATTGCCGTTCTTACTCACGACATCGACCAGCAGGGCAACAAGATCCGCGGGCGAAATGGTCTCTGCCTCGCCCTCGGCGCGATTAAAGCCAAAGCTCCGTCCCAGGCCGCGGTTTTCCTCCCACTTCTTCAGAGTGATGGTGTCCAGTTTGCGGAATTCCGGCGACGTGAAGTCGGAGTGCGCAATGCCCATGCGGTCGTCGACGACGCCATCGGGCACGGCGTTGTAGTAGTCGGCCTCAACCTGCATGGGCTTGCCTGACTTGGGCCAATCAATGTCGTTCCAAAGCAGCGACGGGTGATAACGCTCGACCAATTCATGCATCTGCGCAATCACATAGTTGCCATAGGCTTCGCTTTGCGGCTTGATTGCCTCGTAGTCCTCGTTCTTCTGCACGGGGCCCGGCAGGAAGGTCCAGTCGAAGCCGCCGGAGTAGTAGACGCCCATGCGAATCCCCTGCTTTCTCACGGCCGTGGTCAGTTCGCCCACCACATCGCGCGTGGTGTGCTGGCTGCTCCCGGAAAGCTTTGGATTGGTGACGGTAGTGGGCCACAGCGAATACCCATCGTGGAACTTGCTGGTCAGCACCACGTAGCGGGCGCCGGCCATGTGGAAGATGCTGGCCCACTGCTCCGGGTCCCATTTTTGCGTCGCGTGGTCAAAGGCCGGAATAAAGTTCTTGTAGTAGTCGTAATCGGCTCCGTAGTGCGCGCGATGATAGGCCTGCGTGGGCGAACCGTCAATGCGCATCACGTTGTAATACCACTCCGCATACGGGTTGTTGCGGATGAAGTCGGTTGAGTTGAAGTCGTGGTCGGGGTGGCTCAGCGGCGCCCAACCGGGCACCGAGTACGGCCCCCAGCAGACGAAGATGCCGAATTTCGCGTTGGCATACCACTCAGGCAGCGGATGCCGATTCAGCGAATCCAAAGTCGCCTCGTACTTGATGGGCGCCTGCGCGGAACTCACGGCCGCCCGACCCATGACAAAGCACAGCACAAAGGCAAGAAATACGAACTTACGCATGGTTCTCCTGATCTTCAAAAACATTGCCTCAACGGTCTTTTTCCAGCGGCATGAAGGCCAGCAAGTCTTCAGAATCCGCCGCTCGAAATCTGGTTACGCAACTCCCAGAATCCGCAACGCGAATGCATGGTCGCCTCTTTGTTGAGACGGTAACTGAACTTCCAGGCCGCCTGCTGTCTGCTTGAAACTCAGGCTGTCTCCTCCATGAAGCAAGTTCACTGAATGAACACTGCTTCCCGCAAGAGAGCGGATGAGGAGTTTTCCCGATGCAGGCCAGGCGAGGGCAAACGCAAACAGTGAACCGTTCTTCACCGTGAAGCGGATGTCTTCGGCACTGTAAGTCAGCTTGCCCTCGTTGAACATGGCGCCGCTTGGACCCTGCGAGCCTTCGCCATAAACTTTCCAAGGCCTTGTGCCGTAGATTGCTTCGCCATTCACAGCGATCCACTCCGCCAGGCTGGCCAGAATTGACTCTTCCTTCGCATCGAGCGTGCCATCAGCCCGCAAGGGGAGATTCAGCAGCAGATTGCCATTCTTGCTGACGATGTCAATGAGCATCTGGATGACGGTGGTGGGCGTCTTGTAGACGATGTTGCGCTTGTAGTACCAGTCGCCCACGCAGGTGTCGGTTTGCCAGGGGTCTTGCCGGATTACATCGAAGACGCCGCGCTCCATATCGCGCACGCACATGCCATCGGTAAACTGGCCGCCATCGTCGGCCTTCTTGCAGTTGTAAACGGCTTCGAGATTCCCGCCCCGGCCTTTGGCGTTCTGGTTGTAAAAATGCGCAAGCAATTCGCGTCCATATTTTCCAAAAGGAAGACTGCCGTCGCTGTAAAGAAGATCGGGATCGTGGCTGTCCACCAGATCCTTGATGCGATTGAACCACTCAACCTGAAAAGACTCGGGAGCGTTGCGATACCACGGATCGTGCTTCGGCTGCGCATTGCCGGTGTGATACAGCTCGTCGTAGGCCGGGTTCGCGCCGTCGTAAGGAACGCCTGCCAGCGGGCCGGTGGAATCGGAGAGCTTGCTCACGCCGAACCAGTTCCAACTGGCGGCGAGATGTTCCGTGACGCCGAAACGCAGGCCGTGCTGGCGGGCCACATCGCGCCAGGTTCCGATGATGTCCTTCTTCGGGCCCATCTTGACGGAGTTCCAACTGTGATACTTCGAGTTCCAGCAGTCAATATTGTCGTGATGCTGCGCGATGGCGCAGAAATACTTTGCTCCGGCTTTCTTGTAGAGCCCCATCAGGCGATTCGGATCCCAGTTTTCGCCCTTCCACAATGGCACCAGATCCTTGTAGCCCATCTTGGATGGGTGGCCATAGGTCTTGAGATGGTGCTCGTACTGCTCATGCCCTTGGATATACAGATTGCGGGCATACCAATCGCCCATCTCGGGGACAGCTTCCGGTCCCCAGCAGGCCCACATGCCCAACTTGGCATCGCGAAACCAATCGGGCGTCCGATACTTTGTCAGCGACTCCATATCCGGGGTGAAAAGCGGCGCGTTCTGCCGCACATCGGCCTTGGCCAATGCGGCCATGCCCGCGGCTCCAGCCAATGCTACGAATTCTCTTCTGGTGAACTTCATTGCTTGGGATCCTCTCTGTTGAAGGTGAGGTGGTTAGTGCGATTCCAAAAATCACATGCTCTTTCCGGCATCGTGCAAGGTGGCATTTTCTTGAGAAAAATGCCACCTTGATATCGGTGGGTTCGGGGCACAGCAATTGTGGAACCGCTGTAGCCGGGCGACTCAAGGCTCGACGGCCGCCGCGCACTCTTCGACGCGCGGCGTCAACTCCGCGGCCGGCGCGCGCCGGTGGGCGAAGAACGAGTAGCAGGCGATGTAAGCGTATCCGATGAGCGGGACGCAATAGGCAGACGCGATGTTCTTGGTGACATCGGCGATGATACCCATCAAAGGAGTCAGCACCGCGCCGCCGATGATGGCCATCACAATGAGCGAGCCGCCCACCTTGGAGTCGGCTCCAAGCCCCTGCACGCCCAGCGCGAAGATGGTGGGGTACATCAGCGACATGAAGAAGCTGGTGAGGAAGAGTGTCCACACGCCTACCCAGCCGGGATGGGAGACGGCGATGCAAACGAAGATGATGTTGATGAGGGCATAGATGGTCATCAGCGTTGTTGGCCGCACATATTTCATGGCAACCGCCGAGGTAAACCTTCCAATGCCGAACATGGCCAGCGTGCCGGTCAGGAAGTAGCCCGCTAGCTTTTCCGACTGTCCGGTGTAGTCCTGGATGTATTGAATGAAGTAGCTCCAGGTGCCCACCTGTGCTCCAACATAGAAGAACTGGGCAAGAACAGTGAGCAGCAGATGCCTGTTCCTGAGTAACCTGCCGATGCCTGCGGTGTGCCGCAAGGCTCCTGTCTCTTCATCCCTCAATACGGGAAACGGCGTTCTCCAGATGGCGAAGGCGAACAGAAAAGCAACCAGCCCCAGCACAATATAAGGTTGCACCACGCGCAGCGTCTCGAAGTGCAGGTACGCCTCGTATTGATGACTGGCCTGCAACTTAGCCACGGCGGCGGCGCTCAGTTCAACCCCGGAGAAGATGAAAGCAGTTCCAATCAGGGCTCCCATGATGGACCCGAGCGGGTTGAACGCCTGGGAGAAATTCAGACGGCGCTCTGAAGTCTCGGGAGAGCCGGAGAGCGCAATGAATGTATTCGAGGCTGTTTCAAGAAAAGCGAGGCCGCTCGCCATGACAAACAGAGCGAATAGGAAGAAGGAGTAGCGGCCCACCATGGCCGCCGGCCAGAAGAGAAACGTGCCGAGGCCGAAGAGGATCAGCCCGGTCATGAAGCCGACCTTGTAGCCGACCTTGCGCATATATAGGGCTGAAGGGAGCGCCAGTAGAAAATAGCCCATGTAGAAGGCTGACTGAACCAGGCCAGCCTGAAGACGGGTAATGGCAAAGGACTTCATGAATTGGCGAATGAGGATGTCATTGAGGTTGTTGGGAACACCCCAGAGGAAGAAGAGCGCGGTAACCAAGATGAAGGGGATCAAGGCGCCCGATGCGAAGAGCGGCTTGGTGCTGGAGGAACTGGGCTTTGCGCCGTGGGGCATATTCGTGTTCAGCATGACGGATTCATCGACCTTCCCGGAACAATTGATCGCAATACATCCTCTTCATTGTCTCTGTTGCGCCCGGCACGGCGTTGAAGAAGACGGCGTCCGGAGAATGTTCGAGCGATGTGCGACGCCGACGCCCGAGGTATTCGAAGAAAACAGTATAACGGCGAGTGCCAAGCGCGGCCAGCATACTGTTTTCAAACAGGAAAGCGTATTCCAATGGACACGCTAACTCCAATTAGACAACGATCCATTCCCCGTCCCGCCGAACGCGCGGTGTGGCCCCATCTGCCGGATGGCCTTCTCCGCGGCAAAGCCGTCGGCCTGAATCCCGGCCGGAAAAAGGGAAAAGGGTGCGCAATCGCAAAAGACATCTTGTGAGCGAGTGTACTACGTAATCGATAAAGGCTTGAGAAAATAAATGGCCAGGAAACAAAAAAACTGTTGACAACGCCGGAAGTAATCGCTAAAGTTCGTCGCAATGATATTCGTGAACGCTACGATCTCCGTGGCGATAGCGTTCTCGAGGCCAGAGCAACCTGTACTCAACGAAAAGAGGACAAAAAGTGAAAAGAAACCCAATGCGTTTGTCTCATACGGAAAACGCTTACCATCTGCTGTGCTGCCAGGGCGCTATTTCGAGACTGAAGGACAGCCTCAAGTGCTTCGCGCTTGGAGTGTTTCTCCTGGCGGTGATAGCGGTTTCAGCGCACGCCCAAACCTCGCAAGCGTCGATTCGCGGCACGGTACACGACAGTTCCAATGCCGTGATCGTAGGCGCCAAGCTCGTCCTGGTCAACGTCGCAACGCACGTTACCAGCGAGACCGTCACCAACAGCGCGGGCGATTACCTCCTTCTGAATATCAACCCCGGCACCTACACGCTGGAGGCCATCAGCAAGGGCTTTATCGCCCAAAAGCTGAAACCGTTTGTATTGCAGGTGAACCAGACCAGTACACTCGATTTTGCCCTGACGGTCGGCGGAATGGACACTGTCGTCCAGGTCGAAGCCGTCGGCAACCAGATCGAGGCCTCCACCACCGAATTGGCCATGACGCTCGAATCAAAGCAAATTGCTGACTTGCCGCTTGATGGCCGCAATTTCACTGAACTGTTCGTGGCGGCTCCCGGCGTTTCGCCCATCGTAGTGGGCGGCAGCCAGACCATGAGCTACACCACCGCCATCGGCCCGTCCATGATTCCGTCCTTCAATGGTCAGACCAACCGCAGCGACCTGTTCCTCGTCGACGGCATTCTGGACGTCGAGACCTTCGGCAACGCCTTCGCGGTGCAACCGGGCATCGACTATATCGAAAACATGAAGCTGGAATCCCACAACGACTCCGCAGAGTTTGGCGGCAGCACCGGCGGAACCATCAACGTTTCCACCAAGAGCGGCACCAACACCCTGCATGGTTCCGCATGGGAGTTCAACAAGACCCCCTCGATGCAGGCGTTGGCCTATTTCACTCCCAAAGGCCAGGCTCGGACTCCGTTTACACAGAATCAGTGGGGCGGAACCTTGGGTGGACCGGTTGTCATTCCCAAGCTCTACCACGGCAGGAACAAGACGTTCTTCTTTGCCGGCTACGAAGACCTCCGCTATTCGGGTCCTGGAACCTGGACCGCATTGGTTCCCACCGCGGCCGAGCTTTCGGGCGATTTCACGGCGGATGCTCCCATCTACGACCCCACCACCACTACCTGCGATGCCAGTTTGAATTGCTCCCGGAAGCAGTTTTCATACCTGGGGGTCTTGAACAAGATCGATCCTGCCCGGATTGCCAAAGGCAACGTGTATTATGCCCAGCACATCTGGCCTGCGGTTACGGCAGGCGCCCCTGCGGGGTCGAACACTTACCAGACCGCGCCCAACACTCAGGATCTCTACACCTACGATGCGCGCGTCGATGAGAACCTCGGCGCCAACAATGCTGTCTTCTTCCGCTACATGGCGCTGAAGGGGAATACGACCAGCGGCCGCAGCCAACTCCCGCTGGTCGCCTCCACGGATGCCTATTCGTATGTCGGCAGCTACACGCACACCTTCAGCGCGGCTAGTGTTCTGCACGTGCAGGGTGGAAGAACGTACGAATCGCGCCCGCAGGTTTGGCGCTACAATAACGTCCCGGCGGATATCGACAGCCAAGCAGGATTCCCGACCCAATTCGATTCAGGCTTCAAGGCAATGGGAACCCTGATTCCCGGAATAGCCATTCAAAACGGCGTCAGTGAAATTGGAGAAGACAACAATTCCGAAGTAACCGCGAACAGTTGGTCGGTCAAGGGCGATTACATCCACGTAATCGGCAAGCACACCTTCAAACTCGGCGCGGAGTACAACGGCATCGGAGAATCCCAGACCATCGAGTGGGCCCAGTTGAATTTCTCCAACCAGGAGACCGCCATCAACCAAAACGATTCCACGACCGGAAACGGCGTGGCCTCGTTCGTCATCGGCACCCCCGGCAGCTTCAACAAGCGCAACCTGGAGGAGTCCATCACCCCCGGCGGCATCATGGGCTACTACCTGCAGGACCAGTGGCAGAAGACGCCTAAACTGACCATCAACCTGGGTATCCGTTACGACCTGGCCCTGATTCCCAAGTACGGCACACCGGCAGACAACAACCAGTCTGTTGGCAACTTCAACTTCAACGACGGAACCTATATCGTCTACAAGGTTCCCGGCTCCTGCGCCAGCACGGGCAATGCACCCTGCATTCCTACGCCGGACGGTTCTCTGCCGACCCATGTCGTCGCCAGCCCCGATGGCAAGGTCTTCCAGAACCAGTACAACAACTTCCAGCCGCGCATCGGCGCAGCCTATCGCATCACCCCCACCATGGTGATCCATGGCGGCATCGGCATCGCCTTTGACAACTACGCTGCCCTGGTGCAGAACCTGCGCGGAGTAAGCGGCAACTGGCCCTCCGTCGGCCAGATTGGAAAATCCAGCATCAACACGCCGGTCTCCCAAACAGATCCGTTCCCTGGATATACGACCCAGAATCTGCCGGCCATGACGGCGCTTCCCGCCCCAACGCCTTTCAATCAGTTCAACTGGTTTGTCGATCCCAAGATGAAGGATGCCTATTCGCTGCAATGGAACTTCGGTGTCCAGCGGCAGTTGGATTCCGTCACCGTGGTTTCTGCAACCTACGTGGGCTCCGCAAACCGCCGTTTGAGCTTTGGCGGCTTCTATAATACGGCGGCGACGCCTGGACCCGGAAATCCGGCGCTCCGCGATCCGTATCCGTACATCGCTCCCACTTTCTACTCCATGAGCAAGGGCGAAGGAAACTACAACGCCCTGCAAGTGCAGTTAACCCGCAGCTTCCACAATGGCTTGGCGGCAACCGTAGCCTACTCCTGGTCGAAGTCGATCGACGAAGGCTGCTCGGGCTTCTTCGGTTCCGAGGGATGCAGCGTTCAACAGATTTACAACATTAGGGCGGAACGCAGCGTCTCGTCCTTCGATGTGCCGCAGAGCCTTGTGGCCACATGGAACTACGCGTTGCCGATCGGACGCGGCAAGGCGGTCAACACGCAGAACCGGGTCCTGGATCTGCTGGTTGGCGGATGGCAATACAGCGGTTTCGCCAAGTTCCATAGCGGCAACCCCTACAACGTGACCGATGCGGCTGACATTGCCAACATCGGCAGCGTCAATTGGGAGCCCTATATCCGGCCTAACATCACGGGGTCCGTCAAACCGGCCAATCAATCCGCGCAAAACTGGCTCAACTACAGCGCCTTCTCTGATCCGGCGCCGTACACCTACGGCGCGACCGGGCGCAACAACCTGCGGACCCAGTTCTTCAAGGGCACCGATATGTCGGTGTTCAAGGAAGTCAAGTTCAAGGACCGCTACGCTGCCAAGTTCACCTTTGACGCGTTCAACGTGCTGAACCTGGCCATCTGGGGACAGCCCAACTCAGCGTACAGCGCCCCGAACAACGGAAAAAGCACCGCCCCGAACTTCGGCGTGATCAACAGCACCTACAGCGGAGCAAGAACCGTCCAGATGAGCGGAAAGTTCAGCTTCTAACCGACAACCGGCACGGAGGAGAGCAATCTTCTCCGTGCCGCTCTCCTTTCCGAGTGGATCCCGGCATTATCCGATTCCCCGGTGAAGGCCAGGGCTGGCCGCCGCAAGGCCAATACCTTGATCCGTAGAAATTCCGGCATTGTTTGTAGGGGACCGAACCTCTCGCTTCGCCTTGCGAAACAGTGGCAGGGGAATGCCGACAATACCGATCGGGCTGCGCGCATCCCCGCGCCGGTGCGATCGACACACAAGCGAAGGGCGCAACAGACTGGAACGATCGGAGAGCGCAACGAATGCGTGCAGAGAGCGAGCAGCCAATGTTTCAAATCGACGATCGCCAATTGGATCGGAATGCCGGCCATGCCCCTTGGGGCAGCGACGCATTCGTCTTCACGAACTCCGGCGCGTGCACAATCAAGGACGTTGCCAGACTGGCCGGGGTTTCGATTGCGACCGTTTCTCGCGTCACAAGCAGCTCGGTCAATGTGTCCGGAAAGACAAAAGCAAGAGTCTTGGCAGCGGCCTCGGTATTGCAGTATTTCCCCAACCCGCAGGCGGCCGAACTGGCGCGGGCGAAGGAAGGGTCGCCAAGAAGACGCGGCGGTCCAAGGCCGTCCTCGGTTGGCGCGAAGGTAGAAATGGCCTTTCAATCGGGAGCAGATTAACAGTGCAAATCCTGGCAGCCATTTCGAGCGACTCTGGGGGAGACGGGCAATCGCGAACCAACCCGGGAGTTGCGAAGCAAAGTTGCGAGATCAAATATCCTAAAGAACATCGCAGGCCAGCGCGGGCGGGCTCTACTCACGCAGTTCTCTGAGTTGCATCTCAGGGTCTTGCAGTCCCACGGTGCTCACTCGGGCGTACAAACACACCCGGCGGATGTTCTCCGCCTCTTGCGGGAGAGATAGCCGCTACATCGAAGTGAAGTCTGTCGGCACCGACGATGAAGGACAGCGCTTTTTCCTCTCGGATAACGAGTACAGGACCTCACACTCGGCTGACCACTCGGGAGCCTACTATTTTTATCTAGTCTTTTTTGACGGCACCGGGAAACCCGCCAGTCTGAGGTCATTTCTGGCGGATCTACTTTATGCGAACGCGGAAATGGCCGCTGCCTCCTACACCGTGAGGTTCGATCAGCGAGAAACCGCAAAGAGCCATTGACTGGCCATGGGTGGCGAGTAGCAGATGGCCTTAGTAAGGTGCTCCTGTTTTGTAAGGTAAAAGGGCTGTACTGGGCGTACTGAGCCGCACAGAGCGCACACATCGCACATCTTTTGGCGCCCGTAAATTATTTGTTTTGTGCGGTATAGCCTTATAATCAATAATTTACGTTGTAAGCTGGCGGAGAGACAGGGATTCGAACCCTGGGTACTCGTAAAAGTACACACGCTTTCCAAGCGTGCGCCTTAAACCACTCGGCCATCTCTCCGCTGGGTGGACTGTCATATTGACTTTATCACACGGGGCAGTGATCGGGGGGGGAGATGAGGGGCAGGGGAAGGAAGTCGATGGGCGAAATGAAATCGTTTACTTTCTCGCGTGGCCTGATGTATAGTTGCGCCGTAGTCGCCGCTCATCTTTCTGCCGCTCAAGCTGCGAGATCTTGTCTGAAAGAGGATTCTCATGCCTGGTATCTCTCGTCGTGAATTGTTGGCATCCGGATTGGCTGTCTCCGCTTCGTCTCTGGTGGCCCGCTCGGCTTGGGGGCGCACCGCAGCGCTTTTAGCTGGCTATCCGCAAGTTGCTTCGGCAGAGGCCCTGGCAGCAGTTGCCCCACGGGAGCGGTTGCTGTTCGATTTTGGCTGGAAGTTCCAATTTGGCCACAGTACTGACCCGGCCCGCGACCTGGGGTTTGGCAATAGCCAGGGAGATTTTGCCAAGACAGGCGACTTCGACTTCGCCAAGGCCAAATTCGACGACTCGAAGTGGCGCGCTCTAAACCTGCCGCATGATTGGGCGGTGGAGCTGCCCTTTGTGCATGACGAAGTGCAGCAATCCCATGGGTACAAGCCCGTGGGCAGACGCTATCCGGAGACCAGCGTAGGCTGGTACCGCCGCGAATTCGATATCCCTGCCAGCGATCTGGGGCGGCGCATCTCCATCGAGTTCGACGGCGCCTTCCGCAGTGTCCTGGTCTTTGTGAATGGTTGCTTCATCGGGCGCAACGACAACGGTTATGCGCCATTCCGCTTCGACCTGACGGACTTCCTCGCTTACGGCCAGAAGAACTACGTTGTAGTGCGCGTTGATGCGAGTTTTGGCGACGGTTGGTTCTATGAGGGCGCGGGCATCTATCGCCATCTGTGGCTGACCAAGACCGATGCGCTGCATCTGGGCAAATGGGAGAGCACCGTGCGCACGTCCGTCAACGCCGGCACCGCTGTTTTGACTCTTGGAGCTGTTGTGGCGAATGAAGGCAAGCAGGCCGAGGGCGCCAAGGTGAGCTGGCAGATTCTGGACGCCGCGGGCAAGACCGTGGCCACTGCCGAGGCGGCGGTGCAATCCGTCGCAGTGGATGGCACCGCCAGCTTCACGGCAACCGCCAAGTTGGCCAATTCGGTTCTGTGGTCGGTGGATGCGCCGAACCTGTACTCGGCGGTTGTGACTGTTGAGTCTGGTGGCAAGGCGCGCGATGCCGAGCGGGTTAGCTTTGGCGTGCGCACAGCGGTCTTCGACGCCGACAAGGGGTTCCTCCTCAATGGCAAATCCATCAAGATTCAGGGCACTTGCAACCATCAGGATCACGCTGGTGTGGGTGCGGCGCTACCCGACCGGCTGCAATGGTTCCGCTTGGGCGTGTTGCGCGAAATGGGCTGCAACGCAGTGCGCACTTCGCATAACATGCCGACGCCTGAGTGGGTTGAGGCCTGCGACCGCATGGGGATGATGATGATGTGCGAGACGCGGCAGATGAGCTCCAACCCCGAGGGCATGGCGCAACTGGAGACGATGATCAAGCGCTATCGCAACTCGCCTTGCATCGTCCTTTGGTCGGTCGGCAACGAAGAATGGCTGCTGCAAGATTCGATGGCAGAGCAGGGAGCCAAGATCGGTGCAAGCATGGTGCGGCGCTGTCACGAACTTGATCCGACACGCGTTGTCTCCGCCGCGGTCAACGGGGATAACGAGAAGGGTATATCCGAGGCCTTCGACATTATAGGGTTCAACTACAATCAGAAATTCCCCGATGAATTTCACAAGAAGTATCCCAAGAGACCGCTTTACGGATCGGAGACGTCGAGCGCCGTTTGCACACGCGGTGATTACGCCAACGACCGGCTGCGCAACACGGTGAGCAGCTATGACGGGGTGGTGAAGTGGGGAGAAACGCCAGAAGGATGGTGGAAGTTTTACGGCACGCGCGATTGGGAGGCGGGCGGCTTTGCCTGGACCGGCTTCGACTATCGAGGGGAACCGACTCCGTACGGCTGGCCCTCGATCAACTCGCAGTTCGGCATCGTGGACATGTGCGGTTTCCCAAAGGACTACTACTACTACTACAAAGCGTGGTGGAGTGAGGAGCCGGTACTGCACCTGTTCCCGCACTGGAACTTCGAGGGCCGGGAAGGCGACACGATTCCGGTGTGGGTGTACTCGAATCTGGAAGAGGTCGAGCTGCTGGTAAATGGCAAAAGCCTTGGCGGCCAGAAGGTTCCGCATTTGGGCCATGTTGAATGGAAGGTCAAGTACGAGCCAGGCGTGATTGAGGCGCGGGGCTCGAAGGGCGGCAAGGTGGTGCTGACTGAGAAGCGCGAGACCACTGGTCCAACCGTTGCCATCCGGTTGACTGCGGACCGTACGGAGATCGATGCCGACGGTGAAGACATTGCGATCCTGAAGGTGGAGGCTCTTGACAAGGAAGGGAGGCCGGTTCCGACGGCGGGCAACCTGATCGGCTTCAAGGTCTCCGGTGAGGGCGCGCTGAGGGGCGTGGGTAATGGCGATCCCAATTGCCAGGAGAGCGACAAGGAGCCGAAGCGATCGCTTTTCAATGGGCTGGCGCAGGTGATCGTGCAGGCGACCAAGAGGCCGGGAGAGATCCACGTCGAAGCGGTGAAGGAAGGCTGGGACGGGCCGGAGTTGACCCCGGCCAAGCTGACCATCGCGACCAAGAAGACCGAGTTGCGGCCAGCGGTGGCCGTGACGCGGCGGGAAGACTAAAGCGGCGCACCGATTGAGGGCGAGTAAGGAAATGGCGGCCTCTGGGCCGCCATTTCCTTGCCGATCGATAGAACACGGTCCCCGTTGGTGGCCGGTGGGGGGCGGTTTCCCCGGTCGAAAATGCCAGGGAGACGCTCAGTCCTTACTAGTTGCCCGGTACCCCTCCACCCCGTATTCTGGAAATAAATCCCTTGGTTTCAACAAGGTACGGGCATGGCGCGGCGCTAAATTCTTCTTATCGTTGGAGTTGTCCGCAAATTCCTCTCAGCAAAGAGCTTACGGGCGCTTCTCGGCATGGTGCTACTGGCGGTGTAAATCGTTCCGTGGACGGATGGGATTCGGACGGCCCTGATTTGATTGTGCGCCGAGGGGGCGTAATTCTATGCAAGATGCGGCAAGGAAAATGCGAATGGTTGAGATTCGAGGTTTCTCACCTTTGCAGCAGTCAATTCCTCGAAATGCCGCAAGGGGAGGGGTTTTGGACAACGGCAGCAAGTCAGCCCCCGCTTGCGCGGGGGCAGCTCGTTAGTCCGCATTTCTCACAAGGGCGTCAACCAGTTTGCAGCGCCGGCCTCCTGGCCGGCTGTAGCGTGGGTCTCCCGACCCACGCCGGGCACTGTTTGCTCCGTCACAGTGTTTGCAAACGGTATTGACGGGCGAGGCTTTGCTCTGGAGGCGAGGACGCCGCCAGTACAGCCGACCAGGAGGTCAGCGCTACAGAGCGTCGTCCCGGCCCCGAGAAATGCACGTTAGCGAGTCAGCGGCTCGGGTGCGACAGGGAGCAGTCGGCTTCCCACCCTTGCGGCAAGAAAAAACCGCAAGGACGGGGCACGGAGCCTTTGTAGCGAACCGGTTTACGGATGGCGTAACCCGCTGGCGCGGGTCGGGCCGCTGTTAAAATTCCTCGCTGGTTTCGGCTGCGGGCAAGACGTCGTCTTGCCGCGCCATCCACACATAGAGCGTGGGCAGCAGGAAGACGCCGATGACCAGGTTGGCCAGCAGGCCGCCGACGATGACGATGGCGAAGGGCCGTTGCGAGTCGGAACCGATGGCGTGCGAGAGCGCAGCCGGCAGCAGGCCCAACGTGGCCACCAGCATGGTCATCATGATGGGCCGCAGGCGAAGAACTGCTCCTTCGACCGCGGCTTCCACGATGTGCTCTTCGGTGGACTCTTCCATTCCCTTGCGGCGCGCGCGCAACTGGTTGATGAACTCGATCATGATGACGCCGGTTTGCACCGAGACGCCGAAGAGCGCGAGGAATCCGACCGCCGAGGAGACGGAGAAGTTGGTGTGTGTGATGAACAGCGCCAGCGGGCCGCCGATCGAGGCCATGATGACGCTGATGAGAATAAGCATGGCCCACTTGAAGGAGCGGAACATGGTGTAGAGGATGAGGAAAATCGCCAGCACGGTGATGGGAATGACCAGGTCCATGCGCTTGTCGGCGCGCTTCTGGCTCTCGTATTCGCCGGCCCATTCCAGGTGATAACCGGCGGGCAGGGCAACACCCTGGTTCACCTTGGCGATGGCTTCCTCGACCGTGCTGCCCAGGTCGCGTCCGCGCACGGAGTACTTGATGGCGATATAGCGCTGGCCGCCCTCGCGGTTGATTTGCTCCGCGCCATCGTCGGCGGAGATCTTGGTCAATTGCGTCAGAGAGACGCGTTCGCCGGAGGGCGCCAGCAGGCGCACGTTTGAAATGGCCTCGCGTGTATCGCGGTATTGCTGCTGGTAGCGCAGGGTCACGTCGTAGCGCGCCTCGCCCTGCTGGAGTTGCGTGACCGCATTGGCGCCCACCGCAGTCTGGACGGCGTCTTGAATATCGGCAACATTGATGCCCCAGCGGGCGGCGGCGGCGCGGTCCACGGTGTAGTTCAGGTTGGGCTGGCCAACGATGCGGAAGATGCCCAGATCCTCAACGCCTTTGACCGTTGCCATCTTGGCGAGAATCTGGTCGGCTTTCTTCTCCAGAGTGCGCAGATCGTCGCCGTAAAGCTTGACGGCCAACTCGCCCTTCACGCCGCTGACAGCTTCTTCCATGTTGTCGGAGATGGGCTGTGAGTAGTTCCACAACACGCCCGGAAACTTCGACAATTCCTTGTCGATGGCGGCGATCAGCTCTTCCTTGTCCTGGTTGAAGACGGGTCGCCACTCCTTCTTGGGCTTGAGATCGACAAAGTATTCGGTGTTGAAGAAGCCGGCGGTATCGGTGCCGTCGTCGGGGCGTCCGGTCTGGCTGACGACCTGAGTGACCTCGGGAAAGCTGGCCATGACCAGCCGCGCCTTGTTGGTGAACTCGATGGAGGAGGAGGGTCCTTCGCTGGGCGGCAGCGTACCGCGCACCCAGATGGAGCCCTCGTCGAGGTGCGGCAGGAACTCCGAGCCGATGGGACCGCCAAAGGTGAGATAGACAGCGATGAGAAAAAGGACCGCGGCCGTTCCCACGGTGGTGCGGCGATGTTCGATGGCCGCGCGGACGGCTACGCGATAGTGCTGCGTGAGCCATTGCATGATGGGGTTGTGCCACTCCTTTGCGCCCTTGCTGAAGGCCAGGCTGGCCAGCACCGGGGCCACAAACATGGCGAAGCCCAGCGCGCCCAGCAGGGCGAAAGTCACCGTCCACGCCATGGGCTTGAAGAGCCGGCCCTCCACGGCTTGCAGCGTGAAGATCGGCAGGTAAGCAGTGATGATGATGCCGCGGGCAAAGAAGACGGGCCGTTGCACTTCGTGCGCGGCATCGCGTATGCATTGCGCCGGGGTGTGCGTCCCGTCGTGTTGCGAGAGATGGCGGACGATGTTCTCAATCATCACCACTGAGCCATCCACCAACATGCCGAAGTCCAGCGCACCCAGCGAAAGCAGGTTGGCGGGAATGTGGCTGAGGTCCAGGCAGATGGAGGCGAACATGAGCGCAAAGGGGATGGTGAGCGCCACGATGATTGCGCCGCGCACATTGCCCAGAAAGAGAAAGAGAATAATCGAGACCAGGATCATGCCCAGCGTGAGGTTGTGTTCCACGGTGTCCACCGTGAACTTCACGAGATCGGAGCGGTCGAGGAAGGGGACGATCTTTACGCCTTTGGGCAGAATGCTCTTGTTGAGCTTGTCGACTTCCTGGTGGATGCCATCGAGGACAGGATCGGAGTCAGTGCCTTTCTGGAGCAGCACAATGCCTTCGACTGTGTCGGGATTGTCGACGATGGCGCCGTCGGCCCGGTGTGTGGCGCGGCCAATCTGACCGAGGCGAATCTTGGGGCCCTGGGCAACGGTGGCAATGTCCTTGATGGTGATCGCCGCGCCGTTTTGCGTCTTGATCACGGTGTTCTCAATGTCCTGCACGCTGGTGAACAGGCCCATGGACTGCACATTGATCTGCTGCGCGCCCTGCTCAATGAAGCTGCCGCCGCCATTGGTGTTGTTGTTGGCGATTTGCTGCTCGACCTGGCCGATGCTCAGCCCGTAGGAAACCAGCTTTTCAGGGTTGAGCTTGATCTGGTATTCCTTGGTCGGTCCGCCGAAGCTCGACACATCGACCACGCCGTTGACGCCCTTGAAGGATTTCTCCAGGAACCAATCCTCGATCGACTTCTTTTCCATCACATCGAAGGAGGGATTGGTGCTTTCCAGCGTATACCAGTAGATCTGGCCGACCGGGCTCCAGTCGGTGCCCATCTGCGGCACCAGGTTGGCGGGCAGACTGACCATGCTCAGCCGCTCCAGCACGTGCTCGCGGTTCACGTCGCTGGTGGAGTCGTCGTCGAAGATCAGCATGAGGCTTGACAGGCCGGCGAGCGTAGTGGAACGCAGATGTGTGAGGTGGGGAATGCCGGCCATCTGAATCTCCACCGGCACGGTGACCTGGCGCTCGATCTCCTCGGCCGAGCGGCCGGGCCACTGGGTGATGATCTGCACGTAGTTGTTGGCGACGTCGGGATAGGCCTCAATGGGTAGCGCCCGGAAGGAGACCACACCCCAGGCGGAAAGCAGCGCGACCGCCGCCGAGGACCAGCCAGCGGCTCTTCAGCGCGAAATCGACCAGCGCACGAATCATTGGTTCCCCGCGGTTTCAAGCAGAAGTGCGTTGGCTACTATCTGCTGCCCAGGCTGGATGAGCTGTTGGCCGGGCTGAGCGGGAGGGAGAATCTCCTGCCGGTTGCCGTCGAGCATCCTGCCCGCGTGAACTTCAATGCGTTTGAACTGATTCCCGCCCGCCGGCAGGAAAACCCAGTCGCGGTCATGCAGGTGAAGGACGGCCTCGGCCGGGACCACCGCGTGCGTCTCCTTGCTGTGTCCGGTGAAGGTCGCGGTGGCGAACATGCCCAACTTGAGGAAGCCGGGGTTGCCCACTTCGATGCGCACCTTGGCTGTACGCAGCGTTGGATCGAGGATGGGGCCGATGTCGGAAATGTGGCCGCTGAGCGGCTTGTCCGGCCAGGCGTTGAGCCTTATCTTGGCTTCCTGTCCCAGTTGCAGTTTGGGGATATCGTTCTCGTAGACATCGCAAACGATCCACACCGTAGAGAGATCGGCGATGGTGAAAGCCGTTGCCGAACCGGAGAGGCTCACGCCCGCAGCGGCTGCGTTGGTCACATTCTGGGCCACGATGACACCGGAGATGGGCGCATAGACATTGACGATGCTGCTGGGATGGCTCTTGTCCACGCCCAGCGTCTTCAACTGCTCTTCTGCCGCGGTCAGGTCTGCCTGCGCGTCCTTTGCGCTGTCCTCGGCCTGCTCGAGCATGGCCTGCGAAATGGCGCCATGCTTGAAGAGGTCTTCCGCTCTGGCATACGCCTTGTTGGCGAGTTGTTCGTCGTTGGCGGCTTTCAGATAGGAGTTGAAGGCGCTGGTGATGTCTGGGCTCTGCACCTTGAGCAGGAGCTGGCCCTTCTTCACGTTGTCGTCCAGGCGGGCCTTGATGTCGACCACTCGGCCATTAGCCAGTGAGATCACCGGAACTTCGCGGGAAATGTCGGGAAAGACCGAACCTGTGGCTTTCAACTCGGTTGGCGAATCGACTTGGGCGGCGGCAGCCAGGGGGAACTTGGCCACATCCTTGCTGTCGATGGTGAGCAGATTCATGTCGGCCACCTGAATCACTTGGGCGGGTGGCGGCGCGCCATCGCCTTGCTCCTTGCCTTTACAGCCGGAGAGCGCGACAACGGTGACCATGGCAAGTGCAAGAGAGGCCTTGAGGGATAGCGTAAGGATGGAAAATGGTTTCATTGGATTACCTCTCGTCCCACGGCAAGGTTCAGTTGTCCGGCGGCTGTCAGATAGGTGCCGATCAGTTGCAGATAGGCCAGTTGCACGGCCCGGTAATCGCTTTGCGCGTTGAGGAAATCGAGCAGGGAAGCGCCGCCATGCTGGTAAGAATATGTGACGGTGTCGCGGACGCGGGTGGACTGATCCTTGTATTGCGCTTTGTAGGGCCGCAGCAGCGCCAGGCTGCTCTCGACCTGGACGTAGGCTGAATCCACGTCACTGAAGACCTGGGCGCGCGTGGCCTCGGTCACCTGCTGATTGCGACCGATATCGATTTGCGTGCGTTGCTTCTCGCCCTGATTGCGGTCGAAGATGCGCAGCGGAATGCTCACGCTCAGCCCCAGCGTTTGCTGATCGTTGGGGTTATTGAACGATGGGTTCCAGGTGTACCATGCGCTGAACGTGGGGTCGGTGGACCCGTTGGCGTTTGCCAATTTGTGGTTGGTGTTGGCCTGCTGAATGGCTTCCAGCGCGGCGCGCAGATCGGGCCGGGCATCGAGGGCGGTCTGGCGGAAGTCCTCCAGGGGTTTCAGCGTATCGGCAAAGTCGAAAGCGCCGGTCACGTCGAATTGCTCCACCGGTGTGCGCTCGTTGAGCAGTTGCAGAAGCTGGATCTTGGCGGTGCGCAGATTGACGATCGCGTTCTGAATCTCGGCCTCGTACTGAACACGAAGCAACTCGATGCGGTCCAGGTCGATCTGGGCAATGTCGCCGGCCTTGAAGCGATCGCGACTGATGGCGATGATTTTGTCGTAGTACTCAAGGTCGGCTTTGGCCAGTTCGAGGACAGCCTTGGCCTGCAAGGTGTCCACAAAGGCCGAACGCAAGTTGAAGAGCAAATTGCGCTCCAGATCCTCGTGCTGCGAGCCGGCGATATTGGTTTCTTCTTTGGCGGATTGTAGACGGAGTTCCCGTTTGCGTTCACGCTCATGCAAATAGCTGAAAGTGCCTTGAGCCTGATTGCCGGCCAAGGGCTGCCAGACCCCGGCATGGCGGGCGACTTGCGTTCCGTCAGTCGCCGCGGTGAACTGAGGATTGGGTCGCAAAAAGGCGGTAATTTCGGCGGCCTTCATCTCGTCCACACCGAGGGCGTCGGCTTTGAGGGCGGGATTCGAGGCTTCAAATCTTGCCTTGACTTGATCCCAGGTGAGGCTTTGCTGGCCGGAGGATAAGGCAGGCGCAAGAAAGAGCAGCGCGGCGACTGCCGGACCGGACAGGGAAGGGAAGAATGGCTTCATACATAACCTTCGCGCCGTGGTCTGCACGGCGTACACAGGAAGGACAAGGTACAGGAATGGACCGAGGGCACATGCGATAATTCAGGCCGCTGGAGGAGGCCGGTTTTGGATGGCAGCAAGTCCAGGATGGTCTTGCACCGGGGCGGACAGGCTTCCTGGCGCGATGAAGTGGAGAAAACCAAAGGAAAGCTCGAAAGGAACAGGTACCGGCAGGGCGGTGGCTGCAGGAAAAATCGAATGAGCGTCGAGGATTGCGTAGTTCCGCCGCTGGCAGCAACTCTCCTCCGCCGGATTCTGGGTCGGTTGCAAGTCGTCGGTCACCGAGATCACTGGAAAGAGGACCAGGATGAGCACCGCCAGGGCAACAATCTGCGTCCAGCGTCGCATTCCGGTTTGCGGACCAAATCTCTGCCAATAGCCCACGATGGCGATCGACAGCAGTGCCCACGCGAGATTGAGAGCCAACTCCATATCTTAGCCAGATTCTATATCAGTAGACTCCAACCCGAAGCGGAGGGTTACGCCCGCCATGGGCGGCGCAGCAATTAGGACAAACAGCAGGCGTTTACTTTCCCATTTTCGAGGATATGAATCGCAGCAACGGCATCGTCCCATTCCGTTCGCATGCGTACCAGGGCGGAATTTACCGCAAGCGACTCCAACCCAGAGGGTGCCCTTGTATCCCGGTCGTGCCCTTTCAAAACATCGATTTATGCTGAGATTCCTTCATGCGCCCTGTTGTCTGGGGTAGCATGGAGCCTTCCTGTAATCGAATCTATTGAATTGGAATTCGAAAGCGTGTAGCAGGCGCCCCAGGTCTCGCTTCCGAGACCTGGGAAACCACAAATTCCCGGTGCGCTCTACGGGACGAAAACGCGCAGCTTGACATGCCACTTGGTGCTTTCGCCGGGCTTCAGCGTGACCATGCCGGTATCGGTCTTGCCCCAGACCTTGCCGAAGGGGTCGCCGAAGTTGTACTGGTGCTCGATGGCCACGAATTGCTTGGTGGGAGGGGCGTACATCTGGATGGCCTTGATCTCGGGCGACAAGCCCTCGATGCTGACGCCGTACTTGGCGGCCGGGTCAATAATGTGGACGGTGGCGGCACCATTTTTCCAGTCGAGATGGTTCCAGTTGTCGTCGTAGAACTCCTGGCCCAGGGTCTTGCCGCCAGCCTGGCGCAGGTCATAGCGGGTTCCTTCAACGGGCAGTACCTTGCCGGTTGGGAAGACGTTGTCGTAGCCGTCTACTTCTGCCAGGGTTGAACCGGGAATCTGCACCTTGACCTGCGTGCGGTCGCCGGAGGGCAGGTTGAAGTAGGGGTGCCAGGCGATGGCAATGGGCTCAGCCTCGCTGCCCACGTTCTTGGCCACGATGCTGGCGTCTACGGCATCGGCGGTCAGAGTAATGGTGACAACCAGGTCGGTCTTCGAGAGCCAGTGGCCGCCAAAGTCGCCCGCATGGATGACGCCGGTGACTTCTTCGCCGCCGGGGATCTGCTCTGACGCTGACGTCATCGGTCTTGGACTTGAGGATGAGCCCGTGCATGGCGTGGCGCTCGGCGGTGGGCAGCTTGCCGATGTTGTTGGCGGGCAGGGTAAGCGTGTGGCCCTGCCACTCGGTGGTCAGGGTCTTGCCGTCGGCAGAGAGCTTGCCGCGAATCCGGTTGGGGTAGGGAACAAGGAAGGCCGAGCCAAGCCGGTAACCCAGATCGCCGTTCGCGTCGTCGTCCACGTCCAGCATTTTCTTGGCTTCGTCCAGGTAGGTGGGCATGAGCACGTCGATGTTGCCCTTGCCGGGGAAGTTGGCGGTGATTTGCAGGACCTCCATGCCGCGACCGGGCAGGACGGTGATGCTGGTGAACTCAGGCTTGCTGGCGCTCACGGCTTTGCGGGTGAGGGTGACGACTTTCTGGCCGCCGATCTCGGTGATATTCGGGACTCCGTTGGTGCGGGTGGTTTGGCCCGTCATCAAAATCGGCAGAGTGAGCGGGAGCAGGGCAAGTACGCGAACAATTGTTTTCATTTCGATCCATCCCTGGAGATGCAGTCGGATTTTTCCGGAATCAGCCTGGAGCGGGCGGGTTTCGCAACGCCAGAAAGCGTATTCCGGAGGCGGTGCTATTTTACGCCAAGCGGCGGGCAGAGCGCTTGAATGCCTTGCGATCAACAAAGCGAGTCGAGGGAATATGTTTCTCACCCTTGGCGCGAGCAATCCGGCAGAGATGGAGCACGGGACCCTGCTGACACGAATCGCACAGGGCTCATTCTGCCGAAACGCGCCGTGGCGAGTCGGGCTGCTCCTATTGATTCGGCCCTGAAGTTCTGCATCAAGTCAGGTCTGTCATCCTGAGCGAACGGGGCCCCAAACGTTCTTCAGTTTGGGGGTGGTGAGTCGAAGGATCTGTGGTCGCTTTTCCTCCATCCCGTTCAATTGTTTCAGGGCCGGATCAGCAAAGCACTCAGTCTTTGCAAAATGTGTAGGCCGGAATTATGTAGCTCCCCCATCCATTCCGCGGAAAAACGCTGAATGGATGGGGCACGGAGGGGCATAGGAAACGCAAAAAATGCTCTAAAGCGCAAACGCCAGGCGAATTTTCTCAAGGAATGCGATCACCCTTGGCCGCGGGTCGCCGGGGCCCAAAGCCTCGAACGGAAAGTATCCCCGGTAGCCGGAGCGATCGACGATGGCCTTGATCTTCTTCAGATCGGTGGCCTCGTCCTGGCCGTTGCGGCCCACGCTCTCCTTGATCTGCCAGGAGACCGCATAGGGAGCCAGCCTCTCGATCTCCGCATAGGGGTCGCCGGAGCGCAGGCTGCCGATATCGAGGATGCAGGCGAACCACTCTGAATCGACGGCCTCGATGACGCGGATGGTTTCCGCGGCGTTCTTGAGGAAGTCGTTGTGCTGCTGCAGGGCCACAACCACGCCGTGCTCCTTGCCGAAGGCGGCGCACTCTTTGAAATCCGCGACCATCCACTCGAGGGCCTGCTCGAAGCTGTAGCCCTCAGGACGCGCCTTGCCGGAGAAGACACGGATCACCGGCGCGCCCATCTTGCTGGCGGCAAGAATCCAGTCCTTGACCATCTGCACATCGGCCTTGCGCGCGGCGGAGTCGGCAACTGCGAAGTCATTGCGCACGCCGGTGCCGCTGAGGGCCACTCCGTTGACGAATGCGGTGCGCTTCAGGCTGTAGAGGTACTCATCGGAAGGGGCTTTGGGATAGCCGGGAAAGTAATATGCGGTAGCGTCCAGGGCATCGACTCCCTGGCGGGCGCAGAAATGAACGGCATCGGCGAGGGTCATTGCGCCCTGGCGGAAGGGACCGTCGAACGAGTACGCGTTGAGTCCCAGTTTGAGCATGACGCCCGGTTCGCGGGCCACGGTTTCGGATGCTGCTGCTGCAGCCGATAGCGGCAGGGCAGCCGCGGTGGCCAACGACGCCGAGGCGGTGAGAAATCGGCGGCGATTGATGATGGACACGTTCCTCCTTGCGTTTCCTTGCACCCATGGTACGCATCCGGGCGACAGTGGGCCAGGAGAACCGGGCGACAAGGCGCAAGGAACGCGACTTTGGCTTTACGCTGCCCGTTCTGGCCGGTATGATGTGAGTGAACAACTGAGCGCGAGGGGGGGTAGAATTTTCCTGCGTTGCTCAGTACGGTATTTGCACAATTGGTTGCGGGAGTAGTTCAGTGGCAGAACGTCAGCTTCCCAAGCTGAATGTCGCCGGTTCGATCCCGGTCTCCCGCTCCATAGAATCAGCAGTTTACATATGCCGGCTTCGCTCTGTGCACCATTCCCGCTCCGATGGCATCACCCACAGGCTCTTCTCTCGCTGGCTGACTGCCGGAAGCCTGCTTTCAAACGGCGACTGCATGTACACGTTGTGGGTCACGTCGAGCCTGTAGCCACGACCACAACCATGTCTACTGGAACCTAAACAGAGGACTTTTTGCCGGCCGGTTGGACAGTCCCGTGCCTTGAGGTAATCCTGCGCCACGGCGCCGATTGATACCTGAGAACCCGCGCCAGCCGAGGTGACGGTAGAACTTGGCATCCCAATTGCCGAATCTCACTCAGCCGCTGCAGCTTCCGCCATGTCAAACCCTGCCGCCTCATCATGATGATCCGGGTCAACCGACGGCCCAAGGGCGTTCTTCAGCAGGAACTCCTCCACCCGATCGAACGTATCGGAGGCTGCGCGCTCCAGACCGTACTTGAGATGCGCGTCGCGGCTCTCTTTTGACGGATGCTGAATGCAGTTTGTAAGGGTTGTCTTGCCATGATCCTCTTCGAACGTTATCGTGCTCAGCCATTCCGGGTTTCCGAGGCTGTGCTCAACGAAGCATTCGGTGGATACGATTCGCTTGGGCGCATCGATCTCCTGGTAGACACCACTGAAAGTCATTTCCGTGCCAGTGGGCATACACATGGAGAAACGCCAACTGCCTCCTTGGCGAAAGTCGATGTCACAGGCCATCATCACCGTTCCGTGCGGACCCCGACCGTGCCATTGCGCCACGTTCTCCGGCCGTGTAAAGGCGTCGAAAACAAGATCTTGTGCAGCCTCGAATACGCGTGTCAGGATGATGCTCTCATCGGACGGTGACGAGATAGCGAGCTTGTTCTTTGTTCCGGGCGTCCTTTTCCCTTCTTCCGCCTCATTCGATTCTCCGACTGGCCAGGTGGCGGCGGTCTGCGGAGCACAAATCATCACCTGATGGCCAGTTGACAGGGGGATTACGTCCAAAGGGGCATAGCCGGCGCGGTGAAGCAGAAGTTGCATCTGCTCTTGCGTCCGCGCAGTCGTGCCCTGCTCGCAAACCACCATCTGGAAGAGGTCATTTACCAGCTTTGAGGTATGGGCGCAATCATTTTCGATCAACGGCTCAACCACCAGCAAACGCGCTTGCGGTTTCATGGCGGCGCGCACCACATTGAGAATCTTCACACTGCTTTCGTCATTCCAGTTGTGGAGGACATTCTTCAGAATGTAAACGTCGTGCCCGGCGGGGATCTCTGCGAAGAAATCGCCAGCAACAAAGGTGAGGCGCCCTGCCAGTCCGTTCTCCGCGGAGTCGGCCGCGCGTCTGCGTCCACGCGCGCAGGCATCCTTACGATCAAAGCAAGTCGCGTGCAAGACAGGATGTGATCGCAGAATCTCTTTCAGCAGTACACCGCTGCCGCCGCCAATGTCGGCAACTGAATGAACAGCTCCGAAGTCGTATGCAACGGCGAGGTGGCGGCCCACAGGCGCCGTGAGATCTTCCATCGCGCGGTCATAAATCCTGCCTGCTTCTGGATTCTCATCCATGTAACTGTATATGGAGCCGCCAAAGGTATGCCGAAAAGCCGATTCTCCGGTTTGTGCCGTGTGCATGATGTCGCCGAACGCCCGATAGTATTCGGTGCCCGCTAGAATGCAGAAATGCCGCATGGAGGCAGGGTGGCTATCTCGCAGGCGCTCCGAGGCATCGTTGTTTTCGAATCGCGAGTCATCAAGGCGCTGAAATATCTGCACCGAAGCAAGAACCCGCAGGATTCGCAGGAGAACCGCCGCCTGTAAACCTGTCGCCGCGGCGAGTTCTTCCACTGTTAGGGGCCCGGCTTGAAGCAGATCGGCGATTCCCGCTCTCGCGGCCACGGTAAGCGCGCCCGTGAGAAAAGGAGCGCAGGCAAGCTGCATAAGTTCCATCAGTCACCCATTGAACAAAGTACCCGGTTGCGCAACTCTGGCTCCGGAGTTATTTGACAGCGTCCGACGGCATAGCTCCGTCACTGACGGTAACTCTGCGCCGCACCGATTGACACGAGAGAACCCGCGCCGCCCGAGGTGACGGAAGAATTTGGTATCCCAATCGGCGAATTGCACTCATCTGCACCAGGTTCCGCCTTGTCGAATCCTGCCGCCTCCTGATGAGGATGCGCGTGACCCGACTGCCTCCGGTAAATGCAGCGCGAGAGATCAAGATCCTTTTCGAATTCAATTTGCTTGCGGAGGGTCTGGGTCGTCTGGGGCAGATTATCGAACTCGATGCTGTGCCGCACGATCAGCGTTACCAGGTTATACATTTGCAACGGCGCGCGCTCCTGGCCGGCGGCGAGAATCCTCAGCACATTCCGGCGCACCGGTTCCGAGAGGGAACCGATATAAGCCCGCAGTTCCGCCGGCATCTCACGCGAGCCTGATTCCTGTGGTTTCCGCAGCGCGGGAGCGTAGTTGATGTTCTCGATGTACGCGATCATGCGCTTCGTGAAGTTATCCCAATCGAGAGTCTTCTCCATCAGCTCGATATAGCGGATGAATTCCTTTGTCCGGCTCATGCCGTGCGGAATGATGTTCGGGATCAGGTAGTTGTCGAAGTAGGTGTCCGGCTCGTGGAGCAAATCGATGTCGAGCACACGGTCCTGCGCCGTCATCTTTTCGTAAGTATCCGTCCCCGGCCGTGCCTGGAGCATCCGGACGCGCGGATAGGCAATCTTTGCAGCCTCGAAGAACTGGAACTGCAGGTCGAAAATCGATTCGTCATCGTGATCGAAGCCCACAATCATCGAAGCCTCAATAGGCAATCCGTACGACTGGATCTTCAGGCATGTTTCAACAAGGTCGCCCTTCATATTCTGGACCTTGGCAGTTTCCTTGAGGCTCTCCATATTCGGCGACTCGACGCCAATAAACAAGCCGGCGAAGTTCGCCGCCGACAGCAGTTCGAGCACTTCGTCGTCTCGCGAGATATTAATCGATATCTCGGCATAGAAGCGCAATGGCTCATCGACTGTAGCATTCAAATCGATCAGGGCGCGCAGAAGTTCCTTGCAATATCGCCTGTCGCCATAGAAGTTGTCCTCGCAGAAGGAGATGATCCGCATGCCCAGATTGTAGAGCGCGCGGATCTCGTCGATGACTTGCGGAACCGACTTGGTGCGCATCGTCCTGCCGAATACCTTCCATACATTGCAGAACTCGCAGATGAACGGACACCCGCGCGTCGTCTGCACCGCGCCCACGGCGTAGCTTTCTTTCATCACTGAGGCGACGCTCTTCCAGTCCGGTTGCGGCGAGAGTGTCATCTCCACGGACTTGGGGTCATGGTACTCGCGCTTGTACCGGCCCGCGGCGAAATCTCTTATAAACTGTGGCCAGATCCTTTCGCTCTCGCCCAGAATAAGCACGTCGAAGTCCTCGCGATAGCTCCCCGGTGACGCCGTGACTCCCGCCCCGCCGGCCACAACGGTGATGCCTCGGTCGCGGAACAGACGGGCGACTTGCTTGGCGCGAAACACGCAGGTGACGTACCCGCCCACTCCCACCAGATCGTATTGCTTATCGAAAATCGTCGAGGCGTCGATGAGGCCGTGCACTGCCTCGTCCCAGATATCGGTCTCGCAGTTCTCCGGTGACAGTGCGGCCACGGTTGCGAGAGACAGTGGCGGAATGAATGCCTTCTTTCGGATATAAGGGTGGTCGTTCAGCTTCCAACGGTTCGACGTCATCCGCCATTCCGGCAGCACGAGAAGGATGCTCAGCGGTCGCATCGTTGCATCGTCTTCTCTCATATTTGCACCAATCGAGGTGGATCCCATTCATTACTCCCTGTTAAGCGTCGCTGCCAGCCTCTCGGCGAGCAGACGAATGTTTGGATCACGCATCATCGATACATGATTGCCCGGTACAGCCACAACCTCGACGGGCTGTTCGCAAAGCGCTTGCCATCCGAGATCCGGCTCTCGCACGCGCGTGCCGCTCATCTGCTCTTCGGCGCGAACAACCAGAACCCTCCCTGAATACGGCGCTGGCTGGTATTCCGCGGTAATCCGGTTGTGTGTGAGCATCAATTCCAGGAATCCCCTGAAATCCTTCACGGTAGTCGTCTCCGGTGCAAGTTGGTTCGCAATGAAACGCTCGAGAAGGATTCCTGCCTGTTCGTCGCGCGACAGACCTTCGAGGTTTGATCTGCCCACACCCAGATCCTCGCCCACAAGGTCCGACACTTTGGAGGAAAATGCCACTAGCCGGCCCAATTCATCCTCCGGTAGTGCAGCGCCAGGCTGTGGCGCCTGTTGATCGAGAATAATTACAGTGGGAAGTTCGTCGCGCCTGCGGGCATACACGCGTCCCATCTCAAACGCGACCAGCGCTCCCATTGACCATCCGCCCAGAATCGGCACACGGCTTCCATGCGCCCCAGTAACTGCCTCAAAGTAAATCTCCGCCATGTGGACAATGGATGACTCCCGCGCCTCGCCGTTCGAAGAGTTAGCCTGAAGGCCGAAGAACGGACTCCGCAGCCCAAGCGATTGAGCCAGTGAGTAATAGCAGAGGACATTCCCGCCGGCGGGGTGCACAAAGACGATCGGCACTCCTGTACCGTTCGGCTGTATCGCCACGAGCGGCGAGCGTGGCGTCGCGTCCTTCTCCTCGCGCAAGAGATCGGCGAGTTGTCGAATGGTGCCGTTTTCGAAGAGCGTCGCCAGGGCGAGATGCCGTCCGAACTTCTTGTTGATGCGCGCCATGAGCTGGACGGCAAGCAGCGAATGGCCCCCCAGTTCAAAGAAATTGTCGTTGATGCCAATGTCGGCCACTCCGAGAATCGCACGCCAGATATGCAGCAGGGAGAGTTCAACAGGATTTCGTGGAACTTGCCGGCCGGTCTCCGGCGCGGGCGATTCCGGATCGGGAAGCGCACCGTAGTCGATCTTCCCGTTCGCTGTGAGCGGCATTCGATCGACGAATAGAAACGCAGCCGGAATCATTGCCGATGGCAGGCGAGATGCAAGATACCTCTTCAGCTCGCCGCCGTCAATCAATGATCCTGGCTGCCTGCGAACGTACCCGACCATCTGCTGCCGGGCATCGTCTGCCCGTGGTGGCGCAACAACCGCTTGCGCGACGTCAGAGTGAGCCGCGAGGACATGCTCGATCTCCGGCAGTTCAATCCGGAAGCCTCGAATCTTGATCTGCCTGTCGGCGCGTCCAAGAAATGCGATGGCACCGTTTTCGAGGCGCTTTGCGCGGTCACCCGTGCGATACAGCCGGTCGCCTTGCGAAAATGGACTGGGCACGAAGCGCTCCGCCGTGAGCTTGGGCTGGTTCAGGTAGCAGCGGGCGACGCCAGCTCCGCCAATATAGATCTCACCGCTAATCCCCGCCGGTACGGGCTGTTGGGCCTTATCCAGGACGTGCACGCGGGCGCCCGCGAGCGGAAACCCGAGCGGGACTGTTCCGGATGGCAGCTCTTCGCCCTGTGCTACTTCATACGTGAGAACGCCGACAGTCGTCTCGGTTGGTCCGTAGTGATTGAGAATCCGGCATGACGGTGCGGCCCTGCGGACGTGCTCGATGAGACCGGATGGGCATGCTTCCCCGCCGAGAATCAGCAAGCGCCGGGGCAACAGAGCATCCCCGGATTCTGACACGAGTAGCGCCGAGAGGTGTGATGGAACGATTTTTAGAGCATCCACCGGGTGCTCTGAGAAATAGCCGGCAAGTCCGGCTGCATCGGTCGCGAGATCTTCCGGAATGATGACGACCGAAGCGCCATTCGCCAGTGCTGGAAATATCATGGTATTTCCCAGGTCGGCAGCGATCGATGAAACGGTGGCGCAGCGGTCGCCCGGCGTCAGTTTCATCACCCGCCAGACATCGTCCACGTAAGCGACAAGGTTGCGGTGTTCCACCGCAACACCCTTCGGCGCGCCGGTAGTTCCAGAGGTGTAAATGATGTAGGCCAGTCGATCCGCCGGCACTTCGGTACCGGGATTGCTCGCATCGCCTGTTGCATCCGCGAACGCGCCGGCGTCGAGATATACCGGCTCTATCGGCGCGGTCAACTGCCCGACTCGCACGCGAAAACTTTCCTCGGTCGCGAGAATGTGAGCGCCTGAATCCTTCAGCACGGCATCGATCCGGCCTACGGGATGTCCTGGGTCGATCGGCACGTACGCGCCGCCCGCCTTCATGATGCCTATCAGACCGGCGATCATTCGCGGAGAGCGCGACATCAGCAGTCCCACCGGTGTATCGGGCACGACGCCCAATGCCAGAAGATGCCGCGCCAACCGGTTTGCGTCGGCATTGAGTTCCCAGTAAGTCAAATGGCCGCCAGGCCCGTCAACCGCTATCGCCGATGGCGACCGCTCGACTTGCTGCTCGAACCGGCGGTGAAAAGCCTCAACAGCCAGCTGTGCTTCTCTCGTTGGCTGGTGATTTGGATCTGCCCCGGAAATTGGATTGGAAAAGTACTGCAGGTTGCCGACACTACGATCCGGATTGGCCACAGCGTTCCCGAGCAGTTCCTGATAATGTCCCAACATGCTCTTCACCGTCGCCGCGTCGAACAGGTCGCGGGCGTAGTACAAAGTGAAGATCAGGTCGTCGTTGATCTCTTCAGCCCAGAGATTCAAATCGAACTTTGAGGTTTGGTAATCGACTTTGACCAGTTGCATCCGCATGCCCGGCACTTCGTACAGCGCGGGAACATTCTGGTGCACGAACATCACCTGAAAAATCGGATGAAGATTCAAGCTGCGGCTGGGATTCAGTTCGCCGATGAGCTTCTCGAACGGCAGTTCCTGGTGCCGCATCGCGTCCTGGCAGACGGATTGAACCGTGCGCAAGAACACTCGGAAAGGCTCCCGGCCATCCACGGGCGTCCGGATAACCAGGGTGTTGATGAACGGCCCCATCACGCCCTGGAACTCGCGCTTATTCCGATTCGCCGTGGACGTGCCTACGCTCACTACCTCTTCGCCGGTGTAGCGGTGAAGAAGCGCGATCCAGGCCGCCATGAGCGTCTGGAACAGGCTCGCGCGCTCCTCTTTCGCGAAGTTTCTAACTCGTGACACCAGTTCAGGAGCCGCCGTCACTGTTTCCATTCCACCGGCATGGGACATGACTCTCGGGCGGGGACGGTCGACAGGCAAGGGCAGCGGCGCAAGTTCCGGCGTGAGTTGCGCCTTCCAGTAGGCCAGTTGGTTTCGGAAGGCGTCACTCGCCATCCAGTTCCGCTCCCACTCGGCATAATCGACGTATTGGAACATGGGCGCAGGCTGCACCGCCGCATCCGAATCCCCGAGCGCTACGTATGTCGCCGAAAGCTCCTTCGAGAAAAGAGCGTTGGACCACCCGTCCGAAACGATGTGATGGGAGGTAATCAGCAGCAAGTACTCCAGTTCTCCGAGTTGCAGTACGTGCATCGCCATCAGCGGACCGGTTTCGAGGTTAAAAGTCTGTCGTCCCTCAGTGAACGCAAGGCGTTCCGCCTCCCGCTCGCGCTCATTCTCCTGAAGACCTCTCAGATCGGTCCACTCGAACCTCAGCGGCAACTTGTCATGAACTTCCTGGAGGGGCTGGCCATTCTCAGCGTGAAAAGTAGTCGCCAGTATCTCGTGCCGCTGGCCGACCAGGCTCAGGCTTTGTGCCAGGCGGTCCCGGTCCAGCGGTTGATTGGTGATGGCCCGCAGTGCCGCCGGATTGTTGAACACATGCGGCTCCGGCGCCAGTTGGCAGAGGAACCACATGCGCTCTTGTGCACTGGATAGCGGATAGCGCTGGCCGGGAGTTCGTGGTGCGCGGCGCACCTCTGCTTGTCCGCCCGGCTGCTTGCCGATCTTGCCAACCAGGGCCTTGATCTGCTCCGGCGAAAGCGACGCCAATCGATGGTGAAGGGTTGTACTCATACGTCGTAGCTCAGCACGAGCTTGCCGATATGCTTGTAACGCGACATCAGGCCCAGAGCATCGCCGAGCCTCGCTACTGGGAAGACAGTCGCTCGGACCGGTGCAATATGACCGAGGCGCAGATGATCCGCTACTTCAACAAAAATTTGCTTGAGCCGCTCCGGCTGCATCAGGAAAAGCGATAGATCGATCGACGTGAAGGTCAGTCCATTCTTGAACGGCCCGAGTAGCATCGGTGAATTCCGCGCGATGTCCTGCTTATCGATCTGGAGGAATCGACCGAAAGGCCGGAGAATATCCAGTCCCTTCGCGACGGCCGGGCCTGACAGAGTGTTGAGAATGACATCCAGACCTGAACCACCCGTCTGCCGAAGAACATCGTCTGCAAACTCGACTGACCGCGAGTCCATCGGAGCGGCGATGCCCATTTCAGCCAGTAACTCTCTTTTACTGTCCGATCCGGCTGTGGCGAAAATCTCGGCTCCGGCCCACCGTGCGATTGCGATTGCCGCCAGGCCCACGCCCCCAGTCGCCGAGTGAATAAGCACCCGTTCTCCGCGCGCGAGGCGAGCCACGTGGCAGAGTGCGTAATAACTGGTCAGAAAAACAGTGGGCACGCCTGCCGCCTCAACGAAGCTCAGGTTATCCGGAATACGGACAGCCTGAAAAGCAGAGAGGTTGGGAACGGCGCAGAAGTGGCTGTCGGCGACGATCGTGCCATCTGCGGCAAAGTGGCCCGCCGACAGCCCCATCACGCGATCGCCTGGCGAGAATTCCGTCACCCCCTCGCCGCAGGCCAGAACCTCACCCGCATAGTCGGAGCCCATCACCGACGGCACACCAGGGCTTGGCGGATAAAGCTGCATCGCGATCATCAGGTCGCGGAAGTTCAGGCTTACGGCATGGGCTTTGATCTGAATCTGGCCGGGGCCGGGCGCTGTGCGCGTCATAGGGCGAAACCGGAGCGCGTCGAGACAGCCAGGCGCACCCGGGATGCAACAGAAACTCTCCCACGACTGCATTTGTTGCGGATCGGACTCCGCCACAGCCACGCCATGCCCGCTCTCAGCAGTCCGTGCACCGTTGCCATTGATGCGTGTGCGTGCCAGTTCCCTGACGAGCAGCGCACGCCTGTCGGGAGCGAGTTTGGCAATCCGGTCAGCTAGGTCCGACATAGGTGCCTTCAAGACTGGAAACCAAGCCTTCCAGCGTATCTGTGCTGGCCATCGAGACGAGCCGTTCCACGACCACGTCAGCCAGAGAACGCACCGTGGGGTTCTGATAGAAAGCCTCCATTGGAAGGTCTATCTGGAACGTATCGGCGGTATTCGCTACCGTCTGCACAACCAGCAGCGAGTTGCCGCCAAGTTCGGTAAAGTCGTCATTCGCACCGATCCTGTCAATTCCCAGAATGCCCTGCCAGATAGCAGCAATCGCCTTCTCAACTTCGTTCGCGGGCTCTTCGTAAGGCGTTGACAGGGATGGCCGCGAGTATCCCGCGGCAGGCTTCGCTGCGCCAGCCTCTTCAGTGGATTCCACCGCCTTCGCCGCAGGCTTCTCCTCCTCGATCAGCTTGTAGAAATCACTCGTGCTGACGATGACCTGCGGCAAGAACGGCGCGCTCAGAATCCGGTCGAGTGCGGAGGCGCCCTCGTCGGGCAAAATATCCTTCGGGCGCGCTGCCAGTTTGTCGGCTACGCGCTTGGTCGTCGTTGCCGCAGGCCGGGCCGCGCTCACCTTTTTCATCGTGTAGCGCTCGATGGTCGCCAACTCATTCCCTTCGTCATCGAGGATTCTGACATCGAACGCCACAGTCTCAGCGCCCGGAGCGTATGGACCGCTCAGGCGAATATGACTCCACACCGTGCGCGGGTACCGTCGCGAAAACTGAATTCGCTTGTAACCCGACGGCAAATAAACCGAACTCAGGAGGTCGATCGTCGACGCCAGCGCCACGTCTGTGATTGCCGGGTGGAATGCGTGCCGTTCGAGATCCTCCGTGAATCGCTCGGGCAACTCGACCCTTGCCAGCCACTCGCCGTCTCCGAGGCGCACTTCCGTGCGAATATCCCAGCGCTCGCCGAGGACGAGGACAGGCGCCTTGTCATCTGGTTCGTTCACATGGAATGGGCGATAATCAATTCCGCGGGTGAAACGATCGAAAAGTTCTGGCATGTCCACCGCGGCCACATCAGCCATTCCGTCGAATCGCACCTCACCCATGAAGTGCTCCTGCCACACGTCCTGCGACGCGTCGCGCTCTGTGAGTTGGCTCTTGAAGCTAAACCGGAACCTGCCCTGTTGTTCGCGGATAAACAGACGCAGACGCTTTGTCGAGCCAGGTTCGAACATCAGCGGCGACATGAAATACGCGTTCTCGATGACCGGTACGCACCCTGGCCGGTTCATCAGCGCGAACTCGTAGATCAGTTCCGGAAACGTCGTTCCCACAACCGTCGGCAGACCGAACACGAAATGCGAATTGATAAACCAGTCGGCATCGGGGTCAAGCCGCACGTCGTAGAGTTCCTGCGTTGCGTCGCGACCGACGAGTTGCAGCCTGTTGCCATCCGCCGCGGATATCGCCTTCATGCGAACAGTCGCGCGTTGTGCTTTGGTTTCCTCCCATCGCGCAGCCATCCCGAACTCGCCCCATGGCCCCCAGTTGATCGAGCGCACCCTGTCCTTACCGTCTACTGTGCGATAGTTCGCCATCGCGTCCATGAAGCAGTTCCCGGCGCAGTAATCCACGCGGCCTGCTTCCCCGAGAATCGAAGTGACGGAAGAAAAGAGTAGCAGGAAATCAACATCGGAGCCGTGGAACAGTTCGTCGAGCACAAGCGTGCCCTTCACTTTGGCGTCGAGCACGTCCTCAGCCATCTCGAACGTCTTCAGCGAGATCACTCCTCCTCCCGCCAAGCCTGCCGAATGAATCACGCCGTTGATCCTGCCAAAACGTTCCTCCGCCGCTCGAACGACTTGCTCCATAGCGTCACGATCCGCAACATCTCCCTGCAAGGCCATGACTTGAGCCCCGGCTGCCTCAAGGTCGAGCAGGGCGCCCAGCTTGCGGCTCGTCGCGTTGTCACCCGGGTGATCGTCCAGCCAGCTCTGCCATTCAGTTCTCTCCGGCAGCGGCGACCGGTACGTGAGTATCAGACTTGCGCGGACGGACTTCGCAATCTGCTGCGCGAAGAACAGTCCCAGGCCGCTTACCCCGCCGGTGATCAGGTAGACGCCGCCATCTCTCAGTTGAGATTCAAGGCCCGGTGACGCGTTCAGATAGACGCGCTCAAAGATCTCTGTCCAGCGATAGCCATGACGGTAAGCAGCGACGGTTTCCTCAGTCTCCAGTTGCGTTTCAAGGATCAGGCTCTTTGCCAAGGCGCGTGCCGAAAGCGCATCGGCTGGAACGGCCACGTCCACAAAGCGCGCCCGCACCATCGGCAGTTCCTTCCCGATCACGCGGCACGGTCCCAAGCCCAGAGCCTTGGCGGGACACTGCACCCCCTCACCGGCCACATCGAAGACTCCATTCGCAACCACGATGAATCGAAGATCCTCGATCAGGTTTTGGGTGATGAATGCCTGCTGAAGATACAGCGGGCTGTAAAACGCCAGGCTCGTCACGCGATCGGCATCGGCAATGCTCGGTGGTCCGCTTGTCGAATCCAGGTTCCATAGATGAACCACGCGGCGCGGTTTCAACCCGGCGCCTTTCAGCGCGCTTAGAAGTTCCGCGTAGTCCGCCTTCGCACCGGGGCGGATGACGAAGCGATGCTCGTCAAGCCTGACAAATTCGCGCCCCGCGCGCACACGGATCACCTCATTCCCTGTCGCCTCCAGAAGATCGGCAACATGGTCGGCAAGACCCAGCTTGTCATCGAACAGCAACCAGCATTGCGGTCCATTGCTGATTGCTCCCGTCGGCCGCGCGCCCAGGAGATCCGCGTTGGAAGTCCGCTTCCAAGACGGCAGATAGAACCACTCTCCGATATCCGGCTTCTTGCCCTCAGCGACCGGTGCAGGCGAAGCAGACTGAATCTTCGAGAAATCCAGTGCGAATTTCTGCCGCTCAAAGGGATAACCTGGCATCGACACACGGCGCGGCTGGCCCGCGCCATAGAAAGCGTTCCAGCCGATGGCGCCACCAACTGCCCAGATCGAGCCAACCGCATTCATGGCCGCGTCGATGTCCGATCCCGGATCAGTTGGCGCACGCATGGAGCCGATCACAATCTGCGGGCTGCTCGCATTCAGATGGTGTTTGGCCGCGGACGCAAGTGAGTGGCCTGGGCCGCATTCGATAAAAATGCAGGGCGTTGCGTCGGCGATGAGCGTCTGGAACGCGTCGGAAAATCGAACAGGGCGGCGCACGTGCTGTACCCAGTAGTCGGGATGGGTTGCCTCTTCTGACGTCAGCCACTGGCCTGTAACTGTGGAGGCAATCCGCACAGACGGCGCACTCAGCCGCATGGTTTCCAGCGTCTTCGCAAACTCAGGTAGCACCGGATCCATCATCGACGAGTGAAACGCGTGCGACGTATCAAGCCTTTTGGAGAAAATCTTCTCATGCTGCAACCGCTCTTCGAGCGCTGCGATCTCCGTAGTCGGCCCCGCCACCACGGTCAATTGCGGCCCGTTCACCGCCGCGACCGCGATTCCACCTGTGAGGAAGGGCGCGACAAGCTTCTCCGGCACAAGCACGGCCAGCATCGAGCCGCCAGGCAGTGCTTGGATCAGTTGTCCCCTCCGCGCTACCGCCGTCAGCGCGTCTGCAAGCGAAAACACGCCGGCGAGACAGGCCGCGACATATTCCCCCACGCTGTGTCCGATCATTGCGGATGGCTGAATGCCCCACGACATCCACAGCTTCGCCATGGCAAAACTCGTCACAAACAGGGCCGGCTGTGTAATGTACGTCTGGTTCAACAATTGCGCTGCGCTTCCGGCAGGAAATCCGCGCGCGAACATCACATCGCGCAGATCCAATCCCAGAAGCGGACCCAGCACCTGGGCGCACTCGTCCACCGCATCGCGATAAACGGGTTCTGTCCGATATAGATCCGCGCCCATCCCGACGAACTGGTTTCCCTGTCCCGGAAAACCAAAAACCACGGGAAGATTCCCTGGGCCGGCGACAGAATGATTCATCCCACCCTCTGCCTTGTTCCCCAGCCGTGACAGAAGGTCCTCGCGCCCGACGAAGCCCACGTACCGGCGATGGCTGAACGGCTTGCGTCCAACCTGGCTCGTATAGGCGAGATCGTTGGTGTCGAGGTCCGGATGGTGTTCAATATGCGACTTGATGGTTGCGGTCAGGGCGTCGAGTGCCGTTTCGGTTTTCGCCGACAGGAGCAGAACATTTCCCGTGCGGCGCGCTGCGGCAACGGCCATCGGTGGCTCTTCAAGCACGAGGCATGCATTTGTGCCTCCAACGCCGAACGAGTTGATCAGCGCCCGGAGCGGCGCCCCATTCCTCGGCAGATCGCGCCAGACGGTGTTCACGAAGAACGGGCTGTTCGGAAAATCGATCTGAGGATTTGGCGACGCGAAATTCAGAGACGCAGGCAGCTTGCCGAATTTGAGCGCGAGCGCGGTTTTGATCAATCCGGCTGCGCCCGACGCGACATCGGTATGCCCTATATTTCCCTTTACCGATCCCAGCGCGCAGAATTGCTTTCGTTCCGTGTAATTCCGAAAGACCTGTGTGAGTGAAGCGACTTCAATGGGGTCGCCGACCGGCGTCGCTGTCCCGTGCGCTTCAACGAAGGAGAGCGAATCGGCCGAAACGCCGGCGCCTTCCAGCGCCTCCACTGCAACCTCCACCTGCCCCTTGACGCTCGGCGCCGTGAACCCGGCCTTGAGGCTGCCGTCATTATTCGTTGCGCCCGCCAGAATGACTGCGTAAATGTTGTCTCTGTCGCGGATTGCGTCGTCCAGGCGTTTGAGCAGGACCACACCGGCGCCACGGCTGAAAACCGTCCCCTTCGCATTTGCGTCGAATGGGCGGCAGTGCCCATCGGGAGACTCCATGCCGCCTTCCTGATAGAGATAGCCTTTCTTCTCGGGGATTTCGATGGTCGCGCCGCCGGCGAGGGCCAGATCGCACTGATAGGCCAGCAGGCTGTTCACTCCAAGGCTCGTCGCCACAAGCGACGTCGAGCACGCGGACTGGACATTCACGCTGGGCCCGGTCAGGTCCAGCTTGTACGACACCCGAGTCGTCAGGTAGTCCTTATCATTGCTCACCACAACCGAAGCCGCACTGGCGAATTTCTTCACGTCGGGATGCCGGCTGGCGTCGCCGAGATGCCAGTTGGTCCCAACCCCGCCGAAGACGGCTATCCGTGCTTCGGTTTGCCCCGGCACATACCCGCCATCCTCGAGGGCATGCCACGCACACTCGAGAAAAACGCGGTGTTGCGGGTCGATGAGTTCCGCATCCCGGGGCGTAAAGCCAAAAAATGACGCGTCGAATTCGTCGGCGCCCCCGATAATACCCCGCGACTTCACATAATTGGGCGACCGCACCAGCGCGGGGGCGACGCCCGAGGCGAGTAGTTCGTCGTCCTTGAACGTCGTCAGCGATTCCGCGCCTCTCTGCAGGTTTGCCCAGAATTCACCCACATTAGCCGCACCCGGCAGGCGACAAGCCATGCCGATAATGGCAACGCGATTCTCTGTACTTGTGTAATCGTGTGGCTTTGACATACTAGCTCATCCTTGCCGCGGTGCGGCCCTTTGAGCGCGTGCGCCCGAGCGCCGCCCGCCTTGCCATATCAGCCACAATTCCGCTGACAGGCCGATCGTTGCGCGTGATGTGGCGCGCGAGACTGCGGATCGTTGGAAATTGAAATAGTTCGATGTTCGAGACAGCCCTTCCCATCCGCGTTTCGATAAGACGCCTGAGTTCCGCCATCAGCAGTGAGTGTCCCCCAACGTCGAAGAAACTGTCCTCGGGGCCAAACTGGCCGGTCGTCAGCACTTCTTCCCAGATCGTTGCCAGCGTCCGCTCACAGTCGTTGTTGTAATGCCGGTCAAGTTCGGTGTGTACAGTCTTCTCGTACTCGGGCTTGGGCAGCGCGCTCACGTTGGCTTTGTTGTTCGGCAGCAGAGGAATCGAGTCCAGTGTCACGAAGGTCGATGGAATCATGTAGTCAGGAAGTTTGCGCCTGAGGTATTCTCTCAGCTCCGCCGTCTCCGGAATCTGCTTCTCGCGATACAGCAAGTAAGCCACCAGTCGCACGTCATCTGCCTTGTCTTCGCGGACGATAATGATCGCGTGCTTGACCTGTGGATGGCCAGACAGATGGTGTTCGATCTCGTCGAGCTCAATGCGGTAACCTCGTACTTTCGCCTGCCGGTCGCACCGCCCCAGAAACTCAATCGCGCCGTCGCTCCAGTAACGCCCGAGATCCCCGGTCTTAAACAATCGCGCACCGGGATCTGCTGAGAATGGATCCGCCACGAATGCGGCTGCCGTGAGTTCCGGCTTCCTGAAATAGCCGGTCGCAACGCAGGGCCCGCCAATGTAAACTTCCCCAGTCATCCCGATCGGAACCGGCTGCAACCGCGCATCGAGAATATGAATTCGGCAGTTATCCATCGGGCGGCCAATCGGCACCGAGCGCCTCCGGTCCTCACGCTGGCAGGCCCAATGGCAAACGTAGATCGACGCTTCAGTCGGTCCGTAGAGGTTGTGCAACTCGCCGGAGAAAATCTCGAAAACTTCCCGCTGCAGTGTCGCCGACAACGCTTCGCCACCAGAGAATATCCGCCTCAGAGACTGGCACCCGGCAAACTCACCCGAGTCCACAAACGCCCGCAGCGCCGAAGGCACGAACTGAATGTCTGTAATGCCTTCCTTGCGAATGAGGTGCGCCAGCGCCTCGGGCGCCTGCAAATCGTCCCGGCGCCCCACCACCAGCCGGGCCCCACTGATCAGAGGCAGAAAAATCTCCCATACCGAGATGTCGAAGTTGATCGAAGTCTTCGACAATATCGCACTTTCAGCTGACAGTGGAAATGCACGCTGCATCCACAGCACATAATTCGTTGCACCTTCGTGGTGCACCATCACGCCCTTCGGCGTTCCGGTCGATCCCGATGTGTACATCAAATACATCAGCGCGCGTGGATCCACAGCACGCCCTTCCAACTTCGCGGGCGATCGTTCGGAAATCCTGGGCCAGTCGGCGTCCATTGAAATGGCCGTAATTCCCTCCGGCAGCCGTTCCGCGAGCATCCGCTCGGTGACGATGACAGACACGCGCGAATCGCGGATGATGTAGTCAATGCGTTCCTTCGGATAGTAAGGATCGAGAGGTAGATAAGCCGCGCCCGCCTTCAGAATTGCGAGCAGACCGACGATCATCGCCGCCGATCGCTCCATATGAGCGCCGACGACTCCGCCTGCCTTGACTCCGCACTCCGCTAACTCATGAGCAAGCTGGTTTGCTTGGGCATCGAGTGCGCGGTAGCTTAGCCGCTCGTCGCCCGCAACCAGCGCCACCCGGTCCGGCGTCCTCGATACCTGATCCTCGAATAACCGAAGCAGCCCGCGTCCACGCAGATTGTCGGTCGCCGTAGCATTCCACTCTTCGATCTTCGCGACGTCGCTGGCGTCGATGAGTCCGCACTCCGCGACGCCCTTCTCGGGTTGTCCGATTGCAGAACTAAGCAGGGAGACAAATCCCTTGAGAAACCGGTCGGCGGTTTCGGGCGCGTAGAGGTCCGTGCTGTAAGTCAGCCTGAGTTCGAGATCATCGTCCAGGTCCTGCACATCGAGTGCGAGATCGTATTTCGACGCCGTATTGCCGTCTTCATATGCAGTAAAGGACATGCCCTCATCCACGCGACCGGCGGGCAGTTTCTTGTGGAAGGCAAACAGTACCTGAAAAAGCGGTGTCACGCTGAGGCTTCGGTCCGGTCGCATAGCCTCGACCAGTCTGTCGAACGGCGCGGACTGGTGCTCGAACGATTCGAGAACCGAATCGCGCACTTTGGCCACCAGTTGCCGGACCGTCTCATCCTTCGCAACGCGGGTTCTGACGACAATGGTATTCGCGAAAAACCCGATCAGTTCTTCCACGTCGGATGCGGGCCTGTTCGCAACCGGGCAGCCGACGAGCAAGTCGTCTTGGCCCGAATACCGGTACAAGAGGAGGTTGAACACGGCAAGGAGCGTCATGAAAGACGTTACTCCCTCCTGCCGGTTAAATACCGCCAGCTTGTTCTTCATTTCAGCGCCGGTCCGCAGAATATTCACAGCGCCTTTGAATCGCCGCACCGCCGGGCGCGCGTAGTCGGCCGGGAATTTAAGAACCTGCGGTGCGCCGTCGAGTTGCTGCTTCCAGAATTCGATTGCGCTTGCCTGTGCGTTCGCGTCGGCTCCGGCAGTTTGCCACAAAACCCAGTCCTGATACTGCATCGCGCCGGCCGGGACAGCGAACTCCCGGCCTGATTTGAACGCGCGATAGTGCTTGACGAAATCGCGGCAAAAAATGCTAATCGATTGACCGTCGCAGACCAGATGATGCGCCGTCACCAGGAGCCTGTTGCTGGACGCGCCAAACCGGCAGCGCGTAAAGCGAATGAGCGGCCCTGTCTCCAGTGCGAACGGACGGTTGGCCTCGTCCTCGGCCATTCGCTGCCATTCATGCTCCTGCGCCTCGGCCTGGATACCGCTGAAATCCGCAACCGCTATTTCAGGCTCGAAAGCATCCAGCACACTCATGGTTGGCCGTCCGCCATCCACCTGGACCACGGAACGCAGCACTTCGTGGCGCCTCAAGATGGCAGCAAGGCTGGCGGCAAGAGCAGTCTCGTCGAGTTCTCCTTCCAATCGAAGCGAGAACTGCATGTTGTATGCCGTCAGATCCGGAAAAGTCTGCGTCAGCAGCCAGAGACTTCGCTGATTCGGTGCGCACGGGTAAACGGCCCGATGTTCCTGCGGTTCGGGCGGACGCGCCGCTTGCTTCCTTTCCGGTATCCGCTCTTCCTCGAAGACTTCAGCGCTGCCGAGAAACCCTGCCAGCCGCGCCGGCGTGGGATGGTCGAAAAACTCGCGATAAGAGACGGTTCCTCGCGGCGTGGGGCCAAGACGCGCCAGTGCCGAGGCAACTTTGAGCGAATCACCTCCCAGATCGAAGAAATTGTCGTCTGCCCCCAGTCCCTCAAGTCCCAGAGTCTGTTCCCATACGCGGATAAGGTGCCGTTCCCTCACTGTCCTGGGCGCTACGAACGCATATCCCAATTCGGGCCGCACACACCCTGGTGCAGGTAATTGCTTCCGGTCAGTCTTTCCATTCGCCAGCTTCGGGAATTCATCGAGCATCACGAAGACAGCAGGCAGCATGTAATCGGGAAGCAGCGAAGCAAGAAAGCTGCGCAACTCATCCACCGAGGCATAGCGCGCAAAGTGAAACGTGACATAGGCGATCAGGGCCTTCTCACCCTGGCTGTGTTCGCGGTAAACCACAGCCGTCTGCCGTACCGCTGCATGGCGCGCAAGCGCCGCTTCAATCTCGCCACACTCCACTCGATGCCCGCGAATCTTGACCTGAAAATCCCGTCGCCCAATGAAGACGAGTTCGCCCCCGGCATTGTATTTTGCAAGGTCACCGGTCTTGAATAGGCGTTTCCCGTGGTTCCTGTTGAATGGGTTAAGCAGGAACCGTTCGCGCGTAAGTTCGGGAAGGTTCAAATAGCCGGTAGCTACGCCATCGCCGGATATACAGATCTCGCCTTCTTCACCGGTCCTGCCGACAGGTATTTCCCGCATTGCCTCGTCGACCAGATGCAGACTTGTGCCGGCGATGGGCGCGCCAATGGTAACCGGCTGGCCAGCGAATAACTCGCCAGCGCTGCCGTTGGCTGTAGCCTCGGTCGGGCCATAGAGATTCCACAGCCGCTGTCCCGGCCAAAGCGCGATTGACCGTTCGACCAGTTGGCCTGGAACCGCCTCGCCTGAAAGCAGCACGGCACGCGGCCCCGTCACGGGTTCGCCGCTTTCGCGCTTTCCTTCAGCAAATTTGACGAGTTCATTCCACAAAGTCGGTACGCAATACAAACCGAAGTCGGGGTGCTCCCGGTACCACTCAAATACTCGCTGCGGCTGGCGCATTGTGTCCCGCGGCAGCACATGCTGAGTGCGCCCCAGCACAAGTGGTGTATAGAACTGGGTCACGCCGGCGGCAAACGACATGGATGAGGAAAGCGGAAGATCCAAATGTCCCAAGGCCGGGCGCAAGTGCTCACAGTGCCATTTCACATAGTAGGCAAGGCTTTCGTGAGACACCATGACGCCCTTCGGATTGCCCGCGGAACCCGATGTGTACAGAATGTAGGCGGATTGCCCCGGAGTGCTGTGGCCGGAGGGAATTCGCGCGCCGAAATCGCCTAGCTCGTCGAACACCCGGTCTAGTGCGATCACATGGGGCGTCAGTTCGCCGATCGTTGGCAACAGGCGCTCTTCAGTCAGAAGCACCGTCGCGGCTGTGTCGCGGACCACGTATGCAACGCGGTCCTGCGGATCCGCTGACGATATGGGCACATACGTTCCCCCCGACTTCAGAACGCCGAGGATTGCCAATGCCGTAAGCGGACCCGGATCGACACAGATGCCGACTGGAGTTTCTGCCTGAACCCCGAATCCGGTCAGCAGAGCGGCAAGGCCGTTCGCCTTCCGGTTCAGGGCAGCGTAAGTTACTTGCATATCCCCAAACTGGATGGCAATCTGATCGCCATCCAGTTCGGCCTGAGCTTCAAACGCCCAGACCACCGGGCTGCAAACATAGTTTTGCATAGGCTTCTCGTTGGGGAAACCGGCACACGCGCTGAGTTACCGATCGACCCTCGCCATAAAGGAGAGTGGGCCGATCTTCACGATCTGGCTGTTAGCGTTGATCAGTTGGATTGGAGGATGTGCTTGACCACTCCCGTGTGTTCGCTTATCGCAGCCGCAGTTTTCGCGGCCTGGGTCGGGTCTGCAATGTGATACCCCGCGATGGCACTGTGGGGGTGACCAGCTCGTATCTTTTGCACGATTTCTTTTATCTTCGCTGTGTTCGCGGCATCGAGAGGGAATTTGGCAAGGATGTTATCGATGTTCGCGCCTTTGCCCTTGTTGTCAGCAATCGCCTTCAAAATCTGTGCTTTAAGCGATGCATCGCTCGTGAAATAGTCAATGATCTGCTCCGCCTTGGAAGCCATGGGTTCCCCTTTCGTCTGATGTTCAAAGTGGACTAACTCAGTCTATTTTGGGCCCTGTTGGATGCAATTTACGAGTTTCCGCCAGGGATGTCAAGTCAATATTAGTCAATACCTGGAATATTTCTTTTGGGCGCCGCAACCCCGTCGCGGCAGGCTCTCTCATTCCAGTACGACGTTCAAGAGCGAGCTTTGTGCCGCAACTCCGCTCTTGCCGCAACCGTACTCGATGAAACCCGCGAGTCCCGAGTCATTTCATGAAAAAGCTGCCCCGGCCCCTGGTGGTTCCGGCGTTATGCGCAAGAACCTCCGGATTCATGCCGAGATACATCGTGTTCGCCTCCCCGTCTCTTTCGCAATTACAGCGGTTCCACAATTGCTGTACCCCGGCCCCATCACGATCAAGAGGCATCTTTCTCAAGAAAATGCCACCTTGCTCAATGCCGGAAAGGGCATGTGAATTGTGGAACCGCTCTAGCCGGCAGGAGAAGCCGCCGCGCCCGGTGTTTCTCGATCATATTGAATAGCTGATCCACAAGGTCCGCTTCGATGCAAGTGCGCGGCCCGCCGCATCGAGCAGGAAATACCCTTCAATGGCGGGGAGACCCGCCAGCAGAGAGGCAGGCCCGATCGTCACATCGGCTCGATTACCAAGAAGGGAAGCGAGCTTTTGCGAAATGGCTGGCAGTTCCGCAGCAGCCGCAGACCCCACGCAATGAAATGCTGCTGATAATCACCTTCGGATCGCAGGCTTGTTCCGATACTTCGACCGGTTATCTGAAATGATGGAGTCCGAGCAACCTGTGTTTGAACGATTCCGGCAAATCCATGCGGCCGTCAGGACAAATAGTCAAGATCCTGACGCGACAGACGGCCCAGGCGTCGTGTACATTTCCTTCAATCATTAGCCGGGATTGAAGACTGTGCCTCGCTCATCGCGATAAGGTGGTGTGAAAGGGGACAGCTTCTCGATACTCATTGCGATTCTTCAGGGCCGATGAGCGGGCAACATGCTGCGCGCCGAAGTCGTCCAGGTTAGACTCCGTGTCGCGCGGCTTGCCGGTAAAGAAGTCCGGCGTCACGTCGCAACTGGCCGACTTCTGCACGTTGTCGCCGAAGGGCTGGCTAGCAACCGTCTCGCAGACCACGCCCGCCATGTTGGTTCGCGCCCGCTCCGTGCCCAGCCAGTCGCTCACCACAAACGTCACTCCAGCCGCGTTCACCGTGGCCAGGTGCTTGCCGCCCAAGTAGACCTCGCTGCGCCGCCATGTCGCGCCGTTCATCTCGTCAAGCACCCCGCCGCCGCCGTCGATGGTGTACACCGTCCCGTCCGACTTCGCCACCCGCCGGCCAGTTGGGGTTCTACTGTCGTGCGGGCACGCTGGCCGGCATCTCTGTTGGCGGCACGGCAGCGAGCACCTTGGCTTCCTCAAGCAGCGCCGTGGGCAGCGGGCTTTCCAGAGCCAGCGCCAGAACCTCGTCCATCTGATCCACAAAGTGCAGCTTCATGGATTTCTTGATGTTGTCGGGCAGCTCGGCGATGTCCTTCTCGTTGGCGCGAGGAAGGATGACCTCAAAGATGCCAGCCCGGAGCGCAGCCAGCAACTTTTCCTTCAATCCGCCGATGGCCAGCACCTTGCCGCGGAGCGTGATCTCGCCAGTCATGGCGATGTCGCGGCGCACCGGGATTTTGGCCAGCGCGCTGGCCAGCGCCGTTGCCATGGTAATGCCGGCCGAGGGGCCGTCCTTGGGAATCGCACCCTCAGGCACGTGCAAGTGCAGGTCCACGTTGCGATAGAACTCGCGGCTCAAGCCCAGCGCCTGGGCGCGTCCGCGGATGTAGCTCAGCGCGGCCTGCGCCGACTCCTGCATCACGTCGCCCAACTGGCCGGTGATGGTCAGCTTGCCCTTGCCGTCGAGCACTTGCACCTCGGTGGTGAGAATGCTGCCGCCCACTTCCGTCCAGGCCAGGCCGGTCACCAAGCCGATCTCGCTCTTTTCGTGCACTTCAGAGTCGCGATACCGGGCCACGCCCAGAAACTCGCTGATATTCTCCGCGGTCAGCTCTTCTTTGTGCTTGACGCCGTTTTTCACCACGCGACGGGCGACTTTGCGGCATATGTTGCCGATCTCGCGCTCCAGGTTGCGTACCCCCGCCTCACGAGAGTAATAGCGGATGATCTCGAGAATGGCGTCGTCCTTGAAGACGATATTCTTGTCGCTGAGGCCGGTCTGCTCGCGCTGCTTCTTGACGAGATATTGCTTGGCGATTTCCAGCTTCTCCTGCTCGGTGTAGCCTTGCAGGCGCAGGACCTCCATGCGGTCCTGCAGCGCCGCCGGAACGGTGTGCAGCACGTTGGCCGTAGCCACGAACAGCACCTGCGAGAGGTCGTAGTCCACGTCAAGATAATGATCCTGGAAGGTGGTGTTCTGCTCCGGATCAAGCACCTCAAGCAGGGCCGAAGCCGGATCGCCGCGGAAGTCCGACGCCATCTTGTCCACTTCGTCGAGCAGGAAGACGGGATTGCGCGTGCCGGCGCGCTTCATGTGCTGGATGATCTGCCCCGGCAATGCGCCGATGTACGTGCGCCGATGCCCGCGAATCTCGGCCTCGTCCCTCACGCCGCCCAGCGAGAGGCGCACGAATTTGCGCCCCGTGGCCTTGGCGATGGACATGCCCAGCGAGGTTTTGCCCACGCCCGGAGGCCCGGCAAAACAGAGGATTGAGCCTTTGGGGTTCTTCACCAACTGACGCACTGCCAGAAATTCGAGGATGCGCTCCTTGATCTTCTCCAGGCCGTAGTGGTCAGTGTTCAGCACCTTTTCGGCGTAATCAATGGAGCGCGTCTCTTTCGAGCGCTTCTTCCACGGAACGGCCAGCAGCCAGTCAATATAGTTGCGGCTGACGGTGGACTCGGCCGACATGGGCGGCATGGCCTCCAGCTTTTTCAACTCCTGAATTGCCTTGTCGAGCACTTCTTTGGGCATACCCGCGGCTTCAATCTTCTTGCGCAGCTCGTCGTACTCGCTCTTTTCGCCGCGGCCCAGTTCCTTCTGGATGGCTTTGATCTTCTCGTTGAGGTAGTACTCTTTCTGGGCGCGCTCCATCTGCCGCTTTACGCGGGACTGGATGTTGCGGTCCAGGTCGAGCTTTTCGATCTCGATGTCCAGCACGTCGGCGATGCGCGAGAGGCGCGCCGCCGGATCGAAGATGGCCAGCAGTTCCTGCTTCTCTTCGATGCCCAGTTGCAGGTTTGCAGCGATGGTGTCGCTCAGCTTGGCGGGCTCGTCCATGCGCACGGTGGCAATGATGGTCTCGTAGTTGAGCGACTGCTGCAGCTTGACGTACTGCTCGAAAAGGCTTGTGACGCGTTGCATCAGTTGCTCGGCCGTGGGGCTCATCTCAAACTGCGTCTTGGCGGTGCGCACCGTGGCCACAAAGAAGCCGTCCTTGTCGTTTACCTCGGTGGACTTGGCGCGCTCCACGCCCTCGACCAGCACCTTGATGTTGCCGTCGGGCATCTTGACGCTTTGCACAATGTTGCAGATTGACCCGACCTGGTAAATGTCCTTGGCCTTGGGCTCATCGATGGAGGCGTCGTGCTGGGTAGCGAGAAAGATCTTGCGATCGCCGTTGAGCGCCTCTTCCAGGGCGCGCACGCTGGACTCGCGGCCCACTACGAAAGGAGTCATCATATAGGGAAAAATCACCATGTCCCGGATGGGCATCATGGGCAGTTTGCGCTGCTCGATCTTTTCGCGGGATACGGTCATAAAGTCCCCTGGGGAATTGGATGCGCCGGCACGGCTCTGGCTGCCGGATATTTATCGGGCGCTTTATCGGATTGTACAGCGGAAGGCGGTGGAAGAGAGGGCGCGTGTTCCAGGATTGATCAGCTCTGGCCTGGCCGATCCTGTATGATTCGCATCGATAGAATTCCAAGGAACCAAGGAGGTTTTCCCCATGCCAGAAGCGAAGATTGCACAAAAAGGTCCGTATCCGGTGGAAGTTGAAGCGGGCAAGAGTTATTTCTGGTGCGCCTGCGGCCTGAGCGCCAACCAGCCCTTTTGCGACGGCAGCCACAAGGGCAGCGGCCTGACCCCGGTGAAGTTCGAAGCCGCGGAAACCAAGACAGTGTACCTGTGCGGTTGCAAGCACACGGCGAGTCCGGTCTTCTGCGACGGCAGCCACAGCAAGCTCTGAGGTCAGGCGGACGCTGTTCGCGCCGCGACGGAGCGATCGAGGCTCGCGGCTTGCCAGGGCTTAGAGTCGATACCTGGAACGCCCGGCCCCGGAGGGGCCGCTGAAAATAGCCCAGGGTGGAGCGTAGCGGAACCCTGGGTAACAGTTCTCCCTCGGCCTCAAGCCCCAGAGGGGCGACCGAACAATCTCGGTAGTTGTCTTTCATGACACGACTTCGGTGTGCAAAAACAAAGGATAATAGGTGGTTTAGCCTATGGGCCTGCTTTTCTGGACTTCCGGTAAAGTAATGCGATTTTCCGCCCTCTGGGCCGATGTGCGCAGATTGCGAGGGAAACCATGAGCGATGTGAAATTCACCGTCGGCGGGGCCATGGAGGAAGAGGCTGCGCTCCGGTTCACCGACGCATGGCATCGAGCCGAGGGCGGGGAGACTCTCCAGGTGCGGCACTTGGCCTTTGAAAGCTGGGATACGCTGGCCCGCGTCCTGACCGGCAAGCGCATGGAACTGCTGCGCTACGTGCGCCGCCACGAAGTCACCAGCATCCGCTCCCTGGCCAAGGCGCTCAAGCGCGACTACAGCAACGTCCATGCAGATGTGCAGGCGTTGGCCGGATCGGGGCTGCTGGAATCCTCGGCCAAAGGCCTGCGCGCCGACTACGACGCTATCGAAACGAGGATTGCGAACTGAGGGAAAGTGGCATGAGCGATCAATGCAAGGAACGGTCTATATGTTGAGGTTCAACAGTGCTTGGCGATTCCGCCCGCCTTCGAGAGTCGACGGTCTTGTCGTTAACGAGTTCGACGAGTTGATTGGAAGGATCGCTGCCCAAGGGGACCGTCAGAAGGTTCTCGAACACTTCAAGCATTACTTCGCTGGCGCAGCTGGCAAGACATCTAGCTGGAGTTCCAACGCAAGTTGGGCGCAAACAGACTTGTACGAGTGCATGAGCGATGCAGCCAGGAATGCACCTCTGTTTATCGCGGCCTTCTGCGAAGCGTGTGAGGACCTACATTCCGAGAGCCCTGAATTCGCCATTCCGGACACGGAACTGATCAACGAGGTGCTGGCGAGGCACGATGTGAGATTCGAGATCAGGCCCCCGAATCTCGTTGAGCGTGATCCGCTTGCAATTGCCATTCCTGTCGCGCCGCAGCCACTGTCCTTCGACGATCAAGCTCAGGAGACTATCCAGCAGTCGCTCCAGCAATCGGAACGATTTCTTTTTGAAGGGCGCGACCGCCAGGCTGTCCAGGAAGTTCTCTGGTTGTTGGAAACCGTTTCTATTGCCTTCCAAGGACTTGATACGGGTGCCGGAACCGTGCAGGGCAAGTACTTTAATAAAATTGTCGATGATCTGCGCAAGCAGTACAAGGGCAAATCGCTGGAGCAGATCCTCGATTGGGTAAGGACTCTGCACGGCTACCTTTCCTCTCCTACTGGAGGTGGCGTTCGGCACGGAGTGGATCTAAAAGTCGGGCTAGCAGTTCAGCGAAACGAGGCCAGGTTATTCTGCAATCTCATCCGCAGCTATATCTCTTTTCTCCTCGCGGAGCATGAACGCCTAACGTCTTCGAAGCCCCCTGAAGAAATCTGAGGTAAATGCCATGTCCAACAATTGGCGAGAGATTCGCCGTACGCTTTCCCCGGAACTGGAAGAAGAGACACGGCGCGAGGTCGAAGCCATCGGCGTTGCATTGACGCTGAATCAGCTTCGCCAGGCGCGGAGCCTGACCCAGGCCAACCTGGCCAGCGTGCTGGGAGTCAATCAGGGCTCCGTGTCGAAGATGGAGAAGCGCGCGGATATGTATGTGTCCACGCTGCGCAGCTTCATTCAGGCGATGGGCGGGCAGTTGCAGATCAAAGCCATATTCCCGGAAGGGGATGTCGAGATCGAGCAGTTCAAGGATGCTGCGGCCGCTCCCGCGGATTCGAATGAGGACGCAGCGGCATAATCCGTCTGGACCGGTTTGGGGAAAAGCAAAAGAAGCAACCGCGGGTCCTTCGACTCCGCTGCGCTTCGCTCAGGATGACAGCTTTTTGGGGGGAGCGGAGCGTTGTTTCGGCTGGAATAGCGGGTTGGGCCAGACCGAAGTGCCCTGCCCTTCCCGCGCAAAAAGCCCCTTCTCCCGATGCGGGTGGAAGGGGCTTCTTGCATGTCAGATTGCCGCGACTGCCGCTTATCCGGCTTTTTCCAGCAGGCAGAGCGAGAGATCTCTTCGCTCGACCATGTCCCGCGTGATTTCCAGGTCGCGCACCTGCTTGTTGTTGGGCAGGTGGTACATCAGGTCGAGCATCAGCTCTTCCAGAATCATGCGCAGGCCGCGGGCGCCCACCTTGCGGGCCAGGGCTTCGCTGGCTACCGCGGCGGTGGCTTCCGGGGTGAAGTGCAGACGCACATTCTCGTACTCCAGCAGGCGCTGGTACTGCTTGAGGATGGCGTTGCGCGGCTTGGTGAGGATCTCGATCAGCGCTTCCTCGTCCAGCTCGTCCAGGATGCCCATGACCGGCAGGCGGCCGACAAACTCGGGAATCAGGCCGTACTTGATCAGATCCTGCGGCTCGGTGCGGCGCAGCAATTCGGTGTCGCGATGCGAGCGGGTGGTGGCCGCATCGGCCTCGGCGTCCACTGACTTGAAGCCCAGCGCCTTCTTGCCCACGCGGCGGCCTACCACGCGCTCCAGACCCACAAACGCCCCGCCGCAAATGAACAGGATGTTGGTGGTGTCGACGGCGGTGAATTCCTGGTGCGGGTGCTTGCGCCCGCCCTGCGGTGGAACGTTGGCCACAGTGCCTTCAAGAATCTTGAGCAGCGCCTGCTGCACGCCTTCGCCCGAGACGTCGCGGGTGATGGAGGGGTTCTCGTCCTTGCGGCCGATCTTGTCGATCTCGTCGATATAGATGATGCCCTGCTGGGCGCGGGTCACGTCGCCGTCGGCCGCTTGCAGCAGCTTGAGGATGATGTTCTCCACATCCTCGCCCACGTAGCCGGCTTCAGTCAGCGTGGTGGCGTCGACAATGGCGAAGGGAACGTCCAGCATCTTGGCCAGCGTCTGGGCCAGCAGCGTCTTGCCCGAACCGGTGGGGCCGATGAGCAGGATGTTGCTCTTGGCCAGTTCCACTTCGTTGTTGCGCACGCGGTTCATCTGGATGCGCTTGTAGTGGTTGTAGACGGCCACGGCGAGCTTCTTCTTGGTCTGGTCCTGGCCGATCACGTAGTCGTCGAGGAAACCCTTGACCTCCTGCGGCTTGGGCAGGTGGCCGGCGACGGTGGCCGGCTGGGCCTCGCCGCGGTCGTCCTCGAGGATCGAGTTGCAGACGGCCACGCACTCGTCGCAAATGTAGGCGCGTGGGTAGTCGCTGGGGGACGAGATCAGCTTGGCCACGGCGTCCTGCGACTTGTGGCAGAACGAGCAGCGCAGTGCTTCTTCCGGTCCCGTGCGCGTTTTCATCATAAAATTCCCTCTGGACGATAGCTTCTGTTGGTACTCCGCCAAGTGCGGACCGGCCGGTTAGGTGCGCGGCCGGTCGATGATTTCGTCGACGATGCCGTATTCCTTGGCTTGCTGCGAGTTCATGATGAAGTCCCGCTCCACGTCGCGCTCAATGCGGTCGAGGGGCTGGCCGGTGTGCTTGGCCATCAGATTGTTGGTGATTTCGCGGATGCGCAGGATCTCGCGCGCATGAATGTCGATGTCGGTGGCCTGGCCGCTCAATCCGCCCATGGAAGGCTGATGGATGAGAATGCGGGAGTTGGGCAGGGCGAAGCGCTTGCCCTTGGTGCCGGCCAGCAGCAGAAACGCGCCCATGCTGGCCGCCTGGCCGATGCAGTAGGTGACCACGTTGTTCTTGATGAACTGCATGGTGTCGTAGATGGCCAGGCCCGCGGTGATGGAGCCGCCCGGCGAGTTGATGTAAAGCTGCACATCCTTCTCCGGGTCTTCGCCAGAGAGGAAGAGCATCTGCGCCACGATGAGGTTGGCCACCTGGTCGTCGATCGGCGTGCCAAGAAAGATGATGTTGTCGCGCAGCAGACGGGAGTAGATGTCGTAGGCGCGCTCGCCCCGGCTCGTCTGCTCAACCACCATGGGAACCAATGCCATTGAACGCTTCTCTCGCTTTTCCGTTGGGGGCACTTGCTCCCCGTTGTCTGTGTCCGCGCGGCCCTGAATGCCAGCCGCGCGGCGCCTCCTGTCTGGCGGCAGCCCTACGCGGGCAGCCGTTCGTACAGCACGGAGGCGGTCTTTTCGCGCCGCAGTTGTTCCCGGATTCTAGCCAGTCCGCCGTCCTCCGTCAAACGCGCACGCAGGGTATCTATCGGCTCTCGTGACTGCAAGGCAGCAATTTGCAGTTCGCGGTCCAATTCCTCGTCGCTGACGGTAATGTTCTCCTCCTGGGCGATGCGGTCCAGCAGGAGTGAGGTCTTCACTTCGGCGATGGCGCCGTCGCGCTGGGCGGCCCGCAGGCGGGCAAAGTCCAGCTTGCGCATCTGCTCGGTGTCCATGCCCTGTGCCGCCAGGGCGCGCAAACCGCGCTCCAGGCGCGTGTCAATCTGCTCCTGCACCAGCGACTCGGGAACCGGGAAGGGGTAGCGCTCTGTCAAGGCCGCGAAGAGCCGGTCCTTGGTTTCGCCCTCCACGCTGCGCCGCTTGCGGTTGGCCATGTGCTCGCGGACGCGCTTCTCCAGCTCGGCCAGGCTCTCGTAAGCGCCCAGCTCCTTGGCAAAGTCGTCGTTCAGCTCCGGCACAATGCGCTTCTTGATGGCCTTGACCTCGACTTCGTAGGCCACGGTCTTGCCGGCCAGCTTGGCCTCGGCATAATCGGCGGGATAGATGACCTCGGCCTTCAGCTCCTGGCCGGGCTTGGCGCCGCGCAGAGCAGCGGTAAAAGCCTCCACCGTGTCCTTGCCGCCAATCTCCACCAGCGTGTCTTCGCCGGCCACCGGAGGGGCTTCGGCGTCGTCGTCAATCTGCCCGCTGTAGGTGATCTGCGCCCAGTCGCCGTCCACCAGGGCGCGGTCTTCCTCGACCGGCTCAATAGTGGCGCGCGAATCGCGCAATTGCTCCATCTCGCGAGAGTACTCTTCTTCGGTAATTTCCACCGAAGGCTTCTCGACCGTCACGCTCTGGTAGCCCTCGATGGAGAAATCGGGAATAAACTCGAAGACCGCCTTCACATGCAGCGGCTGGCCGTCGTCGACGCGTCAGCTCCGTCACCTGCGGCTGGCCCACGGGCTTCACGCCCAGGTCGACCACCGCCTTGTTGAAGCGCTCCGGCAACAGGCTGTCGATAACTTCCTTGCGAATCTCGGCCGCAAAACGGCGCTTGACAACCGATTCCGGCACCTTGCCGGCGCGGAAGCCGGGAATCTTGGCATATTTCTTGTAGTTGCGAACAACGCTGGAGTAGGCCTTCGTCACCTCTTCGGCGGGAACGTCCAGCACCAGTTCGCGGGTGCACTCGGGATTCAGAACCGGGCCGTGCTGGTGGTCATGACCGTGGTCGTGGTCATGGTCGTGGTGATCGTGATCGTGGCCTTCATGCTGGTGGTCGTGTGCGGCCTCAGCCGATTCAGGTTGCGGGTTGTTCTCGAGGGTGTCGGTGGTAGAACTCAACGTTTTGCCTTCCAGGCGCGCAGGAGGCGCCGAACGAACTCAAATTCGGGGTTGCCAACCGGACTGCGCTCAAGGGCATACAGCGCGGCGTGGCCGGGGAATACCTCCTCTCATGGTAAGAGGGATTGCTGGCAGGGTCAAACCGCCATGTCAACCGTTTTCAAGGGGGGGACCCGGAAAGGAACTCCACAAAAGGGGCAGGTAGTTGATTCGCATGGAAAGGCCGTCCCGATTTGGTTCAATGATCTGATTCTATTTGGCGTAACCCACCTGTTTTCAGACGCGGCATCTGGGCCGGAAAGAGGACGAACATTCAGGCTTTTGAACCTCTCCTGGGGCCGAGAATTCGAGGCAGGTTGCCGCACCGCCCTACTCTTCGTCGGGCTGGGGCTTTCGCACGTAGGGCAGGAAGCGGGGATGTGCGGCTCCGCAATAGGCGTAGTGCTTGCGGGCATCGTCCAGGCTGAGGTCGCCATTGACGGTCTGGCGGATGTCTTCGGAGTCGTCGTCTTCCTGGCCGTCGTCTTCCCACCAGCAGACCGGACAGAGCCCCAGCGCGTTGGGTGCCTCAAGGGTCTTGCTCCCGCAACACGGACAGCGAAAGCGAATCTGCACACCTACCTCCAAAGCTCCCATAAGCGTCCTCGGGTGGATGGACGGAATTTGGAGTCCGGAGGTTTACATGAAGAACCGGGTCCAGGGATGTGCGCGAAGCAAACAGCCTTTGAACCGATTTGAAAGGGAAAGGCTTCACAGGATTAGGTAAAACTCCCGATGAGCCGAGTCTTGGAACAGGGCGAGGCATCAGTGGTTCCTTAAATTGTTGATAATAAAAGTAATTCTGAAGCTATTGAGGTATGCTCTTTGGGTAATGTGGCACGATTTACGCCGTCTTCTTAGCCTTTTTAGCCCCTGATGGAGGCTTCTCCCGCGAATCCAAACGAATCGCCGGCATCGGTGAATTTACGCTTTCTCGCAGCGGCTAGAGCGAAAGGGATTTCCCGTGGCCTGGTCAGCCCTGTGCGGGATAGCCGCTCCCTGTGGGGGGGCGCGTCGGCTTGAATCGAGCGGCTTCAGGATACATCGACTCAGGTTCCGCTATGGCCCTTAGATCACAGCCCTTGCCTGTCGCGATGGTTCGTTAGAGCCCTCGGCCCGCATCGCCGGCGCAGATGCATGTCAGGCGGAGCGAGGCGAAAGTGAGTCGCCCTTTGAGCGGGGCACCAGGAGCCGGCTCATGATATTGATGCGAGGGCCGGGGGCAGGGCAGAACTCGCTCCAGGCAGAGTGACTCTCTTAGCTGGCTTTGCCCAAGAAGTGGAATTCTGGACCGGCTTCCGAGGTCATTCCTGGCATGACTACAACGTAAACGAAGGTTTGCCGACCAATCCTCCGGAGCCTTTCTGAAGCACTTTGCAGAACTCTGTTGCGCTGATATCGTAGGGGCGCGCCACACTCCTCTCGGAAGGAACATGGATGGCGAGCAAGCGCGGCACCGAATTGAACCACAAGCTTCGCGGCGGGAGGGTTCCGTGGGCAAGCGGCTGGCAAGGCGGGAACTACTTCAAGAAATCAAGGCGGAGCGGGAGGCGCTCGGCACGCTCCTCAAGCAGATCAAACCTCGCCAGATGGTTGTGCCCGGTGTTACGCCGGGCGGATGGTCTGTGAAAGACATTCTGGCCCACGTCTTGGGTTGGCAGAGAAAGGTCCTGGAATGGCACCAAGCGGAGCAGCGAGGTGAAACACCGGCTGTTCCGGCGCCGGGATTGACGTGGGCAGATTTGAAACGCTTCAACGAGATGATCTATCAGGAACATCGCCACCGTTCCCTTAAGGCCGTATTACAGGACTATGAAGTCTTTCATCACCGCATGATCGCTCTTATCGATGCCACTCCCGATGAGGACCTGGTAGCGGTGGGCCGATTCAAGTGGATGGGGCCGACTTGGGCGCTCAGCGACTATTGCCGCGCGGAGACGGCAAGCCACTATCGATGGGCGCGCAAGTGGATCCGCCGCTGGAAGCGCGCTCAGGATCGGTCAGAACGACTGACAGCAGCTGATGGTGTCAGCCATACATCGTAACTGGAAAAACCTGCCTATTTGTGATCGCTTCTGCAGAGAAGCCTCAGGGCAAGGACAGGCTCGACGAAAAGCAAACAGCATTCGGGGAGGCGGACAACGTCTGAAAAGCCTCCCCTGCGGCCAAAGCCTGCGCTCATTGAACGGCACGTATGGACCGGCTCAAGGCGAGGGCTGACACATCTCCCGCGTGTATGAGATTTGCGCGGCTGGCTTTCTGGGCCAAACGTCGTGGTTCAGAATCGGAAGACGAGCCCGCTGCTGACACGGTAGTGGGTGCTGGTGGAGGGAGAAAGCGTGGGAGCGCCCAGGTAATCGCCGGCTACCCTCCATCCGAAGAAGGGGGCAATGCGAAACTCCACCCCGCCTCCCAGGGCATAGGAGAGGTTGGTGCCGGAGATGGCCACGCCACTGGAGTTGGCGGAGTGCTCCGCGCCGGCCAGGCCGTGGACATAGGCCCTGAATCCGGCGGCGCCTACTGTGATGCGCGGCCCGCCCATGAAGTTTGTCGTGCGCGGGATGGTCGAGTTGGCGCCCAGCCCGTACTGGGAGACATCGCCTTCGACGCCCAAGAATGGCTTGACCTTGATGTTGAGTGCGCCTCCCCACCCCCACAAGCCTCCAGTGTTGGGATAGAAGACGTCGGTGCCCAGGCGGCTGAATCCCAGGTATGCATCGCCCTTGGGCGCGCCGGCATGAGCCGCCACGGAAAATGAAAGCAGCGCGATGGCGCAGGAAACCAAGAGAAGGACAGACTTGCAACGGCACTGGATATGCATTGGAGCCCCCATGATGGCTGTATCCTACTACGAAGATTGGCGGGTGTCGGCGGCAAAAGCGCCGCTGCTGTTGCTCTTGGGAATACCCCTCTTGGGCCGCGGGCGGTAGACGGCGTGTGGGGAGTAGAATCACGGGCCAGGAGATGTTCATCGCGCCATGGATCGTTCTTACACTTGCGTTGTTGTTTGTGCTGGCCGGACCGCCAGGATGCTCAGGGTTTTGAACTGCATGATGTTTTCCGTTCTTGCTTCGATTGCGCCTTGCGCGTTGAGGGCGCAAGCCGAGCCCGCGCCGCTGCGGGTGGCCATTGTGGGCCTTGTCCATGGGCATGTGGAGGGTTTTCTGGCAGCGCTGCCGCAGCACCAGGACGTAACGCTGGTGGGCATCGCCGATCCTGATCCGTCGTTGGCCGCGAAGTACGAGCAGAAATATCACCTCCCGAACAGCCTGTTCTTCGACTCGATGGAGAAAATGATCGAGGCAAGCCATCCGCAGGCTGTGCTGGTTTACACCTCCATTGCCGATCATCGAAAGACGATTGAGACCGCGGCGCGCTATGGCGTTTCAGCGATGGTGGAAAAGCCCCTGACGCTCTCGTTCGACGATGCGCTGGCCATCCGCCGCACGGCCCGCGAACATCGCATTCAAGTGCTGGTGAACTACGAGACCACCTGGTACGCCAGCAACCGCGCCGCCTATGACGAGTTGGAACAAGGACGGCTGGGCGAGCTTCGGCGCGTGGTGGTTCACGACGGCCACCAGGGTCCCAAGGAGATCGGCGTGCCGCCGGAGTTTCTTGGCTGGCTTACCGATCCGGCGCAAAATGGCGCCGGCGCACTCTACGACTTCGGCTGCTACGGCGTGGACCTGATGACCTGGCTGATGCACGGGAGAAGCCCCGCTGACGTGTGACCGCGGTCGTGAATCACGACAAGCCGGACATCTATCCCCGGGTGGACGACGACGCCACCATTGTGCTGGCCTATCCACACGCGCAGGCGGTGATTCAGGCCTCGTGGAACTGGCCCTTCAGCCGCAAGGATATGGAGGTCTACGGGGCCACCGGCTACGCCATCACCGTCGGGCCGGACAAGCTGCGCCTGCGCCACGAGCACGACCCGGTAGAGCGCATGGAGACAGCCGCACCGCTCGTCGCGCCGCACACTGACTCGCTGCGTTACCTGGCCGCCGTGCTGCGCGGGGAGTTGCAGCCCAAAGGCGATCTGACCGCGCTGGACACAAACGTCGTGGTGATGCAGATTCTGGACGCGGCGCGGGAGTCGGCGCGCACCGGCAAGAGCGTGCTTTTGGAGAAGCCGCAACCCTGAGTTATCCAGCCGAGGCTGGTCCCCAGCGCTGAAGTGCTGAGCTAGTGGTGTCCACCACATAGATGGTCGTTTGTGTTTTGAAGGGCGCGACTTCGGTAGTGTCCCCATGAGCCTCTGTCTCACCCAAGGGCATGAAACCGGGCTGAGGCATTCACCCCGGAGGGGCCGAGGGAGAATAGCCCCATGACAAGCGACGCGCAGTCCTGGGAAGGGCCGACAAAATGGACCGAAGCCCCCGCAAAGATTCTAAAGGGGATAGGCAACGTTTTCTCGCCGTGCCGTACACAGCCCAAAGACGATCGGGGCTTTACAGCGGTTCCACAATTGCTGTACCCCGAACCTACCGCTATCAATTGGCATTTTTCTCAAGAAAATGCCACCTTCCTCGATGCCGGAAAGGGCATGTGAACTGTGGAACCTCTCTAAAGACCGCCTTTATTTTGTGCTACTTACGGCACGACTAAAGTCGTGTCCTTTCAAAACTTGACTTTCACCACAGGCTGTTAGGGGTCCGTTCCGGCCTACATTCTCTTCTTGGGCAACAAAGAACCGTAGTTATAGGTATACCAACTTGGGCGCGAATGCAGAGACCCGCCGAAGATGGGGCACTCGGCGGATCCCCGGCCTCTGCTCTCTGTCTTCAGAACCCCATGATGTTGTAGCCACAGTCCACGTACATGATTTCGCCGGTGATGGCGCTGGAGAGATCGCTGGCCAGGAAGAGGGCCGCGCCACCGACTTCGAGCTGGTCGACGTTGCGGCCCAGGGGTGCGCGCTCGGCGTGGGTCTTGAGCATGTCGCCCAGGTCGCCGACGCCGCGCGCGGCCAGGGTCTTGATGGGGCCGGCGGAAATGGCGTTGACGCGAATGTTGCGGGGGCCGAGGGACGAAGCCAGGTAGCGGACGGTGGACTCCAGGCCTGCCTTGGCCACGGCCATCACGTTGTAATGGGGGACGACCTTCTCGGCGGCGTAGAAGCTGAGCGTGATGATGCTGCCGCCCACGGTCATCAGGGGCGCGGCGGCGCGAGTGACGGCGATGAGGGAGTAGACGCTGACGTCCATGGCGATGCGGAAGCCGTCGCGGCTGGTATTGAGGAAGTCGCCGCGCAGGTCGCCGGCAGGGGCGAAGGCCACGGCGTGGACCAGGACCTCAATCTTGCCGAATTTCTCCTTGAGAGCGGCAAAGAGGGTCTCGATCTGCTCGTCGCTGGAGACGTCGCACTGGAATCCGACAGCGCCGGGAAGCTCGTCGATAAGACTCTGAGCCTCGAGCTTCATGCGCTCGTTCTGATAGCAGATGGCCAGGGTTGCGCCGGCCTCGTGGAGTTTCTGGGCGATGCCCCAGGCAATGGAGCGCTTGTTGGCCAGCCCGAAGACCACAGCCGTCTTACCCGCCAGATTGATCATGCTTGCTTTCTTCCTCCATGGTCCAGTTTCAGGGGATGACGGACCATACAACTCCTAGAATATCAGCAGACAAGCGAAAATCAGCCGCCAAGATCGACGAGTTCGACTGGGCCGGTGGGGCGGCCGAGGAAGCGGGAACCGAGGCGCTCGAATTTTTCGACCGAATCCGTGGCGAAGCAGCGGACCTGCGCGGTAGGGACCTGCGCGGTCGGCGAGAGTTCTTCGGCATCCTGGCGCGGGGAACCGCCGCGGCCATTGAAGAGATGGACGGCGGCTTCGGCGGCGGCTTCGGCGGAGTCAATGACCTGCATTCCGGTGGGGACCGCTTTTTCGAGCAGCGGGCGGAGCAGGGGGTAGTGGGTGCAGCCCAGGACCAGCGTATCGGGATTGAGGCCTTGGGCGGCGGCCTCGGCGGTCAACTCGGCGAGGTAGATGCGGATGACCTCGGCGGTGACATCCACCTGCGGTGGGGCCAATCGCTCGCTATTCGCTCGCATGAGGTTCTTCCCATCGCCCTGACCGGCTGCCTGCGACGGGGCAGATGCAGCGATGGTCGCCCAGTCGGTCCAGCCCTCCTCGACCAGGGGGACGAGCAGCGGGCAGGCCTTCTCGATCGCGCGCAAGCCCAGGGCGCGGCAGGCGGCCAGGTAGGCGTGGCTCTGCACGGTGGCGTCGGTGGCGATCACCAGCACGTCGCCGGTGAGGGAGGCGGCGCGGGCGGCCGAGGCTCCGGGCTCGATGACGCCGAGCACGGGGACGGGCACGGCGTCCTGAATGGCGTCGAGGGCCAGGGCGCTGGCGGTGTTGCAGGCGATGACCAGGAACTCCGCACCTTGCTCCTGGACCAGGAACTGCGCGCTCTGGGCGGCGTAGCGGGCGATGGTGCGGCGCGACTTGGAGCCGTAGGGCAGGCGGGCCGTGTCGCCGAGGAAGGCGAAGTGGGCGTGGGGCAGCCGGGCCATCAGCGCGCGCAGCACGGTGAGGCCGCCAAAGCCGGAATCGAAAACGCCGATGGTGGGGGTCATGTTACGGATATGTCCAAATCGTAGCAGAGCTTACCTGAGATTAGCCGTCGATGGAGACCTTCGCGCCGATCTCACGGAGTCTTCCAACGAAATTCTCGGCCACCGGTCCCTCGCGGTCGAAAGGAACTCTAATCTCCCTGTTATCAACGATCTGATCCGTAATGGCTTTCGCCTCCGAGAGCGAATAGCCGAACTCGGCCCGTAGCGTATTCGTCAATTGAATCTTGTTCGTTCCGAGATTCCAACCGTTGATGACAAGGTGCTTCAAAATTTCGCCCTTATGGTGAGGGATATGGGTGGTGTTGGCGCGCCTTGTCCTGTGTCCCGAAGCAGACACCTTCGATACTGGCGAGATAGGCATCTGAGACTCTTCGTCGGGGGGACGTTCAGGAAGACGCCGTTTCGGTCAGGCGGCTGAGGCATTCTTGGGCATCTCTTGCGGATCGGCTTTGATCTTGGTGAGGGGTAGCTCTTCAGAGTCCACACGCCTCCAAGCCTCCTCTGCCCAGGCAAACAACTCCTTCTGGCGCTTCTTGGGGATGCGTAGATATCTCGCCATTTTGTCAAAGGTGGGGGGCGGGGTCGAGATGCGAATCGGCTTCGGCATGGCTGCTTCCTCATGATACTGCGAAACCAAGGGAAATGAAACGGCAGTTGGCTGCCCTATATCCCGCGTACTCACGGGTGCACTGGCTCGGCAGGGCCGGCCTCGTCGGTCAAATAGGTGCGGGTCAGGTCGGCGTGTCCGGCCAGGGTGGCGTGCTGCTGGCCATCAATCATAAAGCGCACCTGGGTGACGCGGGGCAGGTTGGCGCGCAGGGTGCCGCAGATGGAGAGCACGGTGAGGGTCTCGGCCTCCAGTCCCGAGGGGTGGCCAGCGGCAAAAGCGCCGGTGAGGTTGATGACGGCGAGCTGCGGACCGGTCTGCGGTGTGTCTTTGGTGGCGGAAGCGGTGTGAACCTCTGGCGCGTTGCCCGTGGCCGGCAGAAGAAAGACCTGAGCAATGGAGGCGGCGCCGCCGGGGACAGGGTGGGTTGCGGCGGGACTGGCGTAAAGGTCAAGCAGTTTGCCGAGGATGGCGCGGGCGCGGGCGCCTGGGTCTTTGGGCAGCGGCAGGGAATGCACCTGCGGGAGCAAGGAGTTGTAGGCGTCGTTGGCCACCAGCAGAGTGATCTGTTCGGCGGGCGCAACTTCGGGAGCCTGCGTGGGAGACGAGTCTTCGCCGGCAACAAGGCGCTGGTGGGCACGGTCGCGCAACTGCCATAGCACCACGCCCATGGCCAGCGAGGCCAGCAGAAGAATGGCGAAGATGATTTTCTGGTGGCGGGGAATCACGGCTGGGGGCCCTCCGCGTGCGGGGCATCCGCGCGCCATTCCAGCAGAGCAGCGGCCAGCACGCCGGCCACGCGCGCCTGGTATTCGGCATTGTCGAGTCCGGCGACGGTCTTGCGATCGGCAGTGCGTTCCGGGGCTACTTCCACCGCCAAGGCTGGGCAGGCCATGCTGTCGATCGTGAGCAGGGAAGTGCGGCCCAGAGTGACGTTCATGCCTGCGCGGAGCAGCGCAGAATTGAGCGTCCCGGCGAGAGCCAGGCTGCGGGTGACCCAGGCGGCCTGCGCGGTTCTCCATGGGGCAAAGCGCTCGGGTTGAACCGGAGCCAGCGATGAGACGAAAAGATGGACGCCGGAGCCGGTGTCGGAAGCGTGGAGGCTGAGGCAGGCCTGGGCATTGGCGCGGTTGGCGATCTCGGCGCGGCGATTGAGATCGACGGCAGTGTCGGATTCCCGCGTGGTGACGACCTGAATGCCCCGCGCCGTGAGCAGCGAGCGAAGGCGCACGCTCAGGGCCAGGGTAAAGGCCTTTTCTGGCTGGCCGTTGGACAGGTGTCCGCCGGGATCGTCGCCGCCGTGCGCGGCATCGAGGACCACAACGAAGCGGGGGGCGGCTTGTGCGAGGGCCTGGCGGGTCGCAGGACAGAGCAGGCACAGCACGAGACAGATCCATACCGAAAGAGCGCGATGAGCAACTGCGGGAAAGGAGCGAGTTTCAGGCCTGACCGGCAAGAAGCGTACCTCAGGGGCTAAAGCCCCGCCTTTTGGAGAGACTTTGCGGCACGGCTAAAGCCGTGCCCTTTCAAAGCACCTACATCAACAGAGGTATCTTAGTCCAGCGCATAGATGGTCAGGCCGCTGAGCAGTTTGGGGAAGAAGTCGGTGGATTTTTGCGGCATCACGTCGCCGGCAAAGGCCACTTCCCGGAGTTGCTCCATGGTGACGGGGTTGGTGAGGAAGGTGACGTCGGCCTCGCCGCGGCGGACCTGGTCCACGGCTTCGCCGGCGTCGCGCAGGTAGCGCAGGTTGGTCTGCTCGCGGACCTTTTCGGCGTCCAGGCCGAGCAGGCGGTCGAGGACGATGGAGTGCAGGTGGCTCAGGTCGAGCTGGCGCTGGCGCTCGGGCAGGTGGGCCAGCGCGGCGGCGATGGGCTCAGGCTTGGAGCGCAGCAGGAAGGCTCCGGCGCGGGTGACGGCGACAAAGGCGGTGCCGGTCTGCTTGCCGAGGGTCTCAATGTAACCGGCGGCTTCGCTGGCGGGCAGCGGCGTCGACGGTGAAGAACTCTTCTGCGGCGCGGGCAAAGGCGGCGGGATCGAAGCCGGCCAGGCTATGCACCACGCGATGGGTGGGCAGAATCACCAGGCCGTCGGAGTCCATGTTGACGAAGGTCATCATGACGGCGGCTTCAGGATACGGCGGCTGGGGCAACTGGGTGGCGCTGTGTTCGGTCTTGGCCGGCGAAGTGGGCGCGTGCTCCTTGGAGTAGTTGAGCGCGGTCTCGTAGCGGTGGTGGCCGTCGGCGATGATCAGCTTCTTGTCGGCCATGGCGGTGGTGAGCAGGCGGATGGCGGCCGGGTCGCTGATGCGCCAGAGGCGGTGGAGCACGCCGTACTCGTCGGTGACTTCGGCTTCGGCGGGGCCGTTGCCGTCGTAGAGAATCTTCTCGACGCTGCCGGCGGGGTCGGAGTAGAGCATGAAGATCTGGCCAAAGTGGGCGTGCGTGGCCTTGAGCAGGTTCAGCCGGTCGCTCTTGGGCTTGGAGAGGGTCTGCTCGTGGCGGAAAACCACCTGCTCGGCGTAGTCGTGGAGCTTGCCGAGGGCGATAAAGCCGCGGCGCTCCTTGACGATTTCGGTGCCGGGAACCTTGAAACGCTGGGAGTAGGCGAAGATGCAGGGGTCTTTTTCCTGGACCAGGACGCCCTGTTCGCGCCAGGCGCGGAAGTCGCGGGCGGCGCGCGTATAGACGCTTTCGCCCCGCTCGGCATCAAAGAATTCAGGCAGGCCGAGGATGATGCGGACCAGATTGAAGGGGCTGCGCTGGTAGTAGGCCTGCTGCATGGCGGGGGAGATCTTGTCGTAGGGCTGGGTGACGACGTCATCCAGCCGGACGGCGGAGGGATTGTAGCGCCAGGCGCGAAATGGATAGATGCGGGCCATGCGGAAGGTCTTGCTCCCCGATGCTACGGCTGAATTTGCGCCCTCAAGTTGCGGATTTTCCATCCGGGGCCTGAACGCGCCTAGGGTCGATTGTATCCCAGCCGCCACCAGGGCTCCGGTCGCGCCGCTGCCGCAACGGGTGGATTTCATGGTATTGAAACGGCGGGACAAAGAATGCACAAAGCGTGCTAAGATCGCCTTCAATCTTTGGTGTTGCGGCATGAAGAAACTCTCTCTCCAGCGCAAGACTCGAAGCGAATGCGGCTACCTGCGGCGCCTTTGCCGTAGCCTGAGGGTTTGCGCTCTGATTGCGGCCTTGTGCCTGGTGGGCGCCGCGGCCCAGGACGATCCGCTGAACAAGGTGCATGTGCCGCCGCCAGGGTCTGCCGCGCCGTCCACCGGGGCGCCCGCAGGCGCCGAAGCGCCTGCCGAAACCGGCCCCGATGCGCTGAAGATCCATCCCGGCTCGCGCATCCGCATGAACGTGGACATGGTGCTGGTTCCGGTGACGGTGACCGATCCCATGAACCGGCTGGTGACTGGGCTGGAGCAGGAGGATTTCCAGGTCTTCGAGAACAGCGGCCAGCAGAAGATCCGCACCTTTGCCAGCGAGGATGCGCCGGTTTCGATCGGCATCATCTTCGACCTGTCGGGTTCCATGACCTCGAAGCTGATCCGGGCGCGGGAGTCGATTTTGCAGTTCATCAAGACGGCCAACCCGCAGGACGAGTTTTTCGTGATCGGCTTCAACGACCGGCCGGAGCTGATTGAGGATTTCACCAGTTCGGTGGAGGACATCCAGGCGCGGCTGGCGACGGTGCGCAGCGGCCATCGCACGGCGCTGCTGGACGCCATCTACTACGGCGTGGCCAAGATGAAGGATGCGCGCGCACGAGCGCAAGGCGCTGCTGGTGGTCTCGGACGGCGGCGATAACCGCTCGCGCTATACCGAGGGCGAGGTGCGGGCGCAGGTGCGGGAGGCCGATGTGGAGATCTACTCGATCGGCATCTTCGACCCGTATGCGCCCACCCCCGAGGAGCGGACCGGGCCGCAATTGCTGGATGATTTGAGCGAAGAGACCGGGCGGGCGGCTGTTCCGGGTGGACGATATGGCGGAGATGGGCGACATTGCGGAGAAGATCTCCACCGAGCTGCGCAACCAGTATGTGATCGGTTACCGGCCCAAGGACCTGACCCGCGACGGCAAGTGGCGTAAAGTGAAGGTGAAGATGAATCCTCCACAGGGATTGCCTCCGCTGACTGTCCATGCACGTACCGGCTACTATGCGCCTTTGCAATAACGCGGTTCTCGCAGTCCTGTTTGCCGGAGCGGCTCTGACGCTGCACGGCGCAACAGACGCCCCCGCCAGCCCACAACTCCGCGGCCCGGCGCAGGCTCCGTCGCTCACCGTGGACCGCGACCCGGTGCGCTCGCCGGATGCCGCAGCGCCTGCGGCCGGCCTGACACTCTGCGCAAGCAGGGTGAGGGCTACGTTCTGCATACCGACGTGGAAGAGGTGGTGCTGAACTGCACCGTGCTGGACGGCAGCCGCCTGGTTCCGGACCTGAAGAAGGATAACTTCGAGGTCACCGAGGACGGCGTTAAGCAGACGTTGATCAGCTTTCAGCACACCGACCTTCCGGTTTCGATTGCCCTGGTGGTGGACAACTCGGGGTCCATGTCGCGCAAGCGCCCCTCGGTGAACAAGAGCGCACTGGACCTGATCCAGGCCTCGAACCCCCAGGACGAGGCGTTTGTGGTGAATTTTTCAGACGAGGCCTTCATCGACCAGGAATTCACTTCGGACGTGAACAAGCTGCGCGACGGGCTGGGCCATATCGAGTCGCGCGGCGGCACCGCGCTCTACGACGCGGTGGTGGCCTCGGCGGACAAGCTGGTGGCCGACGCCAAACGGCCCAAGCAGGTGCTGATCCTGATCACCGACGGCGAGGATAACGCGTCGACGCTGAACCTGGAACAGACCATCCGCCGGGTGCAGCAGCTTTCAGGGCCGGTGATCTACTCGATCGGGCTGCTGTTTGGCGACGAGATGAGCCACTCCGAGGTGCGCCATGCGCGGCGGGCGCTGGAGATGCTTTCCGCCGAGACGGGCGGAATGGCCTTCTTTCCCAAATCCATTGAGAATATCGACCAGATTGCCGCCGAGGTGGCGCGCGATATCCGGAACCAGTACACGCTGGGCTACCACTCGACCAAGCCGACCACCGAGCCGGGCTTTAGGCGCGTGCAGGTGACGGCCGCGGGCAAGGGGCAGAACAAGCTGATCGTGCGGACCCGGACTGGTTACTTCCCGGTAGTGCGGGTGTTGAAGAAGAGCGCGACGGCGGGGCAGCAGTAGGGGTCGGGATGCTGGTACCGCGATCCCGATGAACGTGGGATGTTGTGGCTGTGAGTTTCCCCCCCTGCCGCAATACCTATGCTGCGATGCTTCGGGGGCGTCCGAAATGGCAGCACGGATTCTAAAGGGGATAGGCAACGTCTTCTCGCCGTGCCGAAAGTGACTCGAAATAGACATCGGCTTTAGTCCCCGAGGGACGGTTTTTTCGGCATTTTCGAATTTCACGACAGGCTGTTGGGCGGTGTTTGCTGGGGCGGGTCGTAGGTTGGCGTTAACGCCAAGTTGGCGGAGCGCCCTGGCCAGTGCGGTGGCGCACTTCTTTTCTGCTTCGGGATCGCGTTGTGCCCCTCGCTCAATGTAGCGCACGCGGTTGTGCAAGAGATTCCATACCAGCCTGCATGGGCGGCATCCAATTGATATGCACCGCCACGCGCTACCAGCGCCTCCCCCGGAAGGATTAGCCACATTCATCCGAGCAAAACGCGCATCCCGGAGCAGACTCAGAAACGGTCACTCCTCACCCAGAGCGAATTCGGCTTCTACCGTCCACCCTGGGATGGTTGACCGGGCTCCGCTTGGCTCGTATCGTAGAGTTGACTATGAAGATTTCCCCCAACACCTTGCGGATAGGGATTGCGGTAGCCATTGTCGTCGGCACCGTCGGCTGGCTGGCCATGTCTGGCTACGACGCCAACAAGAGCTACTACGTGACCATCTCGGAACTCGGCGGTATGGGCGACAAAGCCTACAAGAGCCATCTGCGGGTGGAGGGTTTCGTCCAGCCGGGCTCGATTGAGCAGAGCGGCACCAACGTTACCTTTTTGATGAACGAGTTTGAGAGCCACTCTCCCAAGGCAGCCACGGGGCGCGTGCTCAAGGTGGTCTACAAGGGCTCCGAGCCGCCGCCGGATACTTTCAAGGACGACTCCCAGGCCCTGGCCGATGGTTCCTACGGACGGGACGGCGTCTTCCACGCGACGGTGCTTCAGGCCAAGTGCGCCAGCAAGTACGCTCCGGCCCAGCCAAATGGAACGCCCGCGCAGCCGGCAGCTTCCGGCGCAAAGTCGCGGGCGGCCGCCGAACCGGCATCAGCCCCCTCCAGCAAGGCCGCCACAGCCTCAACTGCCGCGGAATGAACGAATGAACGTACCCTCCTCCGAGGCTGTCAGCTCGACCTATTCCGCACGCCTCGACCGAGTCTCAAAGCTCTTCGGCAGCTTTGCCGCGTTGCGCCAGGTCACGGTGGATCTGGATCCGGGGCGCTGCTACGTGTTGATCGGCGAAAACGGCGCTGGCAAATCCACGCTGCTGCGCGTTCTGGCAGGGCTGCTGCGGCCCAGCTTCGGCACGGTCAAGGTCCTTGGCGGGCTTGACCCGCACGAGGCGCGCGCGCGCATCGGCTATATGAGCCACGCCCCCATGCTCTACGACGAACTGACCGCGCAGGAGAACCTGCGCTATTTTGCCGCCCTCTACCCTGGCCGCGCGTGCCTTACGCCGGTCGAGGCTCTGCGCCAGGTCGGGCTGGACCCCGACCTGCCCCGCACCCTGGGACAATACTCGCAAGGCATGAGGCAACGGACCTCGCTGGCCCGCGTGCTGCTGCCCGTTCCCGAACTGCTGCTGCTGGACGAGCCCTTCTCCAACATGGATGTGGAGTCTGCCCGGCAGATGGTGGAGTTGCTGGCCGGATTCCGCCAGGGCAACCGCACAATAGTCATCACTACCCACCAGCGGGAGATGGCCGCGCCCATCGCCGACTGGGTGCTGCGGCTCCATGCCGGGCGCGTGGAGTCGTTTGAGCCGGGGGCTCCGACCCTATGAAGACCAATGGAGCACGTTTTCTTGAGAACCTGAAGATTGAGTTCGAGCTTCGCGAGTACGAGGTCGACCCCGACGATCTGTCTGCTACCACCGTAGCCCGCAAGATCGGAATGCCTGCCGAGCAGGTCTTCAAGACGCTGCTGACAACGGGCGGACCCGGCGTCTATGTGTTCGCCGTGATTCCCGGCGACGCCGAGCTGGACTTTAAAAAGCTGGCCCGCGCCGCCGGTTTGCGCAAGGCCGAGATGGTTCCGCTCAAGGAGGTGCAGCCCTTGACCGGCTACATCCGCGGCGGAGTGACTGTATTTGGCGCAAAGAAGGCCTACCCGGTTTTCGTGGACGAGACCGCCATCCTCTTTGACACCATCAGCGTCTCCGCTGGCACGCGCGGCACGCAGTTGATTTTGAGCCCTGACGACTACCTGCGCGCAGCCGAGGCGCATACCGCCGACTTGACCAAAGACGTTACCAAGACCACGGTCCCGGAGGGCCGCCCATGATGGCCCGCGCCCTGTGGACCCACCTGGTCAAGGACCTGCGCATCGAGTTGCGCACCCTGGACGCATTCGTCTCCATGCTCTTCTTTTCCCTGCTGGTGGTGGTGCTCTTTTCCATCGCCTTTGACCCGCGCGGAGCCTTTTCGCAGCAGATCGCCGGCGGCGTGCTCTGCGTGGCGACCATGTTCGCCTCGGTCAGCGCGCTCAACCAGGCCTGGGCGCGCGAGATTCGCCACCAGGTGCTTGACGCCCAGCGCATGGTCCCTTCGCCCGGCGCGGAGCTCTTCCTGGCCAAGGTGATTGCGAATTTCATCTTCGTTACTGCCGTGCAGGTGATCCTGGCGCCCTGCTTCCTGATCTTCTATAACCTGCACATCGCGGGGCAGGGGTGGCTGCTGGTGCTGGTTCTGCCGCTGGGCACCTGGGCGCTGGTGGGCAACGGTATCTTCTTTGCCGCCCTTTCCATCCGCAGCCGCAACCGCGAGCTGCTGCTCTCGCTGATTCTGTTTCCCATCTTCATTCCGGCGCTGCTGGCCATGGTGCAGGCCACCACCTCCATCCTGACCGGCGAAAGCGACCCCATGCTGTGGATCAAGCTGTTGCTGGGTTACGACATCATCTTCACCACCGTCAGCCTGCTGCTCTTCGACGTTGTCTTCCACGCGGAGTAGTAGCGCTGCTCAACAGGGCAATCGCATGAAGATCGTGAATACGAGGAGCAACTGTTTTGAAAGGGCACGGCTTTAGTCGTGCCGCTATCGAGACTTATGATGCGCCGGCTTTAGCCGCCGAGGGATGCATTTGTTGACGATTTAGAGTCTTCCTTCAGGGGCTAAAGCCCAGAAGTTTCCTGGCGTATTTGCGGCACGACTAAATTCGTGCCCTTTCAAGACCCGTCCCCCTCTGCCCGGAACCTTCATGCAATTGCCCTTGCATCCCAAGCCACGCCGATGCGCCCCAAGCCCTGAACGGCTATTCTTGAAATAGCGAACCTCCGGCGGTTCGGGTCGTAGCGCCCCGGCGGTGAATATTTCCGGAGTGTTTTCGCAGATTGTGTCGTCCGGAATCTTGTTGGCCTCCCACCCATTCCGCTGGAAAACGCGGAATGGATGGGGCACAGAAGTGTAGAGCAAGAGCGAGAATTCTCCAGCGCAAGAGAAGAGGCAAAGTGGTTCAATTTTCAGATTCAGAAGATCGAAACCTGCCGCCGGTCGAGTCTCCCAGGGCCGCCGATGTCCCGGAACCAGCCAAGAAGTCCAAGTGGTACCGCTGGCGCAAGGACGGCACGGCGCTGATTACTTACCTGCTCGACAGCGAGGTGCACACCTTTGCCTTCAGCGTGGCAGCCAATGCCATTCTGTCGTTTTTGCCGTTCATTGTGCTGCTATATACCTTGTCGTCGAAGGTTTTCCGTTCCGCCTCCATGGCGCTTTCGGTAACGGAGGTGGCCAAGTACTTTATTCCTTCGCCGGCCGACGATCCGAATTTTGTCGTTCGCCTGCTGCAAAAAGCCGCCGAGCACCAGAACGTGCAGGCGTTCTCGCTGATCATGATTCTGGTGGCCTGCACGGGAATCTTCTTGCCGCTGGAAGTGGCTTTGAATCAGGCCTGGGGCGTCGCAAAGAGCCGCAACTACCTGGCCAACCAGGTGGTGGCCTTCGGGCTGGCGATACTGATGGTGATTCTGGGCGTCGTGGCGATCGTGATCAACGCCGTGGCCACAACCATGCTGACCGATATTTTCTTCGACCACGTAGACAACATCTTCTTCAAGGGTTTGGACTGGCTGGTGCTGGCAATCTCAACCGGCGTGGCCTGCATCGTATTTCTCTTCGCCATTTACTGGCTGCTGCCGAACCGCAAGGTCCCCTGGCGGCCGGTCATGAAGACAGCCGCGATCACCGGCGTAATCTGGCTGGCGGCGAAGTTCATTTTCGTTGCCCTGCTGCCGCACCTCCATTTGGGAGACCTCTACGGAGGGTTCCAGGTGTCGGTCGGCCTGATCTTCTGGGCGTATACCTCCGGGCTAATCCTGTTTGCCGGCGCGCAGTTTTCCGTGGCGCGCATGGGGAATAAAGAGAACTAGGCCTTCGGAGATCGATCCCCAGCCGGCCTCGCCGCAAAGCTCCGTGCCCCATCCATTTCGCGTACTTTGCGAAATGGGTGGGAAACCGGCTCCCTCATTCGGCCCTGTTTCCCGCCAGATTTCCTAGCCCTCGTCGCTGAAGATCGCCTCGATCGTGGTTTCAAAAAGCCGGGCGAGTTTGAACGCTAGCGGCAGGCTAGGGTCGAACTTGCCTGTCTCGATGGCGTTGACCGACTGCCGCGAAACCTCCAACCGCTGGGCCAGATCGGCCTGCGACCAGTTCCTTTCCGCTCGCAATACTCGCAATCGGTTTTTCATCTGTACCTCATTCTGACCACGGCGGTGGAGATGCCAACGAAGACCCAGAAGAGCGGGTAGACCATGAAAAGATCCAGCCGCGGGGCATGGGCGAAGTCTTCCAGGAACCCCCAGACGCTGACCACCGCCAAAGTCCCTCCGATGCCGCCGAGCAGGGCCTGTATCTGCATGTTGCGTACGAACTCATCCGTTTCTTCGGCCAGATACAGGCCGATCACCACCAGCATCCCAAGAATAGGCAGCGCCGGCAGCACCGCCAGGACATACGCGGGCGCACCCGTTAGCCGGAAATGCACAAATCCCCAGATCACTGGGACCAGGAACAGCATGTAGGCCAGCATGGCGACGGCGAAGCGCGCGAAGAAACGGCGTTGTGCGGGGTTGGTAGCTTTGCAGATCATGATTGGTCTCCTTTACAATTAGACAAGCAAACATTACATTGTTTTGCATTTTCATGTCAAGTGAAATTGACATTCTTTCGAACTGAAGTGTGGCGGTCCGGCCTGACCGTCCCAAACGTGGAAATCCCTGCCGCCACTCAAGCCCAGGAATGCTCTAGACTCGAATCGTGGGCTTTCAAGAATTTTTGGGCAATTCGGCGACGGTGACCCGGCTCAGGGAGAGTATCGGCGCGCAGCGTTTTCCTCAGTCGTTGATTCTCTCCGGGCCGCGCGGGGCGGGCAAATATACGCTTTCGCTGATGCTGGCCAAGGCCGTCAACTGCCTGCATCCGAGAGAGACCAACGGCTTGCCCGACTTTTGCGGCGGGTGCTCGAATTGCACCCGCATCGCCGACGCGGCCAATCTGGAAGAGCGCGTGGCTGAGGCCGTGGCCGCCCGCGAGGAGATGCGCGACGTTGACAAGCGCGAGACCCGCATCCTCATCCAAACCCACCCCGACGTGCTGATTGTTCCTCCCGACCCGCCGCAACTGCTCATCAAACTGGGCCAGGTGCGGCAGGTGATTCACGTGGCGAATTATCGTCCGCCGGTGGAATCGAAACGCACATTCACCATTTTTACTTCCTCGGCGTTTATGAAGGAGGCGGCCAACAGCCTGCTCAAGCTGCTCGAAGAGCCGCCCGAGCACACTTCGCTGATCCTGCTCACCGAGAACCCGCAGGAGCTGCTGCCGACGATTCGTTCGCGCGCCGTGGTGCATCGGCTGGGCGCGCTGCCTGCCTCTGACCTGGAATCGCTTCTGGCCGTGCGCCGCCCGGAACTGAAAGCGCAAGACCGCGCCCTGGCCGCGCGTCTGGCCGAGGGCGCCGTGGGCCGTGCGCTCACGCTGGACCTGGGCGCCTATCTTGCCAGCCGGCAAGACGCGCTGATCGTGCTGAAGACCGCCCTGCGTGAGCCTGACTACTCGCAACTCTTCCACGCGACGGAGAGCTACCGCGCTGGAGCAGATGGACAGGAAAAGACCATCAACCTGCTGCGCGCCTTGAGCAGCCTGGTGGAGGACCTGCTGCTGGTGATTGCCGGCACGCCGCAACTGGTGCGCAACTTGGACCTGGGCGCGGAGCTGGAGCGCATGGCGCAAGGGCTCACCGTTGACTGGATTGACTCCGCCGCACAGGCGCTGGTCAAGGTGGAGCAGGGCATGCGCCGCAACCTGCTGCGGTCGCTCTCGCTGGACGCAATGACCGTGAGCCTGGGCGAAAATTGACCCTGAGGAATAATGAGCAACCCCTGCTCCCTGCCGGGCATCTCTTGGGGTACAAGCAATCCTTGAAACTGTTCGGATATCGGGACGGAAGAGGACTTCCCCGGCGGCGTTGGACGTGTCTCCGGTTTCCGTTCAAGTTCATGGCAGTTTCTGGCCTGGCACTTGTTTGATCTGATTGCCTTGCGTTTCAACAGAGAGGATTTCCCTGATGGGCAACGAGGCGATTCCCCCCGCCAAAAGCAACGAGAAGAGCGCGGCGGCGAACCGGCCGCATCCAGGCGCCAAGAAGCGTGGGCCCGCTGCGCTTGCCATTCATCTGACCGCGCACGCCGCCGAGGAAGAGATCGGGCAGCGGCAGGCCGAGCTCTTCTATTTGCAAAAGCAGATCCAGACGCAGACACCCATGGTCATCGTGCTGGAAGACGGCGAGAAGGTTGAAGGCTGCATCGAATGGTATGACCGCAGTTCCCTCAAAGTGCGGGGACGCAGCAAGACACTGATTTACAAGTCCGCGATCAAGTACATGTACAAGGTGGGCGACGCGGGGCAGTGATAGGGGGCAGTTGTCAGCGATCCCTCGTCTGAGTACAGCTACCCGCTATGCGCTGCTTTGCGCAAGCGGTCGCGGATGGCGGCGCCGATGCCTGCTGCGGGTGGCACGGGGCATAGAATCGCCGTGCAGCCCTGGGCGTCCAGGGCGCGCAAACCGGCGTAAAGCTCACGCGCCAACTCCTCGGGAGCGGACCAGCGGCCCCAGGCAAAGACCGCAGCCATTTCGGACGTGGCGGGAATCTCAGCGGGCAGCATGACGCCAATTCGCTCTCCTTTCATCGAAGAGGCCGCTTCTGTCAGCTTTGCGGCTAGCTCCGTCAACGGCGCTTCCAGCAAGATCAGCCTTGCCTTGGGGGCGTAATGGCGGAGGCCCACGCCGGGCGAGGGAAGGGCCTTTCTGGGCGTTTCCTTGAGTGCCCCGGCCGGGCGGAAGACTTCCACTTCTCCAGCAGTGTCTCGAATCTGGACAGCGGTCACCGCGCCGGGGCGGTAAATCACCAGGGGATTTCCGCACGGGTCGAGCACGGTGGATTCAACCCCGTGCTCCGCCGGGCCGGCGTCGAGGACAGCATCGATGCGGCCGTCCAGGTCTTCGAGGACGTGGGCGGCGGAGGTGGGGCTGGTGTGGCCAAAGGTGTTCGCGCTGGGCGCGGCTACGGGGACGCCAGCACGGCGAATCAACTCAAGGGCCACTGGATGCGCCGGCATGCGCACGCCCACCAGCGGTCGGCCCGCGGTCACGGCATCGGGCACGGCCGGGGTGCGAGGCAAGAGCAAAGTGAGCGGACCAGGCCAGAAGGCGGCCATCAGCTTGCGTGCCGCGTCGGGAATGGCGGTTACAAGCCCTTCCAGCATGGCCTCTTCCGCAATGTGCACAATCACCGGGTCCCAGGCGGGACGCTGCTTGGCGGCAAAGATGCGGCTCACCGCCTGCGGGTCGAGGGCATTTGCGCCCAAACCATAAACCGTCTCGGTTGGAAACGCCACCAGGCCGCCGGCGCGCAGGATCTGCGCCGCGCGCCCGATGGCTTCTTGAGCCTGGGCGGAGTCGAGATGGGCTGGGTCTACGGCCAATCGCAAAGTCTTCACTCTTCTATTGTCGCCTCTCCGCGTGCGTTGAAGGGGGAGGGTCTCAAGCAGAACCGATCTCCTCTGTTTTCGATTCCACCTGCGCCCCTTTCTTGGTTATAGTGAAGCCTCGCGGCGTCGCACTCGCTTTATCGATCCGGCAATGCGCGGCGGGCGGGCCCTTGTTGGATTCCGCTCTGTCCTTGTAAGGAGAGGTCATGAGTACACCCTTGTTTGGTAGCTACCGGCTCGGCATGTGGCGGGATATTTTGGGAGGAACCCTGTTCTGGGTCCTGCTGATCTGGGGCGGGTTTGCTACCTGGAATTACGTCCAGGTAAGCAAGCAGATTGCCAGGCTGAAAGATGCCGACTCCACGGTTCGCGAACAAGCGGCCCTGGCGCTGGCTCAGCACAGAAGCAGGCAGGCAGTGCAACCGCTGATCGAGGCCCTGAACGACTCGGACTGGCAGGTCGCCACCAACGCGGCGACCGCGCTGGGCAAGATCAAGGACGCCCGCGCCGTCGACCCGCTAATGGACGCGCTGAAGAAAAGCGACGGCCTGACCCAGGAAGCGGTGGCCGGAGCGCTGGGCGAGATCAAGGATCCGCGCACCGTTCCACCCCTGATTGCCAGCTTGAAGGACCCCAGCTACCAGGTCCATCACGGCGCCCTCATGGCCTTGGGGAAGATTGGCGCGCCGGCGGTGGAACCGCTGCTGGGCTTGCTCAAGGGGCAGGATGCCGATCTCCGCCACGATGCGGCCGAGGTGCTGGGCGAAACCAGGGATCCGCGAGCGGTGCAGCCTCTGATCGACGTTCTGCAAGGGCTGGACGACCAACTGCGCGGTGATGCAGCCTACGCACTGGGCAAGTTGAACGATCCGCGGGCAGTCGAGCCGCTCATCGGCATGATGAAGGATCCGGCCGCCGAGGTAGCCCGCGCTGCCGGAGAGGCATTGGGCGAAATCGACGACCGCCGCGCATCGGATTATCTGATGGGTGAGTTTCACGCGCAGAACTGGGAGTTGATTGCCGCCGATAGCTCGTTCTTTGTCCGCAAGGGAGAGAAGGGCTCTGAAGACACACTGATTGAGGCGCTGCGGCAGACCGGCAGCAAGGGCCTGGCCGAGGACATGTTGAATTGCGGCAATAGCAAGCTCCATGACGCCGCCAACGACTGGGCGTCCAAGAACAACTACACCATCACCTACATGCCCGGCGGAAAGGGCGCGTCCTGGGGCAGCAAGTAGGAGCGCACGGCAGACGCCGCCGTCCGACGCGTGGAAGCAGGGTCGTCGACCCTCAGCGCATACGCAACTCCCTCTGCCGTATACTCACTCTTTACCATGCCTATCGAGACCGAAATCAAATTTTGCGTGGACGATCTGGCCGGGCTTTCGCGGCGGCTGCAAGCGGCGGGCTTTACCCTGCAAACGCCGCGCGCCTTCGAGAGCAATGTCTTGTATGACACGCCGGACCGGGCCATGCGGGCGCGCACTGAAATCCTGCGCATCCGCGACTATGCCGGCCGCTGCATCCTGACCCACAAGCGTTTGCCCGATGTTGGCCCCGGAGAGGACCGGCACAAGCATCGCGTCGAGACCGAGACGCAGGTCGCAGACGGAGATGCCTTGGCCCAGGTTTTCCTATCGCTGGGGCTGGTGGCCGCCTTCCGGTACGAGAAATGGCGCACCGAGTGGACCGATGGAGAGGGCCATTGCGTGGTGGACGAGACTCCCATCGGCGACTACGCAGAACTGGAAGGCACGGCGGAGTGGATCGACCGCGCCGCGGGTCGCCTGGGCATCGGGACAGCTCAGTACATCACGCTCAGCTATGGCCGGCTCTTCGATCTCTGGCGCCAGCAGCATCGCTCCGGCGCTGAGGACCTGACCTTTGCCGCCACTGCGCCAGAGGGCGCAGCGGAGTAGCCACAGATTCCGCTGCGAGCTTGGACAAGTCATCGATAACCTATCCGTAACCTTTTTCTTATCAATAAAGAACTTTAGTAACGCCAAGGTAACAGTCTTTTGAGAAAATTCCGTGAACAACATCTCTTCAGGGACCGATATGCCCACCAAGCAGTTTCAGAGGTCTAGGAGGACCCATGAAGATGATTTCCTTTAATAAGCGCCCATTTGGGATGAAGTTGGCGGCGGTGAGGCTATTTCAGTTGGCGGCACTGGCGCTGGTGTTCGCGATGGCAATGCCTGGTCGAGCCGCAGACGATCGCGCTGTGAAGTCGAGGGTTGCGCCTATTTACCCGGAACTCGCCAAGCGCATGAAAGTTGAAGGAGCGGTCAGCGTTCAAGCCACGATCGACCCCACAGGCAAAGTGAGCGAAGCAAAATCGGTCGGCGGCAATCTGATTCTGGCGCCTGCGGCCGAGGATGCGGTGCGCAAATGGACCTTCGAGTCGGGCGCTGGCACGGCAAAGGTCAAAGTGGAAGTCAACTTCGTTTTGGCTCACTAAGGCGCTGCGACTGTGGTTTTTCTCCGGGATGCGGAGGGAGAATTTCTCTCCCTCCGTCCCTCCTGCCCCCGCCTTGTGTGGGGGCGGACGGTCCCGAAAACGGATTGTTTAGCCGTAAAGGCAAGATTCGATTCAGTCCGGTGCGTCACCGATGAGAAAAGGCTGGGTCGATAAACCGGCTACAGGTTAGACTTGGCATTGAAGCAGGCAAATGGGAGCAGCAAGTATGCTATGTCGGCCATGTCCAAGAATCCCGATGCGTCTGGTGCTGGTGTGTTGTCGATTGCACTTATTGGCCCCAACGAGGTGCACCGGAAAGAGGTAGCGCGCTCTCTGTCCGCTTTCCCGGGCGGGACTATTCGCGAGTTCTCTTCCTTTCCGCCGGATCTCGATCTGCTGCCCCAGATGCTGGAGCAACATTACGATGTAGTTGTCATCGGTCTGGACAGCAACCCGAAATATGCACTTGAAATCGTGGAGACCATTTTCGCCAATGGCTCCGCGACGATCATGGTCTATTCGGCCCAGGCCGATCTGGATCTTGCGCTGAAGTGCATGCGCGCTGGGGCCCGCGAGTTCCTGACCCTGCCGCTGGATTCTGCCGAGTTGGCCGCGGCACTTGCCCGGATCGCAATTCGCCAGCCGGGAACCTCCAATGCCAAGAAGTCGGCCAGAAAGCTGTTTGTGTTTCTGGGCGCAAAAGGCGGCTGCGGAGTGACCACAATCGCCGCCAATTTCGCTGTCTCGGTAGCTCAGGAGTCGGGGCTAAGCACCCTGCTGATCGATCTTGGTCTTCCCCTCGGGGATGCAGCGCTGAATCTGGGAATGGTCACCGAGTACTCGACCGCCAATGCATTTCAGGATTTCACGCGGCTGGATGCGAGCTTTCTCTCCTCGCTTCTGGCCCGCCACAGCTCAGGATTGTCGGTGCTTGCGGCCCCTGGAGAATTTCCCCGCAGCCAGGGCAGCAATGAAGCGATTGACAAGCTGCTGACCGTCGCCCGGCAGAACTTCGATTATGTGGTGGTCGACGCTGGATCGAGGCTCGATCTGCGGGGCACGGTGCTCTTTGAGGAATCGGCCAACCTGTATCTGATCACCCAGATTGGAGTTTCAGAGTTGCGCAACGCCAATCGCCTCATCACTCAGTTCTTTTCCACCCGCGGCTCGAAGCTGCAGGTGGTGCTGAACCGGTACATTCCACACGCCATGGGCTTCGATGAAAAGCGCATCGCCAAGGCGCTGACCAGGGTTGCCGATTGGAAAATCCCGGACGATTATGCGACCGCCCGGCGAACGCAGAACACGGCGACCCCGATCGCGCTGGAAGATTCGCCGATTTCCAGGAGCATTCGTCAGATGGCGCGCAAGGGCTGCAGCCTGCCCAAGAACCGGGACAAGGGCTTCAGCCTTCTGGGTGCGCTGTGGCCGTTTGGCCACTCAGGACCCGAGGCCGACTGAGGTCGATTCGCGCGTTGCCCAAGCGCACGGCAACCCCTTTTTCCTGAGAACGTCTTCGTGAATTGTGTAGTTCGCAATGTTGTGGTTCTCCACCCATTTCGCAGGAAGACGCGAAATGGATGGGGCACAGTGGTCCATGGCAAAAGCAAGAATTCCCTATTGTCCTGAGTCCATAGTTCGCTAAACAAATATACTGTCATTCCGAGTGAACGGGGCCCCGAACGGTTCTCAGTTCCGGGGTCCCCAAAGAGCGGTCATTGCTCTTTGGGGTGGAGTTCAGGGGTGGTGAGCGAAGAATCTGCCTTTTCTCGCCCCCGATTTCTTTCGCGACCCTCAAACTCAGGACACGAGTGGAATGCAGGGATGGAAAAGAAGCTGCGAACCTACTTCTCCGTTCCATGACATTTCTTGTACTTCTTGCCGGAACCGCAAGGGCAGGGGTCGTTGCGGCCTACCTTTTCTCCGGTGCGCCGCTGTGCGGGCTGGCTTCCATCGCCCGATCCTGCCAGGCTGGCGGCGGCCAGTTCGCGCTGCTTCTTGCGTTGGAATTCCTTTTCCAGGGCGTCAATGGTGGTGGAGGGCTGCCGCGTGTTTACGGCGAACTCCTGCGGCTCCGCATCCAGGGTGAGGGGATGCGCGGCGCTGGCCACCGGCGGAGCGGGCGGCACTGGTTTGCGCGGTTGCGGAGCCGTTCCTTCGAGCGGATGTCCGTCGGGCCCCAGAATCTGCATCCGGAAAAGGAACCGGACCGTATCCTCCTGGAACTTGAGCATCATGGCTTCGAACATGTCATAGGACTCACGCTTGTAGGCCACCAGCGGGTCCTGCTGCGCATAGCCGCGCAAGCCGATGCCTTCTTTCAGGTGATCCATTGAGAGCAGGTGGTCTTTCCACAGCCCGTCGATGACGCTCAGCATGACCATCCGCTCGTGATAGCGCATGGTTTCGGCGCTGAGGATCTTCTCCTTGGCCTCGTAGTCCGCCTTGAGCTTGTCGAAGATGGCATCGCCCAGCTCATGGCGGTGGAGTTCTCGCGGGTTAATTCCGGCAGTGGCGAAGCTCTGGCCGAAATGGTCGATGAGCTTGGCGTCCATGCCCTTCACATCCCACTGATCGGGATGGAGCTTTTCGCTGGCGTGCTCGTCGAGGATGCTGCTCAGAATTCCGCCGACGTAGTCTTCAAGAATCAGCTCGCGCTGGTCAACGCCTTCCAACAGTTGGCGGCGGAGCCCGTAGACGGCCTCGCGCTGCTTGTTCATGACGTCGTCGTATTCGAGCAAGTGCTTTCTGGATTCGAAGTTTTGCGACTCGACGGCTTTCTGGGCGCCCTCAATGCGGTTGGAGATCATGCGCGACTCGATGGGCATGCCCTCTTCCATGCCCAGCCGCTCCAGCAGGGTGCTGACCCACTGCTTGGCGAAGATGCGCATCAGGTCGTCTTCAAGCGAAAGATAGAAGCGCGACTCGCCGGGATCGCCCTGGCGGCCGGCACGTCCGCGTAACTGATTGTCGATGCGCCGGGACTCGTGGCGCTCCGTGCCGAGGATGAAGAGTCCGCCGGCTTCAATGACCTTCTCGTGATCGACGCGGGCGGTTTCTGCGTGAACGTTGAAGGCCGTATCCCATTCCACGGAGTCAATCTCGAACTCCTGGCCCTGGTAGTAGAAGCGCAGGAACCCCGCGGGCGCCATGGGGCTGATGGCGCCCTCGGCCACGCTGATGGCGCGCGCCCGGCCCTTCTTCACCAGCTCCTGGCGAGCCATGAAATCGGGGTTGCCGCCCAGCAGAATGTCGGTGCCGCGGCCGGCCATGTTGGTGGAGATGGTGACCATTCCCAGGCGTCCAGCCTGGGCCACGATCTCCGCCTCGCGCTCGTGGAATTTGGCGTTCAGCACCACGTGCTTGACGCCCTTGCGTTGGAGGATGCCCGACAGCCGCTCGGACTTCTCAATGGACGTGGTGCCGACCAGCACGGGTTGCTTCTTCTCGTGCAGCAGGGCAATGTCTTCGGCCGCCGCGTTGTACTTCTCTTTCTCGGTGCGGTAGACGACATCGGGATTTTCAAGCCGCAGCATGGGCTTGTTGGTGGGGATGACGACGATCTCAAGCTTGTAGATCTTCTCGAACTCGGCGGCTTCGGTTTCGGCGGTGCCGGTCATGCCGCTGAGCTTCTTGTAAAGGCGGAAGTAGTTCTGGAAGGTGATGGTGGCCAGCGTCTGGTCTTCTTTGCGGATGGCTACGCCTTCCTTGGCTTCGATGGACTGGTGCAGGCCGTCCGACCAGCGTCGGCCCGGCATCAGCCGGCCGGTGAAGGTGTCAACAATGATCACCTCGCCGTCCTTGACCACGTACTCCACGTCGCGCTTGTAGAGCGCGTGCGCCTTGATGGCCGTTTCCACGTAGTGCTTCAGTTCCCAGTTCTCGGCGTCGGCGATGTTGTCGATGCCCAGCAGCTTCTCGATGGTGATCCAGCCTTCATCGGTAACGCCGATCGTCCGCTGCTTCTCGTCGACGATGTAGTCGCCGGTGAAATACTTCTGGCCCTCGCCCAGTTCTATGCCCAACTCTTGCTGCCGCTTGTGATCGTGGTATTCGACTTCTTCGCCCAACTTCAGTTCGGGAATGATCTTCCTTGCCCTGGCATATTTGTCGGTGGTCTGGTCGGTGGGTCCGGAGATGATCAGCGGGGTGCGCGCTTCGTCGATCAAGATCGAGTCGACTTCGTCCACGATGGCGTAGTAATGCCCGCGCTGGACGCAGTCTTTTATCTCGAATTTCATGTTGTCGCGCAGGTAGTCAAAGCCGAATTCGTTGTTGGTTCCGTAGGTGATGTCGGCGGCATAGGCCGCGCGGCGCTCCGCATCGTCCAGATCGTGGACAATGACGCCCACGGTGAGGCCAAGGAACTCGTAGATCTTGCCCATCCACTCGGCGTCGCGCTTGGCCAGGTAGTCGTTCACCGTGACCACGTGCACGCCGTGCCCGGCGAGCGCATTCAAGTAGCAAGCCAGCGTGGCCACCAGCGTTTTGCCTTCGCCGGTCTTCATTTCGCTGATTTTGCCCTGGTGCAGCACCATGCCGCCGATCAACTGCACGTCGAAATGGCGCATCTGCACCGCGCGCCAGCCGGCCTCGCGCACCACGGCAAAGGCCTCGGGAAGCAGCTCGTCCAACGCAGCCTGCTCGGCGGCCTTCAGAGCGTCGGCGTCGGTGATGCCCTGGAGCTTGTCGGCCAGCGTGGCGCGGAACTCGACCGTCTTGCCCCGCAACCCTTCGTCTGTGAGCTGTTTGATCTCCGGCTCCAGATCGTTGATGGTGGCAACTACCGGCCACAGCTTCTTGATGATGCGCTCGTTCGAGGTGCCAAATACCTTTGTCAGAACTTTATCGAAAAACACAGTTATCTCCGTTTACCAGTGTAAATGGTGAAGGTTACGAACGGATGTGACAGGCCGTCCGCTGAGAGGGCAAACGCACGATCTCAAAGCCCTGGTTTCCCTTGGTTCATTGGCTTGATGCGATTGGCGGCGTCCAGTTCCATCTTCGTTGCATCGGAACGCGGACTCGTGCGGCCCGCTCCGCTTCGGTCTGCTGCCCGCATTCGATGTCTTGAGGCTGATGGACGCTGGGCCGGCAAAGACGAATGACGAGGGCCGCGGTGTGGAACCCTCAACAATTCCGTCACATACGCCGCCGGATGCACAGGTGTATCATGTTGCCGCTTGAGATTTCCCGGTCCAATTGCGAGGTCTCTGGACGGCGCAGGGCATTCGACGATAGAGAGGAGCGGCGTGACGCAGAGCAGGAAGAACGAGGAAGAGACAATCAAGGTGGAGTCTGCCGATCGCAGGCAGTTCCTCCGCAATGTCATGCGGTTTGGCGGAGCGGCGGCGCTGCTGCTGACTGGGGCAAGCAGCCAACTGCTGGCCAAGAGTCTGGCGCTCAGTGCGCAGGAGATGGAGGCGGCCCGGCGCGCACAGCAGGTGCAAGGAGCGCCGCCCGATGCGGATCGGGATGCAGCGCGAATGGATGCCAAGGCGGCGGAGCTTTCAGAGATGAGCTCGAACTGCGCGGGGACCTGTGAAGGCAGTTGCTCCCGGGGCTGCCAGGGCAGTTGCTCCCGAGGCTGCCAGGGCAGTTGCTCCAGAGACTGCGGCGGCAGTTGTTCGAGAGGCTGCCAGGGCACGTGCTCCAGGGATTGTGGAGGCTCTTGCTCCAGGGGTTGCCAAGGCACTTGTTCGAGGGGGTGTGGAGGGAGTTGTAGCACGGGCTGCCAAGGCACCTGCTCCAGAGGCTGCGGAGGCACGGCCACTGCCGGCCACTCCGGGGGCAGCAGCTAGGGAGTCTCCGGGCGAGTCCTCCTGGAGAGCGGAGTTTCCGCCGGAAGCTCATGCGCAGCCCTACGGGCTGTCGCTTGCTCGTTGACCTTCTCATTCCGAGCGTCAGCAACTGTGTCAGCAGCTTCGCCGGCGCCCGTTCAAAAGCATGTATTCGCTGCCCAGGTTGCCGAGGCGCCTGCGCCGGAGGCGGTCGGTAGCAGACTTATGACCAAGCAATTCGACTTTCGCACCGTTCAGTTGCACCTGACGGATCAATGCAATCTGCGCTGTTCCTACTGCTACGAAGATCGCGCGGAGCGGTCCTCGGAGGCCATGTCTTTTGACACTGCGCGGGAAATCGCCACCCGCCACCTGAACGAGGAGGGCGCACACCAGAGAGTCGAGTTCGACTTCATCGGCGGAGAACCCTTGCTGGCGTGGCAGACGATCGTTTCCCTGGTCGATCATGTCCACCAGCACGCCTGGCCCAGAGAGTACGGCTTCTCCTTCACGACCAACGGTAGTTTGTTTACCGCCGAGATTAAGGCCTGGCTCGACCGTCATTCCTGCACGGCTTTCGGGTTCAGCATCGACGGTACGCGCGCCGCGCACAACCTGAATCGCTGCAACTCCTACGACCGCATGATCCAGCATCTCCCCTGGGCCCTGGAGCGCTGCACGCGCATGGGGATGGAGAAGCGGGTCAAGATGACCATCAGCGCAGAGACCGTTCCCATGATTGCCGAGGGAATTGCCGAACTTCACGCCCTGGGCTTCGACAATGTGGATGCGAATGTCCCCTACGAGAACATCTGGGGCGACCGTTTGGAGTCCTCCCTGGCCGCGTATGCTGAGCAACTGGACGCGGTGGTTGACTTTTACTTGCAGCACCCGGAACTGGAACCGGCGCGGCTGGTCGATCTTCCCCTCGGCAAGATGATTGAAGCAAAGGAGGGCAAGGAGTTTCCCAGATGGTGCGGCTCAGGGAACCCCATGATTTGCTACGACGTGGCCGGACGGGCCTTCCCCTGCCATCGCTTCGTCAACGTCTCCATTGGGCGCAGGTACGACGGCCCCTTGTCCTTCCCGCTCAAAACCTGGGACGAGATGAGGAGAGCGGAGCCATCCCCGTGCGTGGAGTGCCCCTTTGTGGGCGCTTGCCCCTCCTGCATGGCGCTGAACTGGCTGGAGAATGGCGACGTGGACCGGCGCACCCATTGGCATTGCGGCTTCATCCTGCTCCAGATGAAAGCCAGCGCGAAATTCAAGATTCTGCGCCTCAGCCAGGACATCGCCGCGGCTCCCGAGACCGAGGAGGGCAGGAATACGGTCTCTGACCTCCAGCCTGAGCTGGATCACGCTTTGTATGTGCATGATCTGCTCTCCGGGCCAAGCGAGTAGGCTTCTTCGTGCGGTAGCAAGGGGGAATGGGCGCATCCTGGTTGCGAGCCCGCCACAGGTGAGGCCTCCAACCCTGCCGCACATGCCCCAAAATGAGCGGAGCCTCAGCGCATTGTTGCTTTTGCCATAGGGTTCTGTCCCCATCCATTCCGCGTTTTCCTGCGGAATGGGTGGGAGACCAACAAGATTCTGGTCTAAACAAATTGCAAAGACGCTCTTAGTGTCCTGAGTCCATAGTTCGCCAAACAAATACACTGTCATTCTGAGTGAACGGGGCCCCGAACGGTTTTCAGTTCCGGGGTCCCCAAAGTGCGGTCTTTGCTCTTTGGGGTGGAGTTCGGGGGTGGTGAGCGAAGAATCTGCTTTTTTCTCGCCCCCGCTTTCTGATGCGAATTTCAGACTCAGGACACTAGTTTCGCGGCCCGGATACCGGAACCACGGACAGATCGGGAGGCACTTCGCCATTCAGGAAGGCCTCGCGATGATCGGGGTCGCCCAGGTCCATGGTGAAATGGTGCCAGACGCCGTCTTGCAGAATGCCCATGTTCCAGGGGCCGCTGACGGAGTCGGAAAACTGCCAGACGATGTGGAAGCCTTCCTCGTTGGTAAAGCCTTCGCCGTCGGCCTGGACGATGGCGTCGCCACGCTCCCACAGGGCTGAACGCAGGGCGTGAAGGGCGTTGCCGCCGTCGACCAACTCGGCTCCTTGCAGGTGCTGGAAGGCGTAGACGGTCTTCACCTCGCCCAGGTATTCATCGAGCCATTCGACGGCGCTTTAGGGCTTGCAATGCTGCAGGTCTTCGAGGAAGTCCGCGATCTCGTCCTGACCAGCGGAACCGTCGAAGACGGGATTGCGCTCGATCAGCGCCACTTCGACCTCATCGTCGCTGGAAAGAAGCAGCGTCTCCCATTCCTCTTCGTGGCCGTCTTCGATCGTCAGTTTGAATCCGGGGTGCTGGGCTTGAAGCATGTCGGCAAGCTCCTCAAGGGAAGGGAACTCTTCATCTTTCGACAGGACGCGGGTGTAGTAGGGCATGGCGGGTCTCCACTTTGATTATGCGGCAGGATTCCAAGGCCGAAGAAGCGGGACCTGGGGCAGCCCGATCCGGGGCCGATTTGCCACTCGGAGATGGGGACCGCCCGTCAAAGGATCGACGATAAAGCAAGAAGCGAATACAATGAGTACAAGTATTCAAGAGGAGTGGATGGATGGCAACCTCAGTCAGGCTTTCCACGGAACTCGGCAAACGGTTGGACGATCTTGCCGCCCGGACGGGCCGGACGAAGGCGTTCTATCTTCGCCAGATCGTTGAGAACGGCATCTCCGAGATGGAAGATTATTACCTGGCCGCCGACGTGCTGGAGCGGATTCGCAAGGGGCAGGAGAAGGTGCATACCGCCGCGTCTGTAAGGAACGACCTTGGCCTGGACGATTGAGTACGCCGAAACCGCCAAGAAGCAACTGCGCGGGCTGGAAAAGGCCATTGCCCGGCGCATCGCCGATTTCATGGATGAACGCGTCGCCCCCAGCGACGATCCGCGCCGCATCGGCAAGGCCCTGAAAGGGCCGCTGGGCGACCTATGGTGCTATCGGGTGGGCGATTTCAGGGTGATTTGCGATCTGCAGGATGGGGTTTTGACGGTACTGGTCTTGCAGATTGGAAACCGCCGCGAAGTCTATCGCTGACCACCTGCGGTGGGGCCAACTGGGGTTTGCGCGCCACGGGATTTATTGCCTTCCATCCTTCAATCAAAGAACGATTCAAGGATGGGGCACCCGGGCGATTTGCCTACCTCAAGCGAATTGACCATGTCCTCACCGGTCCCCAAAAGCGAGGGACCGGTGGCACCCTCATTGGGGTTTCAAAGGTCTCCGGGATCGGGGCCACCTGCCAAGCTTCTCAAGGGAAGGGAACTCTTCATCTTTCGACAGGACGCGGGTGTAGTAGGCCATGATGGTTCTCCAATTCGATTATGCGCCAGGCAAGGATGGATTTGTGCTGAAGGGAGGTGTCGCCAAAGGGGGAATCCGGAGATGGGCACACGGCAAAGAGATAGCCTTCGCATGTAATCAAAATCGGGATATTGCGCTACCAATCAGGCAGGGTAGATTTTGCTTGAAAGGGACTCGAATTGAATCGCAGAAATCTCAGGGTCTGCATCATTCTTAGTATTGCTGTCTGTGCTTCAGTTTTCTTTAGTGGATGCGGTTCCGCAACAAGTAGCTCAGTGAGCACCGCCAGCGCGGCAAGTGCTACCACGATTTCGCTTTCATCCTCCAGCACCACAACAACAGCAGGGGCTAACTTTACACTGACAGCGACCGTGTCTCCTTCGGGGGCAACCGGCACGGTGACTTTTTACAATGGATCAACCTTGCTTGGGACTGCAACATTGAGCAGCGGCACTGCCACGCTGACCACATCCTTCGGAACCGCGGGCAGCTATTCCATTACGGCGTCCTACGGCGGCAGCACCGGCTATGCCCCCAGCACATCGAGTGCAGTCGCATTGACGATTAACAGCTCGAGCAGCAGCGGTGCGGCCCCAGAAGGCACCGTCGCCAGCGTGAATGCGACAAGCGATAGCTTTGTTTTGGAGGAATCGGACGGAACCGAGATCACCATTGATACGGTTTCGGGTACGACCTATCAATTCACGACCACAGCCACCGCAGCAGCCGCGGCGGTCGGCGGATGGGTTGCCGCGCAAGGCACAGTCTCCAACGCGCAACTCGATGCGGTTGAACTTGCTTTTATCCCTGTGCCGCCAACGAACATCTTCACAACGGGAGGCACCGAAACCACAACTGGGGGGACGATCTATTTTGGGCCCATCATAGCGATTACGAATGGCATTTTAACGATCGAAACGAGCAGCGGCGACGAATCCATCAATATCGCGAATGCAACGACGATTACGAACACGACCAGCAGCAGTTTCTCGGCAATTGCGGTTGGAATGGCGGTCGAGGTAAATGGGCCTGAAGTCAGCGCGACCGAATACACCGGCCATCAGATCAACCTCAACGGGCAACCCGCTGTCGTAGACCAATTCGATTAGGGAGTCTCGCGCGAGACGGTTTCGCGGGGCGGCAGGAGACCTGCATTCGAGAAGCCACGAAGATTGGCGCCCAAATTTGAGGCGGCCCATGCCTGAGCCCCGGGCTCGGATTTCCAAAGAAACAGCCGCATCCGATGGCTAACTCGCCGGATACGGCTGCTTCAGTTCAGTGCAGGCGGGCTTCTCGCCGAAAGCGGGTTGGCCGCATCGCCGGTGCTACTTATTCGTCAGTGCTTCCACGCCGGGCAGTTTCTTGCCCTCGAGGAACTCCAAGCTGGCGCCGCCGCCTGTGCTGATATGGGTGATCTGGTCGGCGAGGCCGGTCTTGTTGATGGCCGAGACCGAGTCACCGCCGCCGATGATCGAGATCGCCGCCTTGTTAGCCGCCACGGCATGAGCAATGGCGTTGGTGCCCACGGCAAAGCGCGGGAACTCGAAGACGCCGGCCGGGCCGTTCCACACGATGGTGCGGGCGGTGGAAACCACATCCTCGATGGCTGCGATGGACTTGGGACCGATGTCCAGACCCTGCCAGTCAGCGGGGAAGTCAACGGAGCAATCCCAGGGCTGCGTTTTGGCGTCCTCGGCGAACTTGTCGGCCAGGACGTTGTCCACGGGCAGAAGCAGGTTGACACCTTTGGCCTTGGCCTTTTCGATTGCCGCTTTGGCCATGTCGATCTTGTCTTCTTCCACCAGGCTTTTGCCGGTAGCGACGCCGAGGGCGCGCTGGAAGGTGTACGCCATGCCGCCGACGATGACCAGGGTATCGACCTTGTCGAGCAGGTTGTCGATGACGTCGATCTTGCCGCTGATCTTGGATCCGCCGATGATGGCCACGAAGGGCTTCTCGGGCGCCTCAAGAGCTTTGCCCAGGTAAGTGATTTCCTTTTCCATCAGCAGGCCGGCGACGGCGGGCTTGAGGAAATGCGTAATCCCCTCCGTGGAGGCGTGGGCGCGATGCGCGGAGCCGAAGGCATCGTTCACGTAGACATCGGCAAGCGAGGCCAGGGCCTTGGAGAAGGCCGGATCGTTGGCTTCTTCCTCGGCGTGGTAGCGCAGGTTCTCAAGCAGCAGCACCTGGCCGGATTCGAGCTGACGGGAGAGTTCGGTGGCCACTTCGCCGATGCAGTCGGGCGCGAACGCCACGTTGACTGCTTCGCCGAGTTCCTTGTCCAGCAGGGCGCGCAGGCGGTCGACGACCGGGCGCAGCGAATACTTGGGATTGACCTTGCCCTTGGGGCGGCCGAGGTGCGAGGCCAGAATGACCTTGGCCTTGTGCTGGAGGGCGTACTTGATGGTGGGCAGCGTGGCCACAATGCGGGTGTCGTCGGTGATGGTCGAGCCGTCTTCGGTCAGCGGCACATTGAAATCGACGCGGATGAAGACCCGTTTGTTGGCCAGATCGATGTCGCGAATGGAGAGCTTGGGCATGGGATTGCGCCTTCCTTGGAAGCAGTTGTCAGAAAACAGTTGTCAGTTGTCAGTGGCCGGGGTTTCGTCGTCGCCGTGTTCTTCGCAGTCGCAGTCTTCGCAGCCGCATTCGCCGTCCTCGCAGCAGTCGCAGTCCTCGTCGCAGCAGCAGTCGTCGGAGTAGGGAATGGCGGCTTCCATCTCCATCTCCAAACGCCAAGCAGGATTGAGCAGGGCAGCGACGACCACCATGGTGGCGGCGGGACGAATTTCAGAGAAGAACTCGCCATGCACGCGGCCCACGGCTTCCCAATCCTCGGCATGGGTGAGGTAGATGCGAGTGCGAACGACGTCTTCAATCGAAGCGCCAGCCTGGGCGAGAGAATCGGCGGCGATGGCAAAGATGCGGCGTGCTTGGCCGGCAGCGTCCTGATCCTCTGCGCCGGCGGGACCGGTTCCGGAGAGATAGACCAAGTCGCCAATGCGGACGGCGCGGGAGAATCCGATGATGGGCTCGTAAGGGGAGGTGCCGGGAATGTTTTTGCGCATGGCTTTTCAGGGATCAGGGATCAGAGATCAGAGATCAGAAAAAACTGACCCCTGATCTCTGTTCTCTGAGAACTGCTCTTACAGGCCCTTCTCGACCAGGAAGCCGATCAGGTCGACGACGCGGCTGGAGTAGCCCCACTCGTTGTCGTACCAGCTCAGAACCTTCACGCTGTTGCCGACCACCTTGGTCAACGGAGCGTCGAGGATGGAACTGCGGGCGTCGCCCTTGAAGTCGGAGCTGACCAACTGGTTTTCGTCGTAGCCTAGGATGCCCTTGAGTTCGCCCTCGGAGGCCTTCTTGAAGGCGGCGTTCAGCGCTTCGGCAGTGATGGGCTTCTCGGCGATGAAGGTCAAATCGACGACGGAGACGTTGGGTGTGGGAACGCGGATGGCAAAGCCGTCCAGCTTGCCCGAGCTCTCGGGGATGACCAGCTTCAGGGCCTTGGCGGCGCCGGTCGAGGTCGGAATCATGCTGAGGGCAGCGGCGCGGGCGCGGCGCAGGTCCTTGTGAGGAGCATCCAGAATGACCTGATCGCCAGTGTAGCTGTGGATGGTGGTCATGATGCCGGAGACGATGCCGCATGTTTCCAGAATGACCTTAACCACGGGCGCCAGGCAGTTCGTGGTGCAGCTGGCGTTGGAGATGATGTTGTGCTTCGCGGCGACGTACTTGTCCTGGTTGACGCCGAGCACGAGGGTGATGTCTTCGTTCTTGGCGGGAGCCGAGATGATGACCTTCTTGACGGTCGTGCCCAGGTGAGCCTTCGCCTTCTCGGCGTCGGTAAAGAAGCCGGTCGACTCGACCACGACCTGCGCGCCGGTGGAAGCCCAGTCCAGCTTGGCGGGATCGCGCTCGGAGAAGACCTTGATCTTCTTGCCGTCGACGGCGATGAAGTCTTCGCCAGCGACGACTTCGTTCTTCAGGTTGCCCAGGATCGAGTCGTACTTGAGCAGGTGGGCGAGTGTCGCCGGACTGGTCAAATCGTTGACGGCAACAAATTCAATCTCGGGGTTGCCAAGAGCGGCGCGAAATACGTTGCGGCCAATGCGGCCGAAGCCATTGATACCAACCTTTACTGCCATGTGTGAATTCTCCTTGAGTTCTCGGTGAGGCTGTGGTTTGAGCTTGTTGGACACTGCGGCAGAAATCGACGCCACAGCCCTTCCACCAAACTCTTGATCGTAACACCTGAAGCGGCGGGAAGCGTTCACAACTTGCGCGATCCCGTTTTTTTGCAGAACCTGTCTCACCGCTAGTGTGCCCCTCCGAATGCAGGATCGTATGTGACGGTGTGCACAGTAGAACGTTTACAAACGGCCGGAACGGGACTTGAAGGAGCTGGCGGGGTTGGAACGAGAGGCATCGAAACCAGCCATTTCAGAAACCGCTGTATTTGCAGCACCCTGTGGAAGTATGCTATCCCCGTAAGATAAGAACGACTTGAAGGCGGCATGAGAAGACGCTCGAGACACACCCCCAATACCTCGGAATCGACCGGCAAGATCGGCCAGGAACTCCCATCGAATCAACCGGCTCCGCTGGTGCCGCTGTATCCGGACGATGTGTCCGCGCCGGGGCTCCGGCCGGACCGGCACCCGGAAGCCGTCAGGCAGGCAACTGAGCGCCAACCCGCGCCGGCAGAACGGCCTGCCAGGGCGGAAAGGCACCCAAGGCCGCAATGGAACGAGCCGGCCGATTCTGGGCGCTTCGAACTGGAAACGCAGCCGGAGATGCCTAGCATGCCGGCGCCGGAAGCCGAGTCGGTGGAGCGGTCGCCCTCCGAGCCCAAGGGCCATGTGGTGTTGGCCATCGGGTTGCCGGGTTCAGGCAAGACCACATGGTTCCGGCGGCGCGGCGTCACGCCCCTCTCCAGCGACCTCCTGCGCAATATTCTCTTCGACGACGTGGAGGAGCAGCGCTATCAGGGGCTGGTCTTTTCCACCTTGCGCTCGCTTCTGCGCGCGCGCCTGATCGCCCGCATGCCAATCAACTACGTGGATGCGACCAACCTCTCGATTCATGAGCGCCGGCAATGGATCAAGATGGCCAAAAGCTTCGGCTACGAGGTGCAGGCCGTGTTCTTCGACGTGCCTCTGGAGGTGTGCCTGGAGCGGAACAGCAAGCGCGACCGCTCAGTGAGCGAGGACGTCATGCGCAAAATGGCAGAGAAGCTCAAACCGCCGGTGTTTGAAGAGGGCTTTGCCAAGATCACGGTGGTGCGCGTGAAAAACGCTGTTTAGAGTTGCTCTCCAATTTGTTGTGGAGGGGAGAAAGAGACGGAGGGAGCGGGGGACTTCAGTCCCCCGAATCATCGAGAAATTCAAGCGGGTTTCAGCCCCGGGCCTGAAGGCCAGTTCAACTTGTGTCTCGATTTCGTGGGGCTGAAGCCCCACGCTCCCTCCGTCAACACCGCGAGAATCTCCTCTATACCATTTAGAGATTTGCTCAAGAACCCAAACAGGGACTTTCATCTGCTATGCAGCGGACTGCTCCCGACGTCTCAGCCATTTCTTGTGAAGCGGGCAAGTGTGCGCTGGTCTCTCTGCCGTGGAAGGTTGCACCGTGGAGAATCGTCTCGCAAGGCTGCCGGTTGGGTGCGGGCTAGTTCGCTGTGTAATTGAGGAAATGGAGAACCGCCAAAGCGAATCCTCATCGTCAGCGGGAAAGCCATGCCCACCGGTCAGCCGGAATGTGCTGGAGAGTTTGGGACCGATTTTCCACAAAAGGGGGCATTTTTCAGTCGAAAATGCAATTCTTTATCGTTCCTTAACCGGGCCCTATTTATGTTGGACGGGAGTACACTGCAAAGTGATTACCGGCAATACAAGAAGAACCATGGAAGCAGCAACGGCATTCGGCGGCCGGAACGGACGCCGGCGATAGAGCAAAGGCTGCAGAAAAATGCCTGCGGACCGTTGCGCATCGATGACGCACCGGGGAGTCCTCGGAATCAATCAACCGATCTTTCAGGAGAGCCATGATTATGTTTCAGAAATTCTGTATTCGACAGCCTCTCGCAGTGTTCGTGTTTGCGGTGGCATTCATTGTGTCAATGTGCGGGTTATCCGCCATGGCGCAAACCTCGGGCGCCGGCGCCATTGCCGGAACCATTATGGATGTCAACCACGCGGTCATCCCCGGCGCACTGGTCACGGTAACGAACGTAGATACGGGAATCGTACGTTCCTATACGACCAACTCCTCCGGACTTTATGCGGCGCCCTTTCTTCAGCCGGGCCACTACAAGGTGCACGCCTCTGCTGCCAATTTTGGCACGGTGGAAGCCAAGGATTTGACTCTGCAAGTTGGTGAAACGCTGACCATCGATCTCAATCTGACCGTCAAGTCTGCGACCACCACGGTTGAGGTGTCGGCGGCGCCGCAGATGCTTGACCTGGAAAAGACCGAAGTATCCCAGGTCGTGGATCAGGAACTGATCGAGAGCCTGCCGGTCAATGCCCGCAACTGGAGCAGCTTTGTCCTGCTCACTCCCGGTGTCACCCAGGACGGCGGCAGCGGCCTGATCAGCTTCCACGGCATCAGCGGCTTGTACAACCAGAATTACGTGGATGGCGCCAATAATAACCAGATGCTGTTCGCCGAAGCGCGCGGACGCGCCAGCGGCGCCCCGTACGTCTATTCGGTCGACTCCATCAAGGAGTTCCAGGCTGAGACCTCCAACTACTCGGTGGAGTTTGGCCAGGCGGCCGGTGGCCAGGTCAACGCCATCACCAAGTCGGGCACCAACAACTTGCGCGGCGACCTGTTCTGGTACCTGCGCTATCCCGATTTGAATGCGCTCGATCCTTACTCGAAGTACCAGGCATTGCACAACAACGGCAACCCCTTCCTGCTGACGCAGCCAATTCACCAGCAGAACCAGTTCGGAGGATCGATCGGCGGACCGTTTATCAAGGATCGCCTGTTCTACTTCTTCACTTATGACGGCTTCCGCAAGGTCGGCCGCGTGCTTTACTCCGACACCAATACGATCACGACGACCGCAACCGCCAGCAACTCCGGTGGAACCGTCATTTCGCCTACGCAGTGCCCGGCCACCATCTCTTCGGCTCTGTGCCTGGCGGGCATCAACTTTCTTGAAACCGTGGGCAACGTGGCTCCTGGCGATGCACCGCCTTCGCGCTTTGCCAAGCAGGATCTTTTCTTCCCGCGTCTTGACTATCACGTCAATGGGAAGAACGACGCGTTTGTCGATTTCAACTTCGCCAACTTCACTTCGACGAATGGCTACAGCCCTAATCCGACGTATTCCAACAGTGCGCCCTCGACAAACGGTCCGACCGCATACCATGAGCGCTTTCTGGTGGGCGGCTTGACGACCGTCATCTCCGACCGTTCAGTCAACCAGGTTCACGCCCAGTGGGGCCGTGATCTTGAGACTGCCGGCGCCAACGCCTCCGGTCCCAGCGTGGCCACGGGCGTGCTCACCTACGGCATGCCCAACGCGTTGCCGCGCATCGCCGAACCGGACGAGCATCGCATCCAGATGACGGATGTTTTCTCGCATAGCATGGGCCGTCACACGCTCAAGTTCGGCGGCGACGGCAACATCGTGCACGAAGTCATGATCAATCTCTACCAGGGAGGCGGCATCTACACTTACAGTGAGACGACTCCCGCGGCCAGCTTCCAGGACTGGATTCAGGATGCTTTCCAAGGCCAGGTGGGCGACACCGACCCCTACGCGGGCTATCGCTACTACACCTTTGTCCAGACCGTGGATCAGCTCAACAAGGCAGCCGGCACGCAGGGCAAGGACGATTTCTGGATGAAGATGCTGGACGGCTTCGCCGAAGACACCTGGAAGGTGAACCAGAGCTTGACGGTGACGGCGGGCGTTCGCTACGACGTGCAGTTGACACCGGCGCCGGGCCAGGTCAACAACAACTACGCGCCTCTGTCTACCACCTACACCCAGACCATCAAGAATGTGATGAATCGCGTGCAGCCGCGCGTCGGATTCTCATGGGCTCCGCGCAACGGCACCGTGCTGCACGGCGGCTACGGCATCTTCTCCGCCCTCAACCAGGGCAGCACCTACTATGCCATGCGCGTGGAAAACGGCGTGGTACAGCTCAACTACAACTACAATGGCTGCACGCATTCGTCTTGCAGCTCGAGCTTTGTTCCCAGCGGAACTTTGCAGTATCCGAACGTCCCCTTCCAGCCCACCGGTCCTTCCCTGTCAGGCGCGCTCTATCCGACTGGCGGCACGGCTCCGACGGTTGCCGGTCCGAGCGTCACGGGTCCGCAGAGTTTCCACGGCCTTGACCCGAACTTCGTTCCGCCCTACACGCACGAGATGGATCTCTCTCTCGAACAGGCTCTGCCTGGCCGGATGTCGCTCACTCTGGGCTACGTGGGCACGCGCGGTATGAGGCTGCCGGTCTTTCTTGACTCCAATCTCGTTGGTCAGACTAAGCACGGCATTCGTACGTACAACGTCTTGAGCGGTGTCAACAACACGGGAACCGTATCCCAGCAATTGACGGTGCCCGTCTACCTCACGACCGACCGGATCAATACTTCCCTGAGTTCGTTCAATACCGGTTTCAGCGTGGCCAACACCTGGTATAACGGCCTGGTGGGCACGGTTCGCAGGCCTTTCTCTCACGGTCTTGAAGTGGTTGCCAACTACACTTGGTCCCACGCTTCGGATGACGGCCAGGTCGGCGGCAACAGCGGCACCTTCTACGGTGGCGATGTGCCACTCGATCCGAACAACCTGAGGGCCGAGAACGGCTTGTCGGATACCGACATCCGCAATCGCTTCACCCTCAGCTTCAGCTACAAGCCGGAGTTCACCCTCGCCAACCGGACTCTGAACACGGCCGTTAACGGCTTCCAGTTCTCCGGCAGCGAGATCGCCAGCGCCGGTCAGCCGATCTACCTCGGAATGGGCGGCAGCATCTCAGGCCTGGCCGAAGGCGGCATCTACGGCGGCGCCATGAGCTCCGGCTCCGGCAGCGCAACCACCGGCCGACCGCCGACGATCGGCCGCAACAGCATCGTTATGCCGGGCTTCAACAACTTTGACCTGCGCGTTTCCCGCAGCATTCCCATTCACGACAAGATTTCCATGCAGTTTGTCGCCGATGCGTTCAATGTGCTCAACCACGCCATCATCACCAGCGTGAACAGCACCTACTCCACGTTCACTTCTTACAGCGCCTCACCGACCACAACCGCGGCAAGCAATTGCAAAGCTACCGCGACTTCGTCACCCGCTCCTACCGGGTCCACATTCCAGGGTTGCATTGCGCCTTATGCCGGCACCGGGCTGAGCGCATTCGACACCATGAGCGGAACCAACAACACGCTGTACGGCCCGCGGCAACTGCAGGTTTCCGCCAAGCTGTACTTCTAGGGAACAAACAGAACAGTGGCTCAAGGGCGGCGGCTTCGGCTGCCGCCCTTCTGTTTGGGTGCGCTGGATGAATGGGGCAGGTCGAGGGTATCGGTCTCCCACCGTTGGAGCAAAATCGAGCACACGCCGAGGGTAGGGCGTCCAGTCCGGGGGCCAGGGGCGCATTGGCTACAGGGACGACTCCTGAATGTGGCCCATCTTCTCGTGCTTCGTGCGCAGGTAGCGCTCGAATGTATCCTGGAGCTCGACCTCGGCGGAGACGCGCTCGACAACCTCGATGCCCGCGGACTCCAGGGCGGCCACCTTCTCGGGATTGTTGGTCATCAGGCGCACCTGGGAGACACCGAGGAGCTTAAGCACTTCGCCCGGCATTTCGTAGGCCCGGCAGTCGGCGGCAAAGCCCAGTTCAACATTGGCTTCTACCGTATCCATGCCCTGATCCTGCAACTCATATGCCTTCAATTTGGCCATCAGGCCGATGCCGCGGCCCTCCTGCTGCTCGTAGAGCAGAATGCCCGCGCCCTCTTTGGCGATGCGGCGCATAGCCAGCTCCAGTTGCAGGCGGCAATCGCAGCGCAGCGAGCCGAAGACGTCGCCAGTGAGGCATTGCGAGTGGATGCGGACAACGGGCGGCACGGAGTGGATGTCGCCCATGACCAATGCGACCAGACCCTCTACCTCGCCGTTCGCCGCAGATTGCCGTGGCGGATTCGTCGCAGGGGAGCGCTGCCGCCAGATAGCCCTCAAAGCCGAAGATGCGGAAGGCCCCCCAGCGGGTAGGGAAATCCGCCTCGGCAATCTTCTTCACGCTTTCAAATCCCATTGTTCCATTTTACAGGCGGCAGGGAATCTGGGTTGGGACGGGGGACAGGGCAAACACATGAACAACGCAAATCCCGGCGCTCGACTGTTTTGAAAGGGCACGGCTTCAGCCGTGCCGGTTTCGGGTCTCAAAATGCGACGGCTTTAGCCGCCGAGGGATGTTCTTGGACGATTTAAAACCGTCCCCCTGGGGCTAAAGCCCTTGGATTTTTGTCGTGCATGTGCGGCACGGCTGAAGCCGTGCCCTTTCAAAGCCCATTTTCTAGGACTCGGAACCTTCATGCGATCGCCCTGGGACTGGGGATTGGCAACAGAGAGTAGGGCGATTGGCTGTTGGTGCGGTAGAGTGGAGGCGTGCCGGATAATGAACTGATTCTGATCACGCTGCTGGTGAAGCTGGGCGTGGCCGCCGCGGTGGCCAGCGCGCTGGCCCGGTCCAGGACCTTTCAGCAACTGCTGTTTGCCGAGGTGCGGCGCCACCGCCAGACTGCAACCATGCTGGCTTTCTTCCTGGTGCCGCTGACGCTTGGCGTGTGGGTGCGGACCAGAGTGCCGAATTTTCTGGCGGCCGATATTTCCTTCGAGACTGTGATCCTGCTCGGCTTGCTGTTGGGTCCGGTGTGGGCCATGCTGGGCGGCATCGTGCTCTCAGTGCCGGCGGTGCTGCACCACGAGTACCTGGCGCTGCCATTCAACGCCACCCTGGGCCTCGCGGCGGGCGTCCTGGGCCGCTTCGTGGAGAGGGAGGAGATCTGGTCGTTCTCGCCGCTGATCGATCTGAGCCTTTATCGCTGGGTGCGACGCAACCTGCGAAAGCCACGGGTAGATCGCCAGATCTTGCTGCTGTTTTTGATTGCCGCCATGGAGGTGTGCCGGGAATGGGTGGCGCGGCTTTATCCGCGGCGGCTCTTCGCGCTGAACACCAATGTGTGGGGCTTTCAGGTGCTGGTGTGGCTATGCGCGCCCATGGTGGTGGGCATCGCGCTGAAGGTATGGAATGCGCTGCGCATCGGAAATCAAGCTGGAGGAGCAAAAGCGGCTGCTGCTGGAGGCGCGTCTGGATGCCTTGCAGCGCCAGATCAACCCGCATTTCCTGTTCAATACGCTCAACTCCATTGCTTCGCTTGTGCGCATGAAGCCGGAGATGGCCCGCGAGATGACGGTGAAGCTGGCCAACATTCTGAGGGCATTGCTGAAAGACCACGACACGTATGTTCCGCTGAGCGAGGAGTTGAGCTTTACCGACGATTACCTGGACATCGAGGTCGTGCGTTTTGGCGCCAAGCTGAAGGTGGAAAAGGAGATCGACCCGCGTACGCTGGGGGTGCTGGTGCCCAGCATCCTGCTGCAACCGTTGATTGAAAACAGCATCAAGCACGGTCTGGAGCCGCGCCTGAAAGGCGGCACGGTGACGCTGCGCAGCCGCCTCAACGGAGACCGGGTGCTGATTGAAGTGGCCGACGACGGAGTGGGCATGGGCAACAAGCCGCCTATGGCGCTGCGCCGCAGCGGCAACGGAATCGGTATGAAGAACGTGCAAGAGCGCCTGGAGGTTCTCTACGGCAATCAGATGCGCTTCGAGGTAGTCAGCCGCCCTGGGCGGGGAACGCTGGTGTCCATCGAGATTCCGGCCAGCCTGCCAGATGTGCGCTAAGCCAGGCGATCGCAGGAACTGGCCGCTGCCCGGCTCCTGATGCGGGCCAGCATGAATTGTTCGTACTCCTGTTTGATCGTTGTTCCTGGCTTCACGGACAAGGGATTTCGCGTGGCGAGGTGGCGCAGCCACACTTCGTCGTCTTCGGCGGTGGATTCGAGAAGGTGTTCCGCCGGGGGCGGGGCGGGAGCTGCCTCCCTGGCCTTGCCTCCGCTGAAAACCCAGTTCAGCTCAAAAGGTGCCATGGCCGGGATAAAGTAGCGGATGATTCCAAAGAAAGGAATGTAATGTCTGCCCACGGTGAGGCCCACTACGACGATAAGACACGCCATATGGGTCAGAATCGTCGAGAGGATGGGTAAAGAAAAGCCCACTTTGCGATCGGCAGTGAGCATCAGCCAGGCGAGGAAGAGGTGATAAGAGATAAGAATGGAACCGTAGGCGGCCCACGCGCCCGCGGGCAGATACCTTCCTAACACGAATCCGACGATGCTACAGATGACAAAGACAATCGCGTTCATACTCTTCTCGCTATTCCCCTCCGGGGCCTAAGTCGAAGTTGTCTGTTCTTGTTTGAAGCCACCGGCTTGGAGGAAGATAAGACCTGCCTCTCGATCTCATTATGATTCTTCCCGACTTTCTCTCTGTGCGGGAGTGCCCAGCTTGATTCCGCACCGCGCCGGGCAGCTCGTTCCAGAATTGCACAGCGCTTGGCTGTATGCTCAAACCATGGTGCGATTCACGGTGCTGGCGTCGGGGTCAAAGGGCAACAGCACGGTTGTCTCTGGGGGCAGGACGCGGATTCTGGTCGATTGCGGGCTGAGCTGCCGGGAGCTCTTCCGACGCATGAGGCTGGCGGGCGAGGAACCGGAGGCGCTGGACGCCATTGTTATTACCCATGAACATTCGGACCACGTGAACGGCGTCGCCGTGACGGCGCGCAAGCTGGGCATTCCGGTGTACTTTACCGAGGGGACGCACCGCGCCTGGATGCGCTGGCTGACGCCGCGCAAGCAGATGACTTATGCGCAGTGGCTGGAGCAAACACGCAAACAGGCCGCTGCGCGCCAGGCGGAAGCGGATGCCGCCAGCGTGGAAGGCGAGCCGGACGAAGCCGATCTGGTGGCCGAATGCGAGCCACTTTCGCCGGGCATGGCGCAGATTGATGCCATAGAGGCCGCCGCAGAGGCAGAGTCCGTTCCCCGCAAGGACCCAAGCTGGCTGCCGTCGGTCGAGTATTTCCGCGCCGGCGATCCATTCGAGATTGGCGACATTGCCATCAGTCCCTTCACCATTCCTCATGACGCTGCCGATCCGGTGGGATTCGTTTTCAAGAGCGAGGGGGTGCGGATGGCCTTTGCCACCGACCTGGGCTATATACCGCCTAATGTAAAGGCGCAACTCAAGGGCGTGGACCTGCTGCTGCTGGAGTCGAACCATGACTTGGAGATGCTCCGCGATGGGCCGTACCCGTGGGCGGTGAAGCAGCGGGTGCTTTCGCGCGTGGGGCATTTGTCCAACGAGGCCGCGGCGGGTTTTCTTGAGAGCGGGTACGATGGCCAGGCGGCTTACGTGATTCTGGCGCATTTGTCTGAAAGTAATAATCTTCCCGAGTTGGCGCGGGTCACGGCTGAGCGCGCCCTGAGCGGTCGGGCGAGTCTGCTGGCCAATCGCCTGCTGCTGGCTGGCCAGCACGAGCCGCTTTCTGCTATATACTTTTGAATCAACTAGGATAAAATGGGAAGGATACGGGCATCACTCTGTACCAGGTAGATGGGCAAGGGAAGACGCCAGGGCATTTTCGCCAGGGCGAGGCGGAGCAGATCGGGGCGCGCTAAAGCAGGCAGGGCCGTTGGGGCGTGCTGGAGGTTTGCGAGACCTTCCGTTGCCTCGGTCGCCGCGCAGTTCGAGAGCGGTCAATCACATCCTTTGCAAAGTGAGTCTTTCTTTTATGGCAAGAACCCAATGTACTGACCGAGTTGTTGGTTCCATTCTGGCAAGCTGGCGGTACGACATCTCCGGGATCTATCCGGAGATGCGCAAGGACTACGAACAGCATTTTGCCGAATGCGCCCACTGCCGGGGACGGCAGAAGTTTCACCGCAGCCTGGATGGCACGCTTGCCGTTCTAACCTCTCTGGCGGTGTTTTTCTTCCTCTTCGCGTTGGCGGTTCTCAAGCACATCAGGCCTGTTGAACATATGGCCTTCAACGTCTTCGGGCTGGACATCGCAGACACCTATCACATGCTGGTTTCGGCCGGCATCGCGGGGCTTATTTTCTCTGTCATTGCCCTTGCGCTGGTGCTGACGGCTACGCCGGCGCCAGCATACTTGGGCGGCATTGCGGCCGAGCACGCACGGCTGATCGAAGAGCGCCTGCCTGCGGCAATCAAAGCGTTGCGTCCGCGGTAAAGCAGTTCAGCGGGAAAAACTTCAGGGCCTCCCCATGCGGGAGGCCCCTGTGCGTGTGGGGCACCCACTTCTGTCTTGGCGAACGATTGAAGGCAGAATGGTCGCCTCGGCTCCCTGCCGATTAAGCCGGCGCAGGACCCTTCGCCGGTTCTTCGTTCACAGCGCGCATCCAGTATTTGCCGTCGCTATCGACCTCGATGCCATGCACCTCGCGTTCGAAGCCGGGGAATCGCTGGCCGAACTCCTCCATGGCCAGCAGGAGCTTGATCACCGGCGACTCTGGGCCGCCAAGGCGCTCGCCGGGCATCGACATGGGGATGCCCGGAGGATAGGGCACAAGCATGACCGCGGCAATGCGGCCGGTCATCTCCCGGAAAGGGATCGACTCCGTCTCCTGGCGGACAAGCTTCTGGTAGGTCTGCGCCGGGGTCAGGATCGGATCGAAATCCTCGTCGCATGCTGCGTTCACCAGATCGGCCAGCCGAAGGTCGATCATCGCCTGGTGCATCTCGTCCGAGAGTTCCTTCAGCGACAGATCGCGATAGCGGGCCGGGAATTTCTGCACCAACTCCGGGAGTGCTTCAACGAGCGGCGCTTCGGAGTCATAGAGGCGTTTGAATTCGAAGAGGTTCTCCAGCAGGCTGCCCCACTTGCCCTTCGAGGTACCAACGGAGAAGAGCACGAGAACGGTGTAGTCGCCGGTGCGGGCAATCTCGACGCGGCGCGAGTCTAGAAACTCGGTGAGGATAGCGGCGGGAATACCCCAATCGCTCATGGCGCCCTGCGCGTTCACGCCGGGCGTCAGGATGGTGACCTTGGTGGGGTCGAGCATGCAGTAGTCGTCGGGTGAGTCGCTGTCCTGGTAGCCATGCCAATCGTCGCCACGCTTCAGAGTCCAGCAGCTGGGTTCAGAAGCCAGAAGTTCGTCTTCGGCCTCTTCGAACAGGATCGTTTCACCTGTCTTGGGATCGGTGACTTTTTCGGGTTGGTAGATACCGAAGAACCATCCCTCCCCGTTTTCGGATTCGACGCGCAGGCGATGTGCCACAGAACTCATGGCCTGGCGGAAGCTGATCGCGTCCGCCAGCGTCTCGTCCATCAGCGTGGGGCCTGCCGGCTCGTCCATCATGGCTGCCGCAACGTCGAGCGAGGCGATCAGCGGATAGAAGGGCGAGGTGGTGCCATGCATCATGAACGATTCGTTGAACTGATCGAAGTCCAGGGCGCCGCGCTCGGAGAGCTTGACGTGGATCATTGAGCCCATGGAGAACGCGGCCAGCATCTTGTGAGTGGACTGCACGGAGAAAATGGTGGGGCGATCCGGCATCTCCTCAGGCACACCCATGGCATAGCGTCCGTGGTAGATGGGATGGAACTTTGCATAGGCGTACCACGCCTCGTCGAAGTGTATGCGGGCCACAGAGCGGCCAAGCTGCTCAACGACTTGATCCACGTTGTAGCAGAGGCCGTCGTAGGTGGAATTGGTGACCACGGCGTAGGTGGGCAGCGGGGAGCGGGCTCCGGCGGCGAAGGGACTGCGGGCGATGATTTCCTGAATGGATTGCGGAGAAAAGCGCGTCAGAGGCACCAGGCCAATCATGCCGTACCCATTGCGCGTCGGCTTGAAGTAGACAGGGCGGGCGCCGGTGACGGTCAGTGCATGGCAGATCGATTTGTGGCAGTTGGCGTCTGCCAGAACGATATCGTCCTGGGCGATCACTCCGTGACCGACGATCTGGTTGGACGTGCTGGAGCCACCCAACACATAGAACGTCCAATCCGCGCCGAAGATGCGGGCTGCGTTCCGTTCGGAGTCGCCTGGAGGGCCAATGTGATCGAGCCAGGAGCCGAGCGGCGCCGATGAGATGCCCAGATCCGAGCGCAGCAGGTTTTCCCCGAAAAAGCGGTGAAACTCCTGGCCCACCGGGTGCTTGAGAAACGCCACGCCGCCCATGTGGCCGGGGGCGTCCCAGGAGTAGGCGGATTGGTCGTTGTACTTCAGCAACTCGCGAAAATAAGGCGGCAGCAGTTGCTCGTGGTAGCGCTCGATGGCCGTATCGAGACGCGAAGCGATGAAAGCGGGCGTGTCTCCAAACAGGTGGATGTACTCGTATACCTGCTTGATCACTTCGAGGGGGAGTTCGGAGACCAGCGTGCGGTCGGCAATCAGAAAGATCGGAACCCTTTTATTGCGGTGGCGAACACCGCGAATGATGTCCAGCGCGGCGCGCTCTTCGAACTGTGAGTTGGCCTCCAGGTCCCAGTCCAGCAGGATGGCGGAGTAGCTGGGGTCGGAGGTGACCAGCGAGAGCCCGTCTTCTGGCGATGTAGTGCGGACGACCTCGTAGCCCTCATCGGAAATGGCATCCACCAGACGTTCCATCGCACGGTCGGAAACGGAATCCGTACGCCCGACCTCGCTTGCAATCAATAAAACCCAGCGCTTCTCACTCATAGTACTCAAACACCCTCTGAAATCTCATTTGGCCCGCTCTGGCGGCCAATCGATGGCAAAACACCTTATCATATCGCAGATACCTTGCAGGAATGTGAGTCAACGTCGAGGAACGTGCGGAATTGGGCGCCTTGAAGATTGCGCGCGGCCGGTGCGCTCTCCTCCGCCGGTCGCGATTTGGCCCGCCTCCCTGGGTTTCGACGCGGCAATCCGCTTCTTGAATCCCGAATCGGAAATCGTTGAAATCAGCCCCTGTGGCAGAGAATTGGACTTTAGCGGACCCAGAGTCGATCTAGCCCGAAGCCGAGGCATTCAAGTCGCCGCGACCCTCAGAGGGCGGCGCTCCTGCACGGGGCGAACGAGGCTACGGGGACTTGGTTTCGCTCCAGGATCGGGTGCACGTCTGGAAACGCTGGGATCAGGTGCTCCTGAATGTCCCCGCAAAAACGCGGACGGTTCTGTTCCTGGCCACCTGGATGCGATAAACTCATGCGGGAACGTTCAACATAGAGCGGCATGTTCAAACCACGGAGGGCACATAGAAATTGGGAAAAAGCATGGTGCCGAAGAGGATTTTCTTCACCAAGGGCGTAGGGAAACATAAGGAGCGCTTGACCTCCTTTGAGCTGGCCCTTCGGGATGCGGGAATCGCTTCGCAGAACCTGGTGCGCGTTTCATCCATTTTCCCGCCGCAGTGCAAAGTCATCACCCGCAAGCAAGGTCTGAAGTACCTGAGTCCGGGCGAGGTGGTGTTTGCGGTGATCGCGGAGAATTCCACCCGCGAAGCGCATCGGCTGCTGGTTTCGAGCATTGGCGTGGCGATCCCCGCCGACCGCAATACCTATGGTTATTTGAGTGAGCATCACAGCTTTGGCGAGACCGAGGATCAGGCAGGCGAATATGCCGAGGAACTGGCTGCCGAGATGCTCGCCACCACGCTGGATGTGGATTTCGATCCAGACAAGAGCTGGGATGAGAAAAAGGAGATCTACCGCATCTCCAACAAGATCGTCCGCACCAGCAACGTGACGCAATCGGCGGTGGGCGACAAGCGCGGGCTTTGGACCACTACCATCGCGGCCGCAGTGCTGATTCTCGAAGAGTAGGCATTGCAAGCAGCGGACCTTTGAGGCCAATTCCGCTGAAGCGGGGTTGGCTTTGCTACAACTTTGTTATTGATCCAGCTCTGAATTGTTGCAACTTTTTCTTGCCGTCATCCTGAGCGAACGGGCCCCAAACGTACTTCAGTTTGGGGGTGGAGAGTTGAAGGATCTGCGGTCGGTTATTTCTATTCCGTTCCAATACTTACGGACCGGGTCAATCATAGTGATTCAGAGATTCCGCGGAGGCTTTCCGGCGCATGATGGAGAACACACGCAAGTACAAAGTGGGGCTCGTGCAGATGCGCATGAGCGCGGACCCGGAGGCCAACTTCACCTCAGCGGTCGAGCACATCCGTGAGGCCGCGCGGCAGGGCGCGAACATCGTCTGCCTGCCGGAGCTTTTTCGCGCGCAGTACTTCTGCCAGCGAGAAGATACACGGCTCTTCGATCTGGCTGAAGCCATCCCTGGGCCGTCGACGGCCAAGCTTGCCGAAGTGGCGCGCGAAGCCCGCGTGGCGATCATTGCCTCGCTGTTTGAGCGCCGCGCGCCGGGGCTTTATCACAACACGGCGGTCACGCTGAATGCCGATGGAGCCATTGCCGGCGTCTACCGCAAGATGCACATTCCCGACGATCCGCTCTACTACGAAAAGTACTACTTCACGCCCGGCGACCTGGGCTTTCAAGCCGTGGAGACAGCTTTTGGCCGTGTAGGCACGCTGGTCTGCTGGGATCAATGGTTTCCCGAAGGGGCACGGATTACGGCCCTTCAGGGAGCGGAAGTGCTGTTTTACCCCACCGCCATCGGCTGGCATCCGGCGGAAAAGCAGGAGTTTGGCGCGGCTCAGTACGATGCCTGGCAGACCATTCAGCGCGCCCACGCCATCGCCAACGGCGTCTTTGTGGCCGGCGTGAACCGTGTGGGAGTCGAGCACGGCGACATCGAAGGCAATCGCGCCGACGGGCCCGGCCTGGAGTTCTGGGGCGGCAGCTTCCTGGCCGATCCCTTTGGCCGCGTCGTCGCCAAAGCCTCGCACGATAAGGAGGAGATTCTGATCGGCGAGATCGACCTGGGTCTGATCGAGGACACGCGCCGCAACTGGCCGTTCCTGCGCGACCGCCGCATTGACGCTTATGCGCCCATTACACAGCGGTTTATCGACCCGGTGAATGCGTGGGCAGTGGACGGAGATCCCAAGTAATAGCGGTTATGGTTCGGAACAAACTGACGCGCATCGGCGCGTTCCGGTCGAAATGAACGAATTGAGCCGGGATGCGCCCCGGAGGGGCGGCGTGAGAATAGCCCAGGGCAAGCGAAGCGCAGCCCTGGGATAGGGGAAAAGAAGTGCTTGCGCCCCGTAGGGGCGCTGCGAAACAAAACGGGGAGATTTGTTCATAGGGCGCGAAGCTCAGCGAAGTCGAAGGAATCGCGGCTGCTTTGACGATATTCGAATCTTCACCTAGCCGGACGGAACGCACAGAGACCTTTATCCATGATTGAAACGCCGCGCGAACTGGGTTACCGCATGCCCGCCGAATGGGAACGTCACGAGGCCACCTGGCTTGCCTGGCCGCACAATCCCGAGGATTGGCCGGGCAAATTTCAGACCATCCCTTGGGTCTATGCGGAGATCGTGCGCCTGCTCTCCGCGCGGGAACTAGTGCATATTCTTGTGGACGATGCCAGGGCTGAGCAGCGCGCCAGCGGCATCCTGGAGCGGGCCGGTGCGAATCTGGATCAGGTGCGCTTTCACATTTGGCCTACAGACCGCGTGTGGACCCGCGACTCGGGGCCAATCTTTGTTCGCAATGCGGAGGGCCGGGTCGCCATCACCAACTGGCGCTTCAATGCCTGGGCCAAGTACGACGACTGGCGCCTCGACGACCTTGTGCCGAGCCACGTGGCTGCGCTGCTCGGATTGCCGGAATGGCAGCCAACGGTTGAGATGGAGAACGGCGCGAAGCATCGCCTGGTGCTGGAAGGCGGTTCCATCGACACCAATGGCGCGGGGATTTTGCTGACCACAGAGGAGTGCTTGCTGAGCGAGGTGCAGCAGCGCAATCCCGGTGTCAGCCGCGCACAACTGGAGCGGGCTTTCTCTGAGTTTCTCGGTATGGATCAGGTGATCTGGCTGAACCGTGGCGTAGCTGGCGATGATACGCATGGACACGTAGATGATATCTCCCGCTTCGTGGGTCCGGCGACGATTGTGACTGCGGTTGAGCCGGACAGGTGCGATGCCAACCATGAGCCGCTAGCCGAGAATCTTCAACGCCTGAAGGCAGCGCGTACGATGGACGGCAAGCAGTTCACCCTGGTCGAACTGCCGCTTCCGCGTCCAGTGGTCTTCCGCGGACAACGGCTGCCAGCGAGTTATGCGAACTTCTATCTTGCAAACAACCTGGTTCTGGTTCCCACCTTTCACGATCCCAATGACCGCGTGGCGCTGAACATACTGGCCGAGGTGTTTCCTGAGCGGGAAGTCATCGGCATTCACGCGGTGGATCTTGTCTGGGGCCTGGGCACGCTGCACTGTATGACGCAGCAGCAACCGGCCGCGCTAGCATTGTGAAGATGACTGCCGATCTCGATTTCATGCAAGCCGCTCTCGCAGAAGCCCGCCTCGCCGCGGAGGGGGGCGAAGTGCCCATTGGCGCTGTCGTGGTGCGCGAGGGCGCCATTATCGCGTCCGGGCAGAATCGCGTGCTGCGCGATCTTGACCCGACGGCGCACGCTGAGATTGTCGCCATGCGCGCGGCGGCCACGGTGCTGGGCAACTACCGGCTGCTGAACTGCACGCTCTACGTCACGCTGGAGCCCTGCGCCATGTGTGCGGGGGCGATGATTCATGCACGGCTGGACCGGCTTGTCTTTGCTGCTGCCGATCCCAAGGCGGGCGCGGCCGGATCGGTTCTCGCGGTGCTCAACCACCCGCGGCTCAACCACCAGATGCAAATGGAGCAGGGGATTCTCAGCGAAGAATCGGCGGAGTTGCTGCGCAGTTTCTTTCGTGAGCGGAGAGCGTCGCAATAAGTAAGACTCGTTGAGGGCCGGTATTTCCCCCCTTGCGCCAGAAGAAAAGCGTAAGTGTGGATTACCCAGCGTGGGGTCGAACGCTGCTTCATCGCCCAAAATGCTATGTTTTTCTGATGCAGGCGGAAACTTCCGAGCTACTGGATGGACTCACGAAGATGGACAAGAAACCGCTGGACCTCTGGTTCGCTTATCCAGACGATCTTCTAACGGATGGAATCGCCGAGGCCTGCGCATCGCTGCTCTCTGAGGGCGAGCGGGCACGCTGGCAGAAATTTCGTTTCGAGCGCAACCGGCGCGAATATCTTGCCACGCGCGCCCTGGTGCGAACCGCGCTTTCTCGCCATGGCGCGACTCTACCGGAAGCCTGGCGATTTTCTTGCAACGAATTTGGCAAGCCTGCCACCGAACCTGCCTCTGGCCTGCACTTCAATCTCGCGAACTCGTTGGGCCTGGTGGTTTGTCTCATCGCCGAAGGGGCTGAAGTGGGTGTGGACGTGGAATCTCTAGAGCGCGCAGAGCAGATCGTCGAACTGGCTCCGGGAGTATTCTCGCCGCAGGAACTGGCACAACTGGAAGCCCTGGCCGGTGCGGACAAAGCTGACCGCGCCCTGTCGCTATGGACGCTCAAGGAGTCCTACATCAAGGCGCGCGGCATGGGGCTGTCTTTACCTCTAAGCAAATTCTCTTTTCTGTTTGGCTGCAAAGAGGGAATCCGCCTGGAACTGGACCCATGCCTGAACGACAAGGCAGAGCACTGGCGCTTTTGCCTGCTCGAACATGCCGGGCATCGTGTCGCCGTAATGGCGGAAAGTGCGGCCGGCTCCGTGCTGCGCATGTGGGAGGCCCGGCCTTTGCTGGCTTTGACAGCACCTCTGCCCGGCAGGCCGGTAAAGTGGTTTCCAAAGGCTGTCGACGAGCCGGTTCTTTCTTGAACTTATGAAATTGCTGGCCTTACGACGGCAGAATCTTCCTGAGCAACTCGACGAACGACTGCACGTAGGGCTCAAAGAGCATGTGCATGTGTCCGGTGGGGACGTCGTGAATCTTCAGGCCACCGCCTGCCAATGCCGTCCATCCCAGCGAAGGATCTTCCCGTTTCCCCAGCGCTTCAGGGCCTCGGTCAACGGCGCGCATCAGCGTGATCTGGCCACCATACGGTTTGAATGTGTAACGCCGCAGGGCTCGCCAATGCGCCTCTTCCATCTGGAAATAGCGAAGGCTGGGCGGAAGATCGCGTCCCAGAAGCTTGTACGCTTTGCTGGCCAGGGCCTGAGCGCGGCGATGAACCCGCATTCTCCAGTATTCGCTTTTTTCTCCGGCCTTTTGCAGCAGATACTGAGTTCCCTCGTTCTGGAATCTCCACAAGAGCCGCGCGACCTTGTCCCTGGCGCCCAGCAGTTGCTCATTTCCCGGAACGGCGGTGTCGAACAGAACCAGCAACTCCGGTTTCACCCCTTGCGATAGGAGCTGCCGCGCCATCTCAAAAGCGACCAGCCCGCCAAAGGAAGCGCCTCCCAGCAGATAGGGCCCCTTGGGGAGAAACGATTGAAGGTCGCGGACGTAGATCGACGCCAGTTCTTCGAGGCTGGTCTCGCGAATCTCCGGCTCATAGACCAGCGGAGACTGGAAGGCGTAGAAGGGCTGGTCGGGACCAAGAGCGCGGGCTAGTTGCTCATAGAAGAGGACGTCTCCTCCGATGGCATGAACGCAAAACAGTGGAATTCGCGAACCCTTGGGCTGAATGGGAACCAGCGATGGCCAGGTCTTCGCTTCGGTGCTTTCGTTTCCCAGGGACTTGCGGATTGCATCCGCGAGTTGACGCACCGTTCGAGACTCAAACAGCACAGCGAGCTCGAGGTCTACGCCATAGGCCTTCTTGATCTTTGCAAAAAGGCGCACACCAACCAGGGAGTGGCCACCCAAACTGAAGAAGTCGTCGTTCGGCCCAATTCTTTCTACCCCCAGCAGTTCCCGCCACCAGCCGGCGATGGCGCTTTCCACATCTTCATCCGGCCTTGCGCTGCTGCTGGGCTGTTGCGGAACGAAGTGCGTGCGCGGGCTTGCGTCTTGCAAGGCTTGCGCGGCGGCGACCACCAGGCTGGGTGTCCTGGCCTGGAGAATTCGGGTGAAAGCCCGGATACCTTCGATTGGAGGAATTCCGGCGGGCTCGCTGGCTGCAATTAGGGGCACGGTGGCTGACAACGCCGTATCGCGCTCCCACTTCTTCTCACCAGCTGCGATGGCCAGGTTGCTCATGCGGCGCATGGCAAATCCTTCAATTTCCGCCAATACCTCTCCCTGCTCATCGAAAAGCGTCAGATCGAAGCTCTGCACTTCGCCAAGCGCCGAATTCTCCGTCCGGGGACGAATGTGGCTGAATAGCTTCGCGGGAAGCGGGCGGTAGAGGCGCATCCGCCTGTAAGACGCCGGAAGGTACAGGTCTCTGGAGGACTCGTAGCCGTCGATCAGGTAGAGCGCGCAGCCGGTAGCCAGATCCAGCAGCGCGGGGTGCATGCGGAACTCGGAACAATCGGCGGCAAAATCCGGGTTCAGTTCCAGCTCGGCCAAGCCCTCTTGCGCGCCGGTCTGCAAACGCTGGAGGCAGCGCCAGCGCGGGCCGAAGTCGAAGTATTCTTCCTGGCGGGTCCGGTGCTGCTCGTCGAAGTGGATTGTCTGGAGTTGGCAACGCGCGGAGATCGCCGCCCGGTCTACCGCTGCCGCGGGTTTTGCCGCACAGGGCCCGATGCTCCCGGTGGAGTATTCTCTCCACTCGCCGGCCTGCGCAACCACCGAAAAGTGAAAGGCCCCCTGGCCGCCTCTTGCGCCGGATTCGCGCCAGAGCTGAACGCGTACCTCTCTCGATTCGTTGCCATCGAAGAGAAGCGGGGCAAGGAAGAATACATTTTCGAATTCGACCGAGCTCCGGAAGGGGCCGCGGGCAAAGGCAGCGGCCGCCATTTCCAGGTAGCCCGTCCCCGGCACCAGTGCCTGGCCAGACTTGAACCTGTGCTCGGCAACCAGCCACTGCCGCTGTTGGGAGAACTGGCTTGAGTAGGCAATTTCACGCGGCGATTCCGCCAGCCGCTGGTCCAGTAGCGGATGAGGGGAATTGGAGCGCGCGCCCATGCCAACTTGCTGCCAGGCGCCCCAATCGATGGCCAGCACCGGTTCGCCGCGGCTCAGCGCGAAGGCGTCGAGGAAGGCGTTGGCGGCCGCGTAGTCGACCTGTCCGGCGGGCGGAAACAGGGAACTGATGGACGAGAAGAGAACAAAGCAACTGAGCGGCGCGCCACGCAGTGCCTCTTCCAGCACCAGCGTTCCACGCACCTTGGGATCAAGAACCCGGCAGGCGCTTTCTCTGGATTTCAAGAGCAGGGGCGCGTCTTCGATCACTCCGGCGAGATGCAGAACACCATCAATTTTCCCAAAGCGCTCTCGGCCAAGGGCCACGGCGGCGCGCACTTGCTGCAGATTTGCCACGTCGGCCTGGGCAACCAGCAGACCTGCGGCGTGCGACTGAATTTCAATCAGCTTGCGCAGCATCTGCTTGCTGGTTTCGGTTTGCCGCGAGTCAGTGAGAGCCGCTTCCCATTGCTCCTGGGGTGGGAGTGCGGTGCGACTCAGCAGAATCAGGCGCGCGCCGAATTCACGCGCCAGATACTCTGCGATTGTCAGTCCCAGACCACCTAGCCCGCCGGTAATCAGATACACGCCGCCGCGCTCCAGGCTGTCGCGCCGTGGAGCGTCGGCCAGGCTGAGGCGGTCCAGGGTCTCGATGTACCTTTCGCTCCGCCGGTAGGCCACTGCGGCATTTTCCGGGATGGAGCACATCTCAGCGATGATCTGGGACGCGCACTCTTTGGTCTGTTCCTTTGCCAGATCTACATCGATGCTGCGGCAGACGATGCCTGGCAATTCCTTGGGAATGACTCGCGCCGGACCCAGCAGCATGGCGTGAGCCGGGTCGCCGACAGCTTCTTCCTGGACCTGCTGCATGCGATTGGAGACCAGCGAAATCTCGACATTCGCAATGTCCTGGCCGGCCAGCGACTGCGCTAGATAAAGGGGGCTGAAGAAGCTCTGCTCCAGCGTTTCGTCGAGCGGAGTCTTTGCTGTTTCAGGAGTCACGGACCAAAGGTGCACGATTTTTCTGGGAGAAGAGCCGCACAGGACTGCATCCGCGACCAGCGCATCGTAGTCTTCGCGAACTCCCGCGCGTACAGTAAATTCGCCTTTTGCAGAACGCCGATAAGCGGAGCCTGCGGTTACCCGAATTACATTTACGCCGCTTTCTCTGAGAGTCTTGACAATCCGATCACCCAAACCGAGCGAGTCGGCGAAGACCATCCAACCGTCTGTCGCGCGCACCGCGGCAGGCGCTGCCGGGGCGGGTTTCCAGCCACGGCGATAGAACCACCCATCCGTGTCGCCTTTCAGGGCCGACGCCGCTGCAATCAAGGCAGCAGGCTGCGCAGCATCTGGTTCGATCCAGAAACTGCGGTGGTCAAAAGCGTAGGTGGGGAGCGATATCCGTCGAACGGAATCGGGAGAATGAAGCGCCGCCCAGTTGACGCCTCCCCCGGCAACCCAGATTTGCCCCAGCGTGTGCAGCGCAAAGCCAAGATCCGGGTCCTTTTCGCGGGGATGCGGAAGCGACTGGAATATCGTTGCCGTGCTGCTGGACTGTTGCCGGGCAAGGGAAGCGAGCGTGTTTCCCGGTCCCACTTCAAGAAGGACCTGGTTGGGAGTGGCGAGCAATTCAGCCAGGGAATCGGAGAAGCGCACGGTTTGACGAAGATGGCGGGCCCAATAGGCCGGGTCCGTGGCTTCTTCCGCCTTGATCCACGTTCCGCTCACATTGGAAAGAAAGGGAATCCGTGGGGCTCGCATGGGGATGCTCCGCAGCCGCTCCTCGAAGGCGCTGAGAATGGGGTCCATCATAGCGGAGTGAAACGCATGTGAGGTATACAGGCGCCGGCAGGCTACCGACTGCTTCTCCAGCTCTTTCTCCAGGGCGTCAATTTCATCGTCTGGGCCTGAGAGAACGCATTGGCGGGGATGATTGACTGCGGCCAGGGAGAGGCTGCCGAATAGGGCAACTTCGGCGCAAGGGAGCGGCACCGCGAGCATGGAACCGGCGGGCTGGCTGTACATGAGCTGCCCGCGGAAGGCCGTGATCGCGAGCGCATCTTCAAGCGTGAAAACACCCGCCAGGCAGGCGGCCACGTATTCGCCGATGCTATGGCCCACCATGGCAGCCGGCTCGATGCCCAATGACATCCACCAGCGGGACAGCGCGTATTCGATGGAGAAAAGCGCCGGTTGCGTGAGCCACGTCTGGTTGAGCTTCTCGGCGGCTGCGCCCGTTTCTTCTTCCGATGGGTAGAGCGCACGGCAAAGATCGATTCCCAGGGATGGCCGCAGGTGGCGGGCGCAGAGATCGAGAGTGTCGCGAAAAACCGGCTCGTTGCGATAGATCTCGCGCCCCATGTTTGCGTATTGGGCGCCTTGCCCTGAAAACATGAACGCCACCGTGGGCGCGGTCTTGGGGGCCAGGCCAGAAGCGAACTGCTTGGGGCTTTGGCGGCCCAGGGCAAGCACGGCTTCCCGGTTGTCTTCAACCAAGTGGACGCGGCGGTAGGGGAAGGCCTGCCTGCCGAGTTGGGTGGTGAAGGCTGCGTCGCTCAGGCGCAGCTCCGGGTGCTCCTGGAGATGGTTGGCGAGCTGGGCAAAGCCACTTTCGCAAGCTTCCTCGGTCTTGGCTGAAATCGTCAGCAACTGGTAGGGCCTGTGCTCGACGGGCCGGGCGACTTGCGGCGCCTCTTCCAGCACCACGTGCGCATTGGTGCCTCCGATGCCCAGCGAGGTGACGCCGGCGCGCCGGGGCGAGGCAGTAGTAGGCCAGTCGGTGAGCCGGCTGTTGATGAAGAACGGACTACCCTTCAATTCGATGTGCGGGTTCAGACTCTGAAAATGCAGGCTGGCGGGAATCTGGCCGTGCTCCAGCGCCAGTACGACCTTGATCAAGCTGGCTACGCCAGCCGCTGCGTCAAGATGGCCGATGCTGGTTTTCAGGGACCCGAGTCCGCAGGTCCCGGCTTGGGCGCTGGTCTGGCGGAAGGCCTGGGTGAGTGCCCGGATTTCGATCGGATCGCCCACTGAAGTGCCTGTACCGTGTGTCTCGACATAAGAAATATCCCCGGCGCTGACTCCGGCGAAATCCAGTGCTTCTGCAATGACTTCTGCTTGACCGTCGACGCTGGGCGCCAGGTAGCCGACCTTGCGGGCGCCATCGTTGTTGATGGCAGAGCCCAGAATGACGGCGCGGATGCTGTCGCGGTCCTCAAGAGCATCGTCCAGGCGGCGCAGAGCCACCAGTCCCACGCCGCTGCCAAAGACCGTACCGCTGGAGGTCGCGTCGAATGCCCGGCATCGGCCGTCGCGCGAGAGAATCTCGCCTTCGCGATAGATGTATCCGCGCCCATGCGGAATTTCGATGGTTACTCCGCCCGCCAACGCCATGTCGCACTCGTGATTGAGCAGGCTCTGGCAGGCCAGATGAACCGCGACAAGGGAGGTGGAGCACGCCGTTTGCACATTAATGCTCGGCCCGCGAAGGTCAAGCTGGTAAGAGACACGCGTGGTCAGCACGTCCTTGTCGTTGCCGGTCTGCTTCAACTGGAACATGCCGGTCGATTCAAGCAGGCGGCGATTGGCCAGCAAATTGTGGATGAGGTAGGAGTTCATGCCCGAGCCGGCAAAGACTCCGATGGAACCTGGGAAGCCATGCGGAGGGTGACCGGCGTCTTCTAGAGCCTCCCATGCGCACTCAAGGAAATGCCGGTGCTGCGGGTCCATTATGGAGGCGTCCCTGGGATTCAGCCCAAAAAAGGAGGCGTCGAACAGCGACACATCGTCCAGGATGGAGGCTCTTTTGACGTAGTCCGGGCTGGATAACTCCTCGGGCGTCACGCCCGCGCCGATCAGTTCCCTGTCGGAGAGGTCGCGGATCGATTCCACACCGTCGTGCAGGTTTCGCCAGAACTCCCTTATATTCCGCGCGCCGGGAAATCGCCCCGCCATGCCGACGATCGCAATTGCGGTGGGGTTCATCGAGTACCTTTAGCTCAGTCTGGCCATTCGCCGGCGCAGTGCCCGGTCTGAAGCCTGAGCGGGTTTCTTGGTTCCTGGAAGGTGCATGGCCAGTGTACTCACAGTTGAGTATTGAAACAAATCGAGGATCGGTATCTCGCGCCCCAATACCTCCTGCAGCCGCGCCTGGACCTCGGCAACTGTAAGCGAGTGCGCCCCAAGGTCAAAGAAGTTTTCGTCAAAGCCGACGCTTGTGACGCCCAGCGCGTCCTGCCAGGCGGCTGCGACGATCAATTCGATCTCACTTGCCGGCCGGCTGACCACGGCGTTCATTGTGGGGCTGGGCAGAGGAATTTTGAGCAGGGCTTTGCGATCGACCTTCCCATTGTCTGTGAGAGGCAACTCATCCAGGAATGCAAAGGCCGCTGGGATCATATACTCAGGGAGCTTCGACGCCAGCGCCATGCGCAAGGCGGTTGTGGATTCCGGCCCAGTGGCGTCAGCCACGAGATACGCAGCGAGCCGCATATCGTCGACCTTGTCCTCCCGCACCACCACGACGGCTTGCCGAACGCCGGGGCATTGCTCCAACAGAGCTTCAATCTCGCCCAGTTCAATGCGATGTCCGCGAATCTTGACCTGAAAATCGGCACGTCCCAGAAATTCGATGTTTCCATCCGTCAAAACACGCGCCAGGTCGCCGGTGCGATAAATGGGGCTCAAAGAGAGAGACGGAAGGGCGAGGAATCGCCCGGAGGTAAGGTCGGGACGCTTCCAATAGCCGCGGGCTACGCCGTCTCCGCCGATAAACAGTTCTCCGATCTCTCCCTCCGAGACAGGATTCAGGTTGGAATCCAACAGGTGGATCTGGGTGTTGACGATGGGGCGGCCGATGGGAATGGTGTTGCCCGGCTCCTCAACGCGATAAGTGGTTGACCAGATGGTGGTTTCCGTTGGCCCGTACATGTTGTAGATCTGACCGACAAAGACACGGTTTACCTTGCGGACGAGCGAAGCGGGAACGGCTTCTCCTCCCAACAGCAAGTACTTCAGCCTTCCCAGAGACGCGAATGCGCGCAAATCCAGCGTCAACATGCGCGCCAGGGAGGGCGTCATCTGCAGATGGGTTACTTCATTGCGATGGATTTCATCGGCAATCGTGTCCATTCCCCCATCGCCGTGGACCACGACTTTGAACCCGCGGGTCAGGGTCCAGAGCAGTTCCAGAACCGAGATGTCAAAGGAGATGCTGGTTACCGCCAGCCATACTCCGGGAGCGGCGCCGAGGGCTTCGTCCATGCCGGCAAAAAAGTTCACGACGTTGCGGTTCTCGATCATCACGCCCTTGGGTTTTCCGGTGGAACCCGAGGTGTACATCACATATGCCAGGTTGCGACCGGTAGCCTTGGAGGCCACGGCATGGGAACTGTAGAGCGCAAGGTTTGAGGCTTGGGAATCCACCTCGACGATGTGGCTGGCGTTGGGCGGAAGCTGACCGCGCAAGGCGGCCGTGGTGAGGATGACCTGCATTTCAGAGTCTTCGATCATCCAGGCAAGGCGCTCTTTGGGAAAACTGGGGTCCAGAGGGACGTAAGCTCCGCCGGCTTTCAGGATCGCCAGCAGGCTGATCACGACCGCTTCGGAGCGGCCCATGGCCACGCCGACCAGGGTCTCAGGCCCGACGCCAAGGGTTTGGAGATGTCGCGCGAGGCGATTGGCTTGCTCATCGACCTCACGGTAGCTCAGTGCGCGGTCGTCGGCCACCAGCGCGATCGCCTCCGGCGTGTGTGCAGCCTGGGCCGCGAAGAGCGCGGCGATTGTCTCGTGGAGCGGATCGGCTGCTTCGGATTGAGTTAGGTCTTGCAGGTCAGCGAGTAACAAGGTAGTTCTCCAGAAACAGAAACTCGATGCCAGTTCCGAGGAAAGTCTCAATGGCCTCGTCTGGCGTGTTGACAATGGGTTGACCTTTGACATTGAAGCTGGTGTTCAGCACCATGCGGCGGCCCGTGGCGTCCCCCACGGCCTGAAGAAGCGTATGAAAATCCGGATTGTCGCTGGCCGAGACGGTCTGCAACCGGGCCGAGCCGTTTACATGCGTAATGGCGGGCAGCAGCGCCTGGACCTCGGGGCGCACATCGACCACGCTGATCATGTAAGGCATTTGCGTGCCGGGAGCCACATTGAACCAGCGGTGCGCCTCTTCAGCCGCACAGGCTGGCGCAAAGGGCCGGAAGGCTTCGCGCTTCTTTACCATTGAATTGATCCGGTCGCGCATCTCCGGATGGCCCGGATCGGCCAGAATGCTGCGATTTCCCAAGGCGCGCGGACCATACTCCATCCGCCCGCGATACCAGGCGATGACTCGTCCCTCGGCAATCAGCTTGGCGGCAGACTGGCAGACGGCTTCGAGGGAATCGAAGCGCTGCCAATGCGCCTTGCCCTCGAAGCGGCGCAGCGCCGCCTCAACCTGAGGCTCGCTGTATTGAGGGCCCATCAATGGGACAGCCATGCGGCGGTTGGGAACATCCTGCGCCAGCGATGTCCGGTAGAGCGCGGCTCCAAGGGCCGTGCCATCGTCGCCGGCGACGGGCTGGACGTAAACTTCGTCAAAAAGGCCGGAACTGACCAGCTTGCCATTTGCGGTGCAATTGAGGGCTACTCCGCCTGCCAGGGCGAGACGGCGCAGGCCGGCTTGCTTGGAGAAGTGCCCGTAAATGTGGAATACAGCGTTCTCCAGGCACTCCTGGAGGGCTGCGGCCACGTCCTCGTGCACTGAGGTTACGGGGGCGTTGGGAAGACGGCGCGGGATAAGGTGCTCGTCGAGATAGGCGCGGGTCGCGGTGTAGTTCTCGCGCTCTTCGCGGGAGCGGTTCAAGTGGAGAATCGGGATGCGGATCGTGCCGTCGTCGCGCAGCTCCAAAACGCTCTGGAAGAAGGGCCGGAAACGCTCCGGATTGCCGTAGGGCGCAAGCCCCATGATCTTGTATTCGTCTGAATTGAAATCGAAGCCCAAGTGGAGCGTGACCAGAGAGTAGAGAATGCCGATGGAGTCGTTGGCGCTGATCGACCGGAGTTTCTTCAACTCGCCGTCACGGAAGTGGTAAGCGGTGAGGCTTTCCACCTCGCCCATTGCGTCGTTGACCACCGTGAGGCATTCGTCCCACCCGGAGGTAAAGGCGGCGCTGGCAGCGTGGGTCAGGTGATGCCCGACCTGGAAGACCCTTTCCTCAGGGAATCCAGGAAGGTCGCGGCGAACCTGGGCCAGCAATGCTTCTCTTGAGAAGACCTGCGTGTAGAGTGCAGCGGAGAGATCGTCCCTCAGGTAAAGGTCGCGGAAAGGAGCGTAGTTGAATCCATGAGCTATTTCGTCGATTTCATCAATCGAAATGCCGCCCTCTGCCAGGCAGAAGCGAATGGCGTCGATGGGAAAATCACCGGTGTGTTTCTTCCCGCTAAAGCGTTCCTGTTCAGCGGCGGCCACCAGCCGCCCGTCGACAACCAAGGCGGCAGCAGCGTCCATGCCCTGCGTGATGCGGTATTCACGCTCTTCCAGGCCTGGCCACGAGGCCTGCTTGAAAGGTACCGCGTTTTCCAGTCCACTGATCCCTAAGACCTTCATGTTGGCGCCCTTCAAAGCTGAGAACTGGCGTCTTGCGATCTGGGAGCCACCTGTTCCCCGCATTCCCGCGAATCGACTTAGAGCGCCCAGGGAGGGGCCTTTGGAGGCCAGCTCTGGATGCTTAGTGGAAGCGTAAGCGGGATGATGAGTCGGACCAATATCACGAAAGTTGCAGCAAGCAAGACTCTTGCGCCATGCAAGCGACCCGCGCGCTGGAAAGTGAGTACTCTCCATGGCTTGTAAGCAGCGCGGCGTGTCTTTTTAGCGGGAGTATTCCTGGGTATCTACGGTGCCGTTAGCAGTCTGTGGGTTTCAATAAGTCCCCTGATATCGCGCCGAAGAGTATGGACCTTCCTGAGTCAGAAGGTCCTTGCCGCAACCGGGGGCGTGAGAATCAAGTTATGCTCCGGGAGAAGTGCCGGCCAGCAAGCTACGCCAAAGGGCGGCAAAGGCCTCGATAGGGAGTGCCTCGGATCGGGCCTGCGAGGGGATATGAGCCGCGGTCAGTCCAGCGGCGATGGCCTCCGCTGAAAAGCCTGCGGCGCGGAGATTATTGGCCAAGGTCTTTCGCTTCTGCGCAAAAACCTGGCGCATGAAGCGCAGAAAGCCGACTTCTTCCACGCCGAGTTCCACGATGCGCGGGGCCAGACGCCAGCGAAACACCGTGGAGTACACGTCGGGGGGGGGCGTGAAGGCCGATGGCGGCAGGGTGAAGAGCTTGTCGGCTGATCCATAGAGCTGCACGGTGACAGAAAGAAGGCCGTAGTCGCGGGATCCGGGAGGCGCGGCGATGCGGTCGGCCACCTCCCGCTGCACCATGAGGACCGCCCGATCGAGCACCGCATGGCTGGCCGCCAGCCTGAGCAGAATCTGCGAGGTGATGCCGTAGGGCAGGTTCCCGGCCACAAGCAGGCGCTGGCCCGCCGAGGCTGAGGCTGCCGCAAAGTCGAAGTGCAGAACATCCTGGTTGATGACTGTCACGCGATCAGAGGGGAACTCCGTTCGTAAATGGGCAGCCAGGTTTGAATCCAACTCGACTGCCATCACGTGTGCGGCGCGGGCCGCCAGAGCTCCAGTGATGGCTCCGGCGCCGGGGCCGATCTCCACTACCGTGCGGCCGGAGAGATCGCCCAGCGAGGCGGCGATTCGCTGGATCGCGTCAGTGTCGTTGAGGAAATTCTGGCCGAGCTTGGGTTTTGTGGGCATGGGCTTCCTTGATGGTAGACGAAGGATATGGGCAGACCTGGCAGATCGCCGGGGCGCGCGGCTTTCCACCCTTTGCGAAGTGCGCGAAAGACGGTACTGCCGGAGCCAGACAGGGGCGGATCGAGGGTTTGGTTGCGTCAAGCGAAACGGCGTTCTTCAAGATGAGCGTAGTAGACTTTCCCTTTGGCCGCGCATTTGACGGTTCAGGCTTTCGATCGTCCCGGTCATGGAGAACGAATCATGCACATTGTCTTTGCTTCCTCGGAGTGTGTCCCTTTTGCCAAGACGGGCGGGTTGGCCGATGTGGTGGGGGCGCTGCCGCCGGAACTGGTGAAGCTGGGGCACGAGGTGACGGTCTATCTGCCTCTGTACGCGGTGGTGCGGGCCCACCTCGCGAACGAATGGAAATATGCGGTTCGCTCCATCACGATCCCCTTCGAGTATTACAACCGGTTCGTGGGAATCGTGGACGGGGGCACACGCGAGGGGGTGCGGTACTACTTTGTGGATTGCCCGGAGCTGTTTGACCGGAAAGAGCTCTATGGGACCCGAGGGGGAGATTACCCAGACAACGCCGAAAGGTTTGCGACCTTCTGCCGGGCTGTGTTGGAGGCGACCAAGCAACTCGGCGTTCCACTGGTGTTTCACGTTCACGACTGGCAGACCGCGCTGATTCCCATTTACCTGCGCACGGTTTATTCCTTCGACCCCATGCTGGCCCATGCCGGCGTGGTGCTGACCATCCATAATGCCGGCTATCAGGGATGGTTTCCGCCGGCGACGACCCAGCGGCTTCTCTTTCCGTGGGAGGTCTTCACCATGGACAAGGTGGAGCAGTTCGACAACTTCAACTTTCTCAAAGGCGGACTGGTCTTCTCCGACATTTTGACCACGGTGAGCCGCAAATATGCCGAGGAGATTCAGACACCGGAGTTTGGCGAGAAGCTTGACAGTGTCCTGCTAGGGCGGGCGGCCGACCTGCGCGGCATTCTGAACGGCGTGGACTACAGCAAGTGGGACCCCGCTACGGACGGAAAGCTGGCGGCGCACTATACTCCGGAGGAGTTGGCGGGGAAGCAGGAGTGCCGCGCCGACCTGCTGCATGCATTTGGACTGCAGAATGTGCCGGAGACCACCCCGGTCATCGGCATTGTGTCGCGGTTTGCCACGCAAAAGGGCTTCGACCTGGTTGAGCAGATCGCTCCCATGCTGGCCGATCGGGAAGCGGTGGTTGTAGCGCTGGGTACGGGCGAACCGATCTATGAGAAGTTCTTTCGCGATTGGGCGTTCTGGAACAAGGCGCACGTTGCGGTGCAGATTCGCTACGACGACGCCTTAGCTCACAAAATCGAGGCTGGGTCTGACATGTTCCTGATGCCGTCAAAATACGAGCCGTGCGGACTGAATCAGATCTACTCGCTCAAGTACGGGACTGCGCCCATTGTGCGCGCTACCGGAGGCCTCGACGACACCATCGAGGAGTGGAATCCCGAGGAGAGAACCGGTACGGGGTTCAAATTCGAGGGCTACAACGCCCATGCGTTGATGGAGGCCATCGACCGGGCGCTGACGGCGTTTCAGGACAAGGAAGGCTGGACGAAGCTAATGCGCAACGGAATGGCGCGGAATTACAGCTGGGAACAGCCGGCGCGGGAGTATGCGGCGGTGTATGAGGAAGTGGCGAGGAGGCGGGCTTAGAGCGGTTCCACAATTCACGTGCCCTTTTCCGGCATCGTACAAGGTGGCGTTTTATCAAATGGGCAACCCGTGAAGGGTTGCCCGCGCATGGATAGGGATGATGAAGTTCAGTTAGCGGGTGATGCCTGCTGCAGTGGCAAATCCCTCTGCTTGAACTGGAGGAGTGGTGCCAGCTGTCTCTGGGGCGGCGAAGGAAGAACCCTTGGCGTTGATGGCGCCAGAATAGTCAGGGCCGAGGCCGAGTTTCTTCAGTGCGCGGGAGTCGGGCGTGAGTTTGGTCTGCCAGCCCTGATCCGCCTGGAATTTTTGCATGGCTGCTGTGGTGGTCGTGTCCCATTTGCCGGTAGCTTCGCCCCCCAGATAATGCTCGCGGATGAGGGCTTGCTGAATCTGTGTGACGCGGCTGGTATCGATTGCTTGCTGGCCGTGGAGCTTATGCGACTTCACCGTCTTGTGGGGCCCGTGTGCGTGGCCGCTGGTAGGTGCCCGGTGAACCCGCGAGGCGAGTGCCGGTGTTGCAGCAACAGTGGCTGCCAGTGCAAGCGCCAATGCCAATCGAAAAGAGAACACGCAAAACCACCTTCGTCTAAACGGAAATGCAGATTGATTTCCGTTGCAGTGTAGCGGACAGTCCCGCATTATGACAAGAAAAAAAGTAAATTCCGAATCCGGAATCTACAGGCTGAAAAACGCCGGCCGCATGTTCCGCGGCCGGCGCAAGCCAAGTCTACTCGAGAGTCCCGCCCAAGTAGTTGATTCCATTGTCGGGGTGGCGCGGGTCCATCACTTCGAAGACCACGTCGTCGCCGGTCTTCAGCTTGCCCACCACGGCATCGAACTGCTCCTTGGTGCCGGTGGGCTGCTTGTTGATGCGGGTGATCACCAGGCCCGGCTCCAGTCCCTGCAGGTCGGCAAACGAGCCGGAGCGCACCGACTGGATCACCACGCCCGGCAGTATGCAGCTTGGCGGCGGTGGCCGGGGAGACCTCGCGCACCACCATGCCCAGCTTGGTCTCGCCCGCGTCGCCCTTCTCGTCCGGATCTGTCTCGGCCTGATTGTTCGCCCAGGTCGGCAAACACCTTGTCGCGGTCGCCGATGGTCACCGTGGTGTCGGCCTGCTTGCCGTCGCGCATGTAGCCCAGGCGGATGGTCGAACCCGGCCTGCGGCTGGCGATCTCGTTCACCAGGTCGTCGCCGTCCTTGATCGAGCGGCCATCGATGGTGGTGATGATGTCGCCCGGCCTTGAGCCCGGCCTTTTCCGCCGGGCCGCCCGGCTGCACTTCCTGCACCAGCACGCCGTTCTTGAAGCCGTAGACGCGATTGACCGCGCCCGAGAGCCCCTGGCGGAACTGGATGCCGATGGAGCCGCGCGTCACCTTGTGGCTGGGGCTGATCAGGTCGTTGTAGATCTCGACCACGGTGTTCGACGGCATGGCGAAGCCGATGCCCTGGTAGCCGGCCGACTGCGTGAAGATGGCCGTATTCACGCCGATCACTTCGCCGTTCATGTTCAGCAGCGGGCCGCCGGAGTTGCCCGGATTGATGGCCGCGTCGGTCTGGATGAAGTGCTGGAACTGGCCGCTGGCGCCGGGCTCGATGGTGCGGTTCTTGGCGGAGATGATGCCGGCCGTGACCGTCTGCGACAGCGCAAAGGGGCTGCCGATCGCCTCCACCCAGTCGCCCACCTGCGCGGTGTCGGAGTTGCCCAGCTTGACCGTCGGCAGCGGCGTGCTGGTGTCGATCTTGATCACCGCCAGATCGGTGGCCTTGTCCATGCCGATGACGCGCGCCGGACGGCCCAGGTCCTGCGTGTCGGGGTCGGTCGAGAGCTTGACGTAAATCTTGTCGGCCTTCTCGACCACGTGATTGTTGGTGATGATGTAGCCCTTGGGGTCGACGATGAAGCCCGAGCCGAGCGATTCGCGCACGCTGCCATCGTCGCCGCCTTCCTGGTCAGGCATCTGCCCGCCGAAGAAGCGGTTGAAGAAGTCCTGGAAATTGCCCTGCCCCTGGCCCTGCTGCTGGCTCTTCGGGCTGGTCGTCGTCGCCGGGATTCTGCGGGCGTGGGCTGGACGCGGCTGTGAGGATTGCGCCGGCCCTTGCTGGCTGCCTGCTTGGGCAGGGTCTGGGTGTTGATGTTCACCACCGCCGGGCCCACCAGCTTGGCAATCTTCACAAACTCGTTGGGAGCGACCGTGGAATTGACCACTTTGAGCGGAGTGGCGTCGGCGCTGTCGTTCTGCTTTTCCTGTCCGCGGACTCCGTGAGCGGCAAAGGAACCGGCCACAATGGCGGCCGAGAGAGTGGCAAGCAGGACAAATGCTGAAGCAAGACGGCGCGTGCGCAGCCGTTCAAGAAGCGATTTCATGGATTCGTTGACCTCGTTAGATGACCAGCCTTGCGGCTGGATGGTTGATGACTCCATTTACCAGTATAGCCAGTAGCGGTCAATCCCGCCTGACTCAGAAGCTCCTGGGCCTGCGCCCAGTGTTGCATGGAAAAGAGCGGTTCCTTTCGTATAGACGCGGCTGGGGAGAAAGAGTCGCGAACGGGCCGTGGTAACATCCGGCATGGATTTTGTTAAGAAGTGCCTCGGATTGGTTGTGGTTGCGGCTTTGGCGGCAGGGTTGGGAACCGTCCCACTCAGGGCGCAGAATGCCCCTGCGACGCCCCCGCCCAGCATTCTCGATCGCTTGAACGCGATGATGAGCGGCGGCAAAAGCGCCTGGACGCCGGAACAACAGGCCACGATGGAGCGGCTGCGCGACGCCGCCATGAGGGACCCCTATGCGCTGACAGAGCTGCGCCATCTGACCGACAATATTGGCCCCAGGCTGAGTGGCTCGCCACAGGCACAGCAGGCCGTGGAGTACGTAGCCGCTGAGATGCGCGCGCTGGGCGCCGAGGTGACGCTGGAAAAGGCCATAGTGCCCCACTGGGTGCGCGGTGCGGAGACGGCGGAGCTTGTCCAATGGCCGGGCCAGACGCCTGGAACCACCCAAAAGATCGTGCTGACTGCGCTCGGTCCAAGCGTGGCCACGCCAGCCGAGGGCTTGACCGCCGAGGTAGTCGTAGTGGACGACTGGAAGCAACTCCATGCCCTGCCACCGGGCGCGGTGGTGGGCAAGATTCTGCTCTTCAACCACAAGTTTGACAAGGAACTGGCGGCGGAGGGCCACGGGGGCGAGGCCTATGGCGGAGCGGTGGTTTATAGGGGCGCCGGGCCCATGGCCGGAGCAGCAGTGGGAGCCGTTGCGGTGCTGGTGCGCTCGGCCGGAGGTGGGGATTTCCGCCTTCCTCACACCGGGCTGACTGGCTATGCCCCTGGCGTAACCAAGATTCCCGCCGCCGCAGTCACCGCCGAGGACGCCGACCTGCTGAAGAACCTGGCCGGTCAGGGGCCGGTGAAACTGCATCTGACCCTCACCCCGCAAACGCTGCCGGATGCAGTCAGCTACAACGTGATCGCCGATTGGAAGGGAAGCGAGCACCCGGAGCAGGTGGTGGTTGTTTCCGGCCACCTCGACTCCTGGGACCTGGGCACCGGGGCCATCGACGACGGGGTAGGGGTTGTGGTTTCCATGCAGGCCATTCACCTGCTGCATGAACTGGACCTGCATCCCCGGCGCACCGTGCGCTTTATCGCCTGGATGAGCGAGGAAGAAGGCTCGGAGGGCGCGGCTGCCTACATGGTGGACCACGCTGCCGATGTGCCTAACCACATAGGAGCCATCGAGAGCGATCTGGGCGCCGACCATCCAACGGGAATCTACTACGCCGGCAAGCCGGCTCTGCGCCAGTGGCTGCGGCCGGTTTCTCAGGTGCTGGATGCGATTGGCGCCGGAACCCTGGTCTCCAGCCCAGAGGTGGGCGAAGATGTGAACGGCCTCACCGAAAGGGGCGTTCCTGGCTTTTCGCCCGTGCAGGACGATCGCACCTACTTCAACTACCACCACACCGCGGCGGATACGTTCGACAAGGTGGACCCCAAGCACCTCAACGAAAACGCCGCGGTGGTCACAGTACTCGCATATGCGCTGGCGGATTCAGCCGAAGCTGCGGGAAGATGAGGCGCAGGTATCCTCCGCCAGGCCGGAGGGGTTGTGGTTGGCGCTCGAAGGAACAGGAACGAATTCTCCAGGCGCCGGCGGAATTCCCGCTTCATGAACCTGCGGGGGCGCTCAGCCGATAGAGAATTGGGTGGGGGTCTGCATGGCGGCTGCAACGGCGGTGATCGACGGTTTTGAAAGTTCAAAGAATGGGGGTGTGGGTAACCTTCACGCTCTGGCGCGCCGTCCGATCCTGGATCTGGACGGCCGGGTTCACGCCTTCAAGTTGCTGTTTCGCGGAGAGGCGGAGCCGGGTGCCGATTGCACTCCGGCAAGCCGCATCATGCTCCAGACTGCGGCGGCCTTCGGGCTGGCCAAGCCTAGTGAGCTGAAGAAGTTGACCGGCAGACTCACGGCGTTTGTGCAGTGCCCCAGGGAGGCGCTCAATGAGCAGCTTGCCGTGGCGCTGCCGCCTTCCCTCACGGTTCTGGAGATCACACCTAGTGCGATCCCGTCACCCGACCTGATGGCGGAGTGCAAGAAGCTGAAGGAGCTGGGCTTTCGGCTTGCGCTTGACGATTTTGCATGGCAACCCGCGTTCGAGCCGCTGGTGGAACTGGCCGACTACATCAACGTGGATTTCGACCGGACCGGGCCAGACGCCCGCAGGGAGTTGTTTCAGCGGCAGCGTGGCAAGCCGGCTACCCTGCTGGCGAAGAAAGTTGAGACCCAGGCCGGGTACCAATGCGCCCGCGACGAGGGGTTCACGCTCTTTGAGGGCTACTACTTTTGTCAGCCGGTGACGAAGAAAAACCGCCGGCCGCCTGCTAACCAGCTCTTGCGGATTCAGATTCTGCAAGAGTTGCAAAAGCACCCCTTGGAACTGCGCAAGATAGGCAAGCTGGTCAAGCGCGATGGTCCGCTCGCCTTCCAGTTACTGCGCCTGGTCAACTCGCCGCTCTATGCCGTGCGCCAGGCGGTGGAGTCGATTGAAGGAGCCCTGTTGGCGGTGGGCGACGATGCCTTTCGCCGCATTGCCACACTCGCCATTGCCAGAGAATTCAACGGCGACCAGCCGGCGGAGTTGCTTTGCATGGCGATGATGAGGGGACGATTCTGCGAAGTAGCGGGCTTGCCGCGCAACCTGGACCCGTTCGGGCAGTATCTACTGGGTTTGCTGAGCTTGTTGCCGGCCATGCAGGGCCAGCCAATGAGCGAAGTGGCTCCATCGCTTCCGCTTAGTCCGGAGATTCGCGAGGCCCTTTTGGGAGCCCCGAACCCCGAGCGCGCGTTGCTGACTTGGCTGGAACATTGCGAGCGTGGAGACTGGGCCGGTTGCGATGCAGCGGCTGAAACCGAGGGGCTGAATCAGCGGGAACTGGCGAAGCTCTATGTCGAGACGACCGCTTGGACCGAGGAGGCGTTGTATTCCGCGGGATAGAGCATTTTTGCTTTGCTATAGAGCCCCGTGCAAAATTGCCATCAATTAGCCGATGTGCGTCAGGGCACGGCTTCAGCCGTGCCGCAAAAGGTCCATTCCGACTCCGGCTCTAGCCGCGGAGAAACTGGAAACAACTGACAACAAAGAGACGCAGGGGCTAAAGCCCAACCTCTTCTTGCTAATTCGGCGGCACGACTGAAGTCGTGCCCTGACGCTTCTTGCAATCTCCATTGAGTTCTGCAAGTGGCTCTATAGACTTCTGTGCCCCATCCATTCTGCGTTTTCCAGTGGAATGGGTGGGAGAGCAATAGAATTATGGTCTACACAATTCACGAAAGCGCTCTCAAGCCAGATCCGGATTTCTTTGCCCCTGAAAAGCCCATTGCAGTGCACCAGCTTAAGAACCGCGGGCTATTCGGCACGGGAGGGCAGGCTTCCATTCCCTATACCCTGGATTTTCATGCTTCATGCGCGGTTGGAACATGGGGCATGGGAACCAACTCTGTCAGGGCGATGCCCACCAGGATGAGCAGCGCGCCTGAGGCGGGTCGCATGCCCAGTCGCTCGCCGGTCACCAGGAACGAAGTGATCCAGGCGAAAACCGGCTCCATCGTGAGCACCAGAGCCATGTGCGTCGAGGGCAAAACCGATTGCGCCCAGCTCTGAATGGAGAAGGCGGCAGCGGTGGCCAGCACGGCGGCGATTGCCAGGGCGATTGCCAGCCGCGGTGTCCAGTGGATGTGGGGATGTTCGATGAAGGGCAGGCTCAGCGCCATGAACATGGCGCAAAAGCCCACCTGGAGCAGCGCCAGAGGTTGAAAGCCGATGCGTGGGGAGATATGGCTGAGGGCGATGCAATGGAAGGCGAAGCCGATGGCGCAGCCCAGGGTGAGCACATCTCCCAGGTTGATTGAGGCAATATCGGGCAGCAGGTTGGCCAGGGCGCCCATGGCCGAGACCGGTCCTTTCGCCTGAGCCACAGCCGGAGCGGTCAGCAGCACAATCCCGGCAAAGGCCAGCGCGGCGCCCAGAAAGGCGTTCCAGCGCGGAGGCCGGCCGCCAGGCGGCCGCAGTCCCGGAATCAGCGAGAAGAGCGGCACCAGCACTACCAGAAGACCGGTAATGAAGGCGGATTTGGAGGGCGTGGTCAGGGCCAGCCCAGTGGTCTGAAACTGGTAGCCCGCGCCCAGGCAGAGGCCAACCAGCGCTCCCGAGGCCACCTGCCAGGGCCGAATCGCCCGCCAATAGCGGTGGTAGGCTGCGGCCAGCACGGCAAATGCCAGCGTCATGCGCACCAGGTTGAAGGCCGCGGGCGTGGCGTCGGCCAGCGCGCCTTTGATGAGCACAAAGGTCGATCCCCAGACCGCAACCACAAAGAGCATTAGCAGATAGGCGCGCAGCTTCATCTCTCTGAATTATTGCAGGCCACTTGCGGCCACATAACGATGGGCTGGTCGAGGGATCGGTCGCCCATCCTTCCCCCTGATAGCGCGGGAAGGATGGGCATGGAGCGTCAGGTTGGGAAGTAGCTCCTAGACCATCTCTCTCGATGGTACAGAGGAGATTCGCGGGTATTGACGGAGGGAGCGTGGGGCTTCGCAGGCTGCGGAAAAACCTCGAATATAAGGCGAAACTCCCAAAAACATCCCGCAGGGGCTAAAGCCCGTCCCTTTATTATCAGCATTTTGTGGCACGACTGAAGTCTTGCCCTTTCAAAAAAGTGGGCCATACCGGAGCTTTTTCGCAACCTGCGAAGCCCCACGAGACCGACGCGAGTTTTGCTGGCCTTCAGGCCCGGGCCTGAACGCCGAATGATTCTATTGCTTATTCAGGGGACTGAAGTCCCCTGCTCCCTCCGTGCCATTCCTCCTCGACACAAATTGGAGAGCTGCCTTAGCGCGCGCTGCCGGCGTAGGCCTCTTCGCCGGCGACAAAGGTCCCCAGCACAACGGAGTGGAGAATTGCCGGGGCGGCGACCTTGTAGAGGTCGCGGTCGACCAGGATGAAGTCCGCATCGTAGCCGGGCAGGAGCTTGCCTTTGTGCTTCTCGGCGAACTCCGCGTAAGCCGAGCCCTGCGTATAGGCGTAGAGCGCCTGGCCGCGGGTGAGCTTATTCGCCGGGAAATACTCCCTGGTTCCCGCTTCATTCTTGCGGGTAACAGCGGCGTAGAGGCCGCGGAAGGGCGTGATGGGTTCGACCGGGTAGTCGGTGCCGAAAGCCAAGGGCACACCGGCGTCGAGAAAGGCCTTCCATGCGTAGGAGGTTGCAGCGCGTTTTGTACCAAGGCGGTCCCTGGCCCAGTTCATGTCAGTGAGCAGGTGATTGGGCTGCATGGAGGCGATGACGCCGAGTTTGGCGAAGCGCGGGATGTCGGCTGGATCGACGACCTGGGCGTGTTCGATGCGGTTGCGGGGAGGGAATCCCGCCAAGAAGGGATAGCACGGCGATCCGTCTTTCAGCAAACAAACGTGAGGAAGCGGCTTTGGCGAGGCGGTGTTCTTTGGGCAGGGCATCTTCTCGTCCCACGCTTCATACGGCTGGCCGGCTGGGCGGCAAGGACCGAGTTGGGGGAGCGTTACAGTTGGTGGCGGCTGTTCGGCTTTTTGAAACGCTTCCAGGGCCATTGCGGCGGCTTTGTCTCCGATGGCGTGGAAGCCGAGCTGGAATCCGAATCGGGCGCGTTCGACGGCCATCTCATCCAGATCTCTTTGCGAAAACTGGGGCAGGCCGGTGTTGCCCGGATCGTCGGAATACGGCTCTTTCAGCGCCGCGGTGCGAGAACCAAGCGACCCGTCCATGAAGCCTTTCAACATCCCGGTGTGCAGCAGCGGGTCGTTGGCGTCGTGGTGGTTGCGCATTCTGATCAGCTCGGGCAAAGGAGCCTTGAACGGCAGCCATTCGCTGATGCGGAGATGGAGGCTGCCCTCCTTCTCCAGCTCTTCGAAGACCAGGAAATCCTGCCAGTCGCTGAAGTCCTGCACGCTGGTTACGCCATGCGCCAGAGCGTCGGCGATGGCCAGTTGGTCGCCGCGGCGGCGTTCCTCGTGGCTGGGCGGTGGAATCACCTTGTACACAAGGTCCTGGGCCGACTCGCGCAGAATTCCGGTGGGTTCGCCGTTGGCGTCATGGTCGATTGCCCCGCCCTGCGGCGGAACCGTCTTGGCGGTAATGCCCGCTGCGGTCAGGGCAGCCGAGTTTGCGATGGCGATATGGCCGTCGATCCGATCGAGAAACGCTGGATGGCCGCCGGTGACCTGATCGAGGTCACGCCGGGTGGGAAGCCTCCTGTCGGCCCACGAGGTGTGGTCCCAGTTACCGCCCGTGAGCCACTGGCCAGCCGAAGCGGCGTTGGCGAAAGCCTGGATACTTGCCAGCATGGCGGGCAGTGAACTGACGCCGGTCAGGTCCAGGTTGAGCTTGGTGCGGCCGGCTCCTCCCAGGTGGGTGTGTGCATCGTTGAATCCAGGGAAGATGAAGGTGCTGGTGGTCGCCGAGTTCACGTCGTGCAGGCGGGTCTTTGGCCCCGCCATTCGGGTGATTGCCTCATTCGAGCCGACCGCCAGGATCTTGCCGCCGCCAATGGCCATTGCCTGGACGGTTTGCGGTTTGTCTTCTGCAAGTCCGGCTCCGGTGTAGATGACGGCGTTAAAAAAGACGATCTCCGGCGGGGTGGCCAGAGCCGTGGCCGGCTTCACGCGGGTGGGTGGATTGTGCTCGTGGGTGGCGGTCTGGGCAGAGCAGAGGGACGCGGCGGCAAGGGCTGCGGCGAGCGAGACATTGAGGGCGCGCATGGGCGCAGTGTAGCAGATGCGGGTTACTGCTCCGCGGCCCATTCCACCATGGCCAAGGTCAGCAGCAGCACCCTGCGCAGCCCCGCTTCGCGGTCTTTGGCGGAGTACCACTCGGCCAGGGTGTGCGCGCCGCCGCCCTCGCCGCCCGCGCCCATTGAGAGAGACGGGACGCCCAGCGAGAGCGGGATGTTGGCGTCGGTTGAGCCCAGGCGGAGATCGGTGCGCAGGCCCAGGTGCCGATCCACCGCGCGTAACGTCTCCAGCAGCGAGGAATCGTTGGGCAGATGCGCGGCGGGGCGGTCGCCGATCTTGTCGATGGTGTAGGCCAGCAGTCCGCGGCTACGCGCGGCGGCAGATTTCACCTGCCCATTCCAGTGCTCCACGGCGTCTTCCACGGCGCGGTGCAAGGCAACCTCAAGCCGCACAAGCTGATCAGAGGTGGTGGAGCGGAAATCGATGGCGGCCTGGGCTGACTCCGGAATGGAGTTGACGCTGGTGCCGCCCTGAATGGTGCCCAGATTGAGAGTTGTGCGAGGCTCTTCCGGCAGCGGGGTCTGGGCCAGAATGGCCAGGGCCGAAGCCAGCGCGGTGATCGGGTTGGGCGTGCCCGCGTCGGTGAAGCTGTGTCCGCCGGGGCCGGTGACGGTGACCTGGAAGCGGCGGCTGCCCAGGGCCTGGGTCACCGCGGTGTCAGCGCCCGCCCCGTCCAGGACGATATGGGCGGCGATGCGGCCAGCCAGGGCTTGCTGCGTGTAGAAGTGGCGCACGCCGCGCAGGTCTCCTTCGCCCTCCTCGCCCACATTGCCCAGGAAGAGCAGCGGCGTCGCCAGTCGGATGTTGGCCTGCTTCAGCGCATGAGCCAGCGCCATCATGCCAACCACTCCGGCGCCGTTGTCGCAGGCTCCGGGCGCTTGCAGGCGGTCGCCGTCGAGCAGCGGATGCAGGGGCGTCATTGCCGGGAATACGGTGTCAAGGTGCGCTGACAGCACGACCAACGGCCCGGTGCTTTCAGGAGGCAGATTGGCCGCTGCTAGCGTGCCAACGACATTGCCGGCGGCGTCAATTCCCACCTGGTCAAGTCCGGTCTCGCGGAAGCGCGCGGCCAGCCACTCAGACCGGGCCTGCTCGCCGAAAGGCGGGCCGGGAATGGCGACCAACTCCGCCTGCCAATCCATGATGGTCTTCGGGTTGCCATGAAGCCATGCGAAGGCAGCGTGTACCGGCCGAAGTTCAGCCAGCGCCGTGACCCGAGAAAATGCCGAGTTGCTAGGAAACATCTCCATACGGTTGTTTCAGGGTAGCAGGAAGGCGGGGCGGTCAGTGGACCTCTTCCATCTTCGGGTATTCCACCGAATGCAGAAACAGCCCCCGTGCCGGGGCTGTGGGTCCGGCGACCGCGCGGGCGCGGGCGGCCAAGATACCGGGTATGCAGTCGGGAGTAAATCTGCCGCGGCCTACTTCGATGAGGGTCCCCACCAGATTGCGCACCATGTGGTGCAAGAAACCGCTGCCCCTGACCCGATAGACCAGCAGGTCGCCCACCTCGGTCTGGCGCTGCTCCCAGCGCGAGGTATAGACGGTCCGGACTGACACTGCCTTGGTTTCCTGGCCAGATTCCGGGGCCGGTTCTGCAGTGCGGGTGGTCAGGTCGGGGTCGGTGGCGGCAAAACTCAGAAAGTCATGCTCGCCGAGGATGGCGCATGCTGCCGATTCGAGTGCCGCCACATCCATGGGCCATGGGCAGGCGTGGACGTAGCGGGCCAGGAACGGCGGGCAGATTTCGCTGCGAAAGATGCGGTACTCGTAGGTCTTTGCCACCGCCGAGTGGCGTGCGTGGAAGCTGCTTGGCGCCTTTTTCGCTTCCAGAACGCGGATGGCGGGAGGCAATTTCCGGTTGAGCGCCCGAAGTAGGTTCGCCTCCGGAATGGGCGCGCAAAGGACGAAGCTGGCCACTTGGCCCAGGGCGTGAACACCGGCGTCAGTACGGCCCGAGCCCTGCGGCAAAGGAGATTCGCCCGTGATCCGGCGCAGGGCCGACTGGAGTTCGCCCTGGACTGTGACTCTGCCCGGCTGCACCTGCCAGCCGCTGAAGTCGGTGCCGTCGTAGGCCAGGGTGAGCCTCCAGGTATTCGATTCCGTTGCGGGTTGGGCAATTTTTGTCACGGCGATCCGTCTATATGACAGGTTATCCGACGGCGGGCCTTCCCGGTACGGTGAGTGGCAGTGAGATATACTCAGCTTTCCGCCCCCGATGGCGGTCGCGTTGCTGGGAAACCTGGAAATCCGGCGAGAAGTGTGAACCTTGCTGGAACGAACCGGCGGCTGCGCGCGTATGACCGTTGAGTAAAGGCCGCAGACCGGGCTGGTAACGGAAAGAGCCCACAGAAATCACAAATATGCGTCCGGATCGGCTCTCCGGGCGTCTTGAAGAATGGCACCCCACATGCCTCAGCGATTCGTGGAGAGGAAACATGCATTTGTTCGGTACAGGTGTGTTTGAGCAGCAGCAGAATGAGACTGTGCGCGTTGGGCGCAAACAGGCAGGCAATCGCTTGCGCGCGGTGGCGGCGATGATGCTCGCGTTGACGGCGGGAGTGCCCTCGGGATTTGCCCAACAGCCGACGGTGACAGACAAGGCGGCGTCCGATCTGCCGTCGGCTCCGGCGCCGGTGTTGACCGAGCCGTTGGATTTGCGTCAGTCGCAGCGCGACTTCTCCAAGCCAGCTGGCCGCCTTCTTGGCGACCCGATCAACTTGTACCGGCCCACCAGCATCGCCAAGGCGGGTTTTGTGAACTCGGTGCGCCTGGGCGATCTGGTGAAGGATGGCAAGATTTATTTGAGCCTTTCAGACGCCATTGCCCTGGCTATTGAGAACAACTTCGACATCGCCATCGCGCGCTACAACCTGGATATTGCGGATACGGACCTGCTTCGCGCGCGCGCCGGTTCGATTCTGCGAGGGGTGAATACCGCGGTTGTGGCCGGCACGCAGGGTGGAAGTTCGTCTGCGTTGGCCACTGGCGGCGGACCGGGCGGCACCAGCGGCGGCTCCGCGGGTGAGGGTTCCGGCAGCTCCGGACTGGTTCTCACCACCAATGGCGCTGGACCTTCGCCCGAGAATCTGGACCCCAGCGTGACCAGCGCCATCCAGTTCGACCGCAACAAGTCGCAGCAGACCAGCCTCTTCAGCCCCAAGGCTGAGACGAGCACCGAGCAATATAACTTCTCCTTCACTCAGGGCTTTACCCCAGGAACCTCATTGACTGTTGGTTGGAACAACAGCCGCATCGCCACCAACAACTCTCTCACCAGCTACGTGCCTGAGATTAGCTCGTCGTTCCAGGCCAAGGTCACCCAGCATCTGCTGCAAGGCGCCGGTATTTGGGTGAATAAGCGCTTCGTGTACCAGGCGCTCAATGATCGCCGCATCACCGACTCTTCCTTCCGTCAGCAGATTCTTTACACCGTCAATCAGGTGGAAAGCATTTACTGGGGACTGGTGAGTTCCTATGAAGACGTACAAGCCAAGCAGCACGCACTGGAACAGAGCAGCAAGCTGGCTGCCGACAACCGCAAGCAGTTGGAGATCGGTACGCTGGCTCCACTCGATGTCGTGAACTCCGACTCGGCCGTAGCCACCGACAAACAGTCGCTGATCAGCTCCCAGAGCAACCTGAACTACCAGCAGCAGATCATCAAGCAGGCCATCGCGCGCAACCTCAACGACCCAGCGCTGGTGGCTGCGGCTGTCATCCCCACGGACCGGGTCAGCATCGAGGAACTTCCCGAGGAGACGCAGCCGGTGGAAGAGTTGGTCCAGGCGGCATTCAAACAGCGGCCTGAACTGGAACAGGCCGTGTTGCAACTGAAGAACAACGAGATCACGCTCAAGGGTGCGCGCAACGCCCTTTTGCCCACCCTGGACGCTTACGGCTACTACGGAGCCAGCGTCATTGGCGGCACTGTCAACCAGAATTGCAACTTCAACGGCATCTCCTGCGTCGTAACGGGCAACACGGCGCCGAGCGGCTTCGGTGGCGTGCTTGAGGATCTGGGCAACAGCACGGCCCCTGACAAGGGGATCGGCTTCAATCTTCAGATTCCCTTGCGCAACCGGACGGCGCAGGCCGACCAGGCGCGATCGCTGATCGAGTATCGCCAGTCGGAATTGCGGCTGGAGCAGCTCTATACGCAAATCCGGATGCAGGTGGTGAACGCTCAGTTCGCGCTCACCAATGACCGGGCACAGGTGAAGGCGTCGATTGCCGCCGAGGACTATGCCAAGCAGAGCCTGGACGCGGAGATCAAGAAGCTGCGGCTTGGGGCATCCACCACCGCCAACGTGCTGCAGCAACAGCGCAACCTGGCAACAGCGGAGAACAGCCTGATCGCGGCGCAGGGCGCATACGCCAAAGACCGCGCCGGGTTGTATCAGACTCTGGCCAGCACATTGCAGCACTACGGCATCAACCTGAACGAGGCCGCAACAGGCAACGTGAAGACGACCCCCGCGGTGCCTGGGCTTAAGCCGGCCAAGGAAGGCCCGGAGCCTTCGACCGCGGCTCCCGCTTCGCGCTAAACGACAACTGAATCGGGGAAAAGCCCGGCCCGCTCCCTAAGAAGCTGGCCGGGCTTTTTGTGTCTCCGGTTGAACTGAGATTTGTGCACTCCCATCCGTGGCGCGGTAAAGCTGCGCCGAAGATGGGGCACCCGGCAATTCCATCCCGCATCAGGGAAAATGCTCAGGTTGCCGAGCGGCTCTTGTGCAATGGAACCGTCGCGACCGGGCCTTCGTATCTTGAGTGTGTTGAGGGTTATGGTGGAGGGATCGAGTATGGCTGTCTATTGTCATCGCTGTGGGACGGAGTTGCCCCTGAGCGCGCGCTTCTGTTCAAATTGCGGCGCGGTAATTCCGTTGGCGCAGCCCATGCCGGGCAGGCCATTGGTTCGTGCCCGTGCAGGCCGTCAGATCGCCGGTGTCTGCCAGGCGCTGGCCCAGGCCTACGGATGGGACGTCGCGGTCATTCGCATCATCGCGGTGGTGGGCCTATTCTTCTCCGGCGGATTTGTAGGCGTGGCCTACGTGGCCGGCTGGATTGGGATTCCCGAGGAACCAGTCGGGTTGCCAGGGGAGTATCCTCCTAATCTATGAACGGATATTACGAATCGGACGGAGCGCAGCTTGGCTTTCGCGACACAGGGGCGGGCGTGCCGGTGGTTTTTCTGCATCCAACGCCGCTGGATGCAGAATATTGGCGTCCGCTGACTGAAGACCTGGGTGGAGTGCGCGCTATCGTTCCCGATCTGCGCGGGCACGGCGGCTCGGAGCTGGGAACGCTGCCGGTGGGCGGGTTTGCGCTGGCTCCCGACGTTCCGGTGCTGACCGTCGACCAACTGGCCGCGGATGTCTTGAAGCTTCTCGACCATTTGGACGTGGCGCAAGCAGTCTTTGCCGGCTGCTCGATTGGCGGCTATGTGCTGCTGGAGATTTGGCGCAGGGCGCCGGAGCGGGCCAGTGGGCTCACATTTGTCTGCTCCAAGCCGCAGCCGGATGCGGAGGCCAACCTCACCCGGCGTGCCGCGACCATCGCTCAGGCGCTGGCTGGGGGCAGTGCGGACCTCTTCGACGGAATGGCGCAGTCACTGATTGGAGCCACGGCAAAGGAGCGGCATCCGGAGATTGTCGCCCAATTGCGGGCGCGGATGACCCTCACGCCGGAAGCCTTGGCCGCCGTGCAGGCGGGCCTGGCCACGCGACCGGACTCCGTGCCCACTGTGTCCACCATCGATGTTCCGGTGTTGGCCATTGCCGGGGGCGAAGATCCCGGAGTGACCCCGGCGGAGATGGAGGCTTTCAACGCCGCGCCGGGCGGATGCGAGTTCCACCTGCTGCCCGATGCCGGGCACTTTGCCGCCTATGAACAGCCGCAAAAGGTCGCCACACTTCTGGCGGAGTGGCTTCGCCAGCCGGAAAGCTGAGGGCAGAGCCCTCGAATCCGCGGGCGAAATGCTATAGGCTCAAGGGAACGCCTTTCCTTTGGGACTCAAGATTGACAAGACAATTGGCAACATCGCCCCGCCCCTTTCATTTTCCGCAACCGGAGAGCGCTCTGCACTGCGGCAAGGTCTCGCTTGAATCCCTGGCCAAACGCCACGGCACGCCGCTCTATGTCTATTCGGCCGACCAGATCGTGGAGCGGCTGGGGATGTTCCAGCAGGCGCTGGCGGGCCGGGATCACCTGGTCTGCTATGCGGTCAAGGCAAACTCGGCGCTGGCGATTCTCAAGCTGCTGGCCGACCACGGAGCGGGATTCGACATCGTCTCCGGTGGCGAACTGGAGCGCGTATTGTCGGCCGCGCCAGAGGCGGTCGGGCGGGTCGTTTTTTCCGGAGTGGGCAAGACAGCGGCGGAGATCGACCTGGCTCTGACGGCGGGCATCCTCGAATTCAACGTGGAGAGCGAAGCAGAATTGGCGCTGCTGGCTGAGCGCGCCGCCAAACTGAAGACCAAGGCGCGCTTTGCCCTGCGCGTCAATCCGGACGTGTTTGCCGAGACGCATCCGTACATTTCCACCGGGCTGCGCGAGCACAAATTCGGCGTCGATATCCGCCAGGCACTGCGCATTTACAAGAGCATGGCCGGACATCGCTGGCTTGAGGCGCACGGAGTGAGCGTGCATATCGGCTCGCAAATTCGTTCGGCCGAGCCCTTTGGCGCGGCCATGGAGCGGGTGGCCAAGCTGGTGCGGCAGCTCAAGCGCGAAGGCATCGTGCTCAAGTCAGTGGACGCGGGCGGAGGCTTGGGGATCGACTACCACGCGGGCAGCTTCGACGCTGCCGCCAAGGTGCGCGAGTACGCCGCGGCCATCGACAAGGCGCTGGGCGATTTCGAGGGCAAGCTTCTGATGGAGCCGGGGCGCTTTCTGGTGGCGCAGGCCGGGGCGCTGGTGTCGCGCGTGCTCCAGGTGAAGCGCAACGGCAAGAAGACATTCGTCATTACCGACGCAGCGATGAACGACCTGATCCGCCCGGCGCTCTACCAGGCGCACCACGAGATTGTGCCGGTGAGGCCGCGCGCGGGCAAGGCGCAGGTTGTGGATGTGGTGGGGCCGATCTGCGAGTCGGGCGACTTTTTTGCCCACGACCGCGCGCTGCCGCCGCTCGAACCAGGGGACCTGGTGGCGATACTCGACGCGGGGGCCTACGGCATGGCGCAAAGCTCGAATTACAACACGCGGCTGCGCCCGGCTGAGGTGCTGGTCGAGGGCGGCAAGGCGCGGCTGATCCGCCGGCGCGAGACCATGGCCGACCTGCTGGGACCGGAAATGCTCTAAGCCGTCGTAGCGATTCCTGCCGGAGGACCTCCGCTCCCTCCGAGGCAAATCCTGAAACTCGCGCATCGTCGGCCCCGTCCTGATAAGGTGTTGCGCGGAGGATTCTTGGGATGCAATTGGGACTGAAAGCGGTGTGCGCGATGGCTATATTTGGGCTTGCGATGGGAGTTTCCACACCGGTCCATGCCGATTCTTTGACAGTGAAGACCGAACAGGGCAAGGTACACGGCAAGACCATCAACGACGGCAAAGTGAAGGCGTTTCTGGGGCTGCCCTACGCGGCTGCGCCGGTGGGCGACCTGCGCTGGAAGGCGCCCGAGCCTGCCGCCAAGTGGAAGGGCGAGCGGGACGCGACCAGGTTCGGCGCACACTGCGCTCAGGGCCGGGTTTTTGAGGACATGATCTTCCAGGACGGCCAGGGCAGCGAAGATTGCCTCTTCCTGAATGTCTACGCGCCGGCCGACGCGAAAGACAGGAGCAAGCTGCCAGTGATGTTCTGGATTCACGGCGGCGGCTACTCTGGCGGCGCCAGCTCGGAGCCGCGGCACAACGGCGATTTTCTGCCTCTGAAGGGCGTGGTGCTGGTCACCATCAATTACCGGCTCGGCGTGTTCGGGTTTCCTGGCTACTTCGGGGCTGGCCAAGGAGCAGGGTGGCACGGCAGGGAACTACGGATTGATGGACATGGTGGCGGCGCTTGCAATGGGTCAAGGCCAACATCAAGGAGTTCGGCGGCGACCCTGACAATGTGACCATCTTCGGCGAGAGCGCGGGTTCCTTTGCCGTGAGTACGCTGATGGCCTCGCCCATGGCGCAGGGGCTGTTTGCCAAGGCCATCGGCGAAAGCGGCGCGGCCTTTGGCGGCTTGGGAGGCGAATCGCTTGCCGAACGCTCCCAGGCAGACGATGCCTGGATGGAGAAGGCCGGCTTCAAGTCGCTGGCCGAGCTGCGCGCTGCACCAGTGGACAAACTGCTTGGGTCGGCGAAAGCCAAGGGGACAACCGGCTTTTCGACGGTAGTCGATGGCAAGCTGCTGACCGAGACGGTGCCCGAGACCTACGCGGCGGGCAAACAGGCGCATGTCCCCCTACTGGCTGGATGGAACCGCGACGAAGGCAGTTTTCTTTCGAGCGGCATGACAGCGGCAAAATGGAAGAGCATGGCCTCGGACCTGTTCAAAGACCGCGCGGAGGAGTTCCTCGCGCTCTATCCCGGCAAAACCGACGAGCAGGCAGTGGATTCAGCCGGCGCCTACGGCGGCGATTCGTTTATCGCCTTCAGCACCTGGAAGTGGCTGGAGGCGCATCGCAAAACGGGCGAATCGCCCGTCTACCGCTATCACTTCGAGTTGCGGGCTCTGCCCAGCAAGTTTCATCCCGGCACCTTTGCCTTTCACTCCGACGACATCGAGTACGTCTTCGGCACACTGGACACCCGGCCAGGCTGGACCGTCCGGCCTGAGGACCGCAAGCTGAGCGAACAGATGATGAGCTACTGGACCAACTTTGCCAAGGCCGGCGACCCCAATGGCGAGGGGCTTCCGGTGTGGGCGGAATACGGCAAGGACGACTCGCTTATCCACCTCGACAGCACGATTACCACGGGTCAGGATACGCTGCGTTCACGCTACGAGTTCCTGCTGAAGGGCAAGCCGGTGTTCCACTTCTAGAGCGGTTCCACAGTTCACATGCCCTTTCCGGCATCGAGCAAGGTGGCATTTTCTTGAGAAAAATGCCACTTGATAGCGGTGGGTTCGGGGTACAGCAATTGTGGAACCGCTGCAGCCCAAGATACTGTCCACTGAACTATCCCGATGGCTTTGCGGATATTGACTTTGGGCAGGGGTTTGAAGTGACGCGGCCGGAGGGGGAAATTGCAGATCATAATAGATGGGCCGTAAGTATCCACTGGCTCTACCGGTGGATACTTACGGCCCATGTTTGTTTTGAATTACTTACGGCACGCCTGAAGTCGTCCCCTCGCAAAATTTGGCTTTCACCCAAGGCTGTCAGGTAATAGGGGCAGGAGCTGCATTCCTAAGCAGTGGAATCACTCTACCCGGCGGGAACAGACGCTCCACAGATCCGGCGCACGAACCACAGAACGGGCAGCCCCAGCAGGATGAGCGCCGTGCCCATGAGTGAACCCTTCAGGTTGCTGGCATAGCTGGAAACGAGCACCGCTGCCGCAGAGACAACAAAGATGGCCGGCAGCAGCGGGTAGCCCCAGACCCGGTAGGGCCGAGGCGCATCGGGCCGCTTTCGCCGGTAGACGAAGATGGTTGTTGCCGTGAGCATGTAGAAGAGCCACTCGGCAAACACCGCCAACCCAAAAACCTCCTTGAACTGGCTGAGAAACAAAAGCAGCACCGTCGAAAGCAGCCCCTGAACCACCAGCGCGGTGGAAGGCGACTGGAAGCGAGGGTGGATAGCGGCAAACTGGCGGAAAAAGAGCCGGTCGCGGGCGGCTGCAAACGGGATGCGCGCACCGGACATGATCGTTCCGTTGAGTGTGACGAAGATGCTGAGGGCCATTGCGGCTGCTACAAAGCCGGCTCCGGCAGGGCCGGCGACCACGGTGAGTGCCGCCACGGCGGGCCGTTCGCTGGCGGCGATCTGCGTGGCGGGCAGAATGTACTGGATTGCGGCGTTGGTGGCCATGAAGAGCGCGCCGACGATGAGTAGGCCGCCGATGAGTGCTACGGGCAGGCTGCGCTCTGGCCGCTTCACTTCGCCGGCCACCATGGTCAGATCGTTCCAGCCGTCGTAAGCCCATAGAGTGGCGATGAGCGCTGCCATGAAGCCTCCAAAACCGCCCACGGCATGAGGCAGCTTAGTGGAGAAGTTGGCCCACGCACCAGAGGCAGAAGCAAAGCAGAAGCCGCCGACGATGAGGATGAGAACTACCTTGAGGGCTGTAAAAACGAGCTGAAAGTCGCCGGCCTTCTTGATGCCAAGGTAATTCAGCCCTGTGATCAGCCAGGTGACGGCGATGGCGAAGATCTGCGACCCGAGCAGGGGAATCGGGCCGCCGATGGCCTGCGCAGTGAGCCCGTTGAAGGCAGGAAAGAACTCCAGCGTGCGGGCCAGGCCGATGGTGACGGCGGCGATGGAGGCGGGCTTCGCCACGGCGAACCAGGTCCACATGTAGAGGAAGGCGGGAGTGTCTCCGTAGGCGCCGCGCAGGTAAATATACTCGCCCCCGGCATAGGGCAGCATGGCGCCCAACTCGGCATATGTCATGGCGCCGAAAAGCGAGAGCAGCCCGCCCACGATCCAGGCCAGGTAGACCAGCGCGGAGGAGCCCACATCCTGCATCATTTCGCGGGGGACAAGAAAGATGCCGCTGCCAATGATGGTGCCCACCACAATGGCCATGGCCTGGCTGGCGCCCAGGACGCGGGGCAGATCGGCGGGGGGACTTCCCAGTCGTTCTGAGGGTGGATGTTTCATGCGGTGAAGAGAGGGTAGCACGTGACAGGGTAACGCTTGTCAGGCAATGCTCTTGACTCTGCGCTGCGAGATTCCATTCAACCGGTGAGCCCAGTTTTGAGAACCTCGCGGTGAGACCGGAAAACGGGGTCCGAGGCAACAGGCTTTCGCGGAGGGGAAGGCGGATTTCCAGCATCCTTCTTGAGAAACCGCGCCGCCGAGCGACGGCGCAGGCCGAGAGCCCTTTTCAGAGCCTTCTCTTCCATCACCTGCAACACGGAAACCAAGCCCTCCTGTTTGCCGTCGCGCTTGAGGAAGCGGCCTGCCTCCAGAGCCAGCGCCTGCCAATCGTGCCACTCGCCGGCGGCCAGATGGATCTTTCTGAACGCGGCGGCCAGGTGCGCAGCAAAGGGATCGGCGGCGGCAGAGGTCTCAGCCAGATAGAGCGCTTGTTTGAGGCGTTTGCGGTATGCGTGCAAATTGGCCGCATCGAGGTGGGGGAGTTCGCTCGCCAGTTGGGAAAAGACCCCCAATGCCGCTCCGGCGGTGGAGTACGTCTCAGAGAGACGATGAGGCGCCATCGCTGTCTCCATCTCTTTGCTGAGCCGAATCAACCGTTTGCCGCTCACATCGAGAAAATGCATCAACTTTTCGGCGCCTGCCAGGCGCTGCTGCCTCAGGTGGTCTTCGAGTTCGCCGATCTCCCGCAGGCAGCGTGGGCTGAGTTGAGGGTCGCTGTCTGGCGTCCCTGGCAGCAGGCCACGGAAACTGTCGAGCCGGGCCAGAAACACATCTGCATTGCGCACCGGTTCGAGCGCCTGGCGCAGTTTCTTTCCCTTTTTCCTCCAACGCCGGAGCGCGCGCGCCGCGTGGGAATTCGCAGGGTGCTTTGGCAGCCTATGCTCCAGCACGACCCGCAGCCGCAGGGTGAGGCTGCGCAGGGCATGGACGCGCTTGCGGCTGGGCTTACGGGCGCACTGGGCAAGCAGTTCGCGCCAGGCCTCAACCTGCCGCGGCCACCCCGGTTGGGAAGGCGCATCGGTCTGTCTGCTGGGAGGAAGCGAATTGTTCGTCACCGAAATGAGCCTCTGCCGTCCATTCTGCGCCTGCTTGCCCGATTGATGAAAGCAAAACCCGTTGTTGATGGCCCGAAGCTGCACTTTGCCGGAGGTGAAAAAGCTAAGAACAGTTGGAGAGAGGGGTGATCGGGATCACGTCCGGGGATCTTCAGGCGGGCCTAGGATTTGGGTCTGCAGACGATCCAGGGCGTAACAGGGCCGGGTGGTTTGCGAGAATCCCAGAGCTCATGCCATAGCTGTTGCGGCCCTGGGCGCAGATCCGCATCCTTTTTCGCCGCGACTCGAATCGGATGCTTCCGGCCGTCAAGGAGGGGCCGTGGCATGCAAGGACACTGTTCAAAATGCTCTGCGCCGATGGAACTGGCGTGGAGGTTCTGCCCTCATTGTGGAGCCGCAGGCGCGGTTGAAGCCCCAGTTGAAGTCCCGCAGATGGTCGAGCCGGAAGCGCACGAAAAGTCGTCGCTGCCGGGAGCGTTCACCGGATTGCTCTTTGGAATGCTGGCCGTGCCGATTCTGGTCATCGTGGGGACCATGCTCTGCCTGACAGGGCTGGGCGCCATCCTCGGCATCCCGATGATTCTGGCGGCCATCCTCTCGCCGTTGCTGGGGCCGATGGTCGGCCTGGGCGCGTTGAAAGGGAAGTGCCCGTGGTGCGCGGTCCAGGTGAGCAGCGTGGCGAACAAGAAAGACTTCAACTGTCACAGCTGCGGGCAGCGGATCGCAATCCAGCATCGGGAGTTTGTTCGGGCGGGTTGATGCCCTGCGTTGCGGCTGGCAGCCTACGGCGGAAACAGAGTCATAGGTCACCTGCCTTTGGAGATCATGCGGCGTGGGGAGTGAGCTTGATGCCCAACAGCCTGTGGTGAACCTCTGGTCTTGAAAGGGCACGGCTTTAGTTGTGCCGTAAGGCATCTGGAATCAATGGGATTTTAGCCCTCTGCTCCGGAGAGTTTTCCGCAGCCCGTTCAGCCGCCTGGCTACTTCTGGTCGGGTTTCTGGGCCGATTTCTCTTTCTGCTCTTTGGTCCACTCGGCCCATTCTTTCAATTGCTCATTCTGCACAAAGTGAATAGCCCGGATAAATGTATGCATCACATCGTCCAGTGTGCGGCCCGGCGCCAGGGTGCAGCTATTGAATATGTCGGTATCCGGGTCGCTATTAAGCTGCGGCGCTTCGCATTTCAACAGTAGCCCCTTCTCGTCATTCACCTCGAAGCTGTGCCCCCTCGGGGGAGAGCTAGTTGCGGATGAGGGACCCGGTGTGGCCTTGAGGTGATTTGTCTGGGTTGCAGGTTCTGAACCCTCCCTTGAGCCCACCAATGCCGGAGGCAAGTGAGACGCAGCCGCCTTTCCGGAGGTGAAGGTGAGAGAAACTACGATTGCCAGCAGTGCCGCATGTTGTTTCATAATCCCCTTTCACTTTCTTGCGCCCGGGTGCCTGCGTTTGTAGGGTATCGGCAAAATGGTCAATTTTATACATATTTCGGCCGGTCAGAAACCCGAACGAGTGCTTCCTGAGTCGCGCAGGACTCCCCCAGAATCCTATAGCGGGCCCAATGAATGGCTTCAATTTGCTGAGGCCAGACGCATTTGCCGGTAGATTCGAAGGGTCGTTTGATTAAAGCGATTTCGTAAATTGTGTAGACCGGAGATTTATTGGTCTCCCACCCATTCCGCTGGAAAACGCGGAATGGATGGGGCACGGAAGTCTATAGCAAAAGCAAAAATGCTCTAGTCGCCGGTCAGGTTGCGGGCTGGGTTTGGTGAAAATGCTGCCAGATCGCTTCGGCGGTCTTGCGGGAGACGACCGCGGCCAATGATTCCGCGGTGGCTTGTTGCACGTCGCGAAGGCTGCCGAAGTGAGTCAGCAGGCGCTGGCGGGTCTGGTCGCCTACGCCGGGAATATTCAGTAACTCGGAGTCCCGGTCGCGCATGGCGCGGCGCTGGCGGTGGTAGCCGATGGCGAAGCGGTGGCTCTCGTCGCGGATGAGCTGCACAAGATGCAGCACCGGCGAGCGGCGGTCGAGGACCACTGGCTCGTCTTCGTTGCCGTAGACGTAGATCACCTCTTCCTTTTTGGCGATGGAGGCCAGTGGTTGGGTGGTCAGGCCAAGGGATTCCAGGGCCTCGGCGGCGGCGTGGAGCTGGCCCAGACCACCATCGACAAGGATGAGCGAGGGAAGGGTTTGAGGCTCCTTGGAGGCCTTTCCGTCCGGGGATACAGCCCTCGTCGGTTTTGGGGTGCTTTCGGCACGGGTAAAGCCGAGCCCTTTCAATGCTCGTTTCCCGTGGTTGGCATCTGTGCTCTCCCTGGTCTCAGAATCGAGACCAGGGGCACCCGGCATTTGTGCGGCGTTGGCGTTCTGGTCGAGCAAGCGGCGGTAGCGGCGCGTAATCACTTCGCGCATGGAGGCGAAGTCGTCGACTCCAGTGACAGTTTGGACCTTGAACTTGCGATAGGCCTGCTTGTTCATTTTGCCGTCTTCCCAGACGACCAGCGAGGCCACGGTTTCAGCGCCCTGGATGTGGGAGATGTCGAAGCACTCAATGCGTTTGGGCAGCTCGGGCAGCATGAGGGCATCGGCCAGTGCCTCCTGGATGGCCTTGCGCGAGGGCTCCAGCACGCGGAAGCGCTGGGTATAGGACTGCTTGGCGTTCTGGCTGGCCAGGTCGACGAGGGAGCGCTTTTCTCCGCGCAGGGGGACAGCCAGCTCAATGCGGTGGCCGGTGCGCTCGGTGAGCAGCGCGGCCAGGGTCTCGCGGTCGTCGAAGTCGGCGGGGACGAGGATGGAGCGCGGGACGTAGTGCTGGTCGATGTAAAGCTGCTTGAGAAGGGCGGAGAAGACCGCGCCGGCGTGGAAGGGAGTTTCGCGTTCGGCGGTTGAGCGAGCGTTGGTGCATTCCCCGGTGCCAGAATCGAGATGGGGGGCACCCGGCATTTGCGGCGGGTCGGGAGCTTCGAGCAGTTCCGGCAGGTCGTCCCAGAAGAACTCGCGGCGGTCTACGATCTTGCCGGCGCGGACGTGAAAGAGGTTGACGGCCAGGGAGCCCGCCTCAAAGTGATAGCCGAAGACGTCGGCATCGTCGTCCTGCTCGGCGGTAGCGACACGCTGCTTGTCCTGCAATTGATGAACTGTAGAAAGCTGGTCGCGCAGGCGGGCGGCGGCCTCAAATTGCTCGGCTTCGGCGGCGGCCATCATACGCTGGGTGAGGGTGCGCTCCAGTTCGGCGTGACGTCCCTCTAGGAAGAGCTGCGCATCGCGGACAGCGTTGGCATAGAGTTCGGGCGTAGTGAGGGCTTCGACGCACGGGCCCAGGCAGCGATGGATGTAGTACTGCAGGCAGGCGCGGGCGTGGTAGCGCGAGAGATCGACCTTGCAGCTGGGAATGAGAAAACTGCGATGGATGAGCTCGACAATGCGGTAGGCCAGGTTGCCGGGAAAGTAGGGTCCATAGTAGGCCGCGCCGTCCTTGCGCAGACGGCGGGTGACAAAGACCTTGGGAAAGCGATCGGCCAAGGTGAGCTTGACGTAGGGATAGGTCTTGTCGTCGCGCAGCAGGATGTTAAAGCGCGGATGGCGCTGCTTGATGAGGTTGTTCTCAAGAGCCAGGGCCTCGGATTCGTTGCCGACCAGGATGTACTCAAGGTCGACGGCCTCTCGCATCAGTGAGCCGGTTTTGGCGTTGGCCTGCGCTGCCTCCAGGAGGTAGGAGCGCACCCGCGAGCGCAGGTTCTTGGCCTTGCCCACGTAGATGACCTCGCCCTCGGCGTTTTTGTAGAGGTACACGCCGGGCTGGGTGGGTAGGGTTCGGATTTTCTCGTAAAAGTCCATGGTGGGGCAAAGCCTGTGCTTAGGATAGCTGCACGTGTGGACAGTGAACAGTGGTAGCGAACAGCAGGGTTTGCAAGGGCGGGCTGTTCGGGCTTTTGCAGTCATCCTGCCGACCCTCGCCATTTTTTTGATCGCTGCCCACTACACGCAATCTTTACAGAGGTGCGTAAGAAATACGCGGTCGAAGAGTAACCGCGCACCTGCTTTATCTGTGGAAAGCGAGCGTTATCTGATAGTTACGCGATAGCTGATGCTTGGCCATGCAGATGCAATTCCCGCAATGACAGGGAAGAAGCCATCTCTGCCGGCGGATGGGCCGCAGGGCGAGCAGCATGGCGGGAGAAGGAACAGTACGATGAACGTTTATCGAGTAGCTTCATTGGGATTGACGGTGGCTTTGGCTGTGGCGGGCGCGACGGGCTGCGCCACCAAGAATTATGTGCGCAACCAGACAGCTCCGCTGGTGGACCGTACCAATCAACTGGACGACAAGACCGCAGCCACCAATCGCCAGATCCATGACGTGGATGACCGCGCGCAGGCGGGCATCAAACAAGCGCAGGGCGCGGCAGACATCGCTTCGCAGAATGCCCAGGACGCAGGCAAAGCCGCCGAAGACGCTGAGATCGCGGCCAATAACGCGGTTCATCGCGCAGACTCGCTTGACAGCGTGATCAAAGGCCTGGACAGCTACCGGCCGGTAGCGAATGTGGCTGTGACCTTTGGCTTCGACAAGGCCGTGCTGACTAAGGAAAACCGCGAACAGTTGGACGCGTTTGCCGTGCAGCTTGACTCGGCCAAAAGTTACATTCTGGAAGTGACCGGCGGAACCGACTCAACGGGACCGGCGCAGTACAACTACGACCTGAGCCAGCGGCGGGCCGACGCTGTGGTGCAGTACCTGGCGGCAAAGTACGGCGTTGCGGCTCACCGTTTCTATCTGATCGGGATTGGGAAAGACAAGGAAGTGGCTCCTAACACGACCGCTGAAGGCCGCAAACAGAACCGGCGCGTGGAAATTCGGATGCTCTCGAATGCTGCCGAGGCCTTGGCTCCAGCGACGGGCGGGCAGTGAGGGAAGCAGACCCGTGTTTCAATTCAAATGGGCAGGTTGGGGAGTCTTGCCCGCCTGCCCATTCGTTGTATCGAGAGGCTCTTTAGATTCTTGCGCATCAAATCGTAGACTGAAACACTTCAACAATTCCGAGGCAGGCTTAACATGTTAAGAGTTGCCCGTAAACAAAGGGATTTCAAGGGCGAAGCCCTTAGCTAGAATTCTGGTTAAACTTGGAAGAAGAACTGCGGTTCCCTGGGAACTGCCGTCAACTCGCCATACTGGTAGCCGCGAAGCAGGGACTTCTCATAGGGAACGTACACCGTAACCGACTCTCGATTACTGTGTTCGAGAGCGATAGAGATTGCCTCCGTCATTGGGCCATTTTCAAGCGATATGCGACTGTCCCAGCACAATGCCGCCGCGCGAAGGTCCCCAGTTTGTGCCCTGCTGCGGTACAGTTCGGTGTATTGGTCGATGACCGCCTGCGAAGGCGGATGCTCATCGTCGAGCAGCAATCCGTCCGCAGCCAATTGGCCATCTTCGCCCATTGAGGCGCCGAACGGAAAGAACTCCCCATGTTTTGAGAGTTGTTTCTGAGCAAAGCTGATGCAATAGTCCACAAGATCGTTCAAGTCAGGATGGGCCATGCGGGAAGTTTAGCACCGCACACTACTTATTCAGGCCACGGCCAGGCGCTTCAGCTTTATGCGACCTGCGGGAATCTGCGCCAGATCGTAATGCCCTTGTTGCGTTATCCAGCTTTGAGCACTACCGCCGAATACCTGGGAGAGCCGTACGGCCATCTCCGGCGAGATGCCGCGCTTTCCGTTGACTAGCTCTGAGAGTGTTGTGCGCGTGACACTCAAGGCTGAGGCCGCCTGGGTGATGGTGAGGCCGAGCGGCTCAATGCATTCGCTGAGAACAACTGTGCCGGGATGCGGCGGATTCTTCATCGGCATGGGGAAACCTCCTTAGTGGTAATCGAGATAATCGACATCGAATGCTTCGCCTTCAATAAACCGAAACGCTACCCTCCAGTTGGCTCGAACCGTGACCGCCCAGAAACCGTCGAAATCGCCCTTAAGTGAGTGAAGCCTGAACCCTGGAAGGTCCATGTCCTTGACCGTGGCGGCTGCATCCAATCGAGCGAGTATGTTACGAAACTTGGCCAGATGCTCCGCCATTACACCTCGCGGGTCGTCGTCCTCGTAGAGGCGTTTCAGCCCCTTATGGCGAAAAGACTGGATCACTGGAAATCGTAACGCGTTGCGTAACGCAGGTCAAGTATGATTCTGCGCGACTGGCCGGTTCGGGACTATTGCTGCTGGCGGATGTGCTCAGTGCGGACGTCGTTGGCCGTGAACAAGCAAAGGAATGGCACGCCTTGAGCGGCACATTCGACCGCGGGGCGGCCGTTGGCCTCCTGGCGCTCGACGATGCAGACTACGGCGGCGACGATCATGCCGGCTTCGCGGGCGGCTTCAATGGCGTTGATGGTCGAGGCGCCGGTGGTGCAGACGTCATCCACAATCACCACGCGCGCTCCCTGGCGGCAAAAGCCCTCGATGCGGCGGCCGGTGCCATGGGCCTTTTCTGCCTTGCGGACCAGGAAGCCGTGCAGCAAAGGAGCGCGCGGGGTTGGACTGAGCACGCCAGGCGCTGGCGGTGGCGACGTTGCACACGATGGGGTCGGCGCCCATGGTGAGCCCGCCCACGGCTTCGGCTTCAATGCCGCGCTCTTCAAGCATCTCGAGAATCGCATGGCCGGTGAGCCGGCCGCCTTCGGCATGGAGCGTGGTGGTGCGGCAGTCGATGTAGTAGTCGCTGGTGCCGCCGGAGGAGAGCTTGAACTGGCCAAGGCGGAAGCTCGTGCGGGCGAGGAGGGTGAGCAATTGCTGCTTGTAGGTTGGTGTGGTCATCGCTTTCGATTGTAAAGGAGGAGTGAACAGGGAACAGGGACTGGAACTGGGGAAGTGTGGATCGATCACCAGCTATGCAGCCACTCGTCATCCCGCCCGATGCGCACCGGGGCATTGAAGAGTTCGCTCAGTTTTGGCGCGGTGAGCAGCTCTTCACGGGGTCCGTCGGCCACGATGCAGCCGTCGCGCATCAGAATGATCCGCTCAATCTCCGGCAAGATATCGCCCAGGTGGTGAGTCACCATCACCAGGCCCGTCCCTTCCTGGGCCAGCCTGCGCAGGGACTCGCGCAGTTCGCGCTGGGCTGCCAGGTCCAGCGCATTCGAGGGCTCGTCCAGCAGCAGTTGTCGGGGGCGATGCACCAGCGCGCGCGCGATCAGGATGCGGCGCTTCTCGCCGGCCGACATCTCGCCGACGAGTTGCGCGGCCAGGTGCAGGGCCTCCATCCTTTCCAGCGCTTCCACCGCGCGGTCGCGCATCTCGGCGGTCACATGCAGGTTGGGCCACAGCGTGGATGCTGAGAAGAAGCCGGCGATCACCGCATCCAGCCCCGTGGTGACGGCGGTTCGCTCTCCCGGTAAATCGGTTCCCATCAGCCCGGCGCTCACCACCCCGAAATGCTTGCGCAACTGGGTCAAATCCCAGCGTTCGCGGCCAAAGATGCTCACCGTCATGCCTGGCGCGAAGATGGGATAGATCTGGCAGGTCATAGCCATGATCAGCGTGGACTTTCCGCAGCCATTGGGTCCCAGGATGGCGACGTGCTCCCCGGCGCGAATGGTGAGGTCCACTTCGTGCAAAACCACCCGGTCGCCGCGCGCCACGTTTACCTGGCGCAACTCCAGAAACCGCTCCTGTTCAATAATTTCCGCGCCGACCGCCTCACGCTCTGTCATTTAGCCCTCACCTGCTAGATTAAATGGCATAAGAGCCATGAATGACACCTCTCAATTCCTCATCCCCAAGGGCTTTCGCTTTGCCGCTTGCAAGGCGGGGCTAAAGGCCAGCGGCCGCACCGACTTTGCCCTCATCGTGGCCGATGCGCCTGCCAGCGCCGCTGCCGCTTTCACCGCCAATCGCGTCACCGCAGCGCCGCTCATTGTAGACAAGGAACATCTGCGTGCCACCGGGAGTAAGGTGCGGGTGGTCGCCATCAACGCCGGCAACGCGAATTGCGCAGTAGGCCAGGCCGGCCTGGATGCCGCCCGCGCCACCTGCGCTGCCGCTGCTGGGATCTTTGGTTGCCGGCCAGAAGAAGTCTTCCCCTCGTCTACCGGCGTCATCGGGGTCCCGCTGCCGGCGGAAAAGCTGATTGCGGCATTGCCCGGCCTCGCTGCTTCACTAGGAGGAGAGTTCGACCATTTTCAGGATGTGGCTCAGGCGATTCTGACCACCGACACAATCGAGAAGACCGCATTCGCGCGCATGGAAGTTGACGGCCGGGAGGTTCGTATCGCGGCAACCTGCAAAGGCGCGGGGATGATTCATCCGCAGTTGGTTCCTCATGCCACCATGCTGGTCTATGTGCTCACCGACGCAGCCGTCGAGCCCGCCGCGCTGGATGGTTACCTGCGCCAGTCGATTGAAGTCAGCTTCAACCGCATCTCGGTGGATGGCGACACTTCAACCAACGATACGGTGCTGCTGTTAGCCTCGGGCGCCAGTGGCGCGGTCGTCACGGCGGGGAACCCGGAGTTCGCAGCCCTCCTGACGCAGGTCTGCACTTCGCTCGCCCGCCAGATTGTGGCCGACGGCGAAGGAATCTCCCACGTGGTGGAGTTGCATATCGAAGGCGCCGCAAGCGACGCCGATGCTTTGCGCGCAGCCAAGGCGATTGCGCATTCTCCGCTGGTGAAGACTGCCTGGGCGGGGAGCGACCCGAACTGGGGACGCCTGATGGCCGCTATCGGGTACTCCGGCGCGGCCATCGACCCGGAGCGCATCGACATCTGGTTTGGCGATCTGCGCATTTGCCGCGACGGCGGACGCGCGGAGGAGTTCAACGAAGCCGCAACCCACAGCTATGTCGCACAGGCGGAGTTTTCCATCCGCATTCAGCTTAATCAAGGTTCGGGCGCCTGCGTTTTCTGGACGACCGATTTGACGACTGAGTACATCCACATCAACGCGGACTACTCAACTTAAGGTTGGGAAGGAGGGCGGCGCGTTCAGAATTGGGAGAATTCTGCCTTGTCTGCCTGACTTTGTTTGTGAACAAGAAACCGATTCCTGCCGATGGGGTTTTTCAGGGAATCCCGCAGAGGGTCTCCAGAATTTGGGGGAATCCAGCGTCCCCATCTGGCTCTACAATGGGTGCGTTCTTTGTTCTTGAGCGATTGCCGCTCCAAAGATCGCGGGATCTCCGAGCCTGGGCAGGTTGCAATCGTTGCGCCAGGGAGGGGTACCACGATCTGCGGCCTTTGGGCGGCTTGAGACTCCACCCGAGAGAAAGAGATGACGGGCACATGAAGACCTGTCCGCTGTGCGAGACGGCCTACGCCAATCACCAGACGAACTGCGCCCGGGACGGCGCTTTGCTGATTGAGTCTCATGAACTGGAGCCGGGAACCCTGATCCGGGGCAAGTACCGGATTGAGCGCTTCCTGGGCCGGGGCGGGATGGGGACGGTTTACCTTGCGGAGCACATCCTTCTCGGCCGTCAGAGGGCGCTCAAGTTCATCTCCAGCGAATTGAGCCAGGACCCCCGCTTTCTCAAGCGCTTTCGCCATGAGGCCAAGGCGGCCAGCGAGTTGCGCCATCCAAACGTGGTGGAGGTGCTGGATCTGGACCAGGCCGAGGACGGTTCGCCCTACATCGCCATGGAATACGTCGAAGGCGAGGACCTGCGCCAGGCGATGCAGCGTGGGCCGTTGTCTGTGGAGCGCGCCCTGGCGATTGCCCGCGGAGTGACGCAGGGATTGCACGCAGCCCACGCGAAGGGCATTGTGCATCGCGACGTAAAGCCGGAGAACATTCTGCTGGCGGCTGCGGATGGGGACCGAGGGAGCGGCCAGGAGACTCCCAAGTTGCTGGACTTCGGTATTGCCGCCATCAAAGAGAGCGCGACGGCGGTGAGCCGCACCCATGGGCTGATGCTGACTCCGGAGTATGCCGCACCGGAACAATGGAGGGGAATTCCGGCGGACGAATTGGACTGTCGCACCGATCTCTACGCGCTGGGCGGGGTCTTGTACGAAATGCTCACGGGAACAACCTCCTTCCAGGCCCAGACAACCGAAGGCTGGATGTACCAACATCTTCATGAGCAGCCGCAAGCGCCCAGCCTGCTGCGTCCGGAACTGCTGAACTGGCCACGGCTCGACGATCTGATACTGCGCCTCCTGGCCAAGGATCGCGCGCAGCGCTTTCCCACAGCGGCAGCCCTGCTGGAGGCGCTGTCCATGCAGCAAGGCAAATCCCGCCCCGCAACGCTGGTGGAAGAAACCTTCGTGAGCGAGCCGAAGGGTCGACGCGGTGCGCGCCGCTCCCGAGCCTGGAAGTGGGCCATCGCGGCGGCAGCTATGGTTGCGGCAGGAATGGGCATTTGGTATGGGGTCAGGTTTCCGCAAGCAGTGCCGGCGACGACTGCGCCTGTGTTCGCGCCCGCCGGAGGTTCTTACACCCAGGCGCAGCCGGTGGCCATTACCGATACCACCCCAAACGCTGTCATCCACTACACCGTGGATGGCAGTGCGCCAAGCGAGGCTTCCCCGGTCTACACTCACCCGGTTTCACCGCTGCCCAGTGGCTCCGTGGTCCGGGCCATGGCAAAAGCCGAGGGTCACGCAGCCAGTCTGGAAGTGAAAGCCGAGTATCAGTGGACCGGAGCCGCACCGGTTCCGGCGCCCAAGCAGGAAGACATGGCATACGACGAGGGCAAATCGGCCTACGGACTGAAGGATTACGTCCGGGCCCGGAAGCTATTTGAGATGGCCTGCAACGGCGGAGAAGTGAAGGGCTGCAATTACCTGGGCTATCTCGATGCCCAGGGGCTGGGTGGGGCGCGCGACACGGTCAAGGCGCGGGAGGTCTATGCGAAGGCCTGCGACGCGGGGAATCTGTCGAGTTGTGCCAGCCTGGGTTCGCTCGAACAGGATGGCGGAAAGAGCGGAGAAGCGCGAAAATACTTCGAGAAGGCGTGCAATGGCGGGTTGAGCGAAGGCTGCGAGTTGTTGCGCGGTTTGCAGTAGGCTGAAACGCGGAGAGATTGTCCAAAGGAACGGCTGTTTCGGCGCTTGTGCCGATAAGAAGGCAACCGGGAGGGCGAGATGAGCAAAGGGACCATGGTGGCTTGTGCACTGGCGGCGGCGCTGGCGGTTGCCGGAGCGGCGGCTTTTGCGGACCAGGACGAGGGACCGGTTCTGCACCCCAAGAAGCCGGTAGGCGCAACCCTGGTGGTTCTTTGCGATTTGGCCTGCAACTGGAGCCTGGATGACCAGGCGAAGGGGCACATTGATGCAGGGGGGTCGGCCAAGGCCAAGGTGGAATTCGGGCAGCACACGGTGGTGGTTACCACCGACGACGGCCTGGACAAGGTAGCGAACCAGATTGCCATCAAGACCGCCGGACACTCCGTTGTGCAAGCTGCGCTGCAGCCGGTTCGCGATCTTCGGCTGAAGGCCGAGCAGGCAGAGCGTGAGAGAACTGAGCAGGAAGCCAGAGACAAGGCGGCGCAAGAGGCGCGCGACAAGGCTGCACAGGAAGCCAGGGACAAGGCTCTGCAACAACAAGCCAGAGATAAAGCTGCGCAGCAAGCCAGGGACAGGGCCGCGCAGGAGGCTCGGGACAAGGCCGCGCGCGATCAGCAGGCACAGATGCAGCAGCCAAGGCCGCAGTCGTCCAATCAAGGATCTCAGGGGCCAAGGCCGGGAGCGCCCAGAGCCAAGGAACGGGCGATTGCCCTCTACGATCAGGGCCGGTACTATCCGGCCAGCGAACTTTTCCAAAAGACCTGCGATGCGGGCAACGGGGAAGGATGCGACCGCCTGGGCATGATGTACGGGTACGGAGTGGGCGTTCCGAAGGACTTTCGCCTGGCGTTTTCGCTGTATTCCAAGGCATGTGAGGACGGGAACGCGGATGGCTGCATCAATTTGGGCGCCTTCTATGAAGAAGGGATCGTTGTCCCGAAGGACGACCGCCGGGCTGTGAGCATCTACGCGAAGGTCTGCGACGCGGGTAATCCGGTTGCCTGTACCGATTTTGGCGCCATGCTAAGGGACGGTCGCGGCATTGCCCGGGACTATGTGCGGGCCGACGGTCTGTTTGCCAGGGCCTGCAATGCGGGTGACGGCGCCGGCTGCGCTCATCTCGCAGTCAGTTACCGCGATGGACTGGGTGTGAAGAGGGATTTGGGAGTCGCCCAGCAACTTTTTACCAAGAGTTGCGCGATGCGCTACCAGTGGGGATGCGAACAGGCGAACAAGATACACTGAGCGCCCGCTTTCTTCCCCCTGGGCTTCAATGCTCAAGCATGGTTGTGTGCTGGGTTGGAAACTGCTTTCGCCGCCCATTTACAATCGCATGGAGCGGCGAGGTTTCAGCAGGAATGACCAATGAAATGAAAGAAGCAGGCGCACCGGCCACGGCTCTCGGCGCCAAGAACGGTTTCTCGCTCATCTCCACTGAGAAACTCATGCAGCTATACGCCACCATGTTGAAGAGCAGGTTGTTGGATGAGCGCCTCATTGCTCTCTGCGGAGAAGCTGACTTCGCCGGCAGCTATTCATCCGTCGCGGGTTGGGAAGCTTCCCTGGCTGGCGCACTCATCGATCTGCTTCCCGAGGATACGTTGTGCGTTTCCCCTCGCGATTTCGTTGGCAGCTTCATCAAAGGTGTTCCACTGGATAGGATTTTCTCCCGAGTCCTGTTCCCGACAGGCAGCCAGGAGAATGGGCGTTCCTCGAATGTTTTCGCTCCGTCCACGGTCGCGGCCCGATTGGAGATTGCCACCGATGCGGCCAGGGACAACAAGAAAGAAAAAAACAACAGGATCGCAGTGGTCTTCCTCGACGAAATTTGCGCGCCTGATGGTGTGTTGCACGAGGCGCTGAAGCTGGCAGGCGGACAGAGCCTGCCCATTCTCTTCGTCTGTCTGGTTGGCCCAGACGTTATGTCGTCGAAGGCACCGCCGTGCGGTGTCCCCTGCATCCCCGTGGAGGGCAGGGACGTTGTGGCGGTGTATCGTGTTGCCAGCGAGGCAATTGCCCGCGCACGAAGAGGCTCCCGGCCCACTCTCATCGATTGCAAGTCACTCATGGACGACTGCCCGGAAGGAAGAAATGCCTCCGGCAACACCCCCCGTGAAGAAGCATCGGGCAAGGCCAGCGACCCCATTCTGAACATGGAGAATTACCTGACCGCCAAGGGGTTATTCGACGGCAATCTAAGAGCTGAGGTCTGCGCCGGATTTCATCGCGAACTGGACCGGGTGACCGAAATTGCGAAATAGCCTCCTTATTAGGACTGCCCAACGGATTCGGCTCCTTCTTTGGTGGTTTTGTTGCGGACTTGCTGCGAAAGACAGCGCCGGCTCGGCAGAAAATTCTAGAAACGATGGACGAAGACTGAGCCGCTTCTGAGTGGGTCTCCTGGCGCGAGGGGCTGGTTCTATCAAGTCAATTCCGGACGATCGAGTGGTAGAGTTGGGGTATGAAAACGAACGTTGGGGTGGCCATGGCTTCAGTGTTTCGGCGGGCGACAGTGTTGGCGGGACTTGGCTTGTTCGGAGCTTGCCTGGTGGCGGCAGAGCGACATGGAGCGCCGGAGGGCGCGGGTCAGCCAGGCAACGATCAAAGGCCTGCGTCTCCCTGCAATCCTGCCGTGCTCGGTTCACCTTATATCCCAGTGGATAGCTGGGTGTACCCGGCCATATGGCGCCTCTATTCACTGGGTTTTGTGGATGACGTTTACCTCGGCATGCGTCCCTGGACGCGAGCCAGCCTCAGCCACATGCTTGAAGTGGCCGAGGCCCGCATCCAGGATTCGGACGATGAGGCGGCTTCAGGCGAGGCGCAGGATCTTTACGAGGCGCTTCATCGCTTGTTGCGCTTCGACATCCAGGGCCCTTGCCTGGTGCTTCAGGGCAACTCGCAAATCGAGTCTGTGTACTCGGTTGCGCGCTCCATCAGCGGCACGCCCTTGCGCGACAGCTATCATCTCGGCTCGACGATCGTCAACGACTATGGCCGACCCTATCAGAGCGGTTTCAACAATTACTCGGGAGCCAGCGGCTATGCTTCTGCCGGCCGGTTCCTGCTCTATGTTCGAGGCGAGTTCCACGAGGCGCCTTCGGCTGCCGGTTATTCGACGTCCCTGGCCCAGGAACTCACGCTGATTGACAGTACAGCCTATGCCAACGCGGCCGGCGCTCCTTACAACCAGACCACCATTCCGATGGGACCGCTCGCTTCCATCGCAAATGGGCGGTTCCTTGAAGCGTACCTTTCAGCTCACCTGATTGGCCACGAGATATCCTTCGGCAAACAGGACGACTGGCTCGGGCCTGGGTTGGGAGGAGGCATGGCCTACTCCAACAACGCCGAGAATATCTATTCCTTCCGCATCAATCGCGTCGAGCCACTCCGAGTTCCACTGCTTTCGCGGATCACCGGCCCCTTCCGGTATGAATTTCTGATTGGATCTCTGCGGGGGCACACGTTCATGCCGAATCCGGCGTATGTTGCTAGCCCTTCGCCCAATCTGCCGAATGTGATCAACCCTGGCGACCCCTGGGTTCACCTGGAGAAGGTGAGCTTCCGGCCCACGGAAAATCTGGAATTCGGCTTCGAGCGCACCGCGATCTGGGGTGGCCAAGGCCACGGCCCCATCACTGTTCACACCTTTCTGAAGAGCTTCTTCAGCTTTGCCTCGCCCAGCGCCACAGACAAGAATGGGCGCGAAGATCCCGGAGCGCGTTTCGGCGCATTCGATTTCTCCTATCGCCTTCCATTTGTCCGCAACTGGCTGACAATCTACTCTGACTCAGAAGTGCATGACGATGTTTCTCCCATCGACGCTCCTCGCCGTTCCTCCTACCGTCCCGGCCTCTATCTCTCCCATGTTCCCGGAATCGCCAAGCTGGATGCGCGCATCGAAGCTGTTTCCACTGATCCGTCCAGTTCGAACGGGGCCAGCCAATACGGGCACTTCATGTACTGGGAAGGGATCCAGAAACAGGGCTACACCAACCAGGGCCAGATGTTTGGCGACTGGATTGGACGCGAGGATAAGGGAGGTCAGGCCTGGGTTACCTATCATTTGAGCGGCAACGAATGGATTCAGGTGGGTTTGCGGAATCAGAAGGCCACGACCTACTTCATCCCTGGCGGGACCACCCTCGATGACATCAACTTCCAGGCGGTCAAGCGTATTGGCAAGGACTTTGAGATCAACGGGAATTTTGCCTACGAGCACTGGAAGGCTCCCATCTTCCCCACGGGGACGCCAACTTACCCGGCCGGCCAGCAGACGGTGACCACCACAACCATTCAATTCACCTGGTTTCCGCAGCGAAAGGCCAGCTTTTAGGGTCCCTGCGGTGGGTATGGGGCCGAGGTCAATGCGCGCGCGGATGCGTGCGGTCGTAAACCTGGGTCAACTGCGCCGTGGTGAGCTGCGTGTAACGCTGTGTCGTAGCCAGCCGCTCGTGGCCCATCAACTCCTGGATGGCCCGCAGATCAGCGCCTTCCTCCAGCAGGTGGGTTCCGAAGGCGTGGCGAAGGGTGTGGGGATGCACCTCGGCGGAGAGCCCGCGGCGCATGGCGATCTGTTTGACGATCCGTCCGACGCTCCTCGTGGTGAGCCGCGCCTCGCCCTTTCCGGCTTTGCCGTCCCGGTCTGTGCCGGGCTTGCCCAACCCGCGAAGCCGAAGGCTCAGCAGCAGCGCGTGAGTCTTGACCGCCCTGCTGCCATCCGCGGCTGCCAGGCGCGCCGACCGCTCGGCGAGATAGGCCCGCAGAGCCTCCGCCGCGGCGTCTCCCAAGGGCACCAGGCGCTGTTTCTGGCCCTTCCCTCGCACCAGAATCGCCTCATTTGCCCAGTGAATATCTTCCAGGTTCAGGCCAGTCAACTCCGCGTTGCGAATCCCACAGCCGTAGAGGAGTTCGAGAATCGCCTTGTCGCGCGTGGGCCAACTGGCTGCGTCTTCAGCCACCGAATCCACCACCAGGTTCATCTGCTCGATTGAAGGAACGCGCGGCAAGTGTTTGGGCAGCCGGGGTGTGGCCACCAGAGAGGCCACATTTTGCTCCAGGTGGCCGGTGCGTGCCAGCCACTTGAACCAGCCGCGAATCGCCGCCAGCGCCCGTGCCGCCGAGGCCTTGGAGAGGCCGCGGTCATACAGCGTGCTGAGATAGGCGCGGATATCGGTATGTTCGATGCTCGCTACGCCATGGTCTTCACCGCAATGCCTGGCAACGAACGCGGCAAAGTCGTGCAATTCGCGCTCGTACGCGCGAACGGTGTGTACTGAGGCCCTGCGCTCATTGGCCAGCATGTTCAAGTAGGCGGCAACCAGCGGACCGAGAGGAGAGACGATTGCCGGTGCTACTGCCGCGTTCATGCCGTCTCCTTCAGAGGTGGAGCGGGTGAACCCGCAGCTGAATCGAGCAGGGAATTGGCGCGCGCATCGGGATTGAAATCGGAATCCGCGCCACGCCTTGTCGCGCGGGGGTGGTGCAGCCGGTGCACTGCCTTGAGCCGCCCCAGAGCCAGATGGGTGTAGACCTGCGTTGTGGAGATATCGGCATGACCCAGCAAGAGCTGGACGCTGCGCAGATCCGCTCCATGCTCCACCATGTGGGTGGCGCAACTGTGGCGCAAGCGGTGAGGACTGGCGTCGCCGTTGGACATCTTTACGACGTGCCAGATCCATTGCCGGGTCAGAGGCATGCCGCGCAGGGAGAGAAACATGCGTGCAGCGTCGTGGTGTGGCGCGTCGAAATGTGCCTTGGCGGCTTTTCGCACGGAACTGATGCGGGCCAAATGAGGCCTGCCTTCACGGAGATACTCCTCCAGAGCCTGGAGCGCGGCTCGCCCCAGCGGTACAATCCGTTCCTTGTCGCCCTTGCCGCGCACATGCACGCGCCCCGCGTCCATCGCCAGGTCGCCTATTGAAAGCGAAGTGACTTCAGAGACCCTCAAACCGCCTGCATAGAGCAGTTCGAGAATCGCCCGGTCACGCAGCGCGGTTGCCCTCGCTTGGGGATGCGTGGCGGCCATGCCGGCCCGCTCCAGCATCTCTGCCACTTCCGGCTCGGCCAGGGACTTGGGCAATACCTTCCACGATTTGGGCGATTCGACATTCACCGTGGGATCGTGGTGGATGCGCCGGTCGAGCAGCAGCCATTTGTAAAAGCCGCGAAGGCAACTGAGCTTGCGCGCGGCTGAACGAGAATCGATGCCGTGGTTGCACAGGTGCACCAGAAAAGCCGCCACATCTTCCTGCGCGGCCGTCAGCAGAACTCCGTGCCGCCCTTCAATGAACTCGGCAAAGGTCTTCAGGTCGCTGTCGTATGCCTCGCAGGTGAGCGGGCGCAACCCCTTCTCCACACGCAGGTAGGCCTGGTAGGTCTTGAGGAGGGAAAGATTGCGCTCGGTATCCACATCCTCATTGTCTGCGCCTTGCCGGCACAATGGAGGGCATTGTGCCGGTCGCGGTACCTTGTTTATCAAGGAATCAGCCAAGTTAATATCTATTCTTGTAGAATCAGCAACTTAGGTATTCCATTCGCGTGCTGCAAAGCGTACAGATACAAGCGCTTGCCGGACTGGCCAGACGCCATATACAGCTGGTCTCTCTTCATCAAACGCAGGTAGCCCAGCACGTTCCCGTCGTTGCCGAATTCGCCAAGGCCGCGCCACTGGCCCCCTGCTTGAAGCTCCTACCGGAGAGTTCCTTGTTCCAGCCCAAGGGGAGTGACTTGGTCGGCGCATCGATGGCGCCGGTTCGGCCCACCACGGTCCCCCATTATCGCGGGATTGCGGTCTGATCTCGATACCGTGGGTGCCCTGTTGGCATTTCCCAAGGAAGGCGGGCACTCGACGATTCAAATGACAATGCGGTATTCTCATCTAGTGCCCGAGGTGAACCCGGCAGCGGCGGACGCAACGGACGCCCGCGCGGGTGATGTCGGAACTCAAGCTGGCACTAGAGTTGACACCGGCACAACAGCTGATTTTCTTCAGCTTGGTAAGTAGTTGAAAAAACGGAGAGGTGGCAGAGCCCGGTTGAATGCACCTGACTCGAAATCAGACATAGTCGCAAGGCTATCGGGGGTTCGAATCCCTCCCTCTCCGCCATAAGATCAGTAGAATCAACAGTAGGGGCCTATCATGGGCCCCTGTTCTTTTTGGCAGGAAGCTTGCGTTTTGTGGAAAACATGCACGTAGGGGCACAGAAAGGCACCGAAATACAAATCCAACTGACCAGGAAACCGGCACCGAAAAGGCCAAACCGGTTAAAGCCGGTTGGGAGAGCGTACAGGGATTCTCTGTGAATCAACGCTGAAGTTGGTTCACTTTCATCCTGCCACGATTGCCGGGAGTTGGGGCCGATCCGTGGCTGGGGTTGTCTTGAACTATCCCAGGCCTCAAAATCGAGACCTGGGGCACCCGGCGGCTAGGCAACCTTAAAAGCGGTGAAGTCGGAAAATGAGTATTGCGCCGTTCCCGGATTTTCTGAACATCCAAGCGTCACTTCCCCGGCAGGTATTCGAGTGAGTGTCCCGACATCCTTCCAGTACGGCGCTATTTCCTCCGGCACTTCGTGCTTCTTGCCGCAGAGCTTGCAGACAAAAGACCATCCATCAGGGTATTCCATGACGCCAATTATAGTGCGGGATGATTGAGATGTGGGCCACCCGCCGTAAAATGGCTCATGCACCGATTGCATGAAGACTTGCTTTGGCTCTGGGCTTGGTTGTCGAAAGAGGATGTCTCGCGAGTCGCGACCGTCCTTCTCGTGGTTATCACTGCTTGGTATGCCATCCTGACATACCGAATGGCAAAAGCGATGAATCGCCAGACCAATGCAATGATTCAGCCGGTCCTCAGCATGGACTTCAGAATCGAAAAGGAAGAGTTCTACCCAAAGGGTAGCTTCGATATAAAGAATCTGGGTGCTCAGCCCGCACTTCTTCTGGACACGAGACTCCGCTGCTACCGCGAAGGCACAACACTATTCCAAAAATATGAAATGTACGAGCGGCACATTCTGCCGCCGCAGGACAGACTGGGATTCAACTTTGACCTCACAGAGGACTTCAGGAAGGCAGGATTCACTTGGTGGAGTCCTGGAATATGCTCGTTTACTTTGGAAGCAGTTGCGTCTGACCTATCTCAAGATATAGTTCTAGCGTACAGTAGGTCTGCGTATTGGCAGACATTGAGAGTTGAGAAGGGTATGCCCATTAGAGTGTATTGGAAATTCTTCTACGGCTATATAAGGTCAAGATATTATCGGATTGCCTATAAATTTAGAAAGCCGAAATCGCTTCTCATTCCCAATGATGTTCCGAAACTTAAGCCTCGAATATGGGCATGGCTAAGAGGAAAATCCACTCGGCAAGATAGCGATTCTCACGACGGGCAATGAAGTATCGGTAATATCCATTACGGGCTGGTGCCCAAGTCCTTCGCTTTGGGCCCCGGGGGGCGGTGAGGCCGACCAGTCATCGCGCATCACTCGAGCGGTTGCCAGTCGGGTGACCCTTTGCTCGTGTTCAAGCACTCTTAGCCAAGGAACGCATCACAAATTCGGGGTCGGCGGCAATAACGATAAGAAGCGCGCGCGCAGCGGCTTCCGGCTGGCGGCGGCCGGACTCCCAATGACGAACCGGCTGGTGGCCCCGATCCCGGCGATCTTTCCAAACCAAGATAAGGGTGCCACCGTTCCCTCGTTCTTCGGGGACCTGTGATCAAATTACCGCGTGACCGATGAAGCTCTCATTTCGCACCCAAAGCTTGTTTGTACTCATCCGTCTCGCGGATGGACGCATAACCGTCTGGCAACTCATCGCCAGGATCGGGCGCATTCTGGCTTGAACGGTCCAAGATCGCAAGTGCTCGTGCAATGCGTGCCGCAGATGGTTTCGGTCGAGTTGCCAGCCATTCATCGTGCTGGAGATGCAAAACCTTCTCTGCCACGGCAACATTGATGAATTGATTCAGAGAGACACCCTCTTTGAGCGAAAAATCCTCGGCCACCCTCCGCACGGAAGGCATGAGCCGGAGCGGGAATTTACTGATTACACTCTTCCTCTGATTAGCTGGCATGATGAGATTCCCCCTTTCTAAAAGCAATCAAAAACTCTCTCGGGGTCAACACTTGAATCCCGAACCGTTCAGCCGCCGCCCTGAAATCCTTGATGTTGTTTGTCACAACTGCATCGGCTTGACCATTGATCGCAACATCCAGAACCATGTCGTCGTTTCCGACCTGGGAGAGCGGTCTATGCTTGATCCGCACCAAAACCGGAGCCGCTATGGCCTCCAGCATTTCTATGATGGCTTCCACATCTTCCGATGTTCTCCCGGATGCCGCGATGTGCTGCGGACGCAGAGCCACATCCCGATACTCGCAGACCAATTTGTAATCCAACAGCAATGTCAGCTTTCCTACCGCCGCTAACCGGACAATTTCAGCGGCAGCCCCAGTGCTTGAACGAATTGCGCTGATCAGTGCAGCGGTATCGAGGACGACTTTCACTGCCGTATGATACCACAGGTGGCCCCATTAGCCACTACGCTAGGAAGACGATTCCAATTAGCGCAAAAAGTAGCCACCCATCCTCTAAATGATTGATAACAAAATATGGTAGGCCAGCCTCGAAATCAGACATAGTCGCAAGGCTATCGGGAGTTCGAATCTCCCCCTCTCCGCCATATATTGATCCTAAATGACTTAAATGCTTCGTTACCATCCTCTGTTACTACCTTCGCTGAGGTCGCCAATTCCTCAGTATTTCCTTCAGAGGAAACCAACATGGCGGACCGTACTGCAAAACTTTACATTAGGTCAAAGGCAAGTACCGCAAGCCTCCCAAGTGGCTCACCGCCCTTCCCGATGGCGAGAATTTTCACCTCTTTTGGTATGAAGACACCAAGAGGAAGTCGAGGGCCGTTAACCGCTTCGCCGATGAGGCACAGGTTGCCCTCATCACCAAAGAAAGGGAACTCCGCAAACTGGCCGTCACCGGCCCCACAACTGTCGTGCCCCCTGAACCGGCATCGGAGCCCGAATCCAAGGCTAGTGTTCTAACCGTTCCACTAGCCGTCAGAGAATACCTTGCCAACGTCGAAGGCCGCATCGGCAAGGACGGCTATGGAGCCTCCAAGAAGACACTTAAGGCCTACCAACCTCGGCTCAGCTTCTGGGTTGAGTTTGATGGCCTAACGCCAGTGACCGAAGTTAACCAGAGATTCTTTGAACGGTACCGGACATTTCTCCGCGCTCGAATAACTGACGACCGTTGCTGCTGCAACATTCCGGAAGTCAAGACCTGGCGGTGGAGAGGGAAAATAGGCTAGGAACGCCGTTGCCGGCCCCCGCCAACCCAGTCAAAAAAAGAGAAAGTATCCGCGCGCATTCGATCTTGAGGCGAAGAATATATCGTGGTACGATATAAATATGTCGCCGATGAAGATGGAACTCTCACTCTGCGAAATACAGGCGTTGGCCGAGTTTCGATACCAGATTCGCCGGTTTTTGCGCTTCAGCGAAGACCAGGCGCGCGCCAGCGGGATCGAGCCGCAACAGCACCAGCTTCTGCTGGCCATCAAGGGCCTTCCGGATGGCATGAACCCCACCATTGGCGAACTCGCCTCGCGGATGCTGATCCGGCATCACAGTGCGGTGGAGCTTGTGAACCGGCTTTCCGAGTTCGGCGCGGTAGAACGTGTGCCCGATGAGGAGGATCGCCGCGCAGTCCTGGTTCGGCTCACGAAAGAGGGGGAGAAGTTGCTGCACATCTTGTCAGTTGCACACCACGACGAATTGCGAGACCAGGGCCCCGAATTGATGAGGGCGTTGAAGAAAGTGCTGGGCAGCGCATGACACTTTCTCATGAACTCAAGAAACTCGGCGATTTCACAACCACTGCTCGCGTATTGCCCATTGCGGGATTGGCGATGGTGATCGGCCTGATTGGCGCATTCGTGGCGCTCGCATTGTTGCGATTGATCGGGTTCTTCACGAATCTCTTCTACTATCAGAGGCTGGGCAGCACAATGGTCTCGCCCGCGGGGAATCATTTGGGTTGGTGGGCGGTGCTGGTGCCTGTCTGCGGCGGGTTGATCATCGGCCTGATTGCGCGCTACGGCTCGGAGAGGATTCGCGGACACGGCATCCCGGAGGCCATTGAATCCATTCTGACCGGCGGTAGCAAGGTGCAGCCGCGACTGGCCATTCTGAAGCCCCTGTCGGCGGCACTCTCCATTGGAACCGGCGGGCCGTTCGGCGCGGAAGGCCCCATCATCATGACTGGCGGAGCATTCGGCTCGATGATTGCGCAGTTCTTCCATCTTAGCGACACCGAACGGAAGACTCTGCTGGTGGCTGGGGCAGCGGCGGGCATGTCCGCGACCTTCGCCGCGCCACTGGCGGCGATTCTGCTTGCAGTGGAGTTGCTGTTGTTCGAATGGAAACCGCGCAGCCTCATTCCGGTGGCGTTAGCCAGCGCCACTGCTTGCGCGGCGAGGCGTTATCTCATCGGTCTCGGACCGCTGTTCCATACCCCGCCGCATCCTGTATTCATCGGACCGGCAGGGCTCATAGGATGCGTTGTCTGCGGCATTCTCGCCGGGGCGCTCTCGGCCTTGCTCACCGGCGCGGTCTACGCAGCCGAAGACGCATTCGCCAAGCTGCCGATTCACTGGATGTGGTGGCCTGCCATCGGCGGCCTTGTGATTGGGCTGGGTGGCATGATTTTTCCGCAGGCCCTCGGAGTCGGATACGACACGATCGGCTCCCTGCTTCAAGGCAACGGCGCCATCGGCCTGCTGCTCGGCGTTCTGCTGGTGAAGTCCACCATCTGGGCGGCATCGCTCGGGTCTGGCACTTCGGGCGGCGTTCTTGCGCCGCTGCTGATGATGGGCGCAGCGTTGGGAGGCGTGGAAGCGCTGTTCCTCCCCGCGGCCGGTGCCGGATTCTGGCCGCTCGTCAGCATGGGCGCGATCCTCGCCGGCACCATGCGCTCGCCGTTCACCGGCATCGTATTCGCAATCGAGCTTACACACGACATCGATATGGTTCTGCCCTTGATTGTTGCCGCGGTGATCGCGCATATGTTTACGGTGCTGGTGCTGAAGCGTTCCATTCTCACGGAGAAGGTGGCACGGCGCGGCCTGCATCTCAGCCGCGAGTATAGCGTGGATCCGCTGGAAGTGCTGTTCGTTCGCGAGGTGATGCGCACCAGGCTAATCGCATTCGACGGCGGCGGAACCATCGGAGAGGCACGGAGCTTGCTGAAGGATGGCCACCCCTCTCGCGGACAGCATCTTTATCCGGTCATCGATGCGGATAGCCGTCTCACCGGGGTTATCACACGCAAGGATCTAGCCACGTATGACGGCGAACGGACGCGGGTGTCCGACGTGGTGCGCGGCAGGCCCGTGGTTGCAGTTGCAGACGAGCCGCTGCGGGCCGCGATTCATCGCATGGCGGAGACGGGCCGCACGCGAATGCCGGTGGTGGACAGTAACGCAGAACGCAGAATTGTGGGAATGCTCTCGCTCGAAGACATGTTAAACGCCCGCGCACGCAGCCTCACTGAGGAGCACAGCCGCGAGCGTGTTCTGCGCATTCGCTTGCCCTTCCGCGGTGCTCGGGAACCTGTCCCGGTTGCGAAGTAGGAGCAATCGTGCTCACATTGCGGGCAAGGTTCCGCTTGTTATTGATCCGGCCCTGAAGCTTTGCATCAAGTCAAGACTGTCATCCTGAGCGATCGGGGCCCCAAACGTTCTTCAGTTTGGGGGTGGTGAGTCGAAGGATCTGCGGTTGCTTTTCCTTCATTTCGTTCCATTGTTCTAGGGCCGGATCAAGAACTTGGTTTACCGCGTTGAAGTGACAAGAGAGTCCGCCTGATTGAGACTTTGGCCACAGCGTGGATAAGCGAAGGCATCGTCCGATAGCCATGAGCTGATCAAGCACGTATGGAAGCATGAAATCGTGAGGAGCGGGAGATGTCGGTTCAAATCGGCGCAAAACCGGATTCAGGATTTGACGATCCGATCGGTATGCTCAAGGACTGCCACCGCAGGATCGAGCGGTTTCTCCGCATCCTTTGTGTAGTGGCGAATACAGCGGCGGGCAGAGCCTTGACGGATGAAGAGACCTCAGCCGTGCAGTCGGCTCTCGAGTACTTTCGCACCGGAGGGCAACGCCACACCGCGGACGAGGAAGAGAGCCTCTTTCCCCGGCTGCGTGCCGCGCTTGGGTCAAGAAGCACTGACGAGATTGGCAGGTTGGAAGACGAGCATCGCGCCGCGAACAAACTGCATCACACGGTGGAGACGCTCTACCTGGCATGGATGGCTACAGGCGCACAAGACCCGGAAGACAGGAGACGGCTTGGGTCTGCCGTCAACAAACTCAAGCAGCTTTACGTGACGCACATCGAGGTTGAAGAAGGCATCGTCTTTCTGCAAGCGGCGGAGATACTGGACAGCCAGGCTATTGCAGCCCTTGGTCAGGAACTTCATGCAAGACGGCAATGATCGTTGCATTCGAGAGAGCGATCGTGACGCTGAAGATCAAACGCGCGTATGAGGCATGGGACGAAGCCGACGGGCATCGATTCCTTGTTGACCGCTTATGGCCGAGAGGAATCAAGAAGTCTGCGCTGCGCATGGACGGCTGGATCAAGGATGTGGCTCCCAGCACGGAGTTGCGGCGGTGGTTCAACCATGAACCGGCCAAGTGGAATGAATTTCGTGGCCGCTATTTCACAGAACTCGAAAGCAAGCCAGGCGTATGGAAGCCTATTCTCGATTTTCATTGTCGTGGAACGGTGACGCTGCTTTACAGCGCGAAGGAAACTGAATTCAACCATGCTGTCGCGCTCGTTGAATTCTTGAAGTCCCTCTGAATACGTACATGTACCAGATTTCGTTCGGTTGTCCTGATTGCAGATTTCGAGTGACTTTTGTCGCTGCTTTAGATGGAGTTATCAATACAATTCGACTGTTGGCCCTTTCCTTGACCCGGAATGGAGCAACGGGTCGCTTATCAAATGGGGACCTGAGCCGGAGGACGCATCAATGAATCAACAACAATCTTCCGCACGATTCCAACTTGCGCTGGGCACCGGGGCTTTCGCCCTGTGCTTTGCCGTCTTCGGTTCGCTGTCGGCGATGATGCCGATCCTTAGCCAGCAAATGCATCTTACTTCCGTGGAGAAGAGCATTGCGGTGGCTTTGCCGGTGCTGTTGGGCAGTCTGGGCCGCATTCCACTGGGAATGCTCACCGATCGGTTCGGAGGCCGCTCGGTCTTCACTGTGGTCATGGCTCTGTCGCTGATTCCCGCCTTTCTGATGGGCGGCGTTCAGGATTATGCACAGTTGCTTCTCTACGGTTTCTTTATAGGGATCGGCTTGGCCAGCTTTTCGGTTGGAGTGGGTTTTGTCAGTGGCTGGTACGCGGCTGAAAAGCAGGGTTTTGCACTCGGCGTCTATGGGGCCGGCAACATCGGCCAATCGCTCGCAGCGTTTGGCGCGCCCGTGATTGCAGCGGCTTTCGGCTTTCGATGGGGGTTCTGGACCTTTGGCATTCTGCTTGCGGTATGGCTGGTCATCTTCGCTGTCGCCGCTCGGAATGCGCCTCGGCGCGGTGCAGTGAAGAGCCTTGCGGAGACAGTGCGCCCCCTCGGCGATCCTCGCAGTTGGGTGCTGAGTCTTTATTACTTTCTGACCTTTGGCGGATTTGTCGCCATGGCCATCTATCTTCCCATCTTCCTCACAGAGATGTTTCACCTGTCGCCCCAGGATGCGGGTCTGCGCACCGCGGGGTTTGTTGTCCTGGCCACGACCATGCGCCCCGTGGGTGGCATGCTCGCGGACAAGGTTGGTGGACGCACGATTCTGAAGTGGGTCTTTCCCGCCGCGGGCGTCATGGCTATCTTCCTGGCATGTCCGCTGATGACGACCTTCACCGTCGGCGCGCTGGGTGTGGCGGCGGCCATCGGCCTGGGCAACGGAGCGGTTTTCAAGCTGGTTCCCGAGTACTTTCCCAACTCCGTGGGCAGCGTCACGGGCCTTGTGGGAGCAGCCGGTGGGCTGGGTGGATTCTTCCCGCCTCTGGTGCTAGGCTTCGTGAAGCAGCAGACGGGCAGCTTCGTCCCCGGCTTCCTCATGCTCTGCGCCTTCTCCTTCTTTTGTCTGATCGTGCTTCTGACCCGGAAGAGCGCGGGCAAGAATCCAGAACCTGCCTACGCCGCATGAGGTGACCGCCATGAAGCAAGTGGACCTGTCCGCAAAGGGCTCCGATTCCCTTCATGCCATGGCATGGGGGTTGGCCGCGGCCACGGCCATCATTGCCGGTATACTCATCGGCAGCCGCGGATTGCGCGACTTCGATCCCGCGCTTGTTTCCTATGCGGGCGCAACTGTTCTTGCCGGTTTCGGGCTCGGTTACCGCTATGCCATGTGGCTGCGCAGGCCTCCCACACGGCTCTTCTGGCAACGCGGCTGGCAGATCTTTCTAACTCCCAGAAAGCTGCCTTCGAACCAGGCTTTCCTGGCCCGCATTGTCTGGAACAACGTAGTGTTGCAGCGCTTTATTGACCGCCGCTCCCATTTGCGCTGGACGGCGCACTGGTTTCTGGCCTGGGGATGTCTGTTGGCCGCGGCCATCACATTTCCACTGTCCTTCGGATGGGTTCGCTTCGAGACTGCGCGAGACAGCCAGGAGATCTATCGCGCCTTCATCTTCGGCATTCCTATTGGCAGCTTTCACCTTGGCACCATCGTCGCCGAGTTGACATTCAATATCCTCGATATTGCAGCGGTGATGGTTCTGATCGGAGTCTTCTTCGCCCTGTGGCGTCGTGGCCGAGACCACGGAGCCTTGTCGGTGCAGCAGTTCTCCAACGACATGCTGCCCCTGATCTTTCTTTTCGCAATCTCGATCACCGGCGTGTTCCTCACTGTCTCCACCCACCTTATGGGCGGCATCTATTACGGCTTCCTCTCCCAGTTGCACGCCATCACGGTGATTCTCACGCTGCTCTATCTTCCTTTTGGAAAGTTCTTCCACATCTTCCAGCGGCCGGCGCAGTTGGGCATCGACTTCTACAAGAAGGAAGGCGCCGCTGGAGAACAGGCCGAGTGCATCCGCTGCGGTCTTCCCTTCGCCAGCCGGATGCACATCGACGATCTCAAGGCAGTTCAGGCAGCGCTGGGGATTCGCTATCGGCTCGCCGACGGCACGCATTACCAGGACGTATGTCCCGCATGCCGCCGCAAGAATCTGGCTCTAACCCAGGACGGTCTTTGGAAGACGCATGGACCCGGCCTAGGAGGTTGCTGAGAATGGCCAAACTCCCCATCAGTATTCCCGATCTCGTTCGTCGCCACGGCCCCACGCTGCACACCATCCCCTCCGGCGGCTGGACGCGCAACGCTCAGGAGGAGACGCTGGTCAAGACCCACTGCTGCTTCTGTGGCCAGCAATGCGGCATTCAACTCCGCGTGAACAACAACAAGGTCGTTGGCTTCGAACCCTGGGAAGACTTCCCCTTCAACAAGGGGAAGCTCTGTCCCAAGGGCGTGAAGCGCTACATGCAGGACGAGCATCCCGATCGCCTGAAAAAGCCGCTCCAGCGCGTCGAAGGCAGCGGCTTTGAGCCGCTCGGATGGGAACCGGCCATGGAGCGCGTGGTGAGTGAGATCCGCCGCATTCAGCGGTCGTACGGCAAGGATGCCTTCGCCCTGCTCACCGGCGCCTCGCTGACCAACGAGAAGGCGTATCTGATGGGCAAGTTCGCCCGCGTGGCGTTGCAAACCGCCAACATCGATTACAACGGCCGTCTGTGCATGGTCTCGGCTGGAGCCGCTTCAAAGAAGATCTTCGGCATCGATCGCAGTGCCAATCCATGGAGCGATATTCCCAAGGCGAAGGTGATTCTCGTTGCAGGCGCCAACATTGCGGAGTGCGCGCCCATCACCACCGACTACCTGTGGCAGGCACGCGAGAACGGCGCAAAGTTGATCGTCATTGACCCGCGCATGACACCCATCGCCCGCAACGCGGATTTGTTCATTCCGGTCAGGCCAGGCGGCGACATCGGCATCTTCAACGGCATGATGCACATCCTAATCGAACGCGGCTGGATCGACCGCGCGTTCATCGCCGAGCACACCTCGGGCTTCGAGGCCGTGGCGCAGGCCGTGGAGAAATACACACCAGAGTATGCGGCAAAAGTCGCCGGCGTCCCCTCCGAGATGATCGTGAAGGCCGCCGAGATGTGGGGCCCCGCGCCCAGCAGCTTTCTGCTTCATGCGCGCGGCATCGAACACCACACCAAGGGCGTGGACAATTGCATGGCCGCCATCAATCTCGTTGTGGCCAGCGGACGCATCGGTCGGGAAGGATGCGGCTATGCCATGATTACCGGTCAGGGCAATGGCCAGGGCGCGCGCGAACAGGGCCAGAAGTGCGACCAGCTTCCCGGCAGCCGAGACATCTCCAATCCGGAGCATCGCAACTACATCGCCGGCGTCTGGGGAGTGCCCGAGGAGTCGATTCCGCAGAAAGGCCTATCCGCCGTTCCGCTGGTTGAAGCTATTCACGACGGGCGAATCAAGGGGCTGATGTCCATTTGTTTCAATCCCGCGGTGTCGCTGCCGGATGGAAACTTCGTGCGCGAAGCGCTTGCGAAGCTGGAATTCTTTGTCAACATCGATTTCTTCCTTTCAGAGACCGCGCGCTACGCCGACATCGTGCTGCCCGGCTCTCTGATGGAAGAGGACGAGGGTACGACCACCAACGTGGAAGGCCGCGTGATTCTTCATCGCAAAGCTGTTACGCCTCCCGGCGAGGCGCGCGAGGACTGGCGGATCATTTGCGACTTGGCTGCCCGCCTGGGCAAAGCGGATAAGTTCAACTACGCATCGCCGAAAGAAATCTTCGATGAGTTGCGCGTTGCCTCGAAGGGCGGCACGTCGGACTACTACGGCATGAGCTGGGAGCGGATCGACGAGAACAACGGCCTGTTCTGGCCCTGCCCGGAACCAGGTCATCCCGGCACGCCGCGGCTCTACGAAGGCGGCAAGTTCGGCCACGCCGACGGCAAGGCGCACTTGATGCCGGTGGAGTGGCGGCCTTCGGCGGAGATGCCCGATGACAGTTATCCGATCATTCTCACCACCGGCCGTGTTGTCTCGCATTTCCTTTCCGGGACGCAAACGCGGCGCATCGGCGCGCTCATGGATCAGTATCCGCAGCCGCGGTGCGAGATGCATCCGCGCCTGGCCGAGAAACTAGGTGTGGCTGACGGCGACTGCGTCAAAGTCGAGAGCCGGCGCGGCACAATGGTAGTGCGCGCGCTGGTGGTCAAGACCATTCGCCCCGACACGGTTTTTGTTCCTTATCATTGGCCTCTCGATCGCTCAGCCAACAACTGTACAATTCGGGCCATCGATCCGGTGTCGAATATTCCCGAGTTCAAGATTTGTGCAGTACGTGTCAGCAAAACAGAATTGCCCACCGATGAGATTGCCGCGCTTGGCCTCGAGGCAGGAGGCATCCGATGAGCGGCCGGGAGTTTTTCATCGATTACTCGCGCTGCATCGGTTGCCAGGCGTGCGTGCAGGCCTGCGGCGAGTGCGACACGCACCGCGGCACGAGCATGATCCATCTGGAGACTATAGAGCGGCTTGACAGCGTGCAGACCGCGCCCCAGGTCTGCATGCACTGCGAAGACCCTATCTGCGCCCAGGTCTGCCCGGCCGACGCCATCAAGAAGACACCCGACGGGGTTGTGCAAAGTTCCCTCAAGCCGCGCTGTATCGCCTGTTCCAACTGCGTTGTCGCGTGCCCCTTTGGCGTGCCCAAGTACATGGCTGAATTCGAGCAGATGATGAAGTGCGACATGTGCTACGACCGCAGCAGCGTGGGCAAGAAGCCGATGTGCGCCACGGTGTGCCCCTCCGGCGCGCTTACCTACACAACCATGGAAGATATCCAGCGCACGCGGCGCGGCATTCCCGTGAATAGCTGGAGGTTTGGCGAGGAAGAGGTCAAGACCAAAGTTTTCGTGATGGTTCCCCGCGCTGTCGAGCAGGTTCATGTGGACCTTATCCAGATTTCTCCTACGCCTGCGGCTCTGCACGTCGATCCCTACGATGTAGCCCTCATGTTGGAGGTTTAGCAATGAGCGTGGAAGTTGAAGACAACACACAATGCAAAGACTGCTCCGGGACTCCACGGTACCGGCAGGACTTTCCCATCGATTGGGAAGGCGACCACTATGTGAGCCGCCGTGAGATGGTGAAGTTCCTCACGCTCGGCTCGTTTCTACTGGCCCTGGCCAACTGGGTTACGGTATTCGCCAAGGGGATGCTCCGCAAAGACTCCCGCGCCGTCCAGCGGCTGGGCACGGCCAGCGATCTGGCCAGGCAGGGATCGATGCTCTTCCGTTATCCGACCCCGAAGGATCCCTGTATTGCGGTGCGCACGCAGCAAGGGAACTTGGTCGCCTATTCGCAGGTTTGCACTCATCTTTCCTGCGCCGTGGTCTACGACACAGCCAAGAACCAACTGGTTTGTCCATGCCATCGCGGTGTTTTCAGCGTCGAGCAGGGCGCGCCCATCGCCGGGCCTCCCACGCGGCCGCTCGCCAAAGTTAGAATCGAGCAGCGCGGAGACCAAATCTTCGTTACCGGACTGGAGGTTTAGATGAGCATCCGCACCCAGGGAACCACGCTCTTCAGCGCCATCCTCATCCTCGTCGCAACCACGGTCATCGTGCAATTGTGGCTGCTCACGTTCTCAATGGAAGCATTGCTGCGCGGCCAATTCAAGACGCTTCTGCCGGCGGCAATCGCCTCCACCCTGTTGCTCTGCATCAACGCCGGGCTGCTGCGCTATGTATTTCGCTTCGACCGGGAAGTGCAGAAGGACTTGTAAGCCGGCGCGCTTGCATTTTTTGCATGGGTGACGGCTGGGAATTCTAGACGCGCAGGATTCCATCGCTGAGGATGCGCGCTCGCAGGCCGCCGCGCCCTTGCAATAACGCTTCCGCGCCGGGTGCTATGGCCAAATCCATCCAATAGCAGGGGCTGCATTCGGCGGTTCCGGCAAATCGCACGCCCTGAATCTCAAATTCCTGGCCGATGAGGGAATTCAAGTCCACATCGGTGGTGATGACATTGCGCCGCGTCACGCCGGGCGATTTGCCGCACACACCCAGCTTTTTACAGACTTCCTCAAACACCTCTATAGAGAAAAAGGAAATCTGTCCCTTGTAGTTGTCCTTGTAGTCGAAGAAGCGGTCGCCCTGAATCCCGCGTCCAGCCACGCAACAAAGTTGCGCCTGCTCCATCAGCAGGTTCTCTCCGGCAGGCTGCTGGTGATGGCCGAAATAGTTATGCCCCGGCGAAAGGTAGAGTTGACATATTCTCATCGTCGTCAGACCAATCTCGATTATAAATGCGCGCTTGTGTATCGCAGGCGCAGTTGCATTCTGCATAATGTTGCGGTGAAAATCGCTCTCTATGTCAGCAGTTTTATCAGAACTGGTTCGTGATTGCTGATGCCTGCGTAGGCGCTCGTTCGCGCCTCACTTTAGGGCAGTTCCGGGGTGGGGCACCTCGCGACGAATCGAAATGTTCGTCAACCTCGGAAGAATGATCTTCACCACGATCGTATTTGGCGGATTGGCTCCGCGTTGAAGCCGCCTGCGGTGAAAACAACAATGTCGCATCAAGATGCCGCTCTGTTGAACCTCGGCACCCACTACCCCCAATTATCGGGTACTTCTTATTGTCCATAGCAACAATTGATTGGACAGAACGACATTGCAGGCGAATACTTTTTCGTCGGAGGGTAAGACTATGAGCATCACTTCAAGACTCCTCAGCGGAGTGATCGCCACAGCCCTGGCGGGGACTGCGCCCCTCTGGTGCGCAGCAGCAACACAGGTCGTGTCCCACTCCAAGAATATCGCCGTTGTTCTGCCGGCTGGTCTGCCGGAACTCGCGCAGCGGCATGGCATCGCTTTTCAACTGTATTCCGGAGGCGATGGCAATTGTTACCTCTATATCGAGCAACACCAGGGTGAGCGCCTTCTGGTACTCGATGTCACAAATCCTGGACACGTGAAGCAGGTGAGTGCAGTTGCTCTCTCCGTCCCTAGTCCATTCGATTTTGTGCGGGCGGTCGGAGAATCGACATATTTGGTGCGCTTCCGCGACAATCGTGGGATGGCGGTCCTCGATGTTCGGAAGCCCAAGCTGCCTGAACTCAAGATGATCCGCACCTTACAATACTCGGGTTACACGGAATCTCTCGGTGAGTCGGGCCTTCTGCTGAAGAGCGGCAAAACAATAGACGAACTGGCAGTCCCCAGAGACTATCAGGTTGTCGATACCTCAAATCCAGCCAATCCCTCTCTGCTGTTCACCGTAAGACAGGTCACCGGAGAGATTGCGCGCGAAGAAACGGGCACTACCTTTCTGCTTGGGGCCGATGGGTTGACGATTATTCGCCGGCTGCGAGCTGAGCAGTGGTACAAAATGGCGCAGGACTATTCCAACTAGCGCCCTGAGTCTGAAATTCGCATCAGAAATCAGGGGCGAGAAAAAAGCAGATTCTTCGCTCACAACCCCCGAACTCCACCCCAAAGAGCAAAGACCGCTCTTTGGGGACCCCGGAACTGAGAACCGCTCGGGGCCCCGTTTTGCTCAGAATGACCGCGTATTTGTTTGGCGAACTATGGACTCAGTACACTTGAGCCACCTTTCCTTGCGAGATCTTCCGCCGTTAAAGCTGTGCGGCTAACGCCGGCTATTCCTGAGGATTGATGAACCAATTGCTCTTTGGATCATCATTTCGGCGGAACAAACCGTGGGTTGCCGGCACCCTTGATATTCTGTGAAGCCTGAATCTCAGGGTGGGAGGTCTGCGTGGCACAACTTTATGCTCTGCGAATGTGACCGTAGCTGGAAGGCCTGTTTGCGTGCTCGTTTTGCCGCTTCAATTGCAGCCTGCCCCTCGCTTCAATTGTTCTGTTCGAAGGCTACAGGGCCAACGAGGTCCTGAATCTGGTTCCGGCAATTTCTCGACGAAGTGGCCAAGCATTTCACTATCTTGTTGATAGTGCGGCGCCATCCTGCGCGAGTGGCCTTGCGGAATAGGCTTTTTAATGAAAGATAAGAAAGATTGAGCAACCCCACTGATCGGTTGTGGTATCAAAGATCATAAGGGAAGTGTTCGGACCGCTACTTCCAAGCCCTGTGACGGGTCCCCCTTCGAGAATGCGCTTCGGTGTGGTAGTGACTATGGATCGTGTTGGCAAAAGTCGTGGATCTCGGTTCATAGGAACACTCGTGTTCCTGGGCTTGTCTTTCTGTGTCTTCACATGGGGCTTGCAATACAAGCTGTCCCTTTACGATCCGCCGCAGTCTGCCTCCCATCAGATTCCGAAGGCCAAGCTCTTATCTAAGGAAGAGCAATCCGATATAACGCAAACGCCCCTGGTTTTGCGGACCAAGACAGCTACCACGATTGTCTATACCTCTCCGGCAACGGTCCTCCTGTTTCTGTTACTGAATCTCTCTTTCTTGGTTGAGCCAACATCAAGCTGCTTGATGCGCGCGGCGAGCAGGCGGAGGCGACAGCGCAGCAGCAACTATTTGAATATTCTCTATGTTCGTCCTCCCCCCGTACTCCTCTAGGCGTAACCCAGCCGTTACAGGTCAGTATTCGTCTTGAAGCTCAGGGCCGTCTGTAGCTTGGCGCCCCTCTTCCTGCGAACGTGCTCTGCCGTACTGCATTCAGACCTTACAAATTCACCGAAGAGGTGCATTCGAGACATGCGAAAGCAATCCTTCACGATTCTCGCCACGGGAGTGATTCTTCCTGTCCTGGCGGGCATTGTTGCTTGCGATTTGAAGAATCAACATGCAGACGCGAAGGCCGCGGAGACGCCATCGGCAAAAGTGGCCATGGCCAAGCGTGGCGATATTGCGCATGCATTGAGCCTGGCCGGGCAATTCCAACCCTATCAAGTGGTAGACGTTCATCCAAAAGTAACCGGCTTCATGGTCAAGATCAACGTGGATATTGGGGATCAAGTGCATAAAGGCCAGACTCTAGCGATCCTGGAAGTTCCGGAGTTGAATGCGCAGTTGAAGGGAACCGGCTTCGAGATGCAGCAAGCCAAGGACGATTTGCTGCGCTCCCAGCACGAGATCAAGCGGGCAGAGGCCGTCCATTCCGCGCTGCACGCGGATTACGAGCGTCTGCTTCAAACATCGAAGGCGCAGCCCGGTCTGATTGCGCAACAGGAATTAGACGACGCCGAGAGCAAAGATCTGTCTTCGGAGTCACAGGTTGATGCGGCCAAGGCAGCCGCGGCAGCCGCGCAGCAACACGCCGAGGTGGCTCATGCGGATAACGACCGCGTGCAAGCGATCAAGAACTATACCAACGTTGTCTCTCCGCTTGACGGTGTGATTGTCTGGCGCTACGCCGATACCGGCGCGCTGATCCAGAGCGGCACCAACTCGAATGAACAGGACATCCCTATCGTGAGGCTATCCGAGAGCGGCCTCTTGCGCTTGCGCATGCCAATTCCTGAGAACGATGTGAAATTTGTCCATGTCGGCGACCCGATGGAGATTCGCGTCGATGCCATCGGTCGTTCGTTTACAGGCAGGATAGTGCGTTTCACACGCGATGTGAACTTTGAGACGCGAACGATGGAAACCGAAGTGGATGTTGAAAATCGAGATCTTTCGATTTCGCCAGGCATGTACGCAAATGCCCAAATGCAGCTGGCCCACGCGGAGAAGGTAACGACGATTCCCGTCGAGGCGCTCGTCCTCAAAGGGAACGGTGAATCGGTCTATCTTCTCGATGCGACCAACCGCGTTCAGCTTCGCCGCGTGGAGGTTGGACTACGTGGATCGAAGCTCGCCGAAATCAAGAGCGGGCTTCAACCCGGCGACCGCGTGATTGCAGGCGGCCAGGAGAAATACACCGAAGGCGAACAGGTTTCCCCAATCGTCATTCAAACGGCAGCATCGGAAGTGGAGCGCGAGTCGGGAGGCGTGATCGACATGAAGGCGGAATCGGAGGAGAACAACGGAGGTGGAAAGTAATGCCCAAGTTCGCTCTCAGATATCCGTTCTTCATCATCATGCTCTGCCTGATGGTCTCGCTCGTGGGCGTGGTCAATACCGCCCGCATGCCCGTCGACCTCTTTCCAAGGATCGATATGCCGGTTGTTGTTGTTGCGACGTTCTATAACGGAATGCCGCCTCAGCAGATTGAAGCCGATATTACAAACACTTTCGAGCGATTCTTCACGCTGGGCGCAAACATCGACCACAGCGAATCGCGCTCACTCACTGGAGTCAGCTTGGTCAAGATCTACTTTAAGCCAGGTACCGACCCCAATGCGGCACTCAGCAACATCGCCAACTTGGCTATGGCCGACCTGCGCCGCCTCCCGCCGGGCACATTGCCGCCCGTGGTGCTGGGCATGGACGCATCCACGCAGCCTGTGTGCCTGGTGACCTTGAAGGGGCAGGGGCTGAACGAGACGAATCTCAAGGATGTAGCGCAGTTTCAGGTTCGCAACCAAATATCGAATGTGCAAGGCGCGTCTGTTCCGCAGCCGTATGGAGGAACCTACCGTCAGATCCAAGTGTATGTGGACCCGGTCAAGATGGAAGCGCACAACCTTAGCTTGAACGACGTGGTTGATTCGGTCAACAGTTCGAATCTCATTCTTCCCGCGGGCGACGTGCGAATCGGTTCCAAAGACTTCAACATTTACGCGAACAGCCAGTTCCCAGATGCGAATTCAATGAACGAGATGCCGCTCAAGTCGGTAGGCAACGCATCGGTGCTGGTCGCCGACATTGGCAAGGCCGTTGACTCGGGAGCAATTCAATATAACATCGTGCGCATCGACGGACAGCGATCTGTCTATATACCTGTTTTCAAGCAGGGCGGAAACAGCAACACCATCACCATCGTCGATGGCATGAAGGCCGTCATAAAGCACCTTGTCGATGTGCCGGCATCGTTGAAAACCGCGGTGGTCTTCGACCAATCAGTATTTGTAAAGCTGGCCATCAAGAATCTTGTCAAGGAGGCGAGCATCGGTCTGGTGCTCACCGGCATCATGATTCTGGTCTTCCTAGGCAGTCCGCGGGCGACCTTTGCGGTTCTCCTTTCGATTCCCCTTTCTGCGTTGGTTTGCCTACTGCTGACCAGCGCCATGGGCGGTTCCATCAACACAATGATTCTGGGCGGGCTGGCCTTGGCATTCTCGCGCCTCATCGACGATTCGGTTGTGGTGTTGGAAAACATCTTTCGGTATATGGAGATGGGCTTTGCGCCACGTGATGCGGCCGAAAAGGGCGGAATGGAGGTTTCGCTTGCCGTGCTTGCCGCGACCTCAACCACATCAATCGTCTTCTTTCCCGTCAGCTTCCTCTCCGGAGTCAGCAAATACATCTTCACTCCACTGGCGCTTGGTGTTGTGCTTTCAATCTTCGCTTCCTACTTCTTCGCGATGACTGTGGTGCCGCTTTATTGCGCCAGCTTCATACGCTTCTCTCACGAAGACTCCCATGGACAGCATCTGAATCCAAGCTTCTTCGATCGTTTTGAGCGCAAATTCAACGAGAAGTTCCAGTACATGCTCACATGGTATGAAGGCTTGGCGAATCGCGCAATGAAAAGGCCAAGGTTCTCGGCTGCGGCAATTTTGGGCAGCGTTGCGCTGGTCCTGCTTGCGCTCCTTCCATTCCTTGGGCGCGCCTACTTTCCGCGCACCGACCCTGGCCAGTTCGTCATTGACGCGCGCATGCCCAGCGGAACGCGACTAGAGGTCAGCAACGACTCCATCGCCAAGGTCGAGGCGATTGTTCGCAGCGTTGTCAAGCCCTCAGATCTGGACATGATTGTCTCCAATATTGGCGTTTATCCGGACCTTTCTGCGATCTACACAACCAATGCCTCGATGAATACGGCTTTCGTTCAGGTCAGCCTGAAAGAGGACCACCGCATGGCCAGCTACGAATACATGCGCCGCGTGCAGGAAAGGCTCTCCCGTGAAATGCCTGAATTGGCAACTTACTTCCAGGCAGGCGGCTTAGTGGATGGCGTGGTCAATCAGGGATTGCCGGCTCCAATCGACATCCAGATCAGCTCGATGGATATGAATGGAGCATATGCACTGGCCAAGGATCTTTCCCAGAAGATCAAAGCGCTGCCGAATGTCAGCGGGGTTTACATTCCACAGGATGTTGATTATCCCGGGATTGCGTTGAACATCGATCGCCAGAAAGCCGGCCAGATTGGTCTGTCTGCCAAGGATGTGGTGCAGAACGTAATTACCGCCATGACTTCAGACGGCATGGTCGCGCCCAGTTACTGGATCGATCCAAAGAGCGGAAATAACTACATGGTGACCGTTCAGTACGCAAACAAAATGCTTAACAACATGTCAATGCAAGATCTGGAGAACATTCCTCTTCGCGGTGTGCGCCCTGCCGGCTTCAGCCCAATGCAAGATGATCGAGAACCATCCAGCCAGTTGCGCCAGCTTGGGAATGGTGACCACATTGCCGGGTACACACCCCTCAGTTCGGTTGCGGATGTAAAGCTGATTACGACTCCCACAGAAGTGGACCACTACCAGATCAGGCGCGTAATCGACATCTATGTTTCCACAAGGACAGAGGCCCTCCAGGGAGTTGGCAGAAGCATCAATCGCTTGATTCGAGCTACCAGGAAAGACAAGAATACCGTGCTCACTTTACGCGGCGCTGTAGTTAGCATGAACAAGTCGTTCGCGGAATTCGGAGTCGGGCTCATTATCGCGGTGCTGATGGTTTACTTGATCCTGATGGCGCAATTCAGATCCTTTATTGATCCTTTCATCATTCTTATGGCTATCCCTCCAGGACTGGCGGGCGTCGTGGTCATTCTTCTAGTCACGGGGAGCACGCTGAACATCATGTCGCTGATGGGCGTGATCATGATGACCGGGATCGTGGTATCGAACAGCATTCTGATCGTCGAATTCGCCGGGGTGCTGCAGAAGCAAGGAGTTGTGCTGCGGGAGGCCGTCGTTCAGTCCTGCAAGATCAGGCTTCGCCCCATTCTGATGACTTCACTGGCAACTCTACTGGGCATGATACCGATGGCGCTCGGGATGGAAGCCGGCAGCGAACAATACGCGCCGTTGGCGCGTGCGGTCATCGGCGGATTAGGTGTGTCGGTCGTTGTAACCGTATTTCTGGTGCCGGCCGTATATTTGATCGTTCATGGCAGCCGTGAAAGAAAATCGACCGTCGCAGGGGAGGCATAAATGTCAACAAATCGTACAAGAGGCCGGCTCTTCCGTTCAATGTCCCTTCTCACTCTTGCGGGCAGATGCTCTGCCCAACTCCACCCAGAGACGACTACGGTCGATCCCCTGGTTTCGATGCTTCCAAGCGGCCGATTCATAGTGCTGCCGCCAAACGACATGCAAGATGCGACCGTGGACCGGCAAGATGCGCCTGAACCGTCCGTTCGCCGCGAACCTGGTCATGGGCGCCATCCAGAGTTGCAGGAAGTCGGCGCAGGCGCGCTAAACAGCGGGGGTGCGTGGTAATGCCCAAGTTTGCTCTCAGAAATCCATTCTTCATCATCATGCTCTGTCTCATGGTTTCACTGGTCGGAGCAGTCAACACTGTTCGCATGCCGGTTGACTTGTTCCCCAAGATAGATATGCCTGTTGTGGTTGTAGCGACTTTCTACAACGGCATGCCACCGCAGCAGATTGAAGCCGACATCACAAACACATTTGAGCGCTTCTTCACGCTGGGCGCGAACATCGACCACAGCGAATCGCGTTCGCTTACCGGCGTGAGCCTTATCAAGATCTACTTCAAGCCGGGCACCGATCCCAACTCGGCACTGAGTAACATTGCCAATCTGGCCATGGCCGATTTGCGTCGTCTGCCTCCGGGTACATTACCCCCCGTCGTGCTCGGTATGGATGCCTCGACTCAGCCTGTATGTCTGGTGACGCTCAAGGGCCAGGGGCTGAATGAGACAAGTCTGAAAGACATCGCGCAGTTCCAGGTGCGCAACCAGATATCGAATGTCCAGGGCGCATCCGTGCCTCAGCCCTATGGAGGAACTTACCGGCAGATTCAGATCTATGTTGACCCGCTCAGGATGGAGGCGCGCAATCTGAGTCTCAACGATGTTGTAAAGTCCGTGAATAACTCCAACCTTATCCTTCCAGCGGGCGACGTCCGTGTTGGTTCCAAGGACTTCAATATTTACGCGAACAGCCAATTCCCCGACGCGAACTCGATGAATGAGATGCCGCTCAAGTCCGTGGGTAACGCATCGGTTCTGGTGGCCGACATCGGAAAGGCCGAAGACTCGGGTGCGCTCCAGTACAACATCGTGCGCATCGACGGTCAGCGCTCCGTTTATGTGCCAGTCTTCAAACAAGGCGGCAACAGCAATACGATCACCATCGTCGATGGCATGAAAGCCGCCATCAAGCATCTGGTCGACGTGCCGTCATCATTAAAGACCGCGGTGGTCTTCGACCAGTCGGTATTTGTGAAGCTGGCCATCGGAAATGTGACAAGGGAGGCCGCAATCGGGCTCGTGCTGACCGGATTAATGATCCTGATCTTTCTGGGCAGTCCGCGCGCTACGATTGCAGTGTTGCTGTCCGTTCCACTCTCCATGCTGGTGTGCTTGCTCATTTCGAATTACATGGGAGGTTCCATCAACACCATGCTTCTGGGCGGGCTTGCGCTGGTCTTCTCGCGGCTCATCGATAACGGCGTTATCGTGCTCGAGAACATTTTTCGTCACATGGAGATGGGTGAGCCGCCCGATGTTGCCGCTGAGAAGGGAGGGACCGAAGTGTCTATGGCGGTCCTGGCTGCAACCTTCACCACCTCCATTGTGTTCTTTCCGGTCACGTTTTTCAGCGGGATCAGTAAATACATCTTTACGCCTTTGGCGCTGGGGGTAGTACTCTCGATCTTCGCATCGTATTTTTTCGCAATGACCGTCGTGCCGCTCTACTGCTCGAAGTTCATTCGCGCGCACAGGCCGGCCACCGGCAGCAGGATGTCCAAGCCCGGCCTCTTTTCGCGTTTCGACAAGAAGTTTAACGCCAAGTACGAGGCAATGCTGAACTGGTACGAGGCTCTTGCGAAGCGCGCGATGCGCCGCCCGGGCATAACCGCTGCGGCGATCTTGGCCTGTGTGTTGATTGTTCTCGCCGCAACGCTCCCGTTTCTCGGCCGAGCCTACTTTCCTCGCACGGACCCTGGACAGTTTGTCATCGACGTGCGCATGCCTAGCGGCACTCGCCTCGAAGTCAGCAACGACTATATCGCAAAGGTCGAGGAGATCATTCGCAGCGTGGTCCCGGCCAGAGACCTAGACATGATCGTATCCAATATAGGCGTCTATCCGGATCTCTCGGCCATCTACACCACAAACGCCTCGATGGACACGGCATTCGTGCAGGTGAGCCTGAAGCAGGAGCACTCCCGAGGCAGCTACGAGTATATGCGGCGTGTCCAGGAGAGACTATCGCGCGAGATGCCCGAGCTTTCGACCTATTTTCAGGCAGGCGGTCTCGTCGATGGAGTGATCAATCAGGGTTTGCCCGCACCCATCGATGTGCAGGTTAGCTCAATGGACATGGAAGGAGCTAATTCGCTAGCCAAGGACCTTTCCCAAAAGATCAAGGTGCTGCCAAACGTGAGCGGCGTCTACATACCTCAAGATCTGGATTACCCAGGGATCGCGCTCAATATCGACAGGGAAAAGGCCAGCCTGATCGGCCTCTCCGCCAAGGAAGTAGTTCAGAACGTCATTACCGCAATGACTTCTGACGGCATGGTAGCACCCAGCTATTGGATCGATCCCAAAAGCGGCAACAACTATATGGTGACAGTGCAGTATGCCAACCGATTTCTTGACAACATGTCCATGGAAGACTTCGAAAGCATTCCATTGCGCGGTGTTGAACCTGCCGCCGACAGCCACATGCAGGAATCTCATGGGGCTTCCAACGATGCGCGAGAACTCCGCAGAGGCGACCATACAGCGGGCTATACGCCGTTGAAATCGGTTGCAGACATCAAGTTGATCAACACGCCCACAGAAGTGGATCACTATCAAATTCGGCGCGTGATCGACATTTACGTCGCTACAAAGACTGAAGCGCTGCAAGGCGTGGGCGGCAACATTCAAAAGCTCCTCGCGAACACCAAGACCGACAGAAACACTGTGCTCAACCTGCGCGGCGCCGTGGTCAATATGAATCACTCGTTTGCGGAGTTTGGCATTGGACTGATCCTCGCGGTACTGATGGTTTACCTGATCCTGATGACGCAGTTCACATCTTTCATCGATCCCTTCATTATTTTGATGGCTATCCCGCCTGGGCTTGCGGGGGTCGCCTTGATCCTTCTGGTAACAGGGAGCACGCTTAACATCATGTCCCTGATGGGCGTGATCATGATGACCGGCATTGTGGTCTCGAACAGCATTCTGATCGTGGAGTTCGCAGGAACCTTGCATAAACAGGGCCTTCCGCTCCTTGAGGCTGTTGTGCAGTCCTGCAAGATTCGCTTGCGCCCGATACTAATGACCTCGCTCGCAACACTCCTGGGCATGATCCCAATGGCGCTTGGGACCGAGGCAGGCAGCGAGCAATATGCACCGTTAGCGCGTGCCGTCATCGGCGGTTTGACTGTCTCGGTTGTGGTCACCGTCTTTTTGGTCCCGGCAATCTATCTGATCATCCATGGCAGAAATGAGAAGGCAACCGCGATAGCGGAGGAGGCGTAGGAAATGGCCAGACAGAATCGATCTTGGCTGGGAAACCTGGTGTGCGCGCTCCCGGCTTTTGCGGTATGCTCCATTTCGCTGCATGGACAGACGATTGCACGCGAGTTGCAGAAATCAGATACTTTGCCCGTTCCTTTCATGTTCATTGCACAGCAAAGCGCAATCGAAGTGCCGCAGGCTATGAGGACAGCGCCAACGGCATCGTCGAATGACCCTGCGCCCGGTCAACATCCACGGCTCACCTTGGCGGATACCGAAAGGTTAGCGGTCAAGAACAATCCGAGAGTCAGCGTCGCCCGATTGCTCGCTCTGGCGCAGCACCAGGTTGTGCGCGAGACGAGGGCAGCGGAACTGCCGGCTGCCCTTGGCGAAATCACTGCCGAAAAGGCAGAGAACGGCAGCCGTATCTCCGCTGGATCGCTCGCTGCCTCACGTCTCATTCAGCACGCCGGAGGCGGTGGGGGATTCACTCAGCTGATTTCGGACTTCGGGCGAACTGGAAATCTCATTGCATATTCGAAGCTGCTTGAGAAAGCGCAGAATGCAAGCTCACTTGCCACGACGGAAGATATCGTTCTCACCGCCGATCAGGCATTCTTCAATGCTCTTCAGGCTAAGGCTCTTCTCCAGGTTGCGGAAGAAAATGTCCGCACTCGCCAGCTTACCGAAACACAGATCAGCGAACTGACCAAGAACAAGCTGAAATCGACTCTCGATCTGAGCTTTGCGGATGTGAGCCTATCGCAGGCCAAGTTGCTGCGGCTCGATGCCCAGAACAACGTCGATTCGGCGATGGCGGCATTGGACGCCGTCCTAGGACTCGACCAACAGATCGTATACGACTTGGCTGACGACGATGCTTCGCTCAATGCGCCACCATCCGATGCAGGGGAGCTCCTGCAAATGGCTCTCCAGCAGCGGCCAGACCTGCAAGCGCTGAACTATAGCCAACAGGCAGCAGTGAAGTTCAGCCACGCGCAGCGTGACCAGGTGCTGCCGAGTATCAGTGCTGCAGGAACGGCGGGAGGTGTTCCGGTCCGTCCAGGGGAGTATTACTCGACAAGCTGGTGGGGCGCACTTGGGGTCAACATGAGCATTCCCATCTTCAATGGCTTTCTTTATTCGGCCCAGGCAAAAGAAGCTGCGATTCGAGCACAGGCAGCCTCGGAGCAAAGCCGCGAGTTGCGAGACCGGATCGTTCGCGATGTCCGCACTGCTTGGCTGTCGGCAAACACCGCATATCAACGTGTCGCAGTCACAGACGAGCTTCTGCGTGAGGCAAATCTGGCGTTGCAACTCGCTCAAACGCGATACCAATTGGGACTCAGCTCGATTGTGGAGTTGAGCCAGGCACAGTTCCAACAGACCGATGCGGCCATCGGCAACACGGACGCGAAATACCAGTACCGCCTTGCCCTCGCAACGATCAACTACCAGATTGGAGCAACTCCATGATCGAAAACTTCAAGTTGAAGGTGTTCCGCATTGTTGCGGACACTCTGAATTATCGCCGGGCTGCCGATGAGCTTCACCTGACTCAGCCTGCGGTGACGTCACAGATCAGATCATTGGAAGAGAGCCTTGGAATTGCGCTCTTCGACCGCATTGGTCGCGAGACAAGTCTCACCCTGGCCGGAGCCACTCTCTTGCCGTATGTACGAAAGATCGAGGCGATCACGAACGATGCGGTTGCCGCCCTTATGCCCTTCGGAGGCCAAGAAGGTGTTGAAGTGAGCATCGGGGCTTCACATACAATCGCCGTTTACATTCTGCCTCAACTCCTCCCTCAGCTCTTGCAAGAATGGCCCAAGTTGCAGATTCATGTTGTTGGCGGCAGCACAAACGATGTTCTACAGGCCCTTACCAAGCATCAGATTGGTGTTGCCCTGATTGAGGCCCCCGCGCATCGTCCGGACCTGAAGATAGAAATATTTGAGCATGATGAACTGGCTCTTATCGTGAGGCCAGACCATCGCTGGGCAAGGAAGACTGTTGTGAGGGCGGCCGAATTGGTTCAGGAACCGATTCTGTTGCGCGAAGTTGGTTCTGGGATGCGACAGTTTGTGGAGGATTATCTGGAGCAAAATGGAGTATTGCGCCAGCAGCTTCGCATATCGATCGATACAAACTCCACTGAAGGAGTAATTTCCGCGGTCGAGGCCGGACTCGGCATTGGCTTTGTTCCACGTCTAGCGCTTGAAAAGGCGTTGAGGTCTGGAAGTGTCAAAACAATACCGCTGGAAAATGGTCCAATACGTCGTGAGATGAGCATAGCGCTTCTCAATGGGCCGGACCCGAGGGGGCCTATTGGACGATTGCTCGAAATTCTTAGAGAACACTCCACTCAGAGTCGGCATCGGTTTGCTTTGCCTCGAGCATTGGATGCTCGAAGAAGAGTGATTCCAATAGGCAACGCACAGAAGGAACAACACGTGGAGTCGGTCTCTTAAATCGGAGGCCAGACACAGGCGTGTTTTCGAAGTCTCGGCGCACCTTGTGAACGTCTGATGCCTTGAGCGCTGTCCCCGCTCCTAAGATTGGCGGATTGCGTAAAGGCCTTTGCACTGCTTTCCTCGCTGTGCGGGTCAGTTCGATGCAGTAGTCAGGAGCAGTCTCGTTGCTGCCCAAGTATACCTTTGTTGGTCTGTCCATTTCCCAAGGCTTTATCGCAAGGAGGTACCACGATGCCGGTGATAGGCGGAATACCCGACGTGATTCCGAAGACGGTTATCTACGCAACAGATTTCTCTCTTTGTTCTCGAAGCGCAGGCTTTTTTGCCGCACGCATAGCCTCATGGTTCTCGGCGAAACTGCTAGTGACTCATGCCTTCACGCGCTCGCAAGCTGCTATGGAAGTTGAGATTGGGGACAGACACATCAGCCAGCAGAGGTTGGACCTTACGCGCTTGCTTTCGGGCGAAGCTGAGATCCTGAGAACGAATTCTCTGCAAGCCATTCCCACACTTCTTGAGGGCGACCCAATAGAGGTGATTCCCATACTGGCGGACACGCAACAGCCCTCGATGATTGTGCTGGGGACCCATGGAGCCGGGCGTTTGGAGAGGGGCATGATAGGTTCCGTCGCCGAGAGTATCCTGCGGTCCACGGATTGGCCTGCACTGACTGTAGGACCGCGGGTACGGCCTCTGGCTTCGAATGGGAATCCATTCAAGAGAGTTCTTTTCGCGGCGGACGTTGAGTGTGCGGCTGCTACCGCAGTCTACGCGATTTCCCTATCAAAAGCCTTTGGGGCGGAGATCGAAGTCCTGAATGTGATTCCGGACGATGCCATTGAGGATCGCGATCGAACATTGCAACTTCAAGCCACTTCCTTTGACGCTCTTGAAAATCTCGTGCCGCAGAAGGCAAGAGAGTTATCTCATGTGAGGACGTTTGTTGCGGTGGGTGCTGCTCACAGCCGGATTCTCGAACACGTCAGAGAACAATCAATTGACCTGTTGGTCCTTGGCATTCGGAGAACAACTCACCTTAGCCTAGAGACGAGAACGTCAGGAGCGTTTCGAATCATCGTCGACGCAGGATGTCCAGTGCTTACGGTCAGAGGTTAATCCGGAAACCGGCTTGTTGGTGAGGAATATGGGGAGAAGGAACAAGCAGCTGCGCGAAAGGCGTGGTCAACCCTATGTGACGATTCTTGTGGCGTGGTTCGGTGGAGCTTGTGCGTGCATCTCTGCCGAGAGCACATACCAGGACGTTCTTGATGCGGAGATGCAAAGTCGTTTGCCCGGTTGGCAAGTGCATATGGGTTCGACATGTTTTGGAATCGCAGCCTTTGTCGCGCTCCTATTTCTTCTCACAGTACTTGAGACAAAGTCGAGGGCCGTTGCCTGGAGAGCAAGCTGGCCATGGCTGCCTATCATGGGACTCACGGCATTTGCCACATTGATTCGCGTCCCACTCTACGTTTTGCTCCCGGCATGGGCGATCAACAGTGTTTGGGCCTACCGTCGAACGCGCGAGAAAGATTGATTGACCCGCACTCGAGTCCCATCGAATCGTAGCCGAACTCAGATTACTCAGCAGCTTGTAGTGCCAATTGAACCTCAAACCTCAACCAGCTGCCTACCAGTAAGCCGTTCTCTGAAGAGGACGGGTGAAGGTTGGCGGCAGATTTCTCGCGCCGCATTAGAGCCACGCATCTTATCGCCACACGAAACCAATTCTCAACTTCCATCGTCCCGAGGAAAGTCAATTTCGCTCGCGGCATCCGTCAGATAATTAAGACATTCGAGCAATGACAAGAAGAAGAGCCGTAGTTGTTAAGCGTACTGGCGATACTGTCCTTCATCATGCAGCCTTTCATTGGCCGGAAAATTCGATTCGACCGTTCGTAAACTATTGAAGAATAGTGTGTTTGCTGCGAACGAAGAAAATCGTTGACGCAAAATTACAGAATGTGTTATGTTCCAACGCGTTAAGCATGAAATGAATCACTTGCCTAACACCTGTTGGATCCCCGGTTGAACAGAGGCTAGCATTCCCCGATTGACAACTAGCCTTCCCTGTTCGGTGGTACGAGCACGTTCGGCCCCAATTCTGAAGAATCATTACCCGGAGGTAGGCCCCGGTGCGGACAGTCCACGCCGCAGCTTCCTATTCTCTGGAATTGGCAGTGGTACGCCAATATGGCGGAGCTTCCTTCTAAAGATACATTTCGTTGATCACAGCGGAGTCATTCAAAAAGGAAAGGAACGCTAAGTCAATGTCGAATTTCAAAGTACTGTGTTGCAGCTCACTAGTTGCAATTGTGACAGTCACTCCGGTATTGGCCGGAACAACCGGCCCGGGGGAGGCCGCTGCTCCCGCCACCGTGAATGCCTCCGCCGAGCCGAATCCAAACCCAATTCACGCCGCCGGCAATACGAAGATCACGGCACTCTTGGGTGTACTGGTAATGAAGGGCGTTCTTGCTCCGGCGGAGGCCAGAGAACTTGAGAGCGCCGCGCCCGATGCGGAGTTCAATCTGCTGGTGGAAACACTCACTCGAAAGGGAGTAATAGGCAGTGCGGACTTGTCTGGGACAAACATCTCGAATGCGGCGGAGCCGCCGGCAGAGGGCATGCCCGATGCGGTCACAGCGGTGGCATCGGCTAACTCAACCCTCGAGGTTCAAACTTCTGGGCCCAGGCTTGCCGAGTCGAAGCCCGCTGCTCCTTCTGCTGTCGCGGTTGTTCCGGCGGTCGCGCCTCTACGCGTGCTTCCTGTCGATCCTCCTGTCAAAGACGGCCTGAATGCGGCCTTCAAGATGGGCGCGGTCAAGATGACGCCCTACGGGTTCATCAAGGCAAGCGCAGCCTACGATTCGAGCTCGCCCAATGGCGACGACTTCCCGTTTGTGGGCGTATTTCTTGGCTCCACATCAATTCTGAGCACAGGTCCCACAGAGGATCCTGAATTTCATCTGAAGGCGCGCTCCACGCGCTTTGGAACAAACATCGAGTGGCCTGACATATCGAGCAAGATCGTATTGACGGGCCGCATAGAGGCCGATTTTGAGGGCAATTTCAGCGAAGTCGACAACCGCGATGTTTCTTCCATTCGCAGCAATGCGCTGCAATTGCGCCTGGCCTTTGCGCGCCTGGACTACAACGCCAGTGACAAGACCGATTTCTATTTTGAGGGAGGCCAGGACTGGACTCTGTTCGGTTCCAGCGCGCTGCCCAACATCTTTGAGACAACCTTTCTGGGTGCGTACTACGGCGACATCTACGAGCGTTCGCCGCAGTTTCAGTTCGGCATGGTGCAAAAGCTGAGCTCGTGGCGCAATTTCAAATTCTCGCCAACTTTCGCGCTCATGATGCCGAGCACCGGCCAGATTGAAAAGCTCGGAGCGCTGGGATTGGCAGGACAGATTGCGCAAGCCGAGCGTGAGGGCGCCGATTCTGGCCGTCCCGAAGTGGAAGGGAGAGCGGCCCTGCAGTTCCAGCTCGACGACGCCAAGGGCGTTGCTCCCGCGCAGATCCTATTTACCGGGTTCCAGGGAAAGCGCACGTCGCTGGTTCCAAGCTCGGCATACACCGCTACAACGCCGGCCAGCTATGTGGCCGCGTTTCCCAACGGATTCAGCGCGTCAAGCAACCTCTATGGCGGGCAGTTCTCACTGCAATTGCCCACACGGTGGTTGACGCTTTCGGGGAGCGCGTACCGCGGCGGCGATCTGCGCTTCTTCTTCGGTGGTCAAGTCAACTCCTACGCCACAAACGTCGCGGGGCTGACGAACCTTCAGGGCCCCTTCTCGACCTTGGATGGCGGACCGTTGGCCGCGGCTGGCGGCGCAGTTTTGGGGACCAACTCGGCGGGTAAGGTCGTGGTTGCTCCGCAAATGCCGATTCGGGCATTTGGCGGCTTCGTCAACCTGGGATTGCCGCTTTCGCGATGGTTCAATGCCAATCCCAAGGGCCACAATGCCGGATGGCAGTTCTACTTCGATATGGGCAAGGACCAGGTTGTGAATCGTGACCTCAACAATCCCGCTTTTGTCGCCGCTTACAACGGCGGGGGTACGGCTCCATTGCCGCTCTTGATGGGCAAGATGGCCGCCGGAACCTTGTACTACAAACTCAACCCGTGGTGCGGATTCGGCATCGAACAGTCTGTCTACGCAACGCGTTTGCTTGACCACCTCAACCTGTACACAATTGCCGGACACGCATCCAACGAGTGGCAGGATCACCGTACCGAGTTCGGGCCAGTCTTCACGTTCTAGGGCTTTGACCAGATGATTTTGTAATCGCTCGCACGAGTTTGGGTGTCCCTGGTCCAGCCTTTGGGAGCAGGGAAAGCGCAAACTCGCAGCGCAAATTTACCCGGTCGAGATTCGGGTTTCGCTCTGGCGCCGCTTCTGTCCTGGAGGAGTTTTTCCGTGTGCAAGTCGTAATGCTGCAAGAACAGAATCTGAACGGTTTGGAGGATCGACCTTTATGAATACGCGCAGGATGTTTGTCCTGCCGGCAAGTCTACTGCTTGCGGTCATGACCGCGAACGCCGCGGAAAGAAGCGCATTGATCCGGATCAAGATACTGGATGTCGAATCGCGCTCGACGAGCATTGACGACAACGGCGTTCCGAAAAATTGCGACATGACCAACTACGACGCTTATTGCAATTCAAGCAGGACCACGCAAGTGACCAATACATTGCTGGCTCAAGAGGACGACCGGCCTCCCTTCCGCATCGCCTGTGCGGTTGACTCAAAGTGGTCCAAGTGCATCGCGCTGCCCGCGGGCGAAACCTTCGATGCCCGCAGAGACAAGCGCGGCCTCATTGTGTATTTCGAAGACGACAAGGGCAAGGCGCGCAGACAGTTGTATGCCCTGGTCGACGCGGGCGCGGTGATTCCAGCGCCCGTTGAAAAAGCGCAACAGCCATCCCCACCACACCCAACTGCCCCTCAACGAACAAGCCTTAGGGATGCCGAAGATGCCCTGAGGGCCGCGGTTTCTCCCCCGCCTAAACCGGCGGGAACGGTGAAATGCACCTTTCTGTCAGCTCCGCCGGGCGCTGAGATCACGCTCGACGGACACTACGTAGGCAGTACTCCCTCGGTTCTCAATTTGGCTGTCGGCGCGCATGACGTGTCGATTTCGATGCCGGGCTTTGCACACTGGAGCCGCGAAATGACTGTGTCGCCGGGCGCGGAACTGACGGTGAACGCGGTCTTGGAGAAGACGCAGTAATCGGGATTGGGATTGGAAGCCAATCCTGTTGACTTGGACTGTGCCCCGGCCTGCAATCGGCCGAGCGTGGCAAATCCAAAACTTGAAAATCGAAGGAAGGAGCTTTATGACGAATAGCGCAAGCAACCCGGATGCCGCACATTCCCCGCAATACAAGGCATCTCAATCAACCTGGAACGCCATCGCGGAGAGCCAGGAATTCAAGGATTTGATGGCGACGAAGAAAGCGTTCATCGTTCCCGCGTTTGTATTCTTCGTCCTGTATTACGTGGCTCTGCCGGTGCTGGTTGGCTATGCACCGCAGTTCATGTCCATCAAGGTCGGCGTGGTCAATCTCGCCTATCTGTTTGCGTTGTCCCAGTTCATTGTTGCCTGGATCATTGCCGGTCTCTACGTCAAAGCTGCCAATGCCTTCGACCGCTTGTCGAACGATATCGTGAACCAAGCCCATGATGCTCAAGGAGGCAAATAAGCCATGTCGACCTCTCTGTTGATGTTCTTGCTTTTCATCGCAGTGACCCTGGGAATCACCTATTGGGCCTCCAAGCGATCCGCGGGCGCAACTGCCTATTTCGCCGCCGGCCGCCAGATCAAGGGATGGCAGAATGGAATCGCTGTCGCCGGCGACTACATGAGCGCCGCTTCTTTCCTGGGAATCGCGGGCCTTATCGCGTTCTTCGGCTACGACGGATTCATGTATTCGGTGGGCTTTCTGGTGGCGTATTTGACGGTCCTGCTGCTCATTGCGGAGCCGTTGCGCAACGCTGGTAAATACACCATGGCCGATGTGCTTGCCTATCGCCTTCAACCCAGGCCGGTGCGCGCCATGGCCGCAATCAGCACACTGACAGTGAGCACCTTCTACATGATTGCGCAGATGGTGGGCGCAGGGGCGCTGGTGGCGCTGCTGCTCAAGGACTCTGGCATCAGTTTTCATGCCGCGGTGATCGGCGTGGGAATTTTGATGATTGTCTACGTGGTCTTTGGCGGGATGCTGGCCACAACCTGGGTACAGATCATCAAGGCCATCTTGCTGATGAGCGGGACGTTCCTGCTGAGTATCCTTGTCATGGCTCACTTCAACTTCAGCCTCGGCGATTTTTTCGCCGCCGTTTCCACCGTTACATATCACGACCACGGCCAGGTTGTCGTCAAGGACTTCTTGCAGCCGGGCCTTCGCTTTAAGCCTCCCTATGGCGCCCTGGACCTGATCTCGCTCGGCCTTGCGCTGATATTCGGCACCGCCGGTCTGCCGCACATTCTGGTCCGTTTCTACACCGTGCCCGATGCCAAGACGGCGCGCAACAGCGTGGTCTGGGCCATGGTGCTGATCGGCGTCTTCTACATCTTGACAACATTTCTCGGCTTCGGCGCCGCGACCATCGTCGGCCGCGATTACATTGTCAGCCACGGCGGCACCAATATGAGTGCGCCGCTGCTGGCGCAGAGCCTGGCGGGGAATGTTTTCTTCGCCTTCATTTCGGCGATCGCCTTTGCCACCATTCTTGCCGTGGTGGCGGGCCTCACCATCAGCGCAACGACCTCATTTGCCCACGACTTTTGGACTAACGTTATTCATCAAGGCGTGGAACGAAAGCCCGGCGAGGAAGTACTGGTGGCGCGCATCTCGGCGTTTGTGGTGGGCGCCGCTTCCATTGCCATTGCCGTGGCTTTGGGGCCGACGGCCAATGTGGCCTTCCTTGTGGGACTGGCCTTCGCCGTGGCCGCTTCCGCCAATCTGCCCGTGATTGTGCTCTCGATATTCTGGCGCAGGTTCAACACCTCGGGCGCTGTCAGCGGATTGGCCGTGGGCCTGCTCGGCTCCATCGGCCTGATCCTGGTCAGTCCCAGCCTGATGGCGGTGGACCCGCCAACAGTGGTTGGCACTGCTCGGCACCTGATCCAGGCAAAGGCCTTGTTCCCGTTGGAGAATCCAGGCCTGGTGAGCATCCCATTGGGCTTCATCGGGGCGATACTCGGCACGCTGCTGAGCACCGAGGACACTTCAGAAGACAAGTTCAATGAGCTGCTGGTGCGCTCAAACACGGGTTTGGGCGCGGAGAAAGCGTCCTCTCATTGAGTGTTCAAAGGCGTTTTCTGAAATAGGCCGCGCATCTTCACTTCAACTTCCGACGCCACTGGGGGCCGTTTCGGCCTCCGGTGGCCCGATGTGCACAGGAACCCCGCTTTGTTTGGCGCTCGAATGGACGGTCGGCGTTGAGCCACGGCATGGAGGAAAATTTCAAAGAATTGTTGGAGCTGCTCGCGGTTTGGGTTTTTCCATCCTTCTCGTCAAGGCGTTAGAAGGGCGCCGAGCATGAGCGCCGCCCCCACACGACTCCTTGTTACTTCCGTTGGAGTTCGTCCCAAACGCTGAATCGCTGCGCTAACTACAATTGCGTTTACGGCGCGGGCGACTAATTCTTGCTGGGCTGTAGCGCTTGGACAGAGGCCCCTTTTGAGGGGCATGCAATCGTAAAGCCCCCAGCTCTCTTATTGATTCGGCCCTGAAGCAATTGAACGGAATGAAGAAAATGCGACCACAGATCCTTCGACTCACCACCCCCAAACTGAAAAACGTTTGGGGCCCCGTTCGCTCAGGATGACAGTCCTGACTTGATGCAAGACTTCAGGGCCGAATCAATAAGGGCAAAACCTGAGTAGCCCCTTTCCTGGCTGTCCTGACCATCGGTTGGGTATCCCACTGCCGGTGGATACTTACAGCCCGCCCTCATTTTGTGATACTTCCGGCACGCTATAGCGGAACCAGAGTCGGTGTATCCCGAAGCCGCCGCATTCAAGTCGACGCGACCCCCAGGGAGCGGCGATCCTGCACAGGGCGAACGAGGCCACAGGAACTCTGGTTTCGCCCTAACCAGAGGGTGACCCGGTCGTGCCTTTTCAAGACTCATCCTCTTGTCCAAGGAGTTTTCCTGCGATTGTCCTGAAGAAACACGCAGGGCAGAGTCTGCTCCTGGCCTGGAGGCTCTACACTGGGGCCATGCTGAATTACGAGATTTCTCCCTCAGAGGCGGCGGCGTTGCTGGAAGACGGCGAGGCGCGCCTCATCGATGTGCGCGAGCCGTGGGAGTTCGAGACGGCGCGGATTGCGGGCAGCGAATCTATGCCCATGGGCGAAGTGGCGGCGCGGGCATACCTGGAACTGGGTCCCGAGGAGCGGGTAATTGTCTTGTGCCACCACGGCATCAGGTCGATGAACGTGACGGCCTGGCTGCGGGAACAGGGATTCGAGCGGGCGCAGTCGCTGCGCGGGGGGATCGACGCCTGGTCGGCGGAGATCGATCCGGGGATGAAGCGGTACTGACGAACCGGCCCGCAAGAGGGCGACTTATTCAGAGCTTCCTTAGTCAGCCCGTGATCCAGCGGTTAAGTCATCCCACCTGAGGCATTCTTGGGGTAGATTCCGGCTTGTTGGGCTGCCGTTCGGCTTCTTGTGCGAGATCGCCATTTGAGCGGCCTTTTAGGCACATCCGCACCGAGCACCCAACTTCGGCGCTGGGCTGGCACAGGTTCCGTTTTCTTTGGCGACCGCCTATACTCTCCTAGGTCAGATTTCTATTGAGGAGAATGCTTATGTCTTCGCCTGCTGTTGCTTACGCCCGCCAGAATTATCCGCGCTTTCTGGAGGAATTGAAGGATTTGCTGAGGATTCCGTCGGTTTCAACGCTGCCGGAGCACGATGACGATTGCCGCAGGGCCGCCAAGGTGCTGGCCGCCGAATTGACGCGGATCGGCTTTGAAAATGTACGGCTGATCGACACCGTGGGCCATCCTCTCGTGTATGCCGATTGGCTCAAGGCCGCGGGCAAGCCTACCGTGCTGTGCTACGGACACTACGATGTGCAGCCGACCGATCCGGAGAACGAGTGGATTTCGCCGCCCTTCGAGCCCGAAGAGCGCGACGGCAACCTCTACGCGCGCGGCTCGGCGGACGACAAGGGCCAGGTGTGGGCGCAGATCAAGGCGATGGAGTCGCTGATGGCGGTGAACGGAGCGCTGCCGCTGAATGTGCGCATCCTGTTTGAGGGCGACGAAGAGGTGGGAGGCGAAGGAATTGCCGCATTTGTGGAATCGAAGCCGACGGAGTTGAAGGCCGACTTTGCACTGGTCTCCGATACGGAGCTGTTCGCTCCCGGATTGCCGACGCTGTGCGTGGGATTGCGCGGGATGATTTACACCGAGCTTGAAGTGCGTGGCGCCAAGCAGGATCTGCACTCTGGCATGTATGGCGGCGCCGCGCCGAATCCATTCTTTGCGCTGGCCGAGATTTTGACGGGATTGAAGGACGCGAACGGCCACATCCTCATCCCCGGCTTTTACGACGAGATCATTCCTCCCAGCCCCGAGGAACTGGCAGCTTGGAAGAGCCTGCCCTTCGATGAGGAGCACTATCGCAAGACCGAAGTGGGATCCAAGGCACTGGTGGGCGAGGCCGGCTACAGCGTGCTGGAACGCACCTGGGCGCGGCCCACGCTTGAGGTGCACGGGATTCCCGGCGGCTTTATCGGGGCGGGCGCAAAGACAGTGATTCCCGCCAGGGCGCTGGCCAAGGTTTCCATGCGGCTGGTTCCGGGCATGACACCGGCCAAGGCGTTTGAACTGTACAAGAGCTACGTGGCGAAGATTGTCCCGGCGGGAGTGGACGCGGAAGTGCGGCTGATTCACGCGGGCGATCCCTGCCTGATTCCCGTGGACAACCGTTTTGTGCGGGCGGCAACGCGAGCGCTGAAAGAAGTCTGGGACAAGGAGACGGTCTTCATCCGCTCGGGCGGGTCGATTCCCATTGTGGGCGACTTCGACCGGCACCTGGGAGTGCCCAGCGTGATGATGGGCTTCGGGCTGCCGGACGACAACATCCACGCGCCCAATGAGAAATTCCACTTGAAGAACTTCGCGCTGGGGATCGAGTCGGTGGTGCGATTCCTGGAGGAAGCTGCGATTTGAGCACGGCAGACGACGGCCGGGAAGCGGATGCTGTGGGATTTGTCCTGGCCGGAGGCCGTTCCAGCCGGATGGGCGCGGACAAAGCCCTGATTCCGCTGGCCGGCCGGCCGCTGGTGGCGCGCTCGGTGGATATTCTGCATCAGGCCGGGCTCACGGCGTGCATTGCCGGGGCCCGGTCACCGCTTGGGGAGTTTGCACCGGTCGTGGAGGACCGTGAGGCTGACCAGGGGCCGTTGGGCGGCGTCTGCTCGGCTTTGCGAGCCATGGAAGAAGGCATGTTTGCGAAGAAAATGCCCAGAAAAGGTCCTTCCGGGATGCGCTGGGCGGTTTTTCTCTCTGTCGATCTGCCGCTGCTGCCGGCTTCACTGCTTGCCTGTCTGCTGGATCGTGCGCGCATCACCGGCGTGGCGGCGACGCTCGCATCGGTCAATGGCTACCCGCAGACCTTTCCGGCGGTGGTGGACCGCTTGGCGTTGCCCGCGCTTGAAGCAGAACTCAAGGCGGGGCGGGGCGGGTGTTTTGCGGCGTTTCAGGTTGCGGCGGCCAAACTGGGCAGGCCGATGGCGGTTTGTGCGGTGGAGTTGCTGCTGCAATGCGGTCGGATTGCGCATCAGGGGGGCCTGCCAGCGGCGCGCTGGTTCCTCAATGTGAACGCCGCGGGAGATCTTCGCCGGGCCGAGGCAACCCTGCACGGCGCCGATCGCGTAATCTGATTGCACGCCATGTTCGACCTTCCCCCCGATCCCGAACTCTCTGAAGTGCTGGACGAGATGCGCGCGGGAGAGTCGCCGGCAGAGGCCGCCCCGGCGCCGGAGACGGAGGGGCCCATCATCTCTTTCAGCCACGTCGGAATTTCTTTCAATGGCCGCTCAGTTCTTGAGGATGTGAGCTTCTCGGTCAGTCGCGGACAGACCCTGTGCATTCTGGGTCGCAGCGGGGTGGGCAAATCGGTGGCTCTGCGCATGTTGATGGGCTTTCTCAAGCCAGACGCCGGTTCGATCCGTGTGGAGGGCCAGGAGATTACCGGGCTCGGCGAAGAGGGCATGCGCGCCATCCGCAAGCGGGTCACGATGGTCTTTCAGAACGGGGCTCTTTTTGATTCGCTGAGCGTGCGGGAGAATGTCGCGTTTCCCCTGCGGGAGCGGGGCGGGATGGCCGAGGACCAGGTGTTGCAGGTGGTGGACCGGCTGATCGGGCTGGTTGGCGCGGAGGATGTTGTCGATGCTTTTCCCGCGAGCCTTTCTACCGGCCGAAAGCGGGCCGTTGCGATTGCGCGGGCACTTGCCTCGCAGCCGGAAGTTGTGCTCTACGACGAACCGACCACCATGGTGGATCCGATCATCGCCCGGCGGCTTGGCGACCTCATTCAGCGGCTCAAACGGCAACTGGGATTTACCAGCATCGTGGTGACGCATGACATGCGATTTGCCGAACGGCTGGCCGACCTGGTGCTTTTTTTGCATCAGGGCCGGGCACAGTATTTTGGGCCGCTCAAAGGGTTTCTTGCCTCCCCTGACGCGGACATTCGCCAGTTTCTGGCCCTTGATGCCTACCTGTTACCTGCGGTCAGAGGCGTGTGATCCGGGAACCGGATTCCGGTAGAGTCCTGTTGCCCAATTCGCCTGGCCGGGAGATGCCAAAGTTGGGTCCGCAGGGTGTTTTGAATGAAATTGCCCGATGACTGGTTCCCAGGGCCGCGCGTATGATCAAATTTCGGGCGATTTGTCTCTTTGCCTTGTGTTCTGCATGGGTTGCGGCAGCCGGGCCGGTTTGGGGAGCATTGACGGCGAGGCCGTTTTCTTGAGATGTTCTGTGTTTTTGCGACCGGTATTCGGCCTGAAGGACGATTACCGAGAGCGCCGGAAGCTGCTTTGAAGGGCCCAGGACGATGCCAGTGGGGCCTGATCGCCCTCAGAGCATGTTTCGACTGAGTCGTCGACGATCAATTGATATGCGCGTCAAACCAAAAAAGCGCCTGGTTGCGATTGCATCTTGTTTTCCCCACTTTGCCTGGTCTTTTCGTGGAAGGCAAATTGTGATTTCCACCTGGCACTTTGATATCTGAGGTCCGCGAATCGAATATGGCGACATCTGAATTCTGGCAGAGGGTATCCGATTCTGTTTCATCCACAGATGGGACGGAGGGCTCCGCGGAGGGGGCTGCGCGCAGCGCGCGGGGCACGGCCAAATTATGGATGATCCTGGACGCGCTCACCGTTCTTGTGGCGGCGGTGTTCGCCACACTTTACAAGATGCATACGGGGCCGGTCGCTGGAGCCAAGGGGTTCTGGCACGGCACGCTCATCTATGGCCGCTCGATGGGAATGCTGCTGGCGTTATTGTGCGGGTTCACCATTGCGCTGATCGTCATCAGCCGGCGGATGCACCTCTACACCCCAACCCGCTTGACCAGCTTTTTGAGCGAACAGAGACTCAGTGTGCAAGCCTGTTTCGTGTCAGGCCTGCTGCTCACAGGAACGCTCTACCTGATCCGTGCACAGGATATTCCCCGCAGCATCGTCCTGACCACGGTGGGGCTGGTCACCATTGCGCTGAGTGTGCGGCGGCTGGTTTATCGCATGCTGCTGTATCGCAACTTCGATCGCGGCATGGGGACCCGCAATGTGCTCATCGTCGGCACGGGGCCAGAGGCTCACGCACTACGCCATCACCTGGAGAGCATCCGGCACCTGGGCTACACGTTTGCCGGTTTCATTGACCTTCCAGGCTTCGACTCGCGCATGACGGCAACTTCGGGCGAAGTGGTAGGCACGCTGGAAACGCTCTTTCAGCAAGCCCGCAAGCATTTTGTGGATGAGGTCTTCTTTACCGCTCCCTGCGCGCCGGGTGTGGTGCAGGGGCTGCTGGAACAAGCGCGCGCCCACGGTGTGGACCTGCGGGTGATCCCCGATATGTACGACGGGCTGGCTTGGAACAGCCCGGTGGAGTACATCGGCCAGTTCCCGACGATTCCGTTGCACTGCGGCCAGGTGCGCGAGGCCGAGCTGGTGCTCAAGCGCCTGTTAGACGTGGTGTTTTCCAGCGTTGTCCTGCTTCTGCTTGCCCCGGTGCTGGCGGCCATCGCGCTGTCCATCAAGCTGGACTCGCCCGGCCCCATCTTCTACTCGTCGGAGCGCATCGGCAAGAAGGGGATTGTATTTTCCTGTCTCAAATTCCGCACCATGGTGGCAGATGCGGAAACGCGGCGCGCGGAGTTGCAGCATATGAACGAGCGGGAAGGGGTGCTGTTCAAGATGTCGAACGACCCGCGCGTAACCAAGCTGGGCCGCTTGCTGCGCAAGTACTCACTGGACGAGTTGCCGCAGTTCTTCAATGTTCTGCGCGGCGACATGAGCGTGGTCGGGCCGCGTCCGCCCCTGGCCAGCGAAGTGCGGGAGTACAAGCTCAGCCACTTGCGCCGGCTCGACGTGACGCCAGGGATTACCGGTCTGTGGCAAGTGCAGGGCCGCCGCGACCCGTCGTTCGACAGTTATGTGTCGTTGGACGTGACCTACATCGAGAACTGGAGCATCTGGCTGGATATCAAGATCATCATTCGCACCATTGGCGTGGTCTTTGCCGGGACGGGTTCCTAACAGCCCAAGGCGACAGTTCGGATTGCCGGAAGGTGCTTCAGCCCCGACACACAACAGACGCTTAACACGTGCAGTCAAGGGCTTGTTTCAGGCGAGTTTTTTGTCAAGCCAAGCCAAGGCCATCGCATGAAAATCGTGAATCCTGGCGAGCCACTGTTTCAAAAGGGGCACGGCTTCAAAGCCAGCCCTGAGAGAAGCCGAAGAGTGCTGGTATAGATGCTCAAAATGCACAGGCTTTGTCCGCATTGAGATATTTTGGACGGTCTCGAATCTTCCCCCTCCAGGGGGCTTTGCCCAAAAAGTGGCTATAGCGGAACCAGAGTCGATGTATCCCGAAGCCGTTGCACTCAAGTCGCCGCGCCCCCCAGGGAGCGGCGATCCTGCACAGCGCGAACGAGGCCACAGGGACTCTGGTTTCGCTCTAGTGTCCTGAGTCTGAAATTCGCATCAGAAATCGGGGCGAGAAAAAAGCAGATTCTTCGCTCACCACCCCCGAACTCCACCCCAAAGAGCAAAGACCGCTCTTCGGGGACCCCGGAACTGAGAACCGTTCGGGGCCCCTTTCGCTCAGGATGACAACTTCTGTTGGGAATGAGAGTTTCGGTCGAATCGTCGCCAGTTCGGAAGTATCGCCACTTTGAAGCCTTCAAAGCAACCACAGATCCTTCACTGCGTTCAGGATGACACCGCAATGGGTAGAGGATGATGGCTCCGGACTGTCATTGTGTTTGTATCGTCGTCGCCAACTCTGAAGTAAAGCCAGGCGAAATTGGATAAGTCCTCACTTTGCAGAGCCACACCAAAGGGTCTTTCCAAAAGAGGATTGCTGATCAGCCTGTGGTGAACGTCGATAATGCGGAAAACCGTCCCTCGGGGGCTAAATCCCATGTTTTATTTTGAATTACTTACGGCACAACTAAAGCCGTGCCCTTTCAAAACTTAACGTTCACCGCAGGCTGTTATGGTTCTTGGGAGGAAATGGGCCTCTCGGGCCGGGCTTGCAGTGTGGGGCATGCGATAAAAGATTCATCGTCGCCGCAATTCTCAACTTTCCCGGCAGCCCTGGGAACAATCTCGATCTTTGGGGAGATTGGCGCTACGGGCCTCTTCGGTATCACCAGTCCCTTTTCGATACTTGGAAGCCCAACCGAGGCCACCTTGTTCATTGAGACCGATCGGGCTCCCTTCGCAATGATGCCGTGGCCAATTGCCGGCGGGGCGAAAACCGATGGAGCGGGTGCGTTGGGACGTGGTCCTGCGTTTCCAAGGACGCCAGCGCCAGGGGGCGCCAGGTTGGCGCTTGAGCCGGGAGAGGTTGCTGGAACGCGAGCAAGGGATGGAGCCTGGCCCAGACGTTCCTGCGGAGGGTAAGATCCGGCTCGCGGCATCGGTGAGGACAAATCCGGAAGCAGGGTTTTGTTGGCCCGCAGTGCTTTGATCGCGGGGCGTTTCGCCATTTGGGTGCTGGGCATCGCCGCCGGCATGGCTTCTACCGGGAGAGTCTTCAGTTCGAGGCTGGACCCCTGATTGACCGGCGCATCGAGCTGCGGCGAGGGACCGGCCTTCGGCCCTTCGGGTGTGAGCGGAGTGGAGGTTGCGGGTGCTTCAGGCCACTTCATCTCAGTCCTTACGATAAAAGCTACCAGGAGAATGTTGAAGACGAACATTGCCCCGACGAGAAGCCGCGCGGAGAGAGGCCACGGCCGACGATCCGTTCGGACACGCGGACGTGCCTCACTGACCTTGCTCACACGCTTTTCGGACTCGTCAAATACACTCAACGAAATGCTCCCAGTGGTTCCTTCCAGGCAGTGGAAACGGGCGCGAGGAGTTTTTGCTGCGCTCAACTTCCAGCAAGGGGTAACTACATCCTATCCCCGATGACCGGCCTCGCACACGCGGCGCCCGAGCCGCCGCCAACAACGCGAATTCATGCAATCGCTATCGTCAACCAAATTTGAATGCACCGAAGCCTATCTTAGGCCTGCCGAAGGATCTCGATATCCGGACCTGGGAAAGCACAAACCCAACCGGCCCTTGCTACCGGGAGCTGAGCGAAGGGCCTGCGGCCGGTTCTTGTCGCTTTTGAGTCGCCAGTCAACCGGGCGCGATGCAAGGATTCGGACGAATGGGATGCGGAGGCCGGATCGGTCTTACTGATCCGGGCCTGAAACAATTGAACGGAATGAAGGAAAAGCGACCACGGATCCTTCGACTCACCACCCCCAAACTGAAGAACGTTTGGGGCCCCGTTCGCTCAGGATGACAGTTCTGACTTGATGCAGAACTTCAGGGCCGAATCAATAAAGCTAGTTGATCAAATCCTGGAAGCATTCGACAAAAAATCAACGAGAAAATAGGCTGCGACCTCTTCCCAAAAACACCGTCGGTTCTCTGTCGCGGCAGACCCAGTGGCTGAAACGAACCCACACTTGGCCCATATCAGTCCAAATCTTGCCGGAAGACTCTTCGTCTGGCCAAAAAAGTCGGAGTTTTCAGGCAAGCCCCCCAGGGGCTAAAGCCAGTGATTATCCTGGCGTCATTGCGGCACGACGAAAGTCGTGCCCCTTCAAGGCCCATCATTTTGTGTTCGAAATCTTGCTGCGATTGCCCTGGCGAATGCCCGTCCGCGATTCAACCCATTCGGGGCGGGGGATTAAACTGGAAGAGTGAAGATCGCATTGGCCCAAGTGAATCCAACAGTTGGGGATTTCACGGGAAACCTAGAGAAGATTGTTGCAGCCAGCCGCCGCGCAGCCGCCGTGGGCGCACGGCTGACGGTGTTTTCAGAATTGGCCGTTTGTGGCTATCCTCCGGCCGATTTTCTTGAGAAGCCCAGCTTTCTTGCGCGCTGCCGAGTGGCCGTGGATGAGCTGGCCGCGGCGACCGCGGAGTTGCCAACTGCCATACTGGCGGGCGTGGCTTTGCCGGCGGAACCAGCGAGCGGCAAGCCGGCGGTGAACGCCGCCGTGCTTGTGGATGGCGGACGTCTGCTTTTCGAACAGCACAAGCGGCTGCTGCCGTTTTACGATGTTTTCGACGAGCAGCGGTATTTTGCTCCTTCGCGTCATCAGAGTGTCTTCGAATTGGATGGGGTCAGGCTGGCCATCACCATCTGTGAAGATGCCTGGAACGACAAGAACTTCTGGCCGCGGCGTCTGTACACGGTCGATCCGATGGAAGAGCTGATGCGTCAGCAGCCAGCCGTACACATCAATCTGTCTTCTTCTCCCTTCTGGCACTCCAAGCGCGCCATTCGCCGGGAGATGCTGGCTTCCATCGCGCGGCGGGATGGAATCCCCGTGCTGATGTGCAACCAGGTGGGGGGCAACGACAGCCTGATCTTCGACGGCTCCTCCCTGGCGATTGACGGACGCGGCAACACCATTGCCCAGGCGGCTTCGTTCCAGGAAGATCTGCTGGTCGTCGATCCGTTCCACGCGCCGGAGCTGCCTGCGGCGGAGGAGGACGACACCGGGGCGGCTTATGAAGCGCTGGTCCTGGGCACCCGCGATTACGTGCGCAAATGCGGCTTTCGCAAGGCGCTGATCGGGTTGAGCGGAGGCATCGATTCGGCGCTGGTGGCCGCGATTGCCAAAGATGCGTTGGGTGCGGAGAACGTGCTGGCGGTCGGCATGCCCAGTCCCTACTCTTCGCCGGGCTCCATTGACGACAGCCGGCATTTGGCTGCCAATTTGGGAATTCGCTTTGAGGTGATCGGTATCAGCGGGCTTTTTCAGGAGTTTGCGCGCGCGCTGGAGCCGCATTTTGCCGGGACAAAGGCCGACACCACCGAGGAAAACATCCAATCCCGGATTCGCGGCGATTTGCTGATGGCTCTCTCCAACAAGTTTTCAGCGCTGGTGCTGACCACGGGGAACAAATCGGAGATGGCGGTGGGCTACTGTACGCTTTACGGCGACATGGTGGGAGCGCTGGCGGTCATCGGCGACCTGGTGAAGACGCGCGTCTATGCCGTGTGCCGCTACCTGAACCGCGAGCAGGAGGTGATTCCGCGCGCGATTCTGGAAAAGCCGCCATCGGCCGAGCTGCGTCCCGATCAGAAGGACACCGACTCTCTGCCGCCCTACGAGGTTCTTGATCCGATTCTCGAAGCCTATGTGGAGCGCTACGAGACCCCTGAGCAGATTGCCCAGGCGCACGGATTTCCCCTGGAACTGGTCCAACAGATTGTTCGCCTGGTGGAGCGTTCCGAGTACAAACGCCAACAGGCTGCCCCGGTCCTGAAGGTCACCTCCAAGTCGTTTGGCATGGGGCGCAGATTTCCCATTGCCGTGAAGGTTCAGGTATAAGCTAGAAGTCGGGAGCGATCCCGCAGTTTAAGGAGAAACAGCTTGATTCGTCCGTCCGCCCGTTTCGCCAGCGTAGTCGCGCTGGCTGCTATCTTCCTGCCCGTTTTTGTGGCCTCTGCTCAGCAGCAAGTGCCCGCCGCGCCGGCGCAGGAAGTCTCCGCGCCCGCCCCAGCCGCAGCGCCCGTGTTTCCCAAGCCCGATCCCGCCAACTTCACGGCTGTCTCGCCCACGAAAGATCAGGTCAACGCGTTTCTTCAGTCCAGTTGGGGATACGACGAGACCCGCGTATGGCAGGTCCAGGCCATCCTTAAGACGCCGGCCGAGGGCGTGAGCAAGGTTGTGGTTTTTGTCGGGGACAAGAGCGGCAAACAGAAGGCCGCGGCGCTTCAGTTCTTCGCGCTTCCCGACGGCAAGCACATCATCGCTGGGGAAGAGTTGATTCCCTTCGGGGACAAGCCCTACGCGGAAGCGCGCGCCATCGTGCAACAGCGCGCCGACGGCCCGTACCGGGGCTCGGCCTCAAAGGAGCTGGAAATGGTGGAGTTTGCCGACTTCCAATGCCCTCATTGCAAGGACGCGCAAGCCAACATGGACAAGCTGGCAGTCGATTTCCCCAAGGCCCGCATCGTCTTTCAGAACTTTCCTTTGCCCCAGCACCCGGCGGCAGCCAGCGCGGCTGCCTTTGGCGTTTGCGTGGCCAAGGAAGGTGGCAGCAACGCTTTCTTCCTGTTCGCGGCGACTGTGTTTGAAGGCCAGGATGGGCTGAGCAGCAAGGATGGCGCCACCTTGACCCTGAACAGCGCCGTGGTCAAGGCGGGTCTGGACCCCGCCAAGATCGCAGCCTGTGCCGCGTTGCCCGAGACCAAAGCAGCGGTGGATGCCGGAGTCAAGCTGGCCAAGGATCTGAGCATCAATCAGACCCCCACCCTGATGGTGAATGGCCGCCAGATTCCTTTGGGTGGCGTGCCTTACGAGACCGTGAAACAGATCATCGAGTACCAGATCAAACTGGACGGATTGACCCGGTAGGAGGGCTGCAAGGCCCGTCGAAACGAAACTGAATCTCCCTGGTCCGGATGGATGCCTCTAGCAGAGGATCGATCCGGGCGAGGGGGATTTTTTTGTGGAGGGAATTCGGGAGGGAACTGGCGCTACCGGGCTTGCGTGCCCCGCTCTACCCGCATCATCGGCGAGTGGCCGGCCATTTGCGTACCGCGAATCACGTGAGGCGTGATGACGATCAGCAGGGTTGCGTAGTTTTTTGAGGTGTCGTTGCTGCTCAGGCTGTTGAGTCCGGGAACCTCGCTGATCCCAGGAGTACCGCTGATGGCCTTGCTCTCCTGCTTATCGACTTCGCTGACCACCACCACAGCCTCGCCCTGCTTGAGTGTGACCACACCGGAATAGGCCCGGTTGTTGAGCACGGGAACGCTATTGATGGCCTCGCCGGCCAGCGCAGTGATCTTCAAATCCACGGTAAGGGCAACTTCTCCGCTGCGCATCACCTTGGGGGTTGCTTTTAGCGTTAAACCAAGGTCCTGGTACTCCACCATGGGAACCGAGATGGAGGAACTGCCCAGGTAAGACGAAAGCAGCGAGGAGAGAGAACTGGAGTTGCCGGCGCCTGTAAGTCCTGGAATGTTGGGGGCACTTCCCCCCAAGCCGGAAAAAGAGGATGTGGTGATGGGGTAACGGGTGCCCGATTTCAGCGTTCCCGTGTCGCCGTCGCCGAGACGCAGCTGGATCTGGTCCAACTCCCGGGAGTCAGAGGAATTCAGGTTCAGGTTGGCAGTTGTTGAGCCGGGAGAAAGGCCAAAAGTGGTCAAAGCGCCGGAGCAGGAATTCAGCCCGTTGGTGCAGCCGGTCAGGCTGCCCCCAAAGGTGGCGAACCCGCTGGAGAGAAGGGGATTGGAAACCTGGCCGGAAGCCAGAAGAATGCCGAGAATGGCCATGTAGTCGCCAGGGGCGGCCAGGCCTGAAGAGATAATCTGCTGCACCAGACTTTGGTTGGCGCTGAGAATGGATTGCGCTTCCGCCGCCACGTTGAAGACGCCCATGCTCTGGGGCGTGTTGACGCCGGTGGTGCGGTCAGTGGTGTGCGCAAGCTGGATCATGCGCACCTCAAGCAGGACCTGGTTTCGGCCGTCCAGCAACTGGCTCATGGTGGAGTTGAAGGCGTTGAGCGTGGAAGCCGGCGCGCGGAGGGTCAAGGTTCCCGCAGAAGGTTCAACGACCGACTGCGTAGCTTCAAAGACGTTCTTGGCCATATTGCCCACGTCGGTCAGTTCGGTGGAACTCAGGCCGGGAAGGTACAGGGTCTCCACATCCTGGCGAAGAAACTGCAAGCGGTTTTCCGAAGTGTCGCGGGCGACCAGGACCCGGTGCGCATCGAGCGGCACATAGAACGAATTGGTCACCAGGCTCAATACGTGGATGGCTTGTTCGAAGCCGGCATTGTCCAGGTCCAGGCGAACTTGCGGAGCGCGGATGCTGTCGTCAAGGGCGACTCCCAGTCCGTAAGCCTTGTAGACCTGCTGAATTGCCTGGCGCTGATCGGTGCGCAGATGGAAGCTGTGCGTGGCAGTTGCCGGCTCCAGCGCCGGCAACGTGCCGACCGTGCCGGCGCCCTGTTCATAGACCGGCTTCAGCTGCCCCAGCAACTGGTCGTCGCTCAGTTCGTGCAGATGCTCGGTGGCCTGGAAGTTCTTGGGGTCAAGTTGCAGGGCGCGCGCCAGTGCGGCGCGCGCCGTCGCGGCGTCGCCACGAATGCGCGCCTTGGCCGCGGTCTGAATCAATGCCGTCACCGCATGGCTGCGTGCAAGCGCCGCCGCCAACGGGTAGTCGGGATTGGTTGGATCGAGCGCGGCTGCGCGTTCAAATCCCCGCATCGCGGGTTCAAGCTGCTCGTTCTCGAAGAGCTTGCCGGCTGCAAGGTAGAGCTTGACTGCGCGCCGCCGATCACCAGCTGTCGGTATGCGAGCAGGCTTTCCCTGTGCTGCCGGAGCCACGGATGGAGCCGGTTGTGCCATTTGTGGCGGGGATGCCGAGCTCGGGGTCTGCGCCCAGACCGGGCAAGCCGCCAATGCATACAGGAGACCAGCCAGGCAAAAGTACTTCCGCGGGCGGGCTTGACGCCCAAAGGTCGCTGGTTTGCGGAATCTCGTCCTCGGTCTCTTGGTCTTCACTGTGCGTCTCCTTTGTATTCCAGCAGGTCGGCCAGTGAAGATGCACAGACTTCCGGGCAATACTCAAACAGAGTGTCAAAGCTGGAGTGGCCCGTGGCCACCGCGATGACGGGAAGGGAATTGTCGCGGGCTGCCTGGACGTCTCGCGGTGTGTCGCCTACCACGCAGACCCGTGCGTTGCTTCCGGCCAGTTCGCGGGCCTTGCCAGCCGCCTGGCCGACCAACTCCGAGCGAAGAGGAAAGTGATCGCTGAAGCTGCCAAAGCGGAACCATTCGCGCAGGCCGGCTTCCTCGATCTTGATCCAGCCGATGGCCTCCAGATTGCCGGAGGCTACCCCGAGCAAGGCGCCGCGCCGCGCCAGATGAGCAAGGGTCTCCACAATGCCTGGCATGAGAATCAGATCCAGTTCATGGCGCTGCCGAGCGACTTGGCGGCCCATGGCCTCAAGGATGGCATTCAGTTGCGGTTCGAGGACCTCGGTGGGAATTCCGGCCTGCTTGAAGGCTTCGCGCAGGATGCCCGTATCGGTGCTTCCCTGGACGGAAATCCCGGTCAGGGTGACTTCAAATCCGGTAACCCGCTTGACGCTGGAGAGAAAGGAGTTGACGTGAATGCGGTCGCGGCTGCGCAGCAGCGTGCCGTCGATGTCGAACAGATAGGCGTCCTGCCCATCCCATGCGAAATTCGGTTGAATCGCAACGCGCGCTTCGTCGGACTGTGGGGTTGTCTGCATGTTTTCGAGGAACGCCGTCAGCCTTGCCGGAAGATCGGCCGCACGGCGCTATATACAGGACGCTCACTGCGGGGCGGACGCTTGAGGCCCGCGCGCACCTCGGTCAAATTCAGACCCAGCTCGGCCATGGTGCGGCTGAGCGTGTTGCGGTGCATCCCCAACTCCTCAGCTGCCTTGCACTGGTTGCCACGGTGCGCCACCAACACTTCGCGTAGATATTGCTTCTTGAATTCGCGCACAGCATCCTCGTAGCGGATACCGCTCGAATGCATTTGCGTCACCAGGATGTCCAGTTCCCGTCTCACTTGCACCTCTTGCTTCTCTAATAGCTTGCCATATCGGGCCCAATTGCGTCTGATCGATTCTACGACCCGGCATTTCCCGGGTGCAGCCAATTTGGTGTTGCGTCTTCCAATGTTCTTAACCCCTGCCGGACGCGCTCAGCCAACTCCGCCGGGCTCATGTGCGTGCTCAGATGGCATGCGCCAAAAAATTGCTTTGGAAGCTTCGACTCCGCAAGCCAGTGGGCCTTGGGAAAGAAGGCAACCGCGACCAGGATGCACAGCGTCACAAAGAGGGCGCCTTGCAGGAAACCGAAAACGGCGCCTGCCAGGCGGTCAAGGCAACCCAATCCCATGCGATGCAAGGTCTTGGAGAGCGCCCCTCCCACCATGGAGGCAACCCCCATGACGAGCAAAGCAACGACCAGAAATGCAATGGCGTCTGCCACTGCTTCGATGGGTACATAAGGCACCAGCAGCACCGCCAGACGAGCGTAGTTCCAGGCGGCCAGCGCCAAACCCAGGAACAGCCCGAGCAAGGAGCAGATGGCGCGCAGAAATCCTTGCTGGAGCCCTCCCAGAATTGCGAGAATGATGACAATTACGATGGCCCAATCCACCAAGGTCATTTCTCACTCCGAATACTCTTTAGAGCGCCAACTCCCGCCCGGTCAAGCGCCGGAAGGCCTCAAGATACTTGGCTTGCGTACGTTCCACAACTTCATCAGGAAGAGCAGGCGCGGGCGCTTGCTTGTTCCAATGGATCGACTCAAGATAATCGCGAACGAACTGTTTGTCGAATGAAGGCTGAGCGCCGCCCGGCTTCCATTGCGCCCCTTCCCAGAAACGCGAAGAGTCGGGGGTCAATACCTCATCGGCAAGAATAATCCCCTGGGCCGTTCTGCCGAACTCGAACTTGGTGTCGGCCAGGATCAGTCCGCGCGACTCGGCGTGGGCGGCCGCCTTGTTGTAGATGGCCAGGGTCAAGCGGCGCAGCTCGGCTGCATCGGACTCGCCGATTGCGGCCACCGTGGCGGCATAGCTGATGTTCTCGTCGTGGGTGCCCACCTCGCCCTTGGTGGAGGGGGTGTAGAGCGGTTCGGGCAACCGGGACCCATCCAGGAGGCCAGCAGGCAACGTCATGCCGCAGAGGGTCCCTCCCGCCTTGTATTCCTTCCACCCTGAACCCGTCAGGTAGCCGCGCACGACGCACTCCACGGGAAACATTGCGGCTCTTTTCACCAGCATGGAGCGGCCGGTCAACTGATCAGCATAGGGCTTCAACGAGGCGGGAAACTCGCTGACGTCTGCGGAAATCAAGTGGTTGGGAACCAATTCCGACAACAATTCAAACCAGAAGAGCGAAATCTGGGTGAGGATCTTGCCCTTGCCGGGAATCCCAGTGGCGAGAACGTGGTCGAAGGCCGAAATGCGGTCGGTGGCCACCAGCAGCAGAGCGTCGTCCACCGCATAGAGATCGCGCACCTTTCCGCGGCCAAGCAGGGGCGTTGTGCCCAGGTCGGTTGTCAAAAGAGAATTCATGGAAAGGCATTACCTCGGAGGGACTGAATCTCCGATTGTCCTGCTCCGAGCGCGCTTTGTCAATGGTTTGCGGGAGTTGCACAGTGTCCAAAAATGATCAGCGTCGAAGTCGTAGTCTGCTGTTCAATAATGGAAAGGGAACGGTTTTGCAATTGGTACACACCCCTGTGACGGCCGTCACGGAACGCTGGTCCAGCATGGGAGACACTCCACTTGTCAACATGGTTCGGAGATTCCGTTAGAAGTTTCTCTTAGAGCCGGGCGACACGAAGCAGATGTGGAAAGGGGAAGCCGCAGCTAGCTTCGTTTGTGCAGGGATCACCAGTAGTCGCGCGCTACCGACCTCCAGCGCCGACTACTGGTCCCCGTCTTTATCTTGTTTACTACAAGCGCCTCCGAAGAGAAGAGATCCTTCGGGGGCGATTTTTCGCCCAAAAACAGGGAACAGCGTTGGGATGCCGATGGCTTCTGGAGATGTCTATCGACAAATAGTTGAAGGCTTGGCGGTGATGCGCCCGTGGTGCTTTCAATATCCCCGCGCCGTGTCCTCTTCGAGAGCGGATATATGCGGCTGCTTCCAGTCGACCGCCGTAGCGGTTGATAGGACGACAGTCCATCCATTTGAGTCCCGGGCTTCGGTACTGCTGATTGAAATTTGCAAGCCGGTCTGCATTACGGGGGCCGTCTTGAATGGGGCTGTATAGGGCTGCAGCTTACTTGGAATCGCCGCACACGGATATGCGCCGCGGGAGGTGGCCTGAGCGGGAACTGCTGCGCCTGTACAACGAAGAATGGAAATAACAGCGCCAGCCAGGATGATCGACAGGGAAGAGAATTTCGTTTGCATCGCCCCCCTCTCTTTTCCTCAAATGCGGAAATTTTGCCCCTGCGGTTCCTGGACCGGCGCTTCCTCAGATTTCGAACCTATCGCCGGCATGCTGGGAAATACCCGCCATTTGCCGGTTATCTCCGTTCTTTGCGGCGGAGTGGTTCTTACCGTAATTCTGGCCGAATCGTATGCCCTTGGCGTTAAGGGTTAGCGTCCTAGTCCCTAGGTTTTTGAATCTGAAGTTCGCTACAGAACTGTGGGAGAAAGAGAGCGGATTCTTCGCTCACCACCCCGAACTGAAGAGCGTTCGGGGCCCCGTTTGCCCAGGATGCCAGCGCGTTTGTTAAGTGAACTATGGACTCGGGGCATCAGAGGGACGGTGAACATGAGCTAACTACTACCAGTTCTGAGCTCTTCCACAATATGGAAAGGCCGATTCTGACTGCCCTTGATTCTGCACTTCTGAAGTCGTGCCCTGACACCTCCTGCCATTGATCGGGAGTTCTTCCGCTGTCTCCAGTCAGGCTGTGGCGCGCTGCTGGTCCTGGTGCCCCAGTTTTACGCTGATCACCTTCGACACGCCGGGCTCCTGCATGGTCACGCCGTAGATCATGTCGGCGGACTGCATCATGCGCTTGGAGTGGGTGACAACCAGGAACTGAGTCTCCTTGCTCAGCGAGTGCAGCAACTCGGCCAGGCGGCCCACATTCGTCTCGTCGAGAGCGGCATCGACCTCGTCGAGCACGCAGAAGGGGCTGGGCTGGAACTGGAAGATGCCCACCAGCAGCGCCAGGGCGGTGAGCGCTTTCTCTCCGCCCGAGAGCAGAAGAACGTTTTGCAGCTTCTTGCCCGGCGGCGAGGCCACGATCTCCAACCCGCTCTCGGCCTGATTCTCAGTATCGGTGAGGCGCAGAAAGGCCTGACCGCCGTGAAAGAGGCGGGTGAAGACTCCGGCGAAATTCTCGTTGATCTTGGCAAAAGCCTCGTCGAATTTGGTGCGCGAAATCTGATCGATCTCCTTGATCGTCTCCTGGGTGTTCTCGATCGACTCCATCAGATCCTTGCGCTGGGTTTCGAGGAAGGAGTGGCGGTCGGCGGTCTCCTTGTACTCGTCCAGGGCCATCATGTTAACGGGGCCCATCTGCTCGATGCGCTGGCGCAGGGCGCGGCAGGTCTCCTCCTCGGCGGCCAGGGATTCTTCGTCGAGATGCGCAATGGTGTCATCGGCACGCAACGCGGACGCCTCGACGTTGACCTCAGTCAGGCAGCTGGCCTCAAGGTGCTCCAGATCAGAGCGTAGCTTGGCCACTTCGCTGGAGCGGGCGGCGCGGTCTTCGCGCAATTGGTCGAGCGCGGCCCGTGCCGGTTTTCAATTGTGTCTCAATGGCCGCCAGCTGCTGGCGCAGCGCCTGCGCCTGGGCGGTGAGGGTCTGAGCCAGGGCGAGGGCTTCAGCGCGCACGTCGGCCAGTTCTTGCTCGCGCACAACCAGTTCCTGGCTCTCAAGGGTGCGCTGTTCGCGCTCCGCCTCGGCGGCTGTCCGCTGTTGCTCAATGGAAATGACGCGGCGCTCCAGATCGGCATGCAGCCGCTCGATGCGCTGGAAGGCGGCCTCCGCGCCGCGGCGGCGCTCCTCCAGGCCGGCCAGTTCGGCGGTGACCTGGGCAGCTTCCTGTTGCAGGCTTTCGCGCTTCTGGCGCAGGGCGTCCAGTTGGGCCTGCATCTCATCGAGCGCTGCCTCGGCGGTGGCATGCTCGGCTTCAAGGCGCATGGTCTCTTCGCGCTTCTGCTCGATCACGGAATGTTTGGCTTCGCGCGCGTCCTTGTTGCGGGCGGCCTGGGAGGTCCACTCCTGGAGGCGCCGCTCGACGCGCTGCGTCTCGGCCTCCATCTGCTTCAATGCCGCGCCCTGATTTGCGGTGTTGCGCTCGGCGATGCGGCGGTCTTCGCCGCGCATTTCCACCTGGGCCGCCAGTTCTTCAATGGCGCGGGTAAGCGCCGCGGCGTCGCCTTCCGCCTGCTCCAGGCCGATCTCCAGCTTGCCCAGGCGGCTCTCTGCCTCGCGCAGTTCGCGCTTCAGCGCCAGCGGGCCCTCGCTGGCCGGTTTGCCTCCGGTAACCGTTGCGTTGTGGAAGCACTCTCCTCCGGCGGTCAGGAAATAGGCGTGCGGGTGGCTCGCAGCGAGGCGCTGCGCTTCGGCTGGGTCTTCCACCAGATAGCCATGCTTGAGCTTGGGCAGAATGGACTCCAGCGACCCTCCAAAGCCGTTCAGCACACGGATCGAGTCCTTGAGCGGGATGAGGCCGGGCCCGGCAATGGAGCCGTCGCCCTCCTCAAAAAGGGCAGCCTGCTCTGCGGGATGAATGAGGAAGGTGGCGCGGCCGTCTACTCCGGACTTGAGCAGACGCACGCCCTGCTCGGCGGCGACCCAGCTCTCCACGACCACATAGTTGAGTTCTTCGCGCAGGAACTCGTCCACCACGCCCTCGTAAGCGCCGGTGACCTCAATAAAGTCGGCCAGCGTGCCTACCGGGGCCATGCCTTCAGCCAAAGCGCCGGGCTTGAGCAGGCGCCGGACGGTGTCAGTTGCATAACTGTGATTGCGAATGAGGCTTTCAAGAGCGTCGCGCCGACCGCCGATTGAGGCCTTTTCTCCGCGCATCTGGTTGGCGCGGGCTCGCATCCCATTCTCCTGGGAGCGGTGCGCTTGCAGCGACTCGCGCAGGCTGGCGATTTCGCCTTCCAGGCGCTTGAGGGCATCGGTGGCGGATTCAAATTGCTGCCGAGCCAGCGCGCCTTGCACACCCAGGCTCTCCAACTCATTGTGGGCCTGGCCAAGTTCCGCACTGAGCCGCTCGGCCTCGCGTTCCAGCGCGGCCAAGCTCTCTTCGCCCTGAGCCGTATGATTGCGGGCGTTGCCGGCCAGAGTCATCAGGTGCATGGCATGGCGGCGGCTGGACTCCAACTGCCGCTCGGCGGAAAAAACCTCCTCAGCCGCGGTGCGCGCCTGCTGCTGATGCGCTTCAACCTTCTGGCGAAACGCCTTGGCCTCGCCGGCCGCAGTGTCAAGAAAGCTGTGCTGCTGTGCGCGTTCCTCCGCAATGCCGGCCAACTGGAGGCGCGTGGCTTCAAGTTCGGCGCCAGCGGCGGAAATGCGCGTTTCCAGGTCGGCGATTCGCTCGGTGTTGGCGCGCTCCTTGGCAGAAGCCCGCTCCAATTCCACCGCCGCGGTGTTGCCGCGGTTCAAGGCCTCTTGGCCTTCGCGGTCCAACTCATAGCCTCGCTCGGTGAGCGTGTGCTGGCTGGCTTCCTGCTCCTCGATCTCTACGGCTGCGGCGTTGATTCGCTCGGTAAGGCTTGAGATTTCAGCCTCCAGGCGCGCCTGGCTCTCATCCATCTGTGCCATCCGGCTGGCCAGCACCACGCGCAGGCGGCCGCGCAACTCGTCGCGCACGGCGGCGAAGCGCTCAGCCTTGGATGCCTGGCGCTTCAGGCTGTTCATCTGCCGGGCGACTTCCTCAAAAATATCGTCGACGCGGGCCAGATTCTGCTTGGCGCTCTCCAGACGCAGCTCAGCCAGGCGCTTCTTGTTCTTGAAGCGGGTGATGCCCGCGGCTTCTTCGATGATGGCGCGGCGGTCGTGGGGCTTGGAACTGAGCAACTGGCCGATGCGCTCCTGACCGATGATGGCGTAGCTCTCGGGTCCCAGGCCGGTGCCCATGAAGATGTCTTGAATGTCACGCAGGCGGCAGAGCTTGCCGTTCAGCAGGTACTCGCTCTCTCCGGTGCGGAAAAGGCGGCGCGTGATGACGATCTCGCCCTTTTGCGGGGTGCGCTGGAACTTGCGGCGGCGAATCTTGAGCACCACAGCCTGCGGTCCTTCGAGACCCGCCTGTGTGGGTGCGGCCCCTTCCGCGGCATCGTCATCGAGAATCTGGCCCGGCTGCTCAGAAGCGATGATCTCCTCGGCTTCCGCGGCTCGCTGGCGGCGCACCTCATCCTCGTCCCAGTCGGAGGGGCCATCGTGCTCGACCACGACCTCGGGCTCCACGGGCACCGGCCCTTCGTAGGCTTCAGGATCGACCATGGTAATGGTCACTTCAGCCATGCCCAAGGCCTTGCGGTCGCGGGTTCCGGCAAAGATCACATCCTGCATGTGCGCGCCGCGCAAGGTCTTTGCGCTCTGCTCGCCCAGCACCCAGCTCACGCCGTCTAGGATGTTCGACTTGCCGCACCCATTGGGCCCCACCACCACGGCAATACCGGTTCCGCGCACCGTCAACTCGGTTCGATCGCAGAAGCTCTTAAAGCCGAGGATGTGTATCTTTTTCAGTTTCAGCATCTTCACTCCAAATTCTTGGGGCCCTGCTTGAAGAACCTTGCGAGACCGCGGGCAAGCTTTGCCGGTGCTCGGCCAGAGGGGAATATTACCTCCCGATTACAGACTCTAAGGAGAGTGGGAGGCAGGGTCAACGGGGATAAAGCCCCTTTTTGTGGATAAGGGAGTCCGGAATTCCGGTTCTTCGAGAATCCTTAGAAAACCGTTCGGATTTGAGATTTTCCAAGAGATTTAACTGGCCTTTTGCACAGGGAAGGCCGCCTGCGAGAGCCACAACGCGAAGGGGGACCTCTCGCACCAGCGCTTTATGGAAGTTCTGTCTACCAGGTTCGACCTGGTCGCGGACATGAGTGGGATGAGGCGGTGAAACTGGTCAACGAAGGGTACGAGAAGTCAGATCCGGAGGCGCACTGGGCCATCTTCCGCCAGCTTTGCGGCGGATCGGGCGGCAGGTATCTGATTCTCCAATCGCACCGGTCGTTGGCCAAGGTCGACAAGGACTTCCTGAATGAGAAGAAGTTCGATGAGGCCCTCGGCGAAGAAGGCATGAAGAAGCTCAGCCATCTGATTGCTGAATGTGTGGAATCATCGCAGCATGAGCTGTTCCAGTTCGACCCGCACATGAGCTATGTGCCGGAGGAGTGGATCAAGTCCGATCCGCAGTTCTGGAAGCCGAAGCCCGCACAAGCGGCGAGACCGGCAGCGGAAGCGAAGAAGCCCACGCCGTAAGCTTCCAAGCAACGTTGCGCTACAAGCGGCTCCGGGGTTCCCTGGGGCCGCTTGGCGTTTGGGAAGAATAAGGACCGGGGAACTGGCTGCTTAGGCGCGATAGAATCGGGATTGTCCAGAGCAAAAGGCAGGCGGGGAGTGAGCCGGAAGGCTTGACGCGGCGTGGCATGAACCGCAATCGAAGCCCCAGCACGGGCGATGCAGAACGCCGGAGACGGCAACTTTTTTTGGGGGGATGGGGAAGGATGCAAGGGAAGATCGAACTGATGCTGGGGCCGATGAGGAGCAACAAGACCGCGGAACTGCTGCGGCGAGCGGACATGCGGCGCCAGTATGCCGGGCAATACGTGCTGGTGCTCAAGCCCAGCGACGATACCAAGGGCGGGCCGGGCGTCGTGGAGAGCCGCAATCCCAACGGGCACGGCAAGATGGACGCCGTGGAATTCAACTCGCAGGATCCCTGGTCGATGCTGCCAGTGATCGCGGAAAAAGAGCGCGAAATCGGCAAGCGTGTGGAGTGCATCGCCATCGACGAAGGGCAGTTCGTGGGGGAGCTTTTTCTTTTCACGCGGCACTTGCTGAATGCCAACCACGACGTGCTGGTGGCTGGACTGGACCTGGATTTTCGCGCCATTCCATTTGGCGAGATGCTGAACCTGACGTGGCTGGTGAATGCCTACGGCGGCAGCATTACCGAGTGCATGGCCTACTGTGCCTGCGGCAACCGCGCACTCTATTCGCAGCGGCTGATTGAAGGGCAACCCGCGGCATACGACAGCCCGATCAAGATGCCCGGCGACTCCTATGAGCCGCGTTGCGCGGAGCATTTTGTGCTGCCGGGCAGCCCGCACTGAGGGGCCGATGTGTCTATCGCGCGGTCTTCGCGGCAGACACATAGACAATCGATAGGAATATCCCAGGTCTCAAAGGCGAGACCTGGGCCCCCGCAAGAAGTTGCCTTGCCGCCTTGCTCGCAACCTATTTCCGCTCTTTGTGAACAAGGCTCATTGAGGTTCGGGGCATTCCACTCTTGGCGCAAAAACAACGAAGCGCCAAGGAAGGGGCACCCAGCTCCATTGGCGGAGCCAGCGGTAGAGAAGCAGGTCCTTCGACGGCGTTTGGCGCTCAACCACCCCGGTGACGGGGACCTGTCGCTGGGAACCCCGGTCACGCGCTAAACTTCGCTCAAGGATGACAGCCCCTTTGTTAAGGAGCTTCCGGCAATGCGCAGGGCGGGGCGGGAGCCCTTTGTCAGGGCTGGACCGAGCGGTCACTGCTGGGGGCAGCGGCAGGTCCCCTCCTGTAAAGTTGGGGAAGGTGCTGTGCACTGTTTGCGCTGCTTCTCCTGCGCCTCGGGTCTGCCTTTCTTTTGACGAAGCCTTCCAATTCGAATGACGCGGCGACTCCGGATGTGCTGGCTGAGTTGCTGCGGTCGGTGTTTGGCTTTGCCCGGTTCCGGGCGAACCAGGAGGTGGTGTGCCGCGCGGCCATGTCCGGGCGGGATCTGCTGCTGGTGATGCCTACCGGGGCGGGGAAGTCGCTCTGCTATCAACTGCCGGCGATTGCGCTGGGCGGCACGGCGCTGGTGATCAGTCCGCTGATTGCGCTGATGGACGACCAGGCGGCCAAGCTGGCTGCGCTGGGCTTGCGCGTGGCGCGCATCCATTCAGGGCTCGACCGTGGAGTGGCGAGGCAGGCGTGCGTGGATTATCTGCAAGGGACGCTGCAATTCCTGTTTATTGCGCCGGAGCGGCTGCGGGTGCCGGGGTTTCCAGAGATGTTGGCTAAAAAGAAGCCGGCGCTGATCGCCATCGACGAAGCGCATTGCATTTCGCAGTGGGGACACGATTTCCGGCCCGACTACCGGATGCTGGGGCAATATTTGCCAGCGCTGCGACCCGCTCCGGTGCTGGCGCTGACGGCTACGGCGACGCCCGCCGTCCAGAAAGACATTCTGGCGCAACTGGGGATGGTCAAGCCGGCCAAATTCATTCATGGCTTCAGGCGCGAGAACCTGGGCATTGAAGTGGTGGAACTGCCCATGCCGGAGCGGCCGGGGGCGATTTGCAGCCTGCTGGCCGATCCGGCGCGGCGACCGGCGATTGTGTATGCGACCTCCCGCAAGCAGGCGGAAAAGCTGGCGGAGGAGCTATCCAAAACCCGTCGGGCCATGGTCGCAGAATTCCGGCGGCGGCGTATCACGCGGGGCTGGATCCGGAGACGCGGGAGCGGGTGCAGACGGCCTTCCAGGCGGGCGAGCTTGAGGTGGTGGTAGCCACCATCGCTTTCGGCATGGGCATCGACAAGGCGGATATCCGGACGGTGATTCACGCCGGGCTGCCAGCCACGCTGGAGGGCTATTACCAGGAGATCGGCAGGGCGGGACGCGACGGCGCGCCGAGCCGGACCTACCTGATGCACAGCTATGCAGACCAGCGGACGCATGACTTCTTTCTGAATCGCGACTATCCGCCGGCGGACCATTTGGAGCAGGTTTTTCGGGCTCTTGGAGAAGATCCCGAGCCCGTTGAGGATTTGCGGGCGGCGTCGCGGCTGGGCGAGGAGGAGTTCGACAAGGCCCTCGAAAAGCTGGAGATTCACGGCGGGGCGCGAGTGGACTTTGGCGGCAACGTGACCGCTGGCGGCACGGGCTGGAAGAAGACTTATACGATCCAGGCGCAGTTCCGGGCCGAGCAGTTCGAGAAGGTGCTGCGTTATACGACCTCGTCCGAGTGCCGGATGGCGGCGCTGGTGCGGCATTTTGGCGACGAGGAGGATGCCAGCCGGCCGCTGCGGGATTTGCGATGTGTGCGATCCGGCGGGGGCCGTGTTGCGGCCAGTTCCGGCGGGCGACGGCGGTGGAGCGGGAGATCGCCCAGGCGATTGTGGACGAGTTGCGGCCAGTGGACTACAAGGCGACCGGAACGCTGCAACGCAGCCTGGATCTGGCGGGCCGGATGAGCCGGGACGAGTTCGAGAGGCTGCTGGACGCAATGGTGCGCGCCGGGCTGATCGAGATTGAAGACGCCGAGTTCGAGAAGGATGGGGAAGTAAGGCGCTTCCGCAAGGTGCGGCTCACCGAGCGGGGGCTGGAGATGCGGGCGGCATCGCCGTTGGAACTGCTTGTCGGCGATGGGGTCGTCCCTGAATTTGGCGGGCGGGCGGGGGCTCCGGCGCGGGCTGCGAAGGGAAAGGCAGCGGCAAAGGTTGCGGCGAAGGCTGGGTCGGCCAAGCCAGCCGCGGCGGCTGCGGTAGTGAAGCTGTCGGCGGCGGGTGAGGTGCTGGAGGGGCGGCTCAAGGACTGACGTGCGGCGGAGGCCAAGCGGCTGGGGATTCCGGCGTACATGGTGCTGCACGATAAAGCGGTGAAGGCTCTGGCACAGGCGCGACCGAGGAATCCGAATCAGTTGCTGGAAATCGATGGGATCAGCAATACAT